>DASYAI010000032.1:0-198101 GCA_036501425.1 Acidimicrobiales bacterium | reverse complement strand
GTGCGACGGGAGTGGCTCGATGTGGCCCGCGAACCACCATCGTTTTCTCCGCGCGCCTCGAGTAGGGCAGTGCCCTGCGCTGCGGTAGGGCTACCCTGGGCAGCGCCTCCCCGTCGAGGTTCGCTTCCAGCGAACGCCCAGCATGTCGGCGGGATGGCGGACGCCGACGTGCGTAACGCTGCGTAGGGCAATTTTGAGCAGGAGCCCTCAAATTCAGCCCTCAATGGCGCCCGCCGGAGATCGAGCCCACCGCGAAACCGCACGTCAGCGGGTCGCCCCTACGCAGAGGGGCGCGAAAGGGCCAGGTAACGGGTGGAGGTGAGCGGACTCGAACCGCCGACTTCTACGTTGCGAACGTAGCGCTCTGCCAACTGAGCTACACCCCCGCTGGGCTCTCCAACGATACTTGGCCCCGGCGGGAGGCCCAACCGCAGCGCCCAGCCCTCAGCGGCCTCCCGCAGCCTGGCGCAGCTCGCTGTCCCAGGCCGGGCCCGAACCCACCTCGTCGTAGAACTCCTCGAACCGGGCCCAGCTCGTCGGGTCCGAGGTCTCCCTCGCCATCGAGGGTCGGAACCTTCCCGCCGCATGGCGGGCCCGGCGACCGATGACCTCGAAGCCCTCTTCCTCGACCTCGGGCACCTGGCCGACCTTGGGTTGCTGGCCGACGTCGTGACCACCGAGGTCCTGCGGGTAGGACCGCGGGCGCCCGTCGGGTCGGTCGAGCCAGTCGTTCCAATCGATGAGCCCGCCCCCGGGATCGTCCGGCTCGGACCGTCGGGACCACAGCGGGCCCGGTGCCGGGCGACCGCCCGCGTCGATGAGTCCGACCAACCGGGCGTAACCCACCAGAGCACCCAGGCCGAGGAGCGCGATCACCCCCAGGCCGGCGACCACCCAGGCCAACCGGTAGGGCCGCTCGGTGCCCAGCGCGCCAGTCCCTGCCACCACGACGAGCAGCATCGCGAACGCCACGAGGCGCCGCCTGCGTGCCCGGCGACGGCGGGGGCCGGCGAGCAGCTCGTCGGCCGCGGCGGTCTGGGCCGGGGTCTGGTACCCGGCCCGTCGGGTCTGCGCCGTCGCCCGGCGCTGCGGGGTGGTTGCCGAGGTGGACCTCGCGCCCCGGGACATGGCCGGCACCTCCGATCGGGTCGTCGCCGGCGGCTCGAGGACGGCGTTGGGCTCCAACAGGACCAGCGGCGCCCGCCCCGGCATGCTCGAGACAGCGGGGAGGCGGCGGTGCGACCGATCGGCGGGGCCGCCGGCGTAGGCGGTCTCGAGGCGGAACGCGGGGGGGATCAGCTTCGGGCCGGTGTGCTCGAGCAGTCGCAGCTCATGGTGGAACGAGTCGATCGAGCCACCCGACCGCCGACCGGTGAGCTTCTTCCACGCGGTTGGAGCCAGTACGACGACCCACACCGCAGCGAGGATCACCAGGATCACCGGCGTCACCTCCCTCCGCCTCGAATTCGGGTTGGGGACAACCCTAACGAGAGCGACGGTCCCCCTGGTGGATAGCCCTCCTGGGCGGCGAGCCGGACTCTGGGCTCAACGCGAGGACCTGGCAGGTCGGGTGCCAAGCCCGGTGGCTCAGCGGGTGGCCCGGCACCACCACCGCCCCTCGGCACGGCCGAGGGCCACGGGCACCGAAAAGCACTCGGACACCGATGCCGACGTGAGGACCTCCTCGATCGGACCGCAGGCCAGCAACCTGCCGCCGCGTAGGAGCCCGGCGTGCGTGATCCCGTCGGGGATCTCCTCGGCGTGATGGGTCACCAGGACGAGCGGAGGGGTGGTCGGGTCGTTGGCCAGCACCGCCAGCTGGGCCACCAACCGCTCGCGGGCACCCAGGTCGAGCCCGGCCGCCGGTTCGTCGAGCAGCAGCAGCTCGGGCCGCCCCATCAGGGCACGGGCCAGCAGGGTCTGCTGGCGCTCGCCCTCGGAGATCACCGCGAACGCCCGGTGGGCCACCGCGGGTGCCAGCCCGGCCCGGGCGAGCAGTCGCTCCGCCTCCGTCCACTGCTCGGCCGAGTACTCCCGCCACCAGGGCTCGAGGGCCCCGTCGGCCCCGGTGACGACCACCTCGCGGGCGGTCAGGGCGGGACGGAGCTGGCGCAGCACCGAGCCGCTCACCAGCGCGACGCGTGGCCGGAGGGTGCGCACGTCGACCCGCCCGAGCCGGCTCCCGAGCACGTGCACGGTGCCTCGGGTCGGCCACAGGCGGGCCCCGGCCACCGCGAGCAGGGTGGTCTTGCCCGAGCCGTTCGGCCCCAGCAGCACCCAGCGCTCTCCCGCCCCGACCTGCCAGGTGACGTCGTCGAGCAGGGCCACGCCCTCGCGCACGACGGCCACGCCGCTGAGGTCGACCGCCGGCTCACCCACGGGGGCGCGAGCGGGCCGACCGGCGAGCGGGGCGCTGCCCGGTCGCAACGGCCGCCACCGGGGCGGGCGACGCCGGGGAGGACGACCCTCGTCGCCCGACGCGGCCGATCAACCCCTCACAGCACTGTGACCAGGTCCGCTCGCCCGCGAGCCACAGCCAGATCTCCCGCCGATAGCTGGTGACCGCCTGGCCCAGGTCCTGCTGGTGGACCCCGACCCGCTCCAGCACCCGCCAGCGCGACCACAGCCAGGCGACCACGCCGTCCGCCCCCGCCAGCACCTCGGCGAGGTCGGCCCCGTCGAGCACCGCGGCCAACCAACGCGCCTTGTGGGCGGCCGGCTCCTCGGGCACGTGCAACCGCAGGCTCTCGACGGATCCCGTCACCCCGGTCGGGGTCACCGCTTCACGATCACCGGTCGGCGGTCGGTTCCCTCGTAGTTGCGCACGTGCTCCTCGTAGTCGATGAACAGCGGGGCCTCGGGATCGAACTTCCGCTGCAGGGAGCGGAAGGCGATCCGCTTGTCGAGCTCGTCGAGCCGCACCAGGGCGGCCGGGTCGTCCAGCTCGCGCACGTCGAGCTTGGCACGCGCCGCTTGAAAGGCGAGCCGGCCCCGCTCGGTGCGCACCAGGACGCTCGTCCACCCGTCCATGGATCCGACGCTGCCCACCGACAGGTCGGCGCTGCGTCCGAGGAAGTCGGCGCACTCGTCGCATCCCTTGAGCGCCACCCCGTGGAAGCGCTTGACCGGCTCGTCGACCGCCACCTCCCCGTCGCGGTATTCGACGATCATGCGACCCCTGATGACGTCGACCTTCGACACCCGGTCCATGTCGACCGAGCGCCGTTGCTGGAGCTCACGCAGGATGAGGCCCTCGTAGTCGAAGCTCTTGGTGCACAGGAGGGCGATCGTGAGGACCACCGCATCGATCCGGTGCGCACCGGTCGGCCACCGCCGGGCCTGCATGGCCCGGATCCCCTGGATCTCGCACGGCGTGCCCACCACGGCGATCCGGGGCCGCTCCGGCAGCGAGTAGCGGCTGAGGTCGAGCTCGGCCAACGCCATGGTCTGGTTGTAGAAGCTGCCCGAGGCAGCGGCGATCTCCGCCGCCGTGGTGGCGATGGTCGCCACGCCCTTCCACGGCTCGTCGGGATCGCTGCTGGGCTTGGACACGAGGGCACCGTCGATCTCCCCTGCCGCCAGCAGGCCGGTGAGCAGGGCGGTCACCGCTCCCCCGTCCTGCACCGTGTCCGAGCGGGCCGAGGCCCGCACCGCGTACTGCTCCACGACCGCCCCGAGGCCCTCGGCCGGCGGCCCGCCGCTGATCTTCCAGTAGGTGTCGGCGGAGTCCGAGCGCACGTCGGTGGTGACGGGCTCCTCGTCGGGCGCGACCGTCGAGGGCGGCCACAGCGCCTCGTAGCGGAGGCCCGCCCTCGGGCAGAAGTCCCAGCACAGAGAGCAGCCGGTGCACATCTTGACCAGCTCGGGCAAGTTGGTGTCCTCGTCGACCCCGATCGAGTTGGACGGGCAGACGGCGACGCAGGTCCCGCACTGGATGCACCGGTCGGCGTCGATCACCCCCGCTTCGAGCTCCCAGAACCAGACCTTGCCGGGCGGCTCGGGAATGCCGTTCATCTCCTCGCGCAACCGGTAGCGCTTCATGTGGCCTCGACCAGGGTGCGGCGCAGCTCGTCGTTCGACGTGCGCCGGGCCCAGTTGTGGAACGGCTCGTCCACCCGGCGCTCGGCCCGGTAGCGCTGGACCACCCGTACCAGAGCGTCGGGCACCCGATCGACGGGCATGGCACCGACGATCCAGTCGATGAACGCCGCGTCGGGTCCGAGGGACCCGCCGAGCCCGATGTCCACCGCCTCTTCGATGTGCTCACCCACGTGGGCGATGTCCCCCCGGAAGCCGATGTCGGCCACCTGGGGCTGGGCGCACGACGCCGGGCAGCCCGAAAAGTGCATCCGGATGATGCCCCGATCGCCGGTCGTCGCACCTCCCTCGCCGGCCGACGGACCGGCGCCGCTCGTCGACGTCCCCCCCGCCTCCGACAGCTGCCGATCGAGCGCCCGGGCCCACTTGACCGCCCGCTCCTTGGTCTCGACCACGGCGAAGCGGCAGAATTCGCTGCCCGTGCAGGCCACCACCCCGCGCTCGAAGGGACCGGGGAACGGCGAGTAGGTGGCGAGCAGGGGCTCCTCGAGCAGCCGATCGACCCGGGCCGTGGGGACCCCGCTCAGCACGAAGTTCTGGTCGGTCCCGATCCGCACCGTTCCGTCGCCGTAGGTCTCGGCCAGGCGGGCCGCTTCGATCAGGTCGATGCCGTGCATCCGGCCGACGGGCACCGAGCACCCGACGTAGACGAGACCCTCCTGCTTTTGGGGATGCACGCCGACGTGGTCGCCCCGGAACCGCCGGGTGAGCTCCTCGCCTGCGGGCACCAGGTCGAAGCGGGTGCGCTCGGCCAGCGCCGCCCGGAACCCCTCGGGGCCCAGCTCTTGGGCCAGGTACCGCATCCGGGCCAGTCCCCGGTTCTCGCGGTTGCCCAGCTCCCCGAAGACCTGGGCGATCGCCCGAGCCACCTCGACCGCCTGGTCGGGGCGCACGAAGACGTCGATGTCCTGCGCCATGCGCTCGCCGTCGGACAGCCCCCCGCCCACCAGCAGGTTGAACCCGACGCTCCCGTCGTCGGCCCGGGCCGGCCACAGGCCGATGTCGTCGATTTCCACCCGGGCGCAGTCCTCGAGGCAGCCGGTCACCGCCACCTTGAACTTCCGGGGCAGGTTGGCGTACTCGCGGTTGCCGGTGAAGAAGGCCGAGATGGCCTGCGCCACCGGCAGGGCGTCGACCACCTCGTCGCGGTCGACCCCCGACACCGGGCACGAGCAGACGTTGCGGGCCGAGTCCCCGCAGGCCTGCACCGTGGTGAGGCCCACGTCCGCGAACCGGCGCCAGATGCGCGGGACGTCCTCGATCCGCACCCAGTGCAGCTGGATGTCCTGGCGGGTGGTGAGATCCGCGTAGCGGTTGCCGAACACCGGGCTGTCGGTCGGCCCCTCGGCGAAGGCGTCGGCGGCCACCCCGATCTCCCGCACCTGGGGTGCCGTGAGCACCCCGCCGGGCACCTTGATGCGCATCATCAGGGCGTCGCCGCCCTGTCGCTGCGGGTAGATGCCGACCCACTTGAGGCGCTCGACCTCGCCCGGGACGGCGTTGAGCGCCGCGATGCCCTCGACGGCGTACTTGTCGATGATCGCCCGGGCGACCTCGAACGGGTGACGGCGGAGCTTCAGCTGCTCGACCGGGTTCAGCTCACCCAGGTGGCGATAGGGATGGACGAAGCGCAGGGCCCGCTCGCGGCCCCGGAACTCGATGCCGTACGGGTTCTCGACGTCACGGGGCATCAGGCGTGGAGCCCGCACTCGACCTTGTCGGTGCCCGACCATCGGCCCGAGCGGGGGTCCTCCCCCTGCGCGACCGGCCGGGTCGTCGGCGCGCAACCGATCGACAGGTAGCCCTGGGCGACCAGCGGGTGCGCCGGCAGGTCGTGGTCGACCAGGTAGCTGGCGATGTCGTCTTCGGTCCAGGTGGCCAGCGGGTTCACCTTCACCAGCCCGAACCCGGCGTCCCAGCTCACGATCGGCGCCACCGTCCGGGTCGTCGCGTCCACCCGCTTGAGCGCGGTGAGCCACGCCAAACGGCCCTCGAGCGCCCCTCGGAGGGGCGCCACCTTGCGCACCGCACAGCACCCCTCGGACCCGCACGGGGTGCCCGCCGCCTCGGGGCCCGGATGGGTCACGGTGAGGTGCAGGTCGTAGCGGTCGCGGATCTCATCCACGAAGGCCAGGGTCTCGGGGAAGTGGGCCTCGGTGTCCAAAAAGACGACCTCGACCCCCGGATCGTGGGCCACCGCCAGGTCGATCAACACCACGTCCTGGAACGACGCCGCCACCACCAGCGACGAGCCGAACCGCTCCATCGCCCAGGCCACCACCTTGCCGGCGGGCGCCGTCTCGAATTGGGCGTCGAGGGCGGCCAGCTCCTCGAGCAGATCGGCCGACGGAGCCGCCACGGTCACCTCTGCCATCGCTCCTCCTCCACGTCCGCCGACCGGCCGGGCCCGTCGCGTGCGACCCGGGGCGGGTCGCACTTCGTCGGCCCTTCGGGCCTCGGCCCGACGGGGCCGGTGATTTGTCCGGTCGCCTTCCACCGAGTATACATGACTAAAATGGTCGAGTTTGCGGGGTGCGGAGCCACCGCTCCCCTTGCCCGCCGGACCCGGCGGCCGGACGCGAACGGACACGATCCTATGAGCACCACCCACCTCTACTCGCCGGACGTGGCCGAAGCGCCGGCGTCGTCCGGGCCCCACGTCGGGCGGCCCGAGACGGCCGTCCTCGACCATCTCGATCTGCTCGAGTCCCACGCCATCTTCATCATGCGGGAGGTGGCCGCCGAGTCGGAGCGGCCGGTCCTGCTGTTCAGCGGCGGCAAGGACTCGGCCGTGCTGCTGCATCTGGCCCTCAAGGCCTTCCGGCCCGCCGGGCTCCCCTTCCCGATCCTTCACGTCGACACCGGGCACAACTTCGCCGAGGTCCTCGACTACCGGGACCGCACGGTCGAGGCCATCGGCGAGCGGCTGCTGGTGGCCCGGGTGCAGGACTCCATCGACCAGGGCCGGGTGGCCGATCCGGGCCCCTACGCGATGCGCAACCGGCTCCAGACGACCACACTGCTCGACGCCATCGCCGAGCACGGGTTCGACGCCTGCTTCGGCGGGGCCCGCCGAGACGAGGACAAGGCGCGGGCCAAGGAGCGGGTCCTGTCCTTCCGGGACGCCTTCGGCCAGTGGGACCCCAAGCGCCAGCGGCCCGAGCTCTGGCAGCTCTACCAGGCAGGCGTGCGACCGGGCGAGCACTTCCGGGCCTTCCCGCTGTCGGACTGGACCGAGCTCGACGTCTGGCGGTACATCGAGCGCGAGGGCATCGAGCTGCCCTCCATCTATTTCGCCCATCGCCGGCCGGTGGTCGAGCGCGACGGGATGCTGCTGGCCATCTCCGAGTGGGTGCAGGCGGGGCCGCAGGAGCGGGTGGAGGAGACGATGGTGCGGTTCCGCACCGTCGGTGACGCCACCTGCACCGGGGCGGTGCGCTCCACCGCCACCACCCTGGGACAGATCGTCGACGAGGTCGCGGTCTCGCGGGTCTCGGAGCGGGGCGCGACGCGCGCCGACGACAAGTTCTCCGAGACGTCGATGGAGGACAGGAAGCGTGAGGGGTACTTCTGATCGTGGTGGGGCGCCGGTGAGCCCCCCTCGGTGACGAGCGCTCCGCTCCCCGATGGCCCGCCCGGTGGCGATCCCGAGTCGGTGGTCGATCTCCTGCGGTTCGCCGCCGTGGGCTCGGTCGACGACGGCAAGTCGACCCTGATCGGCCGCCTGCTGTTCGACACCCGCCTGCTGTTCGACGACCAGCTCGAAGCGGTCGCCGAGGCGTCGCGTCGGCGCGGCGTGGGCACCGTCGACCTGTCGTTCGTCACCGACGGCCTGCGGGCCGAGCGGGAACAGGGCATCACCATCGACGTGGCCTACCGCTACGCCGCCACGCCCACCCGCAAGTTCGTCATCGCCGACTGCCCCGGCCACGTGCAGTACACCCGGAACATGGCCACCGGCGCCTCCACGGCCGACCTGGCCCTGGTGGTGGTCGACGCCACGGTGGGGCTGCGCGAGCAGACCCGTCGGCACACGTGCATCGCCTCGCTCCTCGGCGTGGACCAGCTGCTCGTGTGCGCCAACAAGATGGACCTGACCGGGTGGGACCCCGACGCCTACGCCCGGGTGGCCGACGAGATGGCGGTCCTGGCCCACCGGCTGGGGGTGGCCTCCTGCACCGTCGTGCCGGTGTCGGCGCTCCACGGCGACAACGTGGTGGACCGGTCGGATGCTGCTCCGTGGTACGAGGGGCCGACGGTGCTCGAGGCGCTCGAGGCGGCCCCGGCGGGCCGGTGGGCCGCCGCCCACGGCCAGCACCGGGGGACCGGCGCCCGCCTGCCGGTCCAGTGGGTGCTGCGTCACCCCGGAGGCGGGCGCAGCTACGCCGGCATGGTGAACGGCGGGCCGCTCCACCGGGGGGACGAGGTGGTGGTGCTCCCCGACGGGCGTCGCACCACCGTGTCGACCATCGAGCGGTTCGACGGGCCGCTCGATGTCGCTCCGGTCGGCCTGTCGGTGTCGGTCCGCCTGGCCGACGACCTCGACGTCTCGCGCGGCGACCTGATCGCCGCGGCCGACGAGCCGCCCCTCGTCACGAGCGAGTTCGAGGCCACGGTCTGCTGGTTCGGCGAACGGGCGCTACGGGGCGGCGACCGCCTCCGACTGAAGCACACGACCCGGGTCACGGCGTGCCGGATCGGCACGGTCGAGTCCGTGCTGGACGTCAATGGGCTCCTCCTGCAACCGGCGGTCGAGCTGGCCGACAACGAGATCGGGGTGGTCCGGCTGCTCACGGCCAGCCCGCTGGCGCTCGACAGCTACCGCCGGGACCGGATCACCGGCAGCTTCGTCCTGGTCGACGAGGCGACGAACGCCACAGTGGCCGCCGGCATGGTCGGGCCGCCCGAGCTGGTCGAGCGAAGCAGGTCGAGCTGATCGCGGCGCGCCGGACATGAGCGCACCGGACATGAGCGCACCGAACATGACCGCGCCGGCCCTGCTGTACCCGGTGGTCCTGCGGGTCGAGGGTCGCCCGTGCCTGGTGGTCGGCGGCGGCCCCGTCGCCGCCCGCAAGGCGGCCGGGCTGCTCGGCTGCGGGGCCGTCGTGACCCTCGTGGCGCCCCGGGTCGATCCTTCGGTCGACGCCCTGCGCCCGGGCCCCGCCGGCGCCGGTGCCCAGTCCCCGACCGCCGGAGCCCTTACCGTGGAGCGGCGCCCCTACCGGCACGGCGAGGCGGCCGGGTTCCAGCTGGTCGTCACCGCCACCGGCCTTCCGGCGGTGGACGCGGCGGTGGCCGAGGACGCGACCGCCGCCGGGATCTGGGTGAACAGCGCCGACGACGCCGAGCACTGCACCTTCTTGCTGCCCTCGGTGCACCGCGAGGGCCCGGTCAGCGTGGCCGTCTCCACCGGCGGGAGCAGCCCGGCCCTCGCCACGTGGCTCCGCTCGCAGATCGCGACGGCCCTGGGAGGCGGGATCGGTCCCCTGGCCGTCCTGCTCGCGGCGACCCGCCGGCGCCTGCGGGCCGGGGGCCAGGGGACCGCGTCGGTCGACTGGGCGGCCCTCCTCGAAGGACCGCTGCCCGGCCTGGTGCGCGACGGCCGGCTCGAGGAGGCCCAGGCGTTGCTGGCCGGGGAGCTGCCCCGGCGTTCCTGAGGGCCGGCGGTCGGCTCAGGGCTTGGCCACCATCATCACGATCGCCACCACCAGCGCCGCCCCGATCGCCGCCGCCACCAGCTGGACCCGGCGGCCGTCGGCGACCAGGGCGCCCAGGGCGACCCCCACCTCGCTCGAGTCGATGGCGCCCCCGGGGTCGACGCCGCCAGCACGTCCCGGACCAGGGACCCCTCGACCGGAAAGCCCCCCCGGCAGCCGACCCAGGGCCGCGCCGATCCTCGTCTCGGTCGGCCAGAGGACGCCCTCGGCACCGCCCCCCGCCACCGCCCAGAGCGCCAGGCCGCCCAGGACCCAGCCGTCGTCGAGCCCGTAGGCGCCGTGCGAGAGCGCCAGGAGCACGAAGCCCAGCACCGGCACGGCGTGGAGGGTCCGACCGATCCAGTTGGTGCCGGCACCGTAATACCGGCGCAGCGACACCGCCGTCGCCAGGATCTCGGGGCCGTCCGGCGCCCGGCCCGCCCGGCTGCTCGGCGCCCGACGAGCTCGCCCCCCCTCGACCGGTCCCCGACCGGCCGGTCCCCCGTCGGGTGGCCCGACCGCGACGACGAGCCGCCGCGCCTGGACCCAACTCACGACGATGGTCAGCAGAGCGATCAGGGTGCAGGCCACGTGGGCGAGCAGCACGACGTCGAAGGCCGGGCCGGTCGGAGTGCTCGCGGCGGCCATGGCCCATTCTGGCTGGGACGGGGCCCGTGCCCGGGGCGCCCGGGCCCTCGGGCACGGTGACCTGCAGGGACTCGACGAGGGATGTACCTCAGGTCCCCCTCCAAGGGGTACCGTGGGAGGCGACCGATGACGCGCACCGGGCGCGCCGCAGAGCCGGGGGCTCCGCCAGATGATCGCACCGCACGAGTAGGCGTCACGGCGCCCATGAACCAGCTCCGCCTCGACCCCCTCTCGGGTCGATGGGTCGTCGTCAGCCAGGGCCGGGCCGACCGACCGTTCGCCTTCGCCGTCCCCTCCGAGCACCCGGTCCAGGACGACACCAGCCGGCCGTGCCCCTTCTGCCCCGGCAACGAGGAGAGCAGTCCCCCGGCGCTCGAGACCTACGGCCCGAGCGGGGGTTGGCTGGTGCGGGTCGTGCCCAACCTCTACCCGGCGTTCGCGGGCGACGAGCCCTTCGTGGTGGCCAACCGGGGACCGGTGTTCACCCAGGCCACCGCAGGCGGCATCCACGAGATCCTGATCCTGTCGCCCGAGCACGAGGCGTCGTGGTCGATGCTCTCCGACGAGCAGTCCGGCCTGGTGATGGCGGCCCTGCGGGATCGGATCGAGGAGCATTCCCAGCGCCCCAACCTCCGGTACACCCAGGCGATCGTCAACTCGGGCCGCGAGGCCGGCGCCTCTCTCGAGCATCCCCACGGGCAGCTCTTGGGCATGTCGTTCGTGCCGCGGGAGCTCGCCGAGGAGCAGGCCCGCTTCGCCCGCTTCGCCGGCAGCTGCCTGCTGTGCACCACCATCGACGCCGAGGAGTCGGTCGGGCATCGGGTCGTCTACGCCGACGACCGGGTCATGGTGGTCTGCCCGTTCTGGAGCGCCGTGCCCTACGAGATGTTGGTCATGCCCCGGGGCCACTCACCCCACCTCTACCGGAGCGCCACCGAGGACCTCGTGTCGGTCGGTCGGGCCCTGCGGACCTGCCTCGGCCAGCTGCGCGAGCAGGTGGGCGACGTCGCCTACAACCTGGTCTTCCACTCGGCGCCGTACCGGGTGAACGAGCCGTTCCACTGGCACGCCCACGTCTGGCCGAAGGTGACCACCCGGGCCGGCTTCGAGATGGGCACCGGCGTGGCCATCAACGTGGTGGCCCCCGAGGACGCCGCCGGCCATCTGCGGGTGGCGGCCCTCGCCCGCTGAGGCCGACTCCCGGCCGGCAGGCCACCGCCCGCCGGCCGGTGCTCAGTGGCCGCCGGTGAGCACGGCCCGCTCGAGCTCGAAGAGGGCCACCAGGCGGCGGACGGTCGCCCGGTCGTGGGACACCAGGTCCTCGATCCCCGGCTGCGCCAGGTAGGCCTCCAAAAAGGCGAAGCGGTTACGGCTCGCCCACGCCTGGGCCAGCGGGGCCAACCCCGCCCGGCCCGTCGCGTCGCGCTCGGTGGCGGCGACCGTCGAGACGTGATGCATGGACCAGAGCATGTCGGCCACGTCGGCCAGGGGCGAACGGAGCGTCGGCTGGGTCGCCCCGGGGGGCTGGCCGCCGGGCCGGCAGTCCGAGACCACCCAGCCCAGATCGGTCCGGGCCGTCCGCCCCAGGTGGAAGTCGCCGTGGGTCCGCAGCTCCACCCCGACGTCGGCGGAGCCGACCACCGCCTCGAGCGCGGCGGCGGCCGACGGGTCGTCGAGGAGCGCCGGGGCCAGCTCCTCGACCATCGCGCCCACCTGCTCGCCCCACCCGGCCACCGGGACCTCGTGGCGGCCGAAGGCGCGATCGAGGGCCAGGTGCATCCGGGCGGTCATGGTGCCGAGGGCCTGGGCCTCGGGCCCGAAGTCGCCGCCGGCCTCCTCGGGCGGCCCGCCCGACCCGTAGAGGTCCCGCAGCGAGGTCAGCGCGAGCGCCCAGCCGCCGGCGCTGCCCGCCAGCAGCTCCTGCACCACGCCCAGGTCGTGTCCCCGGCGCCGCCACACGGCGAGCGGCGCCGCCAGGTGGTTGAAGCCGGCCTCGTCCAGCGCCAGCAGGAGCTCGACCGCCGGGTCGGGCCCCGAGGTGAGCGACGAGAAGACCGTCAGCGAGCAGTCGTCGAACTCGAGCACCGTGGCGTCCTCGTCGTCGCTCACGACAACCGCCGACTCGCGCGCCGAGCTCTCCCCGGTCACCGCCTCGAGCACCAGGGGCGCCAGCTGGGCGTCGCGGGCGGCGTCGATCACCACCGCCAGCCCGTCGTCGTCCTGCAGGAGGCCGAGGCCGTCCTCGGCCGCCGGCGCCGTCGCCTGCCCGCCCTCCCCGGAGCGGACGCCGAGCACGGCGTGCACGGAACGCCCGTCGACCTTGGCCAGCACGTCGAGCAGCGCCGGCCTGCCCGAGCGCAGGACCTCCACCTCTTCGACGTCCACCTCCTCGGCCGCCCGACGCTCGGCCGGCCCCCGCTCGGCCGCTTCGGCAGCCCGGCGGGTCGCCCAGGCGGCGACCAGGCGTGCCAGGGGCGCGCGGCGGTCCTCGGTCAGCTCGAGCATCATGCCCCCCGGCCCGCTCATGGCAACAGGTCCTCGGGGACCGGCGGGCTCTCGACCAGGTCGAACCACAGATAGCCATAGGGCCCGAGCGTCACGTGGTACGGCTCGTCGCCGATGACTGAAAACGGCACCCGGCCCAGGACCTCGATCGGCGTGTAGCCCGCCCATCGGCCGAGCACCAGCTCGGCGGGCTGGGCGAACCGGCTGAGGTTGTGCACGCAGAGGACCGCCTGGGACCGGTGCACCGATGCGACCCCCGGTCCCTCGTTCCCCGCCGGCAGCGTGCGGACCCCGCTCGGTTGCTCGTCCCAGTGCTGCCAGCCGGCGGTGCCGGGCGGCCGGAGGTCGTCGGGCACCCCGATGCCGTCGATCGGCACCGGGTACGTCGCCGCCCCGGTCGGCCCGCTCGAGGGCCCGGCCGGAGCGCCGCCCGGCCCGGGATCGAGCACGTCGGCCACCTCGCCCGAACGCACGTACGCCAGCACCGAGGGGTTGGGGCACGAGATCAGCTCCATCTCGCCCGCCCCGAGGACGGGCAGCCCCCGCCGTTCGACCAGCATCCCCCGCAGCCAGTGCAGGAACGAGCCGGGGTTGCGGAGCTGGGCCTCGGCGTTGACCGCCCCGAACCCGTAGACCGGGTCCATCGACGGCGGCAGGTAGAGCTGCGCGAAGTCGGCCTTGGAGAACCCCCCGTTGCGGTCCGGGGACCACTGCATCGGGGTGCGGACCGAGTCGCGGTCCCCCAGGTAGATGTTGTCCCCCATGAGCAGCTCGTCGCCGTAGTAGATCACCGGGCTGCCGGGCAGCGACAGCAGCATCGAGTAGAGCAGCTCGGCCAGCCGGCGGTCGCCGTCGAGCAGCGGGGCGAGGCGGCGCCCGATCCCCATGTGCCGCTTCATGCGGGGATCCTTCGCGTACTCGGCGAAGAGGTAGTCCCGCTCCTCGTCGCTCACCTGCTCGAGCGTGAGCTCGTCGTGGTTCCGCAGGAAGATGGCCCACTGGCAGCCGGCGGGCAGGGTGGGGGTCTGGCTGAGGATCTCGGTGATCGGGTACCGCTGCTCGCGGCGGACGGCCATGAAGAGCCGGGGCATCAACGGGAAGTGGAAGCACAGGTGGCACTCGTCGCCCTCGCCGAAGTAATCCGCCACGTCCGCCGGCCAGCCGTTGGCCTCGGCCAGCAGGATCCGGCCCGGGTAGTCCGCCTCGAGCTGCTTGCGGATCCGGCGGATGTAGAGGTGGGTCTCGGGGAGGTGCTCGCCGGCGGTGCCGTCGCGCTGGAACAGGTACGGCACGGCGTCGAGCCGGAAGCCGTCGAAGCCCAGGTCCAACCAGAAGCGGACCAGGTCGATCATGGTGTCGGCGACCTCGGGGTTGTCGTAGTTGAGGTCGGGCTGGTGGGAGTAGAAGCGGTGCCAGTAGTACTGCTGGCGACCGTCGTCCCAGGTCCAGTTGGAGCGCTCAACGTCGGTGAAGACCACCCGCGCCTCGGGCCACCGCTGGTCGTCGTCGTTCCACACGTACCAGTCGGCGCGGGGGTTGGTCCGGCTGGAGCGGGACTCGACGAACCACGGGTGCTGGTCGCTGGTGTGGTTCATGATCAGGTCGGCGATCACCCGGATGCCCCGGCGGTGGGCGTCCTCGAGCAGGCCGATCAGCTCGCCGAGCGTCCCGTAGTCGGGGTGGACGTTGAAGAAGTCGGCGATGTCGTACCCGCCGTCGCGCATCGGGGACGGGTAGAACGGCAGCAGCCACAGGCAGTCCACACCCAGCCACTCGAGGTAGTCCAGCTTCTCGCGCAGGCCCTGCAGGTCCCCCACCCCGTCGTCGTTGCGGTCGTAGAAGCCGCGGATGAAGACCTCGTAGAAGACGGCGTGCTGGAACCAGCGCGCCGACGGGTCAAAGGAGTGGTCGCCCGTCGGCTGCGCCGGCGAGAGGGTCACCGCCCGACGAAGGACGCCTTGCCGGGTCCGTGCTCGATGAACGAGGCGATGCCCCGCCCGGCATCCTCGGTGCGAAACGCGGCGACGAAGCGGCCCCGCTCGACGTGCAGCGCCTCCGCGAGGGTGGTCTCCGCGCCCAGGTCGACGGCGGCCTTGCCGAGGGACTGGGCCACCACCGCCCCTCGGGCCAGCTCGGCCGCCCATTGCAGGGCCGCGTCGAAGACCTCGGCCGAGGGCACCACCCGGTTCACCAGGCCCATGGCCAGGGCCTCGTCCGCCTGCACCTGGCGCCCCGACAGGATGAGGTCCTTGGCCCGCGACGGCCCGATCAGCCGGGGCAGGCGCTGGGTGCCGCCGCCGCCGGGGATGATGCCGAGGAGCACCTCGGGCAGGCCCAGCCGGGCCTCGGACGAGGCGACCCGGAAATCACAGGCCAGCGCCAGCTCCAGCCCGCCCCCCAGGGCAAAGCCGTTGACGGCCGCGATGGTCGCCCGAGGCACCTCGGCGAGCGCTCCCAGCGCGGCGTGGAAGCGGTCGGCCACGGTGCCCGGAGGCGTGTTCGCCAGCTCGTTGATGTCCGCCCCGGCGGCGAAGATGCGCTCCCCGCCCCACACGACGACCGCCCCCGGGGGGTCGGCCGCCAGCGCCTTGGCCACGGCCTCCAGCTGGTCGAGCAGCTCGAGGCACAGGGCGTTGGCCTTGGGGCGATCGAGGCGGACCACGGCCACCCCGTCGGGCCGCCGGTCGGTGGTCACGAACACCCCGGACCTCGCGGCGCGCTCGTCGTCGGGGGCATCGGCATCAGCCACCTGCGAACCGTACCCGACGCTCGGGGGCAGCAGTGGCGTCGGGGCCCGGCCCCGGGTGGGCCGCCAGCACCCGGTCGGCCGCCCGGTAGGGATCGAGGCCGCCCTCGACCACCGCCGCCATGGCCTCGGCGAACACCGGCCCCGAGGCAACGTCGGCCACCCGGGCCGCCAGTTCGGCCAGCAGGATCCGCCGCAGCTCGGCCTCCAGCCGACCGGCCCGACGCGAGGCGAGCAACCCGGCGTCGACCAGGTGGGCGCGATGGGCGGCGACCTGGGCCCACAGCTCGGCGATCCCCGATCCGTTGGCGGCCACCGTCTCGACGATGGGCGGTCGCCAGTCCACGTGGCCCGACAGGTCGAGCATCTGGTGGAGATCCCGTTTGGCCTCGGCGACCCCGGGACGATCCGCCTTGTTGATGACGAAGATGTCGGCCACCTCCAGCAGCCCCGCCTTGTTGGCCTGCATGGCGTCGCCCCAACCGGGGTTGACGACCACCACCGTAGTGTCGGCGGCCGAGGCCACCTCGACCTCCATCTGGCCGACCCCCACCGTCTCGATCAGCACCACCGGCTTGCCGACGGCGCCGAGCAGCCGCACCGCGTCGGGCACCGCCAGGGCCAGGCCGCCCAGGTGGCCCCGGGTGGCCATCGATCGGATGTACACGCTGGGGTCGGTGGCGTGGTCCTGCATCCGGATCCGGTCGCCGAGGATGGCCCCGCCGCTGAACGGCGAGGACGGATCGACGGCCAGGACGGCGATCTGATCGATCGGCTCGATCGGCTCGGCCGGCTCGACGTCCCGCGCAGCCGGCTCGGTCTGGTCGGGCGGCTCGGCCCGCTCGGCGTCCCGCGCAGCCGGCCCGGCCCCCTCGGCGTCCGGCGCAGCGAGCTCGGACGGCGCGACGGCCGGCCAACCGCGGCGCGCCGCGGCGATGAGGTGGTCGGTCAGGGTGGACTTGCCCGCGCCGGGGGCCCCGGTCAGCCCGACCGAGTACGGCGGCGGGCTGGCATAGGCGATCTCGGCGACGCGGCGCGATGCCGGTCCTCCCCGCTCGACCAGGGACAGCAGGCGGGCCAGGGCGACCTGGCTCCCCCCTCCCGCCGCCGCCAGCAGGGCATCGACGTCCTGGGGCCCGACGGGGGCTCGACGCTCGGGAGTCATCGGCGCTCCACGTCGGCGCCGAGGGACCGCAACGCGCCGGCCAGGTCCTCGTACCCCCGGTCCACGTGCTCGGCGCCGCTCACCTCGGTGGTGCCCTCGGCCACCAGCCCCGCCAGCACCAGCGCCGCGCCGGCCCGGATGTCGGGCGCCCGCACCGGCGCCCCCGAAAGCCGCGAGACCCCCCGCACCACCACGTGGTGGCCCTCGGTCCGGACGTCGGCGCCCATCCGGCGCAGCTCGTCCACGTAGCGGAACCGACCCGAAAAGAGGTTCTCGGTGACGATGCCCACCCCGTCGGCCACCGCCAGCACGGTGACGAGCAGCGGCTTGTAGTCGGTCGCCACGCCCGGATACGGCAAGGTCGCCACGTCGGCCGACCGGAGCCGGCCCTCGGACACCGCCCGGAGGCCGTCGGCGGTCTGCTCGATGCTCACCCCGGTCTGGACCAGCTTGCGCAGGAGCATGTCCATGTGGTCGACCCGGGCGTCCTCGACCGTCACGTCGCCCCCGGCCAGCCCGACCGCGGCCAGGTAGGTGGCGGCCACCACCCGGTCCCCGATCACCCGGTGCTCGACCGGGTGCAGCTCGTCGACCCCCTCGATCTCCAGGCGCGACGTGCCGGCCCCCCGCACGTCCGCCCCCATCGCGTTGAGGAACCGCACCAGGTCGCACAGCTCGGGCTCACGGGCTGCGTTCTCGATCACCGTGGTGCCCTTGGCCAGGCAGGCGGCCATGACGAGGTTGTCGGTGGCGGTGTGGCTCGGGTACTCGAGCACCACCTTGGTCCCGACCAGGCGGTGGGTGGTGGTCCGGTCCCCCACCCGACCGTCCACGTAGCCGTGGGCGGTCGAGAACTCGGTGCCCATGGCGCCCAGCCCGTTGAGGTGGAAGTCGATCGGGCGCGAGCCGAAATCGTCCCCGCCCGGCAACGAGACCCGGGCCTGGCCGCACCGGGCCAGCAACGGCCCGAGCACCACCACCGACGCCCGCATGCGCTCCACCAGCTCGTAGGGCGCCTCGGGGACCAGCTCGTCGGGCGACGGCACGTCGATGACCAGGTCGCCTGGGCCCTGCCGCGCCACCGACGCCCCGAGCGAGCTCAGCACCTCGGCCATCGTGGCGACGTCGGTGATGTGCGGCACGTTGTGCAGCACGTGGCGACCCTCGGCGAGCAGGCACGCCGCCATCAGCTTGAGGACCGAGTTCTTGGCGCCGCCGGCGCGGATGGTCCCCGAGAGCGGGCCGTTGGGTCGGACCACGAAGCGTTCCACGGGCCCAAGTATGGCGGCCCGGGGGAGGCTCGCCCGGGGATCGCCCGGGCCGGCTGCTCGAGCCGGGCGACCCGACCGCCCGCCGGCCCCGCCGGCCCGGGCGGCCGTCGTCGCGCCAGGTGCGCGGCAGCTAGGGTCGTCCCCGTGGCGCGCCACGGGCAGGCCCCGGACCGGAACCTGGCTCTCGAGCTGGTGCGGGTGACCGAGGTGGCCGCCATGGCCGCGAGCCGGTGGATGGGCCGGGGGGACAAGGAGGGCGCCGACGGGGCGGCCGTCAGCGCGATGCGGGTGGTGCTCTCCACCGTGTCGATGGACGGCGTGGTGGTGATCGGGGAGGGCGAGAAGGACGCCGCACCCATGCTCTATAACGGCGAGCAGATCGGCGACGGCTCGCCCCCCGCCACCGACATCGCGGTGGACCCCATCGACGGCACCACCCCGACCGCGCTCGGACGGGGTGGCGCGCTGGCGGTGATCGCCGCATCGGAGCGGGGCACCATGTTCGACCCCGGACCGTGCGTCTACATGGAGAAGATCGCGGTGGGCCCCCGGGCCAAGGGATCGGTGGACATCCGCCGCTCCCCGACCGAGAACCTGGCCGCCCTTTCGGCGGCGCTCGGGCAGCCGGTGCGGGATCTGACGGCGGTGATCCTCGACCGGCCCCGGCACGCCGACCTGATCGCCGAGGTACGGGCGGCGGGCGCCCGCATCCGGCTGATCACCGACGGCGACGTCGCCGGGGCGATCGCCACCGGCTGGCCCAGCTCGGGCGCCGACATCCTCTTCGGGGTCGGCGGCACGCCCGAGGGCGTCCTGGCGGCGGCGGCCCTCAAGTGCATGGGGGGGGAGATCCAGGGTCGCCTGTGGCCCCGCAACGAGGCCGAGCGTCAGGCGGCCGTCGACGCCGGGTACGACCTCGAGGCGGTGCTCACCACCGACGACCTGGTCAAGGGCGACAACTGCTTCTTCGCCGCCACCGGGGTCACCGACGGCGAGCTCCTGCAGGGCGTCCGCTACCACGAGTTCGGCGCCACCACCCAGTCCCTGGTGATGCGATCGCGCTCGGGGACGCTGCGCAAGATCGACGCCAGCCACCCGCTCGCCAAGCTGGCCGAGCTCAGCTCGATCGAGTTCACCTGACTCGGCGCCGCCGGTCGGCGGCCCCGGGCGCTCAGTGCGTCGAGGCGACCTGCAGTCGCACCTCGGCACGCCGGAGCGCCGCTTCGGCCTGGGCCAGCTGACGCTCCTCGGCCGTGGGTGCCGGACCGGCATCGCCGGCGGCCCCGCCCGGCGAGCCCGGCGCGCCCGGGGCCCCGCCGGCGGCCACCGCCGCCCGCAGCTCCTCCACCCGGCGCTCGGCCTGCTCGCGGGCCTGCTCGGCCCGCTCGGGGTCGATCTCGTCGGCGAGCTCGGCCACCCCGGCCAGCACCGTCACCCGGGTCGTCGCCCGCTGGTCCCGGCCAGCGACCGGCTCGGCGCCGTCGGTCGCCGGGTCGCCCTCGGGTCCCACCTGCAGGTAGCCGCCGTGGACGGCCAGGCGGACCGGGTCGCCTTCGGGCCGGTCCACCCGCACCTCACCCGGGACGATGTCGGCGATGAGGGGGGTGTGGCCGTCGAGCACGGTCAGGTCGCCCTCCGAGCTGCGGAGCACGACGGCCCGGGCGGACCCGTCGACCAGCCGCCGCTCCGGGGTGACGACCTCCACCGCGAACACGCCGTCGGGCATCAGCTCCGGCCCTCCTCGAGGGTCGCCGCCTTAGCCCGCACCGAGTCGGCCCCCCCGACGTTCAGGAACGCCTGCTCGGGCACGTCGTCGAGGTCGCCGCGGACCAGGGCGTCGAAGGACTCGACGGTCTCGTCGATCGGCACCGTCACCCCCTTCAACCCGGTGAAGACCTCGCCGACGTTGAAGGGCTGGGACAAGAAGCGCTGGATCTTGCGGGCGCGCGAGACGATCACCCGGTCCTCCTCGGAGAGCTCGTCGAGGCCCAGGATGGCGATGATGTCCTGCAGCTCCCGGTAGCGCTGGAGCACCCCTTGGACCTGGCGGGCCACCTGGTAGTGGCGCTCCCCCACGATCTCGGGCGTGAGGATGTTCGAGGTGGACGCCAGCGGGTCGACCGCCGGGTAGATCCCGAGCGCGGCGATCTGGCGCGACAGCTCGGTGGTGGCGTCGAGGTGGGTGAAGGTGGTGAACGGCGCCGGGTCGGTGTAGTCGTCGGCCGGCACGTAGACCGCCTGGACCGAGGTGATCGACCGGCCCCGGGTCGAGGTGATCCGCTCCTGCAGCTCCCCCATCTCGTCGGCCAGGGTGGGCTGGTAGCCCACGGCCGAGGGCATGCGGCCGAGCAGGGTGGAGACCTCCGAGCCGGCCTGGACGAACCGGAAGATGTTGTCGACGAACAGCAGCACGTCCTGGTTCTGGACGTCCCGGAAGTACTCGGCCATGGTGAGCGCCGCCAGCCCGACCCGCAGGCGGACCCCGGGGGGCTCGTCCATCTGGCCGTACACCAGGGCCGCCTTCTCCATCACCCCCGACTCGCGCATCTCGAGCCACAGGTCGGTGCCCTCGCGGGTGCGCTCGCCCACCCCGGCGAACACCGACACCCCGCCGTGGTTGGTGGCCACCCGGTTGATCATCTCGAGGATGAGGACCGTCTTGCCGACGCCCGCCCCCCCGAACAGGCCGATCTTGCCCCCCTGGACGTAGGGCTCGAGCAGGTCGATGACCTTGATCCCCGTCTCGAACATCTGGGCGCGCGGCTCGAGCTGGTCGAAGTTGGGCGCCGGCCGGTGGATCTCCCAGCGGTCGGCGACCGGGCCGATGTCGTCGGTGTCGAGCGGCGCCCCGAGCACGTTGAACACGTGGCCGAGCACGGCGTCGCCCACCGGCACCGCGATCCCCCGCCCGGTGTTGCGCACCGGCGCGCCCCGCACGAGCCCGTCGGTCGGCTGCATGCAGATGCACCGCACGCGGCCCTCGCCGATCTGCTGGGCCACCTCGGCGGACACCGTCAACGACCTGCCTTCGAGGGTGAGGTCCATCTCGACCGCGTAGTTGATCTCGGGCAGGGCGTGGAGTGGGAACTCCACGTCGACGACGGGACCGGCGATGGCGACGACGCGTCCCTCCTCCAGCGCCGGGCTGGATGGCTCGGCGGCGCGCGGTGCGGTGGTGGTCATCGGGCTCAGGCTCCCTTCGACTGGCGGAGCGCTTCCGCTCCGCCGACGATCTCCATGATCTCGGTGGTGATGGCGTCCTGGCGGGCGCGGTTCATGGTGCGGCTGAGCGTGCGGATCAGCTCGTCGGCGTTCTCGCTCGCCGCCGCCATGGCCCGCTGCTGGGCGGTGAAGAACGAGGCCGCGCCCTCCAGCAGGGCGGTGAAGATCTCCGACTCGACCGCCTTCGGGGCCAGCTCGGCCAGCAGGGTCTGGACGTCGGGCTCGAACTCGGTGTACCCCCCCGATGGGGCGCCGGGCGCCCCGGCCCCGTCGGCCTCCTCGCCCTCGGGCAGGGCGACGGGCAGGAGCTGGCGCACCTCGACCACCTGGGAGCCGGCCGACCGGTAGCGGGTGGAGACCAGCAGCACCTGGTCGCTGCGGCCCCCGAGGAAGTCCGCCGCCACGGCGTCGGCCACCTCGCGGGCCTGGGCGAAGGTGGGGCGCTCGCTCAGGCCGACGAAGGACTCGGAGACGTCGTGGCCCCGGAACCGGAAGTAGGACTGGGCCTTCTTGCCCACGCTGAAGAGCCGCACCTCGATGCCCTGGCCCCGCAGGTCGGCCACCAGGCGCTCGGTGGCCCGGAGCACCGACGAGTTGTAGGGGCCCGAGAGCCCCCGGTCCGCCACCAGGGCCAGCACGCTCACCACGTGGCGCTCGGCCGGCTCCCCCAGCAGCTGCTCGGCCGCCGCCGGGTCGCCGGCCGCGGCCTCACGGATGATGCGGGCCATCCCGGCCCGGTAGGGGCGGTTGGCGGCCATGCGGTTCTGGGCCCGCAGGATCTGCGACGCGGCGATCAGCTCCATCGCCTTGGTGATCTTTTTGGTCGACTGCACGCTGCGGATCCGGCGCCGCAGCACCCGCTCCTGGCCACCGGCCATCGTTCAGTCCGCCGAGGTGGGCGCGAAGCCGTCGACGAACGACTGCAGCGCCTTGTCCATCGCCGCGGCATCGGGCAGGGTGCCCGTGTCGCGGATCTGGGCCAGCAGGTCGGCCTGGTTGGCCCGGAACGAGGCGCGCAGCTCGGACTCGAACCGCCGGACGTCGCCGACCAGCACCGAGTCCACCCAGCCGTTGGTGCCGGCGTAGACCACCAGCACCTGCTCCTCCACCGGCACCGGCTCGTTCTGGGGCTGCTTGAGGAGCTCGGTGAGCCGGGCCCCCCGGTCGAGCTGGGCCTGGCTCACCTTGTCGAGCTCGGAGCCGAAGGTGGCGAAGGCCTCCAGCTCGCGGAACTGGGCCAGGTCGAGCTTGAGGGTGCCCGACACGGTCTTCATGGCCTTGATCTGGGCCGCCCCGCCCACCCGGCTGACCGAGTTGCCCACGTTGATGGCCGGCCGGACCCCGGCGTAGAACAGGTCGGACTCCAAGAACACCTGGCCGTCGGTGATCGAGATCACGTTGGTCGGGATGTACGCCGAGATGTCCCCGGCCTTGGTCTCGATGATCGGCAGGGCGGTGAGCGACCCGCCCCCGAGCTCGTCGGAGAGCTTGGCGGCGCGCTCGAGCAGCCGGCTGTGGAGGTAGAAGACGTCGCCGGGGTAGGCCTCGCGGCCCGGCGGGCGCCGGAGGAGCAACGAGATCGTCCGGTACGCCTCGGCCTGCTTGGACAGGTCGTCGTAGACGATGAGGGCGTGCTCGCCGTGCTCCATCCAGTGCTGGCCCATGGCACACCCCGAGTAGGGCGCCAGGTACTTGTAGGGCACCGGGTCGCCGGCCGAGGCCACGACTACCACCGTGTAGGCCAGGGCCCCGTGCTGCTCGAGCGTGGCGACCGTCTGGGCGACCGAGGAGTTCTTCTGGCCGATCGCCACGTAGATGCACTTCACGCCCTGGCCCCGCTGGTTGAGGATGGTGTCGACGGCCACGGTGCTCTTCCCCGTCTTGCGGTCGCCGATGATCAGCTCCCGCTGGCCGCGACCGATCGGGGTCATGGCGTCGATCGCCTTGATGCCGGTCTGCAGCGGCTCGGACACCGGCTGACGACCGACGATCCCCGGGGCCTGCACCTCCATCCGGCGGGTCGCCTCGGTGGCCACCGGGCCCTTGCCGTCGATGGGCTGGCCGAGTGCGTCGACGACCCGGCCGAGCAGGGCGTCGCCCACCGGGACCGACAGGATGCGACCGGTCGCCCGAACGACCTGCTCCTCCTCGATGCTGTCCACGTTGCCGAGCACGACGGCGCCGATGGTGTCCTCGTCGAGGTTGAGGGCCAGCCCGAGGGTTCCGTCCTCGAACTCGAGCAGCTCGTTCACCGCCGCGCCGGGGAGGCCCGAGATGCGGGCGATGCCGTCGCCGACCTCCACGATCCGCCCGATCTGCTCGGCGTCCACCGAGGCCGAGTAGTCCTCGACGTGGCGCCGGAGAGCCTCGGTGATCTCGTTGGCGTCGATCGTCAGCTCTGCCATGTCAGCCTGCTCCCTCGCTCTGGTGGCCGGGCCCTCGGCCCGCGCCCTGCCGTGGTGCGTCCCCTTCGGTGGCGCCGCTCGCCGGACGGTGCCAGTTGGCCGGCGACAGGTGCTCGCGCAGCGCCCGCAGGCGGCCGATCGCCGTGGCGTCGACCTGCAGGTCGCCGATCTCGAGCAGCACGCCGGCGAGCAGGGCGGGGTCCTGGGTGACCTGCAGCTCGACCGGCTGGCCCGCCAGCCGGCTGAGCGAGGACACCAGCTGCTCGCGCTCCTCGCCGTCCACGTCGCCGGCCGACCGCACCCGGGCCACCCGCCACCCTCTCGCCTGGGCGGTCCGCTCGACCAGCCAGTCGAGGGTGCCCACCAGGTCGCGGGCCCGGCCGCCGACCACCGTGAACTCGACCAGCCGGACCGTCGCCTCGAGCGCCCGCCCGCTCAGCAGGGAGCGGACCACGCCCCGCCGGGCCGCCGCCGGCAGCTCGGGGTCGGTGAGCACCGCCCGAAGCTCCGGCGTCGACTCGACCACCCGGGCGAAGCGGAACAGCTCGTCCTCGACCTCCTCCAGCGCCCGCACGTCGAGCCCCTCGAACTGCGCCGCCGCGAAGCCCCCCACCCGCTCACGGGCCTGGCTGTGCCCGAGCGGGCTCTCGCCCGAGCCCCGGGATTCGGCGACCAGCCGGGCCCGCTGGGCCGTCCACCCGATGGCCGAGGGGACCTCGGGGGCGGGCACCGCCTCGGCGGCGAACCCGACGATCCGGCGGGCATCGGGCGCCACCCGGTCGGCCAGGAGATCCTCGATCACCGCCCGCCGCCCGGCCCCCGGCACCGCGGTGTCGGTGAGGGCGGAGCGGAGGGCGCCGTTGGAGAGCACCGCCCGCTCGACCGCCGCCAGGTCGTCGGCCAGCGCCGCCGCGTCGGCCCCGGGCGCCTCGAGCACCGCCGCCGTGTAGCCCTCGAGCCTCGGGTTCACGAGGCCTGTCCGGTGGCCCGGCCCACGGCCGCCCCGCTGGCGGCGCCGTCCGCGGTCAGCGCGGCCACCGCCTCGTCGATGAGGTCGCGGTGGGCCTGCGCGTCGACCTCGCGGCCGATCACCCGCTCCACCACGTCGAGCACCAGGTCCCCGATGCGCTCCGCCGCCTCGTCGACGGCGCGGCGGCGGGCGAGGGCCACCTCGGACTCGGCCGCCGCCACCACCCGGTCGTGCTCGGCCTGGGCCCGCTCGCGGGCATCGTTCTGGACCTGCTCGGCGATGCGGTTGGCCTGTCCCACGATCTCGCGGGCCTGCTGGCGGGCCTCTTCCAGCGCCGCCCGGCGCTCCTCGTCCGCTGCCTGGGCCTCGGCGCGCGCCGCGTTCGCCGCCTCGAGCTCCGTCCGGATCCGTTCGGCCCGCTCGACCAGCACCCGGTTGAGGAAGGGCAGCACGTACTTGCCGACGACGGCCAGCACGACCAGGAACGCCACCAGCTCGACGATGAACGTCGCGTTGGGGATCAAGAAGTTGCTCGTGGCGCTCTGCATGATGCTCAGCCTCGTGGGATCGGTCGGGTACTCACCTGCTGCTGACCTGCTGCTCGGGAACTACTGGTCGTGGCGGCCTGCGTCTGGCCTCGGCTGCCGCCGGCCCCGGCTCCTTTTGTGCTCGGCTACTTCTTGTAGAGGGAGAAGATGAACAGTGCGGTGAAGGCCAGGTTGATGAAGTACATGGCCTCCACCAGACCGACGGTCAGGAACATGATGGTGAACAGCCGCCCCTGCGCCTCGGGCTGACGCGCCACCCCGGCGATGGTCTGGCTACCGGCGAGGCCGTCGCCGATCGCCGCGCCCACCGCACCGCCACCCAGGGCGAGGCCGCCGCCGACCATGGCGCCGGCCAGCTGGATGGCCTGCTGCGTCGTGTCTGCCATTTGGTACTTCTCCTTTGGTAGGGGAACTGGCTAGTCGGTCGAGCCGACGGGGACCGCCAACGGCCCGATGCGGTCCGCCGGGGTGCGCTCGTCGGCGGAGTGGTCGGGTCCGGCGGGGGTCACCGGCACGTCACCGTGCTCGGTGCTCATGGCCACGTCGAAGTACAAGATGGTGAGCAGGGCGAAGATGAACGCCTGGATGGCGCCGATGGCGAGGTCGAACGACTTCCACAGGATCGATACCGGGAACACCAGCACGTCGCCGATGGGCGCCGATCCGAGCTTCCACACCCCGAGGTAGGCGATCAGGGACAGCATCAGGGTGCCCGACAGGATGTTGCCGAAGAGCCGGAGGGCCAGGGTGATCGGCTTGGAGATCTCCTCGACCAGGTTGATGAACAGGTTGAACGGCAGCAGGAAGATCGGGAAGGGCTGGGTGAGGTAGTGCTTCACGTAGCCGATCGGTCCTCGGGCCCGCAGCGAGGAGACGTGGACGAGCAGGATGACGAAGATCGCCATCGCCGCCGGCAGGTTGATGTCGGCGTTCGGCGCGGCGAGCCACTCGTAGCGGGCTCCCACGCCCACCACGGCGAAGATGTTGCAGATCAGGATGAACACGAACAGGGTCGTGGCCAGCGGGATGACCGAGGCGCCGCGGGGCCCGATCGACCCCTCCACCTGGCGGGTCACCGCCTCGACCATCATCTCCCACGCCGCCTGCAGGCGGCCGGGCACCCCGCTCGTGACCTGGCGCCGCAGCACGAAGGCCAGCACGATGACCACGACGAGCGCGGCGCCGGTCGCCCAGATGGTGTCGACGTCCACGGTCAGGCCGAACAGCTTCTTCTGGACGTGCTCGCCCACCGAGATCGTGGTGGCCAGCAGCGGGGAGGAGAGGACGGGGGGCACGGCGCGCCGGTCAGGCCGTCTCGTCGGGATCGTCGAGGGCCCGGGCGTCGGCATCGAGCACGTTGCCCGGCAGCGCCAGCAGGCTGCCGCCCATCTGCATCATCGAGCGGGCCACGTTCAACAGGAGGAGGAACTCGAACGCCGCCAGGCCGGCCATCACGCCCAGACCGAGGTCGAAGGACACGAACAGGAGCCCGATGGCGACGACCGACACGAACGCCAGCCGGCCGAGGGTGTTGAGGGCGAGCGGTCGGCGGGCGCTGCGCAGCGCCTTGGCGCCGGTGCGCGCCACGGCGCGCTGCACGAGCCGGAAGTTCAAGATGCCCAGCGCCAACCCGATGCACAGGCCCAGGCCGACCAGCGGCGCGCTGAGGAGCAGGGTGGCGACGAGCCCGACGACGCCGAGGATGACGGCACCCATGACGGTGCGTCTCGACACTCGGGCGAGGTCGGGCAGGGAGAACCGGTCGAACATCGGCACTAACCCCCGGTTCCCGGGGCCTTCGGGAAGCGGCCACCGATTGCGACGACCGGCCGGGTCCCGAGCGCCCCCGCGAGGCGCGGCCCGCTCAGGAGAACTTGCGGAGCTGTGCCACCACCAGCAGCACGGCCGACACGATGCCGAAGGCCAGGCCGGCGAACGAGAGCCACGGCGTCGTGCCGAGCCACGAGTCGAGCCCGTAGCCGAGCGCACCGGCGCCCACGACGCTGACCGCGCAGGCCGTGCCCATCCAGAAGAAGTCGCCCAGCCCGGGCTGCCGAGACGGTCCGCTCCCCGCCGGCTCCGCAGCCGGGTCGTCGGGATCGGGGGTCATCGATGCCTGCCCGTGCCGCGTCAGCAGGGGTGTGGAGGGGGTGCATCGATCCGAGTTCCGGAGCTCACGCGCTGGCTGTCGCGCCGACTTCGCCGACAGGGGACCCGTTCGGGCGCCCGTTCCCGGCGAAGGGGGGAATTAACACGGCGGCAATCATCGCACCTGGTCGGGTCCCAGGCAAAACGGAACGCACCCTCTCAGGGGCGCCGTCGCGCCGGGCGTCGCCGGGCCGTCGCCGGCTCACCGGTCGGGGGATGGTGGGCGGCCACCGGGGCCGAGCCGGCTCACCGGTCGGGGGGTGGTGGGCGGCCATCGGGGCCGAGCCGCAGTCCATGGCGGCGGCGGGCCTGTTCGGGCGCGCCGTTGCCCCGGGCCTCGCTCCCGGGCTCCCGGGGGCCGTCGTGGTGGGCGTGCGTCGCTCTGGCCAGGGGCAGCGGGGGCGGGGCGACCCCGGACGGCGGGGCGACCGCCGCCCGACGCGAACCGGCGATCTTGGGCTGCGAGCGCCCGTTGGGCACCGGGGACACGGGGCCGTCGGGACCCGCACGCCCGGCGGGGCGCGACGATGCGCCGGCGGGCTCGTCGGCGTCGAGCGCGCCCCGGCGCAGCCCCGGATGGAACAGCGTGAACAGGCCGACCCCGAGCGCCGCGGCGCCGAAGGGGATCACGGCGTTGACCTGGTGGATGAAGAGGGGAAACAGGACGAAGCCCGACAGCAGGGCCGTCCAGGCCCACAGGATCAGGACGCTGCGACGGTGGCCGTGGCCGAGCCGCATCAGGCGGTGGTGGATGTGGTCCTTGTCCGGGGTGTGGAAGCCGGTCCCCCGGGCGGTGCGCCGCACGAAAGCGAACCCCATGTCGAGCAGCGGCACGCCCAGGATCAGCACCGGGATGAACAGCGGGGCGAAGAAGAAGTAGGTCACGCCGCTGGTCGGCGCGGTGCGGCCGCCGATGACCATGGTGGCGGCGGACATCAGCAGCCCGAGCAGCAGGGCGCCGGCATCGCCCATGAAGATCCGGGCGGGAGAGAAGTTGAACGGCAGGAACCCCAGGCAGATCCCGCAGGCGATCACCGCGCAGAGGGGGCCGACGTTGTCGGTCTGGAGCAGCCCGAGCTGCATGAGCCGCAGGCCGTAGACCGCCAGCGCGCCCCCGCCGATGGCCACCACCCCGGCGGCCAGGCCGTCGAGGCCGTCGATCAGGTTGACCGCGTTGGTGAGGGCGATCACCCACAGGGCGGTGATGAGCGGGGTGAGCCCCGGGCTGAGCACGATGAACTGGGTGTGCAGCACGGTGCCGAATGGCACCTTGAACTGGTACATCGTGACCCCGAGGAAGTACAAGATGCTGGCTGCGAGGACCTGCCCGGCCATCTTGGCCGGAGCGGACATGTCGCGCACGTCGTCGATCAGCCCCACGGCGAAGATCGCCGTGCCGGCGAGCACCACCCCGAGGGGCTCCGACGAGCTGGCGAACACCACGTGGAGCCCGGGGACGAGGGCGGCGACGATCATGGCGACGAGAAACCCGACCAGCATCGCCGCGCCGCCGCCGTACGGGGTGGCCTTGTCGTGCACCATGCGGTCGCCGGGCAGGGCCACGTAGCCGACCCGGCTCGACAGCCAGCGGGCCGGCCAGGTGAGCGCCGCCGTCGCCACCGCCGCCACCACCAGCACCACGGCGTACCAACCGAGCGACGGCATGTCCTGGGTCTGGGCGCCGACCAGGCCGCTTCAGCCCGGGCCGCGCGCGGCCGCCGGGGCCCCGGGCGAGCCGGCCGGGGCGCCGGTACCCGGGTAGGGCGGGAACTGCGCGCACAGGTCGGCCACCTCGGCGCGTACCGCGTCCCGGGTGGCCCCGTCGTCAGGGTGCCGCAGGGTGGTGCCGATCAGCCGGGCGATGGCCGACATCTCCACCGCGCCCATGCCGGCCGAGGTCTGGGCGGCGCTGCCCAGCCGCAGCCCCGAGGTCACGAAGGGCGAGCGGGGGTCGTCGGGAATGGTGTTGCGGTTGCACGTGATCCCCGCCCGGTCCAGGGCCTCCTGGGCCGCCTTGCCGGTGAGCTCGGCGTCGAAGCTCCGCAGGTCGACGAGGACCATGTGGTTGTCGGTGCCCCCCGATACCAGGCGGAACCCCTCGGCGGCCAGGCCCGCGCCGAGAGCCCGGGCGTTGTCCACCACCCGGGCGGCGTAGCGGGCGAACGCCGGGGTGGCGGCCTCGGCGAAGGCCACCGCCTTGGCCGCGATGACGTGCTCGAGCGGACCGCCCTGCAGGCCGGGGAAGACCGCGCCGTCGATCTTCCTCGCCAGCTCGGCGCCGCACAGGATCGCCCCGCCGCGCGGTCCGCGCAGGGTCTTGTGGGTGGTGAGGGTCACCACGTCGGCCACGCCGACCGGGGACGGATGGGCGCCCCCGGCGATCAGCCCGGCCGGGTGGGCGGCGTCGAACATGAACCGGGCCCCCACCGAGTCGGCGATCTGGCGGAACGGGGCCGGGTCGATGACCCGGGCGTAGGCGGTGGACCCGGCGACGATCAGCTTGGGCCGCTCGGTGCGGGCCAGGTCGGCGACCTGGTCGAAGTCGATGACCTCCCCCTCCCCGTCGCCCTTGCCCGGGGGCGAGACCCCGTAGGCGACGAACCGCCAGATGCGGCTGGTGATCGACGCGGGCGACCCGTGGGTCAGGTGACCGCCGTGGTCGAGCCGCATGGCCAGGATGGTGTCGCCGGGCTCGAGCAGCGCCTGGTACACGGCGAGGTTGGCGTTGGCCCCGGCGTGGGGCTGGACGTTGGCGTGCTCGGCGCCGAACAGGCTGGTGGCGCGCCGGCGGGCCAGGTCCTCGACCCGGTCGATCACCTGGTTGCCGCCGTAGTAGCGCCGGCCCGGGTACCCCTCGGCGTACTTGTTGGTGAGGACCGATCCCGACGCCGCGAGCACCGCGCGCGACGTGAAGTTCTCCGACGCGATGAGCTGCAACGTCGACGTCTGGCGGGCCAGCTCGTCCTCCAACAGCTCGGCCACCTCGGGGTCCCCCTCGAGCCAGCCGTCCGAGGGCATCGCCCCGCGGCCAGGCTCGGCCCGGTCCACGGGGTGCGAGTCGCCGGCGAGCCCGGTCGTCACCCCCCCTCCCCCGAGGTCGCCAGGGTCCCGAGGTGGTCGAGCATCGCTACCCTCCGATCGTGGCGCCCGTGTTCGGGCTCAGCGGCCAGAAAGGCCGTCAGGGCGTCGAGCGCCGTCGTCGTCCCGGTGGTGCGACCACCGAAGCAGATGACGTTGGCGTGGTTGTGCCGGCGGGCCAGGGCGGCGGTGGTGACGTCGTGCACCGCCGCCGCCCGCACGCCGGGCACCTTGTTGGCGGCGATGGAGATGCCGATCCCCGAGCCGCACGCGCACACCCCGAGGTCGTCGAGACCGGCCGCCACCCGGCGGCCCACCGCCACGCCGAATTCCGGATAGTCCACCGTCACGTCGCCGCTCTGGGTGCCCACGTCGGTGACGTCGTGCCCGGCGGCGCGCAGGAAGCCCGCCAGCTGCACTTTCATGTCGAATCCGGCGTGATCCGACCCGACGGCGATCCGCATGGGCCGAGTGTACCGACCCCTGGCACGGCGCCCGGGCCGCACCGGGCGGTCAGCGCAGCGCCGCCTGCACCCACCCCCAGGGGATGGCGCCCTCGCGGATGCAGGAGATCTCCGACCCGGTGCAGTCGACCACCGTCGACGGGGTGCCGTCACACGTCCCCCCGTCGAGGACCACGCCGAGCGCCCGGGGGGCGCCGGGGCCGCCCAGCTCGGCGAGCACCTCGTCCACCGTGGTGCACGGCGCCTGGCCGTGGCGGTTGGCGCTGGTCACCGCCAGCGGGCCGGTACGGGCGCACAGGGACCGGACGAAGCGATTGGCCGGGCGCCGGAGGCCGACGGTCGCGCCGTCGCCCCCGAGCAGCGGCCCCACCTCGGGCCGGGCCGGGACGACGACCGTCAGCGGGCCCGGCCAAAAGCGGGCCGCGAGGACCGAGGCCGAGCGGGGCCACTCCGAGGCCACCGCCGGCACCTGGCGCCACGTGCCCACCAGCACCGGCAACGCCAGGCCGTCGGGACGACCCTTCACCTCGAACACCGCCCGCAGGGCGGCCGGCCGGTCCACCCGGGCCGCCAGGCCGTAGACGGTGTCGGTCGGCACGACCGCCACCCCCCCGAGCTCGAGCGACGCCACCGCGGCCGGGATGCCAGATCTGCGGTCGGCTGGCTTGACCGGGGGCGGCCCGCCGCTCACGGTCCGCCGGCCACGAGCACCCGGTCCCGCCCGGCCAGGTCCCGCTCGATCCTCGGATCGCCCAGAGGCGCCCGGCGGGCGGCGTCGAGCGCCGCCGCCGCCTGGTGGGGGGCGATCTCGACCACCAGCATCCCCCGGTCGGCCAGCCACGCCGGTGCGCCGGCCACGATCTCCTCCACCGCGGCCATGCCGGGCACCCCGGTCACGCTTCCCCGGCCGGCCACCAGCGCCCCGTAGGGCTCGAGGCGGACCTCGGGGTCGAGCTCGGGCCACTCGTGCTCGGCCACGTAGGGCGGGTTGCTGACCGCGAGGTCGACCCTCCCGCGCAGCGCCCCCGGCAGGGCGTGCCACCACCCACCGCGCGACAGCGTCACCGCCGGCCCGGTGGGCCCGGGGGGCGACCCGCCTCGGGCCCGGGCCAGGTTCAGCGCTGCCACCTCCAGCGCGTCGGCGTCCACGTCGGTGGCCCACACCTCTATGCCCGGCCAGCGCCCGCGGCCCTCGGTCGCCAGGGCCAGCGCGATGGCGCCGCTTCCGGTGCCCAGGTCGACCACCAGCGGATCGCTCCGGGACCCGACCGCCGAACCGAGCACCCCGAACGCCACCTCGACCACCTGCTCGGTCTCGGGGCGCGGGATGAGCACCCGGTGGTCCACCACCAGGTCGAGCTGGCGGAACGCCCAGTGCCCGAGCACGTACTGGAGCGGCACCCCGGCCAGCCGGCGCTCGACCAGCGCCCGCAGGGCGAAGTGGCGGTGCTCCTCGCTCGCCCCGGGGTGACGCCGGTCGACCTCCTCGAGCAGCCAGCGGGCCTCGGCGTCGGACCCCAGCTCGAGCCCGAGGGCGCGCCGGGTGTCGCCGGTCACCCCCCGTCGACCTCCCCCGCCAGCTGCCGGGCCCGCTTGTCGGCCATCAGCGCGTCGGTGATCTCGTCGAGGTCGCCCGCCAGGACCTGGTCGAGCTTGTGCAGGGTCAGGTTGACCCGGTGATCGGTGACCCGGTTCTCACGGAAGTTGTAGGTGCGGATCTTTTCGGACCGCCCACCCCCGCCCACCTGGCTCTTGCGCTCGCGGGCCAGCTCGGCCGACCGGCGGTCCTGCTCGGCCTTGAGCAACCGGGCCCGCAGCACGACCATCGCCTTGGCCCGGTTCTGGATCTGGCTCTTCTCGTCCTGCATGGCGACCACGATCCCGGTCGGCAGGTGGGTGATGCGCACCGCCGAGTCGGTCGTGTTCACCGACTGGCCGCCCGGGCCCGTCGACCGGTAGACGTCGATCTTCAGATCTTGCGGGTCGATCGACACGTCCACCTCGTCCGCCTCGGGCAGGACGGTCACCGTCGCCGACGAGGTGTGCACCCGGCCCTTGGACTCGGTCAGCGGCACCCGCTGGACCCGGTGGGGGCCGCCCTCGTGCTCGAGCCGGCTCCAGGCGTCGGCGCCCCGCACGACGAAGACCGCCTCGTTCAGACCATCGCGCTCGGACGCGTCCTGGGACAGCACCTCCACCCGCCACCCCCGCACCGCGGCGTAGCGCAGGTACATGTCGAACAGGTCCCGGGCGAAGAGGTTCGCCTCCTCGCCTCCCTCGGCCCCCCGGACCTCGACGATGACGTTGCGACCGTCGTTGGGGTCCTTGGGCAACAAGAGCGCGGGCAGCCGGGCGCTCAGGCGGTCGACGGCCTCCTCGGCCCGTTCGAGCTCCTCGCGCACGAGCTCACGCTCGTCCACCGCCACGTCGACCAGCATCTCTCGCGCCGTGCCGGCGTCCGCCCGCGCCTGTTGGAGGTCCCGCCACACGGCGACCACCTCGGCCAGCTCCTTGTGGCGGATGGAGAGCAGCTTGAGCCGCTCGGGATCCGCCGAGGTCCGGGGGTCCGACAGCGCCTGCTCGACGTCGTCGAACTCCCGCTCGAGCCCAGCCAACCGGTCGTCGAGCACCGCGTGGAGGCTAGGCGACCGACCGGCGGGCGCTGCCGCCGGCGCGGCGCGGGCGGCAGGCCGGCGTCAGGACCGGGCCGAGCGGGCCGGCCGGGTACGGGCCTTGGCGCCCCGCTCGCCGTAGCGGCGCTGGAAGCGCTCCACCCGGCCCCCCGAGTCGACCAGCTTCTGCTTGCCGGTGAAGAAGGGGTGGCACTCGTTGCACAGCTCCACATGCAGGTCGGACCGGGTCGAGCGGGTGGTGAAGGTGTTGCCGCACGAGCACCGCACGGTGGCCTCGACGTAGTTGGGGTGGATGTCAGCCTTCATGGTTCGCCTTCTCGTTCTCTGGTTGGGCCCCGCCGTCTGGTGGGCTCCGTCGTCGGCACTCGCCCGGCCGGTGGCCCCGGGCACCCTACAAGGGCCGCCGGTGCCGTTCTATTCCCGGGCTCCATTGCCGGGGCCTATTCCCGGGCTTGCCGGGCCCTATTCCCGATTGCCGGACCCTATTCGCTGGCTCTCGGCTTTGTCGGGACCGGGCAGCCGTTCTCCGCCCCTCAGTTGAGCGTCGGGCCCTTGGCGATCTCGGCCAGGAACTCGTCGTTGCTCTTGGTGGTCCGCACCTTGTCCATCAGCAGCTCGAGCCCCGATGCGGCGTTGCCGTCGCTGGCCAGCGCGTTGAGCACCCGGCGCAGCTTCCAGACCTGCTGGAGCTGGCCGCGGTCGAACAGCAGCTCCTCGTGGCGGGTGGAGCTGGCGTTCACGTCGATGGACGGGTAGAGGCGGCGCTCGGCCAGCCGGCGGTCCAGCCGGAGCTCCATGTTGCCGGTCCCCTTGAACTCCTCGAAGATCACCTCGTCCATCTTCGAGCCGGTCTCGACCAGGGCGGTCGCCAGGATCGTCAGCGAGCCGCCCTCCTCGATGTTGCGGGCTGCTCCGAAGAACTTCTTGGGCGGGTAGAGCGCTCCGGAGTCCACGCCGCCGGACATGATCCGTCCGGTCGCCGGCGCGGCCAGGTTGTAGGCGCGGGCCAGCCGGGTGATCCCGTCGAGGATGATGACCACGTCCTTGCCCATCTCGACCAGCCGCTTGGCCCGCTCGATGGCCAGCTCGGCCACCGCGGTGTGCTCGTCGGAGGGACGGTCGAAGGTGGACGCCACCACCTCGCCGCGTACCGAGCGCCGCATGTCGGTGACTTCCTCGGGACGCTCGTCGACGAGCAGCACCATCAGGTGGACGTCGGGGTTGTTCGCCTCGATCGAGTGGGCGATCTGCTTCATGATGGTCGTCTTGCCCGCCTTGGGAGGCGAGACGATCAGTCCTCGCTGGCCCTTGCCGATCGGCGAGAGGAGGTCGACGATGCGGGCGGTGACGTTGTCCTTGTCGCCCTGCATCTCGAGATTGAGCTTGGAGTCCGGAAACAGGGGGGTGAGATCCTCGAACCGGGGCCGGCGAAGGGCCGCGTCCGGATCGAGGCCCGACACCGAGTCGATCCGCAGCAGCGCTGGGTACTTCTCGTTGTTCGACGCCGGGCGGCAGGCCCCCTCGACGTAGTCGCCCTTGCGGAGGGCGAAGCGGCGCGCCTGGCTGATCGACACGTAGACGTCCTTGCCCGAGGGCAGGTAGCCGTCGCAGCGCAGGAACCCGTACCCCTCGTCCCGCAGGTCGAGGAGCCCGCGGACCTCCACCAGGTCGCCCTGGTAGGGGGCGTCCTGGTTGGTGCCACCCTGCAGCTCGCGCTCGGTCCCCGGCACCCGCTCACGACCCCGCCGGCGGCGCCCGCGTCGGTTCCCGGCGTCGAGGAGTCCCTGAGCGCCCCCCGCTCCGTTCTGGTTGCCCTGGTTGCCCTGGTTGCCGGGGTTTCCCTGGTGGCGGGTCGGCTGGCGATGGGCGGACCCGTTCTGCCCCGTCTGACCCGGTCCCGTCTGTCCGGCCTGGCCCGCTGGGGGGGTGCTGCGGCCGTCGGCGGTGCTCGCCTGAGCAGCGGGAGCCGAAGTGGCAAGGCCGACGGCCCCGTTCGAGCTGCCCTCCGGGGACCCCGCCTCCGAACCGTTCGTCACCACCGGCGTGCCGTGCCCGTTGGAGGTGACCGACGTCGCCCGCTCCTCGGCCGGGTCGGCGCTCGCCGGGGGGGCGGCCCCGTTGGTCTCCGCCGCCGCGCTGGGCCCGGAGGTGCCGTTGGAGCGGTCACCCGCCGGGCGGGGTTCCCCCTGCCCGGTGCCACCGGGGCCGTCCGGCCGCACCGGTGCCGGTGCGGCGGCCCGCGGACCGGCGGCGTCCGAGGGGCCGGCGGCCGTCACCCCGGTCGCCTCCAGAATGCGGTCGATGATGTCGGCCTTTTTGGTCCGGGTCGTGGTCTTCAGGGACATGGCCTGAGCGATGGCGTTGAGCTCGTCGCGCTCCTTGCCTTCGAGCACCGACCGCTCGAGCTGCTGTTCGGCAGTCATCGGCCTCCTCATCTAAGGGTCCGCAGGCGTTCGACCAGCGACACGCGATGCGGGAAACAGGGAAGTAAAAGGAGGGAAACCAGAGAGAACCACCCCGGGCTCCACCCCGTCGCCACCGCCTACGTACGCCCTGCGTCGACCGGCTCGGTCCTCGGCATGCGCCTCGAAGCGCTGGTGGGGATAGCGAACATGGTAGCGGTTCGGTGGGCCGCGAGCAACCATCCCCGGCGTTCAGAGGGCCAGCTCAGCCAGGATGGCCCGGAGGTCGGGCTCCACGACGGCCGGGACGCTGATCTGGGTGATCGCGAGGTCGGGGTCCTTCAACCCGTGCCCGGTCAGCACGCATACGACCGTGGATCCCCGGGGCACGCCGACCGACAGCAGCCCGGCCACCGAGGCGGCCGAAGCGGCCTCGCAGAACACCGACTCCTCGCGTGCCAGCAGGCGGTAGGCGGCGAGAATCTCGGCATCGCTGACCGCGGTGATCGCGCCACCCGACTCGCGCGCCGCCGCCTCGGCCGCGTACCAGCTGGCCGGATTGCCGATCCTGATCGCCGTGGCGACGGTGTCCGGCTCGGCCACCGGGTGGCCGAGGACGATCGGGGCCGCTCCCGCCGCCTGAAAACCGAGCATCCGGGGGAGCTTGGAGGAGCGGCCCGCAGATCGGTACTCGCAGTAGCCGCGCCAGTACGCGGTGATGTTGCCGGCATTGCCGACCGGGATGCAGTGGACGTCGGGGGCCTCGCCCAGCACGTCGACCACCTCGAACGCGCCGGTCTTCTGGCCCTCGATGCGGTACGGGTTGACCGAGTTGACGACCGTGACCGGGGCCTGGCCGGGCAGCTCGCGCACGATCTGGAGGGCCTGGTCGAAGTTGCCGCGCACCTGCAGCACGTGCGCGCCGTGCACCAGCGCCTGCGCCAGCTTGCCCAGCGCGATGTGGCCCTCGGGAATCAGCACCACGCACCGGAGGCCGGCTCGCGCCGAGTAGGCCGCGGCGGACGCCGAGGTGTTGCCAGTCGATGCGCACACCACCGCCTTGGCCCCTTCCTCCAGCGCCTTGGAGATGGCCATGGTCATGCCGCGGTCCTTGAACGATCCGGTGGGGTTGGCGCCCTCGACCTTCAACCAGACCTGGGCGTCGAGCCGCTCGGAAAGCCGGGGGGCGGGCACCAGCGGCGTGCCCCCCTCGAGGAGGGTGACCACCGGCGTCGCCGGGTCGACCGGAAGGAAATCGCGGTACTCCTCGACCACCCCGGCCCAGCCCGGCCTCACCCCTCGACCACCTCGGGGGGACCCTGCACCTCGGGGGGGCCATCCACCTCGAGGGGGTCCTCGGCCACCACCCGCAGGACGCCGCCCACCCGGTCGACGGCCGGCAGCTGCTCGAGGTCGGCGATGGTCGCCTGCACGTCGCCGTCGGTGGCCACGTGGGTGAGGAAGATGAGCCGCGCCTCGTCGTCGAGACCGACCTGCTCCATGGCCCGGATCGAGACGCCGTGGTCGCCGAAGACCGTGGCCACTGCGGCGAGCACGCCGGGCCGGTCGGCGACGTCGAGGGAGAGGTAGAAGGCGCTGCGAAGCTCCCCGACGGGTCGCAGCACGCCCGGTCGATGGCGGCGGGGGGCCGGGCCGGGGCTGCCGCGCCGCACGTTGCGGGCCGCGTCCACCAGGTCGCCGAGCACCGCGCTGGCCGACGGCACGCCGCCGGCCCCCTGCCCGTAGAGCATCAACGGACCGGAAGCCTCGCCCTCGATGAACACCGCGTTGAACGCCCCCCGAACCGCGGCGAGGGGGTGGGAGCTCGGCACCATCGCCGGATGGACCCGGACCGACACGTCGGGGCCGTCGCCGATCCGCTCGGCCACGGCCAGCAGCTTGACCACGTAGCCAAGCCGGGTGGCGAAGGCGACGTCGTCGGCCCGGACATGGGTGATCCCCTCGCGGTGCACCTGGTCGCCCGCGACGTCGATCCCGAAGGCCAGCATGGCGAGGATCGCCGCCTTGGCTGCCGCATCGTGCCCCTCGACGTCGGCCGTGGGATCGCGTTCGGCCAGCCCGAGCCGTTGCGCCTCGGCCAGCGCGGCCCGGTAGTCGCGGCCCGCCTCGGTCATCTGGGTGAGGATGAAGTTGGTCGTCCCGTTGACGATGCCGGTCACTCGCAGGATCCGCTCGCCGGCCAGCGACTCGCGCAGCGGTCGGATCACCGGGATCGCTCCGCCGACCGCCGCCTCGTAGAGCAGGTCGACCCCGTGGGCCGCCGCCAGGTCGGCCAACGCGCCACCGGCGGCGGCCAGCAGCGTCTTGTTGCCGGTCACCACCGAGCTGCCGCTGCGAAGGGCCGCCTCCACCAGCGTGCGGGCCGGGTCGAGCCCGCCGATGAGCTCGACCACCACGTCGACGTCGGCCCGCTGGACCAGCCCCTTGGCGTCGGCAGTCAGCACATCGGGGGGCACCTCGACGCTCCGGGGTCGTCGCAGGTCGTTCACCGCCACCCCGACCAGCTCCAACCGGACCCCGGCCCGGGCCGCGATCTCCTCGGGCCGGACCAGGAGGGCCTCGACCAGCGGGGCGCCCACGGTGCCGCAGCCGAGCACCGCCACCCGCACCGGCGCACTCGGCGAGGTGGGGCGGGTCACCCGATCACGCTACCGTCTCGTACCCCGGCCTCCGGGGAGCGCCGGCTCATTCGTCCAGGCGGAGCAGATCCTCGAGGCTCTCACGCCGCACCACGGTGCGCGCCTTGCCGTCGGCGACGAAGACGACGGCCGGGCGGGGCACCTTGTTGTAGTTGGAGGCCATGGAATAGCCGTAGGCACCGGTGACCGGGGTGGCCAGGAGGTCGCCCACCGCCAGGTCGGCCGGGAGTCGAGCCTCGGCCACGAGCACGTCGCCGGTCTCGCAGTGCTTACCCACGACGCGCGCCGGCCGGGGCCGCGCGGCGTCGGTCGCCCGGGGGAGGAAGGCCTCGTAGCCGCTGCCGTAGAGGACCGGACGGGGGTTGTCGCTCATCCCCCCGTCGACGGCGACGTAGGTGCGGATGCCGGGCAGCGCCTTGACGGTGCCGACGCGATACAAGGTGACCGCGGCCGCCGCCACGATGGCGCGGCCGGGCTCGGCGGTGATCCGGGTGCCCGCCGCCACACCCGCCCCGACGAGCGCCCGGCGGGTCGCCTCGGCCCACTCCGCCTGGCTGGGGGCCCGCTCACCGTTGACGTAGGCGACCCCCAGCCCACCACCGACGCAGAGCTCGTCGAGCCCGAGCGGGGAGAAGAACTCGCCGAGCACCGCGGCCGCCCGCTCGAACGCCGTGACGTCGAAGACCTGGCTGCCGATGTGGGCGTGCACCCCCACCAGCTCCACGCCGGCGAGACGCCGCAACTCCTCGACGCCGGCTGCCGCCGCCCCGCTGGCCACCGACAGGCCGAACTTGGTGTCCTCCTGCCCGGTGCGCACGAACTCGTGGGTGTGCACCTCGACCCCCGGGGTCACCCGCAACAGCACCTTGGGCACCCGGCGGCCGGAAGCTCCGCCGGCCGTCAGCCGGGCCACGCGCCCGATCTCGTCGAAGGAATCGACCACCACCCGGGCCACGCCGACCTCCAGCGCGGTGGCCAACTCCTCGTCGGACTTGTTGTTCCCGTGCAGCACCAGGCGGTCCGCCGGGACGCCGGCGGCCAGGGCTACGTGGAGCTCGCCACCGGTCGAGACGTCGAGCAGCATCCCTTCCTCGTAGGCCAAGGTGGCCATGGCCCGGCACAAGAACGCCTTGGTGGCATACGCCACCCCCTCGCCCCACGCGGCCACGGCCTGGCGGCTTGCCGCCCGCAGGTGGGCCTCGTCGTAGACGAAGAGCGGCGTCCCCAGGTCGGCGGCGAGATCCACCAGGTCCACGCCCCCGACGCTCAGCCGGCCGCCGGACCCGACGGCGGCGGTCATCGGCAGCAGGTGGGGCTCGAGCGGCGCCGCCGCGAGGTCGCTCGTCACGAGCCGTGAAGTCGTCGGTAGGTCGAGCGCCGGGCCACGACGGTGCAGGATACGGTACGTCCTGGGCGCCGCTGCCCCCTCGGTCGCGGGCCCGCTACGATCGGGCGCCAGCTCGGCCCCAGTAGCTCAGCGGATAGAGCACCGGCCTCCGGAGCCGGGTGCGCAGGTTCGAGTCCTGCCTGGGGCGCCAAAATCGTGAGGTCGGCCGTGGCCGGCCGGCCGGTCACACCGGCGGCGGCGAGGCCTCGGTCGGCCGTACCGACCCCTGGGCTCCCCCGGGGGCGACTCGTCCGCTCGGTCGCTCGACCCGCTGCTCGAGCGCGCCGAGCAGGGTGCGCCACCAATCGGCGTGCCGTCGCTGGAAGACGGACAGCGGGAGCCCATGTCGGGCCGCGTGGTCTTGGGGGACCGAGTCCCACCCGATGTGCTCCACCGTCACCCGCGTCTCGTCGCCCACCGGTTCGAAACGAACGTGTACCTCGGTCAGCTGACCCGGGCAGAAGCTGGCCTGGCGCCAGCTGAACGAGAGCCGGGCGGGCGGGTCCCAGACCAGGATCCGGCCGATTTCGAACACCTCGTTGCCGGTGGTTTGCGTCAGCCGCCCGTTCGGACCCGCCTCGAAAGCGAGCCGGCCGCCCTCGCCCGGGGTGAACTGGAAGAGGCCGTTGGGTCGCCACCAATGGTCGATCTCGTTCGTGAAGGCATCGAAAGCGCGAGAAGGGGTCGAGCGCACCCGCAGGGCGACCAACAGCCGGGACGTCATCTCGGCCGTTCCACGTGCTCCTTGAACGCGGTGAGCGCCTCCGCCCAGCCCGCCTCCGCCGAGGTGAGCCACGCTTTGAGGTCGGCCATCGGCTGGGGCCGGATCGAATAGACACGAACCCGCGCGTCGAAATCGGGGTGTGTCTCCTCGACCAGGCCGCTCTGACGCAGGACTCGCAGGTGACGGCTCATCACCGACGGCGTCACCTCCACCATCCGAGCGAGCTCACCCGCCCGACGGGGGCGCTCGTACAACAGATCGACGACTCGCCGGCGAGTCGGGTCGGCCAGCGCGGCGAGCGTCTCGTCCAGCTGCGCCGGGTGGTCGTTCACGCCCAGTTCTTCGCCTCGATCTTGGCCCCGATCGCCTCCTCTGCATCAGCGCGGGCCACGTCTCGGACGTGGACCGAAAAGGACCAGTTGTGCTGCTCGAGGTCCAATGCCTGATAGACGCGGTCACCGTAGAACTGATCCTCGGGCTCTCTCACGATCACCGCGCCGGCCGCTCGGGCCCGTTCACAGTGCTCGTCCAGATCACCGGGCACCTCGACGTGGAGGCTCTGGGTGTTCACCCCGCCGGCCGACAGAGGACTCTTCGTCCACTCGGCCCACTCGGCGCCCACCATGATCCGGCCCTGGCCTGCCAAGGCCATCTCGTAGTGGCTCGTGGTGACATCTCCGTCGGCACCCTCGATGGCCATCGTCGTCTCGAAGCCGAAGGCGTGTTCCAACCACGCGAGCGCCGCCTTTGGGTCTCGGTAGCTCAGCGCGGGCACGAACGTCGGATTGTCCACGGCAGTTCCCCTTCGCCTTCGCAGCCCCAGTGGCGTGGATCCTTACTTTCCTAAACCAGGAATAGTTTCACATTCCAGACAATATTTGTCAAGCGGACCCTTCAGGCGGTGGGGCGGGGCGCGGGCAGGGTGCCGATCCGACGGGCGAGGTTCACCGCGTGGTCGCCGAGGCGCTCGTAGAAGCGGGCGAGCAGCGTGACCTGGGCACCCACGGGGACGGGCATCGATTCGGCGATCACCTCGTGGGTGATCCGGTCGTGGAGGTTGTCGAGCTCCTCGTCGTCCTCGACCATCATGTCGAGCACTCCCTCCCGATCGGCGTAGGAATCGGCCACCCGGCGCCACATCTCGATCGCCGCGGCGCCCATCCGCTGGATCACGCCCCGGCTGATCGGGCTCATCTCGCGCCCGAGATGCGTCAGCGCCCGCTGGGCCACGTGCTCGGCCAGGTCGGCGCTGCGCTCGAGCTCGGGCAGGATCAGCAGCACCAGGACCAGGTATCGCCAGTCCGCCGGCGCCGTGGGCAGGTCGGCGAACCGGTCCCACACCAGGCGCTCCACCTGGGCCACCAGGTCGTCGATCTCGTCGTCCCCGTCGACCACCGAGGCCGCGAGCGCGACGTCGTCGCCCAGCAGGGCCTCCGTCGCTCGGGCAATGGCTTCCGCCACCAAGGCGAACAGGTGGATCACCTGGCGATCGACGGCGTCGGGGATCTCGGGGCTGACGGTCATGGCGCTACGACGATACCCACGGGCCCGGTCGAACGTTCACCGAACGTTTCCCTCACGTTCACCTTTCGGCCGGGCGCCGGGTCGGGCCGGCCCCGCCCGCGCTCCTCGCTCCTCGCCGGTACCCGCACCCGGGGGCCCCGGCGTCACGGCGCGCCACCCGCCTTCGTCACATGTGGTCCGGGGCGGCGATCCCGAGCGCCCCGAGCCCGCACGCGAGCACGCGGGCGGTGAGGCCGGCGAGCAGGAGGCGGCTGCGCCGGGTCTCCTCGTCGGGGGCCCGCAGCACCGGGCAGTTCTCGTAGAACGAGGAGAAGGCGGTCGCCAGGTCGAACAGGTAGGACGCCAGCCGGCTCGGGGCGTAGGTCGCCAGGGCGTCCTGCAGCGCCCGGTCGAACCCCAGCAGCGCCAGGGCGAGCGCCCGCTCGGGCTCCTCGACGAGGGTGGGCGGGGTGCTCGGGTCGGGCACCGAGACGTCGCCGCGCCGGAAGATCGACGCGATCCGGGCATGGGCGTACTGCAGGTAGGGGCCGGTGTTGCCCTCGAACGCCAGCATGCGCTCCCAGTCGAAGACGTAATCGCGGGTGCGCTCCGTCGACAGGTCGGCGTACTTGATCGCGCCGATGCCCAGCTGGCGGCCGACCTCGGCGAGCTCGTCGGGTGCCATCGCCGGGTTGCGCTCGGCCAGGGCCCGCCGGCCCCGCTCGACCCCTTCGTCGAGGAGGTCGACCAGCTTCACCCGGAACCCGCTGCGGGTCCGGAACAGCTTGCGGTCGGGGCCGAGGACGTTGCCGAAGGCGACGTGCACCGCCGAGCGGTCCTCGCCGAGCCACCCGGCCATGCGCGCCACCGCGAAGCACATCTGGAGGTGTTGGGACTGCGGTGCGCCGACCACGTACAAGATGCGGTCCGCCCCCAGCCGGTCGACCCGGTCACGCAGCGCCGCCAGGTCGGTCGCGGCGTACCCGAAGCCGCCGTCGGACTTCTGGACGATGAGCGGGAGGGGGTCGCCCTCGCGGTTGGTGAACCCGGGCGGGAACACGCAACGCGCCCCGTCGTCCTCGACCAGCAGGCCCAGGCGATCGAGCTCGGCCACCACCCCGGGCAGCCGGTCGTTGTAGAAGCTCTCCCCCACCAGGTCCCCGTCGTCGAGGAGCACACCCAGCTTGGCGTAGATCTCGTCGAAGTACACGACGCTCTGGCTGACGAGCACCCCCCATAGGCGCAGGGTCTCGGGGTCGCCCGACTGCAGCAGGACCACCCGCCGCCGGCTGCGGTCGGCGAAGGACGGGTCGGCGTCGAACGAAGCGCGCGCCGCCCGGTAGAAGGTGTCGAGATCGCCCACCGACAGCTCGTGGGCCCCCTCCTCCTCCCCCAGGTCGATCAGGTGCTCGATCAGCATGCCGAACGGCGTGCCCCAGTCCCCGATGTGGTTCTCGCGGATCACCCGGTGCCCGACCAGCGACAGCATCCGGCACAGGGCGTCGCCGATCACCGTCGTCCGCATGTTGCCGACGTGCATCTCCTTGGCCACGTTCGGGGCGGAGTAGTCGACCACGACCGTCTCGGGGCGCTCGCTCGGGACGATCCCGAGCGCGCCGTCCGCCGCGACCGACGAGAGCTCCTCGCCGATCTTCCTCGACGAGAGGGTGAGGTTGATGAAGCCGGGACCGCTGATCTCGACCCGCTCGCAGAGGTCGCTCAGGTCCACCGATGCGACGATCTCGGCGGCCACCTCAGCGGGGGGCCGTCCCAGCCGCTTGGACAGCGCCAGGGCACCGTTGGCCTGCAGGTCGGCGCGCTCGGACACCCGGAGGACCGGATCGGCCCCCGGCTCGAGCGCCCCGAACGCGCGGCCCAGCCGTTCGGCGACCTGCGCGTTGATGTCGGGCATGGCCCATCATGGCACCGCCCGGTCCCGGGGCGACCCCTCCCCGGGCGCTCCGGCTCGGGCTCGCCGGCCGCCCGGAGCCCGTTGGCAACGTCAGGGCTGGACGAACCCGTACACCGGCGCCCCGTTGTACCGGGCCGAATCGGCGACCAGGTACGGGCCGTTGATCACCACCGCCAGGTGGCCGGTGGTCCCGGGCCCGGCGTCGCCCTCGATGCTCAAGACGGCGCCGTCCGGCCACACCTCGGCCACGATGCCGACGTGCACCGACGTCGAGGTCGAGCTCGGCCCGGTGCCGAAGAGGACGGCATCCCCGGGCACCGGCGTCGCCGTGGGCGAGAGCGCGAGACCTCGCTGCGCGCCCCACGACCAGATGCTGCCGGTGAACGGGTACGACGGGATGGGCACGCCACCCTGCTGGATCGCCCAGGTGGCGAAGAGCGCACACCATTCCTCACACGGGCCGTAGGGGTTGCAGAAGTAGCCCGAGTCGGGGTCGGGGCCCACCTGGGACGCCGCCGCGGCCACGATCGCCGCCGATCCGGGGAACGAGCCGTTTGGAGGGGGGTTCGAGTAGGTGTAGTTCCACCCGTCGGGGTCCACCAGCCAGTAGCCGGTCCCGCCTCCCGAGGGGATGATGGTCGACACCGGTGTGGCGGCGGGGCCGGCGGCGAGCGAGCCGAAGAACTTGGCGTCGCCGAAAGTGAACACCCCGCCGTCGCCGGCCACCAGCCAGTAGCCCTGGCCGTCGGGCGTGGCGGCGAGGCCCGAGATGGACGTGTTGAGCGGCCGGCCGCCCATGGAGCCCTCGAACCTCGCGTCCCCGTAGGCGAAGATGCCGCCGTCGCCGGCGACCAGCCAGTACCCCCGCCCGTCGGCGGTGGCGGCCATGCCGACGATGGAGGCGTTGAGCGGCTGGCCCCCGCGACCCCCGAGATAGGAGGCGTCGCCGAAGGCGAAGATCCCGCCGTCGGCCGCGACGAGCCAGTATCCCTTGCCGTCGGCGGTGGCGGCCATCCCCACCACTGGCTCGTTCAGGTGCACGCCGCCCATCGACCCGAAGAACTGGGCGTCTCCGAGGGCGAACACGCCCCCGTCGAGGGCGGCCAGCCAGTACCCGCGATCGTCGGGGGTGCCGGCCATCGCGACGACGGGGGCCTGGAGCGTCACGTTCCCGAGCGATCCCGAAAAGCCGGCGTCGCCGGACGCGTACACGCCCCCGTCGGCGCCGACCAGCCACATCCCGTTGCCGTCGCGTGTCGGCGCGCCGCCGACGATGGGTGTGTTGAGGGTGGCCGGCACGCTCGGCGCCGCCACCGTCTGGCCGAACGGGAACAAGCCGCCGCCGGGGTAGGTGTGCGCCCCGACGACGGGCGCCGTACCCGGAGGGGTGGCTACGGCGGGTGCGTCTGCCCCGGCGGGGGTGTCGGCCGCCGCGCTCGACCCCCCGAGCGCCGTCGGGCCCAGGGTCGCGCCAACGAGCAGCGCGAAGGCGGCGAGGCCCCCCCAGACGGTGGGCCGCGGGTTACGAACGGATTGCCGACGCGCCATCGCTGCAGCGTGGCACACCGCGGGGTGGCCACGGCACCACTACACGTCGACCAGGGACGCTGGCGCACGGCGGCGCCAAGGGGCGCTCCGGCGACCGCCCCCGGCGACCGGGGGTCCCCGAGCGAGAGGCGGCTCGGCCACCTCCCACGGCAGAATGGCCCCATGGCACCTGACCCCGCACCGCATCCCGACAGCTTCCGCGCCCGCTCGGCGCTGCAGGTCGGGGACCGCACCTACGAGATCTTCTCGCTCCGGGCCGAGGCGCTGGGCCGCAGCCACGACGTGGCGCGGTTGCCCTACAGCATCAAGGTGCTCCTCGAGAACCTGCTGCGCCACGAGGACGGCCTGAAGGTGACGGCGGCGGACGTGGAGGCCGTGGCGGGCTGGGGCGCCCACCCGGCGGCGCACGGCGCCAACGCCGGCGACGACGCCCACGAGATCGCCCTCACACCCGAGCGGGTGCTGATGCAGGACTTCACCGGGGTGCCCGCCGTGGTCGACCTGGCCGCCATGCGCGACGCCCTGGCGGCGCTGGGAGGTGACCCGGCCCGGATCAACCCGCTCGTGCCGGTCGAGCTGGTGGTCGACCACTCGGTCATCGCCGAGCGGTCGGGTTCGGCGGACGCCCTGGGACAGAACGTGGAGATCGAGTACGGGCGCAACGTCGAGCGCTACCAGCTCCTGCGGTGGGCTCAGGGCTCCTTCGACGGGTTCCGGGTGGTGCCGCCGGGCACCGGCATCTGCCACCAGGTCAACCTCGAGCACCTCTCGCGGGTGGTGTTCGCCACGCCCGAGGGTGCCGCCTTCTGCGACACCTTGGTGGGCACCGATTCCCACACCACCATGGTCAACGGCCTGGGCGTGCTCGGGTGGGGCGTGGGGGGGATCGAAGCCGAGGCGGCCATGCTCGGCCAACCCCTCTCGATGCTGCTCCCGCCGGTGATCGGGCTGCGCCTGCACGGGGTGCTCGCCGAGGGCACGACCGCCACCGACCTGGTGCTGACCATCACCGAGCTGTTGCGCCGCAAGGGGGTGGTGGGGGCCTTCGTCGAGGCGTTCGGCCCCGGGGTCGCCTCGGTGCCGCTCGAGACCCGCGCCACCATCGGCAACATGTCGCCCGAGTACGGGGCCACCTGCACGATCTTCCCGATCGACCAGGCCACGATCGAGTACCTGCGCTTCACCGGCCGCGACGAGGAGCATCTGGCGCTGGTGGAGGCGTACGCCCGGGCCCAGGGCCTGTGGCACGATCCCGAGGTCGAGCCCATCTTTTCGGACACGGTCGACCTGGACCTGGCCACCGTCGTGCCCTCCCTCGCCGGCCCGGCCCGGCCCCAGGACCGGGTGGCGCTGGGCGCCGTCGGGACGCAGTTCCGTTCGGCCCTCGGCCGTCCCCGCCGCAGCACGCCGACGCCGGACGCCGCCGCCGGCCCCGACGGGGCCACCACGAGCGGCCTGCGGGACGGCGACGTGGTCATCGCCGCCATCACCAGTTGCACCAACACCTCCAACCCCCAGGTGATGGTGGCGGCGGGGCTCCTGGCCCAGCGGGCGGTCGAGCGGGGCCTGCGCGCCCGGCCGTGGGTGAAGACCTCGCTCGCCCCCGGGTCACGGGTGGTGATGGACTACCTCCAGCGGGCGGGGCTGGTCGAGCCGCTGCAGGCGCTCGGGTTCTACCTGGTGGGCTTCGGCTGCACGACCTGCATCGGCAACTCGGGCCCGCTGCTGCCGGGCCTTTCCGAAGCCGTGCGCGAGGGTGACCTTTCGGTGGCGTCGGTGCTGTCGGGCAACCGCAACTTCGAGGGGCGGATCCACCCCGACGTGCGCCTCAACTACCTGGCGTCGCCCCCGCTGGTCGTGGCCTACGCCCTGGCCGGCACGGTCGACATCGACCTGACCACCGATCCGATCGGCACCGGGTCCGGGGGCGAGCCGCTGTACCTGGCCGACCTGTGGCCGTCGGACCACGACGTCGCCGCCACCATCCGGTCGTCGCTGAGCGCCGAGGAGTTCCGGAGCCGGTACGCCTCGGTCTTCGACGGCGACGAGGCCTGGCGAGCCGTGACCGTCGCCGAGGGCGAGACGTTCCGCTGGGACGAGCGCTCCACCTACGTGCTGCGGCCGCCCTTCTTCGAGGGCATGGGCGCCGAGCCCGCTCCGGTGGGGGACATCGCCGGGGCGCGCGTCCTCGCGGTGCTCGGCGACTCGGTCACCACCGACCACATCTCGCCCGCCGGGTCGATCGGCCCGAGCACGCCTGCCGGCGGGTATCTCACCGAGCACGGGGTCGGCCGCGAGGAGTTCAACTCCTACGGCGCCCGGCGGGGCAACCACGAGATCATGATGCGCGGCACCTTCGCCAACGTCCGCCTGCGCAACCGGTTGGCCCCCGGGACCGAGGGCGGGTTCACCCTGCATCTTCCCGACGGCGAGGCCACCACGATCTACGAGGCGTCGATGCGGTACCAGGCCGAGGCCACGCCGCTGGTCGTCCTGGCGGGCAAGGAGTACGGCTCGGGGTCCAGCCGGGACTGGGCGGCCAAGGGCACCCGCCTGCTCGGCGTGCGCGCCGTGGTGGCCGAGAGCTACGAGCGCATCCACCGCTCGAACCTGGTCGGCATGGGCGTGCTGCCGCTCCAGTTCGTCGCCGGCGACTCCGTCGAGAGCCTGGGGCTGACCGGCCACGAGGTGCTGTCGGTGGAGGGTCTGCTGCCCCTCAACGAGGGCGCCCTGCCCAAGGAAGTGGTCGTGCGGGCGACGCGTGAGGACGGGAGCGGGCTCGAGTTCGGGGCACGGGTGCGCATCGACACCCCGATGGAGGCCGAGTACTACCGCCACGGGGGGATCCTCCAGTACGTGCTCCGGCAGCTGGCCGGCTGACCCGGCGGAACCTCAGCCGACGCGCGGCGAGACGACCCGGAAGCTCTCGGCGGTCGCCCCCTCGGGCAGGCCGGCGGCCTGCGCCGTCGCCGCGCCCCACCGGGTGACCATCTCCGCCAGCCAGTCGGGATCGGCGATCTGGCTGCGGTGGCTGAGCAGCGCCGCGCGCTTGCGCCCGATGGTGGCGGTGGTGTCGACCACCAGGTCGCCGTCCCCGGCGGCCATCAGCCACAGCTCGTCGACCGTGTGGGGCTCGAGCCCCTCGACCTCGAGCAGTTCGGGGTGGGCGAAGGGGTTGCCGGCGTCGGGGTAGAACGCGCACACCGCCGCCTCCCCGACCGCCAGGTGGTCCGGGTGGCTCGCCGCGATCCGCTCCCACGAGCGGTCCGGGGACTGGGTCACCAGGCGCTCGGGGCGGACCTGGCGGATGACCCGCGAGAGGTCCCGTCGTAGGTCGAGGCCGGCCGTCACCCGCCCGTCGGGATAGCCGAGGAACCGGAGGTCGTGGACGCCGACGGCCGCCGCCGCGTCGCGCTGCTCGTCCCGGCGGCACGCCGCCATCTCGTGGCGGGGCACCGACCGGTCGCTGCCCCCCGCCTCCCCGTCGGTGACCACGCAGTACGTGACCTCGAGTCCGGCCTCGGTGAACGCGGCGACGGTCCCCGCCGCTCCGAAGTCCACGTCGTCGGGATGGGCGGTGATCACCAGGACCCGTCGGACCCCGTCCTCGGCCGACCACCGCCGGATGCTCCCCCCGGCGGCCACCGTCACCGGTGGGTCACTGCGCCAAGACGACCGGCCCGGGGTCCGGGTGCCCCGGCGACGCTCCGACCGGGCTCACAGCACACCCTCTTCGGGCGCCGGCTCCCACGCCGCCAGGTCGGCCAGGCGCGGGTCGTTGGAGAACATCTCGACGATCGGCATCCGCAGGCCCAGTCGGCGCTGGATGACCTCCATCTCGACCAGCTGGTTCCACAACGCCAGGCTCACCACCACGCCGGTCTTCCCGGCGCGCGCCGTACGCCCCGAGCGGTGGAGATAGGCCTTATGGTCCTCGGGCGGGTCGTAGTGGACGACGACGTCGACGCCCTCGATGTGCAACCCCCGGGCGGCCACGTCGGTCGCCACCAGCACCGGCAACCGGCCGGACGAGAAGTCGGCCAGGGCCCGTTCGCGGTTGGACTGCCGCAGGTCACCGTGGATGGCGGCAGCTCGCACGCCCTCCTTGCCGAGCTGTTCGACCACCCGGTCGGCACCCCGCTTGGTCCGCACGAACACGAGCGACTTCTCCTGCGCCCGGCAGACCGCCGCGACCACCTTCACCTTGTCCATCTGGTGGACCTGCAAGAAGCGGTGCCGCATGGCGGCGACGGTCTGGGTGCTCGAGACCACCTCGTGGGCGACGGGGTCCGACAGGTACCGCTGGACCAGGCGGTCCACCGCCCCGTCCAAGGTGGCCGAAAACAGCAGGGTCTGGTGCCGAAGCTCGAGGCGCCGCAGGACCCACTCGACCTGGGGCATGAAGCCCATGTCCGCCATCCGGTCGGCCTCGTCGAGCACGAGGGTCTCGACGGCGGCCACCGACAGCTCGCCCCGGTCGCCCAGGTCGATCAGCCGGCCCGGGGTGGCGATGATCACCTCGACCCCCTTGCGCAGCGCCGCGACCTGGCGGTCGATGTCCGCCCCGCCGTAGACGGCGACGATGCGCAGGTCGACCGCCCGGGCGAGCGGCGCCAGGACGTCGTGGACCTGCATCGCGAGCTCGCGGGTGGGGAGGAGCACCAGGGCCCGGGGCTGGGCGGTGCGCTTGGCGCCACCGGGCGCGGCGGCCGGTGGGCTGGCCGCTACGCTCGCCTGGGTCCGCTGGAGCAGCGGCAGGCCGAACGCCAGCGTCTTGCCCGAACCGGTCTTCGCCTTGCCGCAGACGTCGCGGCCGGCCAGAGCGTCGGCGATGGTCAGGGCCTGGATCGGGAAGGCGGTGACGATGCCCTGATCTGCCAGCGCCTTGGTGAGCGGCATCGCCACGCCGAGCGACTCGAACGTGTGGGCGGTGCCGTAGGTGTCGGACGTGTCCCCCTCCGGCGTCGTGGTCCCGGGCACGTCCGCGCCGGGGAGGATCTGTGTTGTCATGGACGTTTCTCCCTCACTGTGGCGGGGCCCGACGCCAGCCAGAGAAGGGAAGGGGCCCCGGCTGCCGGACGTCTGCCCAGTGCCGCGATACCAGGCTACCAGGGAGTTCTTCGAGCCCGGCGCATAGCTCCTGCCCGACTCCCGCCCGGCTCCCGCCCGCGCCCGGCATCAGGGCGCTGCCGGGGCCCCGAGCTGTGCCAAGGTGGACGCTCGACGCGAAGGAGGAACGGATGGCCAGGCTCGCAGCCGGGGACAAAGCACCGGCATTCACCCTTCCGGACCAGGACGGCAAGCCGGTGTCCCTGAAGGACTTCGCCGGCAAGCAGGTGATCGTCTACTTCTACCCTGCCGACGACACGCCCGGCTGCACGAAGGAGGCGTGCCAGTTCAACGACAACCTGCACGCCCTTCAGGGCGCCGGGGCAGCGGTCGTGGGCGTGTCGCCCGACGGTGCCGCCAAGCACGTGAAGTTCATCGGCAAGTACGGCCTCCGGTTCCCCCTGCTCTCGGACCCGGACCACACGACGATGGAGGCCTACGGCGCCTGGGGCGAGAAGACGATGTACGGGCGCAAGACGGTCGGCACCATCCGCTCGACCTTCCTCGTCGATCCGCAGGGCGTCATCACCCGCGCCTGGTACAACGTGCGTGCCGACGGACACGCGGCCAAGGTGCTCGAGACGCTGACGAGCTGACGGCCGGCCCGGCCGTCGCGGCCAGCCCGGCCGTCGCGGCCTGCGGGGCACCGAGGCGTCGAGGTGTCGAGGTGCTCCCTCAGCGCTGGTGGGCCGGGCACCACCAGGTGGTGCGTCCACCCACCCGGCTGCGCTCGAGCGGCGCACCGTCTTGTGGGCAGAGCCCACCGGCTCGTCGCTGCTCCATCAGGTCGCCGGTGTGCGAGCCGCCCCGCCCGAGCAGGTCGTCCAGCGTCCGACCCAGCTGGCGGTGGAGGCGCCGCAGCTCGAGGGCCGACAGCGACGCCGAGGGACGGGTCGGCGACAGCCCGGCTCGCCAGAGGATCTCGTCGGCCAGCAGGTTCCCGATCCCCGCCAGGCGTGCCTGGTCCTGGAGCCGGACCTTCAGCGGCGGCCCGGCGCCCCGCCTCGAGGACAGCGCCTGGCGGAGCGCCCCCAGCGAGACACCGAAGGCGTCGGGCCCGAGGGTCGCCTCGTCGGGGTCGACCACCACCCGGCCCAGGCGACGGGGGTCGTGCAGCGCCAGGTGGCCGCCGTCGACGAAGCCGATGCGCAAGCGGATCCACTTGGGGTCGATCACCGGCGGCGAGTAGAGCAGCCGGTCGAAGGCGGTCCGGTCGTCGAGCACCAGGCTTCCGGTCATCCCGAACCGCACGCCCAAGGTGAGGCCCGGCCGGCGGGTGTCGGCCCCCGCGGCCCGCTGGGCGCCGCCGGCAGGATGCCGGGCCCCCCGTCCGCCGGAGCGGAGGGCACCCTGCCCGCCGGCAGGATGCCGGGCGCCCGGTCCGTCCGGACCGGCCGTGTCGAGCAGGAGCAGCTTGCCCCGCCTCCGGGCGGTCTCGAACCACCCTCCGGCCAGCTGGGCGTCGAGCGCATCGGGCGATTCGGGTCCGAGCAGGCAGTGCGGATCGGGGACGGCCACCCCGGCGATCGGCCGGTGGAGGCAGCCCTCGGCCATCTGGCGGTAGTACTCCACCTCGAGCATCTCGGGCACGACCGACGGTACCCCGGACCCCCGCTCGGGCCCGCATGCGTGCTCCGCGCCTCGTCGCCGGTCGCCCCGGGGTCAGGCGCCGGTCGCCCCTCGGTAGGGTTGCGATGTGCCACCCGAAAAGCCGCACTGGGCCCAGCTGTACTCGGAGGTGGTCACGTCGGGGCTGTGCACCGGTTGCTCCGCCTGCGTGGTGGTGTGCCCGTACGACGTGCTCGGATACGACGAGGAGGACGGGCGCTACCGGCCGTTCCACGTCGCCGAGCACGGGGGGACCGACGATTGCACCTACGGCGAGCGAGGCTGCACCCTGTGCACCCGCGCGTGCCCGCGCTTCAGGGACTGGGAGCCGGAGATCGACTCCTACCTCTTCGGCCGCGAGCGCCGCGCCGAGGAGGTTGCCGGGGTGAGCAACCAGACGGTTCTGGCCCGGGCGACCGACCCCGAGTCGGCCGCCGTGGGCCAGGACGGCGGCTTCGTCTCGGCCCTGCTGATCTGGGCGCTAGAGCACGACGTCGTCGACGCGGCGCTCGTCTCGGCGCTCGAGGGGGACGGCTCGACGTGGAAGGCGGTTCCGGCCGTCGCCCGTACCCGGGCCGACGTGCTCGAGACCGCCGGCTCCCGCTACACCTACTCGGCCAATCCGATGGCCTACTCCGAAGCGGTCGAGGGGGGCGCCGAGCGCCTCGCGCTGGTCGGGATGGGGTGCCAGGCCTCCGTCCCCCCGATGATGTCGGCGCGCAAGGCGGGGAAGGTCGCCCGCCGCTTCACCCTCTCGATCGGCCTGATGTGCTCCAAGACCTTCGACGACGCCATCTTCCCCGAGCTCTTCGAGGCCCGTTACGGCCTGGCCCGTGCCCAGATCGCCAAAATGAACATCAAGGGCGTCTTCCAGGTGTGGATGCGCGACGGCTCCTACCACGAGATCCCCCTCAAAGAAGCCCACCAGTTCACCCGCGAGGGGTGCAAGAGCTGCCCGGACTTCGCCGCCGAGCACGCCGACATCTCGACCGGCGGGATCGGCGCCTTCAACGACTGGACGCTGACCGTGATCCGCACCGAGCGGGGGCGCGAGCTCTTCGACGCCATGGTCGCCGACGGCGCCGTCGAGGTCCGGTCCATCGACGACGACCCGGGCGCGGTCGCCCTGATGGACCGGCTGAGCCGGGTGAGCCGTCGACGCTGGCCGGCGACGGCGGTGCCGATGCCCGGGCGGTTGCCCGCGGCCAACTCCTGAGCCCGGTCGCCGCCCGAGGCGATCAGGCGCCCGATCAGGCGCCCAGGGCGCGGGCCCGTGCGAACACCGCGTCGAACATCTCCACCGTGAGGGTCCCGGTGAAGGTGTTCTGCTGGCTCGGGTGGTAGGAGCACAGCAGCACCCGCCCGTCGGGCAGGGGGTGCTCGACCAGATGCCCGAAACGCGGCCGTGGCGCCAGGCGGTAGAGCCGGGCGACGGCCTGGGCCGCGAACTGGCCCAGGGCCACCAGCACCCTGGCCCGCCCGAGCAGCCCCAGCTCCTCGGCCAGGTAGGGGAGGCAGGCGTCGCGCTCTTCCGGCGTCGGCTTGTTGGCCGGAGGGGCGCACCGGACCACCGCGGTGACCCAGGCGTCGCGCAACGACAGGCCGTCGCCCGCGCCGGTGCTCTGCGGTTGGTTGGCGTAGCCGGCCCGCCACAGGGCGCCGAACAGCCAGTCGCCCGAGCGGTCGCCGGTGAAGATCCGCCCGGTGCGGTTGGCGCCGTGGGCGGCCGGTGCCAGGCCCACGATCACCAGGCCTGCCCGGGGATCTCCGAAGCCGCGTACCGGCCGGCCCCAATAGGGCTGGCCGGCGAAAGCGGCACGGGGCGTCAGCGCCACCTGCTCACGCCAGGCGACGAGACGCTCGCAGCGCCGGCACGCCTCGACGGTCGAGCCCAGCTCCTCCAGCGCACCTCGACCCGGGTCCGGAGCGCCCACGGGCCACAGCCTACGATGGGTCGACATGCCTCCTGCCCGAGCGACTCGGCGTTCCCCGCAGCCGACCGCCCCCGCCGCGCCGGTGTCGCGTGCCAGACGACCGGCCGGAGGCCGCGCCACCCCGGGCACCGTCGTCGTCCTGGTGCGCCACGGCAATACCCCCACCACCGGCAAGCTGCTGCCGGGCCGGGCGGCCGGCCTCCACCTGTCCGAGCTCGGACGAGCGCAGGCCGAGGGCGTCGCCGCCCGGATCGCCGAGCTCCCCCGGGCGCCCAGCGCCGTCTACGCCTCGCCGCTGGAGCGCACGCGGGAGACCGCGGCCCCGATCGCCCGGGCTCTCGGGCTGCGGGTCCGTTCGGCGCGCGGGCTGATCGAGTGCGACGTCGGTGCGTGGACCGGCGAGAGCCTGGCCCGGGTCTCCAAGCTGCCCGAGTGGGCGGACGTCCAGCGGTGGCCGTCGGGGTTCCGCTTCCCCGGCGGCGAATCCTTTTCGGAGATGTGGAGCCGGGTGAACGACGCCATCGTCGGGCTCGTCGGGGACCATCGGGGCGAGACGGTGGTGGTCGTGTCCCACGCCGACCCCATCCGGGCGGTCGTGGCCGGCGCCACCGGCGTACCCCTCGACCTCTTCCAGCGGGTCGTGGTCTCGCCGTGCTCGGTCTCGACCCTGTGGTTCGGCCCGGGCGGCCCCCACGTGCTCTGCGTCAACTCGACCGGCTCGCTGAAGGACCTGGCCCTGTCGTGAGCGCGCCGGAGCGATGAACGGGCACGAGCTGGACCGTCCGGAGCGCTTCACCGTCGGCACCGTCGGCGAGGTGGGCAACCGCACGTTCTTGATCCAGTGCTCCCAAGGAGCCGAGCAGCTCACCCTCAAGCTCGAGAAGAACCAGGTGGCAGTCCTGGCCAGCTACCTGGCCCGCATCGTGCGCGAGCTCGGGCGCCCTGGGACGCTGCCCGAGGACCTCGAGCTGGTCTTCGACGAGGACGACGATCCGGACTGGGTGGTGGGCACCATCGGCGTCTCCTACGACGAGCCGGCCGACCGCCTGGTGGTCCAGGCCCAGGAGCTGGTGGCCGAAGGCGAGGACGGCGACTCGGCGCGCATCGCCGTCACCCGCGAGCAGGCGGCGGCGTTCGCCATCCGTGCCACCCAGCTGGTCGAGGCCGGGCGGCCGCCGTGCCCCCTGTGCGGCCTGCCGCTCGACCCCTCGGGCCACGACTGCCCCCGCACCAACGGCCACCGCCCGCCGGCGACCTGACCGGGCCGCGAGGATGGGCCCCGACCAACCCCCCGCCGGTGCCGTCGACGTGGCCGCCGTGCTGCGTCAGGGTGAGATGACGGTCCACGGCCGGATCCCGGGAAGCTCGAACGCCACCCTGCTCGTGACCTGTGCCCTGGGCGACCACGTGCAGCTCGGGGTGTACAAGCCGGCCCGGGGCGAGCGGCCGCTGTGGGACTTTCCCAACGGGCTGCACCGGCGCGAGGTGGCGGCCTACGAGCTGTCCGAGGCGCTCGGCTGGGGCTTGGTGCCGGTCACCGTCACCCGCGACGAGGGTCCGCACGGACCGGGCTCGGTCCAGCGGTTCGTCACCGAGGCGGTGGAGGGCGAGCATTACTTCACCCTGCGCGACGAGGAGCGATGGTGGCCCGACCTCAAGCGCCTGGCCGCGTTCGACGTCGTGGCGAACAACGCCGACCGCAAGAGCGGCCACGTGCTGCTGGCCGACGACCGGCTGTGGGCGATCGACCACGGCCTGTGCTTCCACCCCGAGCCCAAGCTCCGCACGGTGATCTGGGACTTCGCCACCGAAGCGTTGGCCACCGACATCCTCGACGACGTGCGGCACCTGCTGGCCCGCGGCGTCGAGCGGCTCACCGCCGGGCTGCTCGACGACGACGAGCAGGAGGCGCTCGCCTGGCGCGCCGAGGCGCTGGTCGCCCGGGGCGAGCTGCCGATGCCCGACGACCGCGGGCGGTGGCCCCCCTATCCGTGGCCGCTGGTGTGAGCGGCTGAGCAACTCCGCCCAGTTGCTCGGCCCCGCTGCTCGGCCCCGCAGCTCGGCCGAGCCGCTCGCCCAGTAGCTCGGCCCGGGAACTCGGGCCCGGCCCTCAGCTGCGTGCCTTGAGCTCCTCGATCAGGGCCGGCAGCACCTTGTGCACGTCGCCCACGATGCCGAGGTCGGCCACCGAGAAGATCGGTGCGTCCTGGTCCTTGTTCACCGCGACGATGTTTTTGGAGCCCTTCATGCCCACCAGGTGCTGGGTCGCCCCCGAGATGCCGCACGCCAGGTAGACGGTGGGCTTGACGGTCTTGCCCGTCTGCCCCACCTGGTGCGAGTAGGGCACCCAGCCGGCGTCGACGATCGCCCGGCTGGCACCGGCCGCGCCGTGGAGCAGGCCGGCCAGCTCCTCGATGAGCGAGTAGTGCTCGGCTCCCCCGAGCCCCCGCCCGCCGGACACCACGACGGAGGCCTCGTCGAGCTTGGGGCCCGTCCGGGCCTCCTCGTGCTTCTGGAGGATCCGGGCGCCCGAGGCGCTGCCCGCCGCCGGGGCGGGGGCGGCGACCACCTGGGCCGGCGATCCCCCGGCCGGCTCGGCCGCGAACGACTTGGCCCGGATCACGAAGATGCCCGGCCCGGGGCCGGTGAACTGGGCGGTGACGATGTGGCTACCGCCGAACACCGGGTGCTGGGACGAGAGCGAGTCGCCGGCGACCAGGCCAGTCACGTTGGTGAGCACCGGGCGGTCGAGCTTGACCGACAGGCGCCCGGCGAAATCGCGCCCGTCATAGGTGGCCGGGACCAGGATGGCGTCGGGGACGTTGCCGCCGGCGATCAACGCCGCCACGGCACCGGCCACCGGCACGCCCGGCAGCGCCCCCTGCACGTCGCCCACGTCGTAGACGGTGGTGGCGCCGTACTCGCCCAGCGTCGCCGCCAGGGCCGCGGTGTTGGTGCCCCAGGCCACCGCCTCGACGGTGGTGGCCACGGTCCGGGCCTCGGTCAACAGCTCGAGGGTGATGGGCGTCGGGCCCGACTCGCGCTCTTCGGCCAGCACCCAGATCTTGTCGATCGCCATCTCAGACCACCTTCAGTTGCTCGAGGAAGTCGGCGATGCGCGACGCGCCGTCGCCGTCGTCGACCACGATCTCGCCCCCGCCCCGGGCCTCGGCCGGGGTGACCTCGGTGATCACCTGGCGGGCACCGGCTGCCCCCACCTGGGAGGCGTCGATGCCGAGGTCGGCCACCGTCACGTTGTCCACCGGCTTGGACTTGGCCGCCATGATCCCCTTGAACGAGGGGTAGCGGGGCTCGACCACCCCGGCGGTCACCGTCACGACGGCCGGCAGGGGGCTCTCGACGTCGTCGTAGCCCGCCTCGGTCTGGCGCTCCACCTTCACCGTCGACCCGTCGATCGTCACCTTTTTGGCAAAGGTGACCGAGGGCCAGCCGAGCAGCTCGGCCACCTGGACCGGCGTGGTCCCCGTGTAGCCGTCGGTGGACTCGGTGGCGGTGAGGACGAGGTCGGCCTGGGCCCGCTGGATGGCTGCCGCGAGCACCTTGGCGGTGCCCAGGGCGTCGGAGCCGGCGAGCGCCTCGTCGCTCACCAGGATGGCCCGGGCGGCGCCCATGGCAAGGGCGGTCCGCAGCCCCGAGGTCTCGCCGTTGGGGGCCATCGAGACCAGGGTCACCTCGTCCCCCTCCCCTGATGCCAGCTGCAGGGCCATCTCGACGCCGTAGGAGTCCGAGTCGTCGAGGATGAGCTTTCCCGAACGATCGAGGGTCTTGGTGCCCGGGTCCAGCGACGCCGGGGCCGCCGGGTCGGGGATCTGCTTCACACAGACGACAACGTTCATAGGCCGCATTTTGGACGACCGGCGGGGGGTCTCGCCATTCGGTCCCTCCCAGCTGCGACGATCGGACACTGGGGCGGGGCGCCACGCCCGCCGGGCCGGCGGGGCCGCCGCCACGCCCGCCGCCGGACGCCACGGCCACGGGGCACGGCTCGCCGGGGCCGGCTCGGTCCGGCGGCCGCCAGACCGAGGGCCCGCACCCGCCCCGCCGGCCCCAGAACCGAGAAAATCCTTGCCACATGCGAAATATGCCGTTAATATTTCGAGGTCAAGTGGCGTTTTGCTGACGGCCATGCTAAGGGCCGATCATGTGAAAACGTTCACAAAGCGCTTGGGTGGAGGACGTCCATGGCACTCATGTGGAACCGGACCGTCGATTGGGACTCGGGCGACTGGCGGCGAGACGCCGCCTGTCGGCACACCGAGCCAGACCTCTTCTTCCCCATCGGCACGACCGGACCGGCGGTCGACCAGATCGAGACGGCCAAGCGGGTCTGCCGGACCTGCGAGGCCCAAGAGCCCTGCCTGGACTTCGCTCTGGCGACCAACCAGGAGTCGGGCGTATGGGGCGGCACCTCCGAGGAGGAGCGCCGCAAGCTGCGCAAGTCCTGGCTCGCCGCCCGGCGCAGCAACCGGGCCTCCTGAGCGCGCTCCGGCCGTTCTCCGACCCGGCGCCGTCGGGCGGGTGGCGCTCAGCGAGCCGGCACCCGGATGAGCACCCGGGTGCCCCCGCCGGCATCAGTCGCCACCCGCTGCATCGAGATCGCCCCGTCGAGCTGGCTGCTGACGAGGTCCCGGACAATCGACAGACCGAGGCTCGTGCTCCGCTCGATGTCGAACCCCGGGGGTAGCCCACACCCGTCGTCGCGCACCTCGAGCACCAGCTCGTCGGCCTCGTGCGCCAAGGTCACCACCACGTGTCCGTCCTCGCTCGGCGCCCGCTCGCCCGCCTCGGGCAGGGCCAGCGGCGGGGCGAACGCATGCTCGACCGCGTTCTGGAGCAGCTCGGCCAGCGCCACCGCCAGCGGCGTGGCCACCTTGGCGCTCACCTCGCCCAGGTCCCCCGACACCGTCACCCCGACCGACTGGGAGGAGACGATCGAGTCCACCGCCATCTGGACCAGGGACGCGACGATGTCGTCGAAGGGCACCTGCTCGCCCGGGTCGCGCGACAGGATCTCGTGGACGAGCGCGATCGAGCGGACCCGTCGCTCGGCCTCGCGTAGCGCTTCGCGGGCCGAGCCCTCCTCGACCCGCCGTGCCTGCAGGCTGAGCAGCGACGAGATGGTCTGGAGGTTGTTCTTGACCCGGTGGTGCACCTCGCGGATGGCCGCGTCCTTCGACAGCAGCAGCCGGTCGAGCCGGCGGACGTCGGTCACGTCGCGCAGCAGGATCATCGCCCCGGTGACCATCCGGTGGGAGAGCAACGGGATGCAGTGCACGAGGACGACGACGTCGGGTCGGCGCTCCACCTCCTCGACGACCGGCCGTCCGGTGGCCAGCGCCCACTCCACCGCCGACTCCTCCACCCCGAGGTCGGTGAGCCGGCGGCCCTCGGGCGGCGCGTAGACCCCCATGCGGTGGAAGGCGTTGATGGCATTGGGAGAGGCGAACTCGACCCGGCCGTCGGCGTCGACGACGACGACCCCGTCGACGACCCGTGGGGACTCCTCGGTGCCGACGTCCTCCCCGGGGAACGGGAAGGCGGACTCGGCGACCATCGCGGCCAGGCGTTCGTAGACCTGGAGGTAGGTCCGCTCGAACATGCTGGTGACGCCCCGCGACGTCGCCGACGACAACCGCAGCAGCACCGCGACCACCTTGCCCTCGAAGCGAACCGGGACGTTCTCGACCGGCACCGGCTCACCCAGCCCGTCGTGATGGAACGTTCCGAGCCGGACCTGGCCGTCGAGCAGGGTGGCGGCGTCGAGCCCCCACTGCCCCCCGGCGATGGTCTCCCCCACCAGGTCCTGCTCGACGAGCGTCGGGCGGTTGTTGGGCCGCACCTGCCCGAGGACCACCATCCGGGGCTCGGCGCCGGCGTCCGCGGTGACCGGGGCGAGGAGCACCAGGTCCGAAAAGGCCAGGTCGGCGAGCATCCCCCACGACCCGAGCAGGCGCTGGAGGTGGCCGAGCTCCTCGGTGCTGAGCGTGGTGTGCAGCACGGCCAGCTCGGCCGGCGTCGGCATGGCCTACCCGCCCGACACCGGCAGCCGGTGGGGCTGGCGGCGCCGGTAGCCCTGCAGATGGGTCACCCCGGCCCCCGCAAGGAGGGCCCGCAGGTCGTCCGCCCGGTCGGCCACCTGCTCGAGCCGGTGGGCGTCCGAGGCGGTGGTGAACGGCACCCCCCGGGCGGCGAGCCGGGTGAGGAGCGGGTTGGCCGGGTACTGCTCGCCGGCCGGCTTGCGCCAGCCGGCCGAGGACACCTCGGTCGCGAGACCGTGACGGGCGGTCGCCTCGGCCAGCCGGTCCCACCACTCGGTCGGGCTCCCCGGGACGGCGCCGGTCACCTTCACCAGGTCGAGGTGAGCCAGCACGTCGCAGGTCCCGGTGGCGGCCAGCTCCTCGACCGCCTCGGTGTAGGCGTCCCACACGCGGTCCACCTCGCGCGCCGACCACTCGGCGACCGACGGGGGGTCGTCGAGGTCGTCGAACCGCCACACCCCGAGCCAGTGGACCGATCCGAGCAGCACGTCGAACGGGTAGCCGGCGAGGAGCTCGGCGACCTCCTCCATGTGCCCCCGGTAGTAGTCGACCTCCAACCCGAGCACGACCGGCAGGCCGGCTCGTTTGGCCGCTTCCACGCAGGTCACGTAGAGGTCGAGGTCGGCGTGAGCGTGGTGCTCCCAGTAGTGGGCCATCGAGCCCCGCAGGACCCGGGGCTCGGCGTGGTCCCAAAACCCCCCGAGGAGCGTGCTGGCCTGGGTGAAACGGAACAGGTGCTCGGTCAGCGCCACCTCCACGACGCCCGCCGCCGCCGCCCGCTCGCAGTACGCGGCGATCTGCTCCAGCCCGAGCGGGGTCTCGCGCTCGTCGTGGGGCCAGAGGTGGAGGTGGTAGTCGAGCACCGTTGGTGCATCGTAAGCGGTGGGTGCTCGGGTCAGTCCCAGATCTGGGCGGCCAGGCGCAGGAGCCCGCCCATGTCGAAGATGTCCTCGTCGAAGAACGGGACGGTCGCCAGGACCTCGGGCACGCTCGACAGCTCGGCCTGCTGCTCCGCCTCGCGACGGGCCACGACACCGAAGTTCAAGAAGCTGTCGGCGATCTCCTCCAGCACCCGACGCACGGTGTCCGGGCTCGTGCCGATGGCTCCGGCCAGCGAACCGGCCCGGTCGCGCAGTGCCTGGGCGACCCGGGTGGCGACCGGGTCGCGGAAGTAGGACGGCAGCACCTTGTTGAGCACCACGGCGCCCAGGTGCAGGTCGCGCCGGGCGAGCTCGCGGGCGAAGAACTCCGCCTCGCGCACCGGCGCCGCTTCGAGGGTCGACACCACGACGAAGGTCGTCCGGCGGTCCGACAGCAGGCGGGTCACCGACGCCGAGCGCTCGACGAAGCCGTCGTACATGGACTGGAACAGGATGAAGAACTCGGCGATGTCGGCGAGGAACTGGGTTCCCAAGATGCGGTCGGCGACCTGGTGGAAGGGCCGGGACGCCATGTTGACGAAGCGCGACCGGTACGGCGCGATGAGCCACCGCAGGAGCCGGCTGGAGAAGAACTCGGCCAGCCGCTGGGGGGCATCGAGGAAGTCCAGCGCGTGCCGGCTCGGCGGGGTGTCGACCACGATGAGGTCGTAGCGCCCCTCGGAGTGGATCTCGAAGAGCCGCTCCATGGCGATGTAGTCGTGGCTCTGGACAAAGCGCCCGGAGATGTTGCGGTACAGCGGGTTGGCGAGGATGCGGTCGCGGGTCGAGGGATCCGGCGCATGCCGGCGCACGAGGGCGTCCCAGCTCTCCTTGGTGTCGAGCATGGCCGCCCACAGCTCACCCCGAGGGCTGGCTCCCGCGTTGGCGAACACCGCCCCGTCCACCCGGCGCTCGCTGTTGGCGATCCCCGACAGTCCCAGGGCGTCGGCCAGGCGGCGGGCCGGGTCCACGGTGAGCACCAGCACCCGCCCACCCTGGTGGCAGGCGGCCATGGCGCCGAGGGCGGCCGCCGTGGTGGTCTTGCCCACCCCCCCGGGGCCACAGGCGATCACGATCTCCTTCGCCGCCAGCAGCCCGTCGAGGGACGTGGTCGGCGCGCCCTCGGCCGACGGGCCCACGGCGGCCACTAGAACCCCAGCTCCTCACCGAGCGACGCCGCCACCTGGCGAGTGGTGCGCAGGCCGTGCGTCCGGGTGAACAGGTAGGGCAGCAACAGCACCGGGACATCGGGATCGAGACCGGCCCGCAGGCGGTCGAGATGGTCCGCCCGGGTCCGGCGCATGGTCACCGCGAGCCGGGCACCGTCGAGCAGGGGGCCGACGTCGCCCCCCACCGACTCGGACAGCGCGACCCGGTTGGCCCGATCGGCCACCTCCTCGAAGACGACCTCCTCGCGCCGCCCGAACAGCTCGGGCAGGACCCGGTTGACGACGACGGCGGAGAGCCGCACCGAGGTCTCGTTCCCCACCCGCTCGGCGAGCTGCAGGGTCTCGGCCACCGGCATCTCCTCGGGGGTGGCGACGGCGACCAGGCCGGTCCGCTGCGGGTCCCCGAGGATCTCGAGCATCCAGTCGGTCTGGGTCCGGATCAGGCCCACCTTGACCAGGTCGTTGATGGCCTGGGGAGCATCGAGCTGCGAGACGATGTGGCCGGTGGCCGCCGCGTCGACGACCACCAGGTCGTAGCGCCCGGCGCGCACCTCCCAGCAGAGCTTGCCCACGGTGAGGATCTCGCGGACCCCCGGGGCGGCGGTCGCAACGAAATCGAACGCCCGGGCCAGGGGCCCGATCCGACCGACCACCGGGATCCGCAGGTGCAGCTTGAGGTACTCGCGCAGCGACGCCTCGGTGTCCATGGACATGACGAAGACGTTGGGCACCACCTCGCGCTCGACGAACGCCGTAGGGGGCCCCTCGAACAGGGCGGTCAGGTCGCCCTTGGCGTCGACCTCGCACAACAGCACCCGCTTGCCCTGGTCGGCGGCCAGCTGGGCCAGGGCGGCGGCCACGGTCGTCTTGCCGACGCCGCCCTTGCCGGTGACGAACACCAGTCGCAGGTCCGCCAGCGGTGGGGGCCCTGGGTGCTCGCGGCCCGGTCCCTCAGACGGCACGACGGTCAGCGGAGGACGCCACGGCGGGGAGCGCGTCGCTCAGCGCAGCACACGGCGGACGGGCGCCGGCCCCCACTCAGGGAGCGCCGAACCCCACCCGGCGGTCGGGCGACGGTGCGCCGACCTCCACGTAGGCCACCTTGGCCACCGGAATCCCCACCTTGCGGCCGCGGCGATCGGTCAGCCAGAGGACGCCGTCCCCCTTGTCCAACGCCTTGGAGATGTCGGCCAGGACCGTGTCCCGGTCGGCCTCGTCCCCGAGTTCGACCTCGAGCTCCTTCGGGGTCTGGGTGATCCCGATCCGTACGTCCACCTGCGGGCTCTCCTTCCGGTGTCGGACCCGGCACCGCGAGCCCGCCTCCGACGTTACTGCCATACGGCACACTGTCGTCCATGGGCGCGGCGCAGGACCCCCGGGGCGAGCGGGGGCGCCGGTGGGCGTCGACGATGGACGGCTTCGGCGAGTCGGCGCTGCGACTGGCTCACGCGGACTCCCCGATCGGGGCGCTCGCCGAGCCCCCGGCCACGCCGGGTCACGGCTCTCGGTCCAGGCCGGCACGTGGCACGTCGGCCCCACCGGAGCCTGGCGCGGCGGCCGCCGGGCCGGCGGCGCCGGAGCTCGCCGGGCCCCGGGCCCGAGGGCGGGTCGAGCGGGAGGCCGTCGAGGCCGAGCTGCTGACGCCCGGCGCCACCCGGGCGGTCGGGGCGGGTCGCCGCGAACACGAGGAGGAGCCCGACCCCTGGCGGACGTGCTTCGAGCGGGACCGTGATCGCGTGCTCCATGCGACCGCCTTCCGGCGCCTGGCGGGCAAGACCCAGGTCTTCGTGCACCCCGCCGACCACCAACGGACCCGGCTGACCCACGCGCTGGAGGTGGCCCAGGTGGCCGCCGGCGTCGCCCGGGCGTGCGGGCTCAACGTGGCCCTGACCGAGGCCATCGCGCTCGGCCACGACTGTGGGCACGGTCCGGGCGGCCACGCCAGCGAGGACGCGCTGGCCCCCTACCTGCCCGAAGGCTTCGACCACGCCCCGTGGGGGGCCGAGGTCTCGCTGCGGTCGCTCAACCTCTGCGACGAGACCCTCGACGGGATCGCCAACCACAGCTGGTCCCGGCCGGCGCCGGCGACCCCGGAGGGCGAGGTCGTGAGCTGGGCGGACCGGATCGCCTACGTCTGCCACGACTGGGAGGACGCGGTGGCAGCCGGCATCGTGAGCCCGCGCCAGCTGCCCGACGTGGTGGCCGAGCGCTGCGGGACGACCCGGGGTGCCCAACTCGGAGCCTTCATCGACGCGCTGGTCGACACGGTGGTGTCCACCGGCACCGTGGCCATGGCCGAGCCTGCTGCCCAGGCTCTGGCGGGTTTCCGGGCGTCGAACTACGAGCACGTCTACCTGCGAGAGGCTTCGCTGGCCCAGAGCGCAGCGGTGGTGTCGGTCCTCCGGGCGCTGGTCGAGCACTATGCCGACCGCCCGAACGCCATTCCGGCGGTGCGCGCCGGGGGCGGCCTGCCCGGCGGCGGCGCCGAGGCGCTGCGGGCGGCCGTGACCTACGTCGCCGGGATGACCGATCGATTCGCCTTCCGCGAGGCCGTCGCCGTGCTCGGCTGGGATCCGGCCAAGCTGCCCAAGGGCGTCGACAGCTGAGCGGTTCGCCCGGCGCTGTGCTTCTCGGCGCTGTGCTTCTCGGCGCTGTGCCCTGGGCGCTGCGCCCTCAGCGCAGGGAGAGCTCCCGCCGGTAGCGGCGGGCCGGCCCGAGGGCCGCCAGGCGGTCCGCCAGCGCCACGAAGGCCAGCGCGGCCTCACCCTCGGGCTCGGCGACGAGAACGGGTCGGCCCTCGTCGCCGCCCACCCGGACCGCCGGGACGAAGGGCACCGATCCGAGCAGCGGCACCCCGAGCTCGGTGGCCAAAGAGGCACCCCCTCCGGCCCCGAAGAGCTCGTACCGGGTGCCGTCGTCGCCGGTGAACCAGCTCATGTTCTCGATCACCCCCCGCACCGACAGCTTGAGCTTGCGGGCGGCGAACGCCGAGCGCTGCGCGACCCGCTGGGCGGCCGGCTGGGGCGTGGTCACGACGAGGACCTCGGCCCGTGGCATGACCGAGGCCAGGGAGAGGGTCACGTCGCCGGTACCGGGCGGCATGTCGACGAGCAAGAAGTCGGGGGTGCCCCAGTAGGCGTCGCCCAGGAACTGCTCGATCGCCTTGTGGAGCAGCGGGCCTCTCCAGATCACCGGCTGGTCGTCGGGCACGAAGAAGCCCATCGACAGGCAGCGCACCCCGTGGACCGCGGTCGGGAGCACGAGGTCGCCCAGCACGATGGGGTCCCGCTCCGCCCCGAGCATCTTGGGCACCGAAAAGCCGTACACGTCGGCGTCGAGGACCCCGACGGCGTAACCAGCCCGCGCGAGGGCCACGGCCAGGTTCACGGTCACCGACGACTTGCCGACCCCGCCCTTGCCCGACGAGATGCCCACCACCCTCGTCTTGGACGTCGCGCCGAGGAAGGCGGGCGTCGGGGTCGCTCCCTGGGCGTGGCCGCCGTGGTCGTGACCCGGCGCCCCGTGGTCGTGGCCCGGCGCCCCGTCGCCGGCGTCCTCGTCGTCCCCCCCGGCCATCAGCATCCGGAGCCGCTCGCGCAAGCTCCGACGCTCGGCGTCGTCCATGACCACCGTCTCGACGGTGACCTCGTCGATCCCCGGTACCCGGGTGCCCGCCGCCCGGACCCCGGCGATCAGCGCCTCCACCTCCGGCCAGGCCGACACCGGCAGGGCCAAGGACACCGCGGCCCGGTGCCGCTTGACCCGCACCTGGCGCACCATCTCGACCTGTCCCAGGGCCAGCCCCAGCTCAGGATCGAGCACCTCGGCGATGGCTTGCTCGAGCTGTGCGTGATCCGATGCCATGTCGTCCTCGATCGTCGTCCTCGATCGGCTGCGGCCCGTCGCAGTGTGGGCCCGGTGGCCCTGCGCCCGCCGACCGGGGCGACCGGGGCCGCCCCAGGCCCCGATCCCGCCGGGGTCCGCCGCACCGGGGGGCGGGCGGCGCCGCTCGGTAGGATAGCCACCGTGCGAGCTGGCCCGACCGTGACGCCGCCGGGCGGAGCCGACGGACCCGAGCCCGCGGCCCCCGCCCCCTCTCCCCCGGGGGGCCCGACCACCGGTGACCAGCGGGGACCCGAGCTGGCCGACGGCCGCTTCAGCGCCGCGATGACCGCCGTGGCGGCGGCGTTCGGGGACCCGACCCGGCGCGACATCTTCTTGCACCTGCGCACCAGCCCCGGCGCCACCGCGTCGGAGGTGGCGGCCGCCTTCTCGCTGCACCCGAACGTGGCCCGCCACCATCTCGACCGGCTCGTGTCGGGCGGCTACCTCGAGGTGCGCTTCCACCGCCGCCCGCAGGGGGCCGGTCGGCCTTCCAAGCGGTTCTTCCCGGCCGGCGACGATCCCACCATCGGGCAGCTCCCGCGCCGCGACGACCTGATCGCCATGCTGCTGCGAGAAGCGGTGGAGCTCCTGGCCCCCGAGCAGGCCGAGCGGATGGCGGCCAAGGTGGGCGAGGACTACGGGCGCCGGCTGGCGGCCCGGATGTCGCCGGTGGAGGGGCAACGGTCGATCCGGGCGGCCATGCACGCCATCGCCGAGGCGCTCACCGCCCACGGGTTCGCCGCCCACGCCGAGGACCGGGGTGAGACGACGGCGGTGGTGGCCGACCAGTGCCCGTTCGGCGACGCCAGCACGATCAACCCGGTGCTCTGCGCCGTCGACCGGGGCATGGTGAACGGCCTCCTGTCGCGCCTCTGCGGGGATCTGGCCGACGGGCCGATGCCGGTCGTGCTCTCGTCGCGCGCCCGCGGCGACGAGGCCTGCGCCGCGTCGGCGTAGGCCGGCCGGTGCCCCGGCACTATCTCGACCACGCCTCGAGCGCACCGCTGCGGCCCGAGGCCGCCCGGGCGATGCAGCAGGCCTTCACCCTCGCCGGGGCCGACCCGGGCCGGCTGCACCTCGAGGGGCGCGCCACGCGCCAGGCGGTGGAGACGGCACGCGAGCAGGTGGCCGAGCTGGTCGGGGTCCGCCCCCGTCAGGTGGTCTTCACCTCGGGCGGCACCGAGGCGGCCAACAGCGCCGTGTGGGGCGCCGCCCAGGCTCGCCCGGGGAGCCCGATCCTCTGCGCGCCGGTCGAGCACTCGGCGGTGCGGGACGCCTCGCTGCGGGCGGCCCCGGTCGAGCCGCTGGCCGTCGACGGGACCGGCCGGATCGACGTCGAGGCGGTCCGCGCCGCTCTGAGCCTCCCGGCGCCCCGTCGGCCGGCCCTCTTGCACTGCCAGTGGGCCAACCACGAGGTGGGCACGCTCCAGCCGGTCGCCGAGCTGGTGGCGCTCGGCCACGCCTTCGACGTCCCGGTGCACGTCGACGCCGCCGCCGCGTGCGGACAGGTCCCCCTGGACCTGGGCTCCCTCGGCGCGGACCTGGTCTCGCTCAGCGCCCACAAGTTCGGTGGACCCCCGGGGATCGGCGCCCTGGTGGTGCGGCGCGGGCTGCGGATGGCGCCGTTCGTGGTGGGCGGCCAGCAGGAGCGGGCGCGGCGGGGCGGCATGGAGAACGTGCCCGGCATCGTCGGTTTCGGTGCCGCGGCGGAGGCTCTCGGGGCCGACGGGGGCCGACGGCTGCTGGTCGAGGCGGCTGCCGCCCGGGCCCGGACGGCCCGGGTCGTCGAGGCCGCCCGGGCCGTGCCCGGGGTGGGGGTGGTGGGCGACCCCGACTTCGGACCCGATCACCACCTTCCCCACTTGGTATGCCTCGGGGTCGACGGGGTCGAGGCCGAGCCGGTCCTCCTCGGGCTCGACCGGGCTGGCGTGGCGGTCCACTCGGGGTCGGCCTGCTCCTCCGAGTCGCTCGAGCCCTCCCCGGTGCTCGAGGCGATGGGCGTCGACGCCGAGCGGTCGCTCCGGGTGTCGGTCGGGTGGAGCACCGTCGACGCCGACGTGGAGGCCTTCTCGCACGCCTTCGGCGCCGTGGTCGGCGAGCTGCGGGCGCTGCGCTGACGCTCGACCGGGCGTCGCGGCGGCCCAGGGCCGCCGAGCGGTCGGCGGCGGCGGGAATCAGCCGGCCGGGACCCCTGCGGGCAACGGCTGTCCGGCGGCCGAAAAGGCCTGGCGGATGAACGGGGCGGCCTGGGTCACCACCGCGGAGGGGGGGCTCTCGACGAGCGCCTTGCGGTACTGGGCGACGGCCTGGCCCGGGCTCCCCGCCTTCAGCAGCATCGTGCCGTAGTAGAGGTGGGCGGCGTAGTCGTCCGGCTGGACCTTCAGGGACTCCTCCTCCATCGCCACCCCGGTGGCCACCAGCTTGGGCTTGTCGGCGACGGCGCCGCTCCCCCACTCGAGCCAGCCCATCTCGGCGAGGGCCTGGGGCTGTTTGGGATCCACGGCGAGGATGTGCTGGTAGAGGGTCTCCGCCTCGGTCTGGGCGGCCGCGGTCCCGGTGTCGGTGAGGGTGGCAGCCTGGGCGAGCTCCTGGCGGATCTGCTGGGCCGAGCTCTGTTCCACCGTGCCGCTGACCGACTCGCCCGGCAGGCGGGGTGACGCCAGCCGCACCGCCAGGAGCGCCAGCCCGGCTCCGAGCGCCGCCACGCCGATCAGGAGCCACCACCGGGTCCGCCGGATGCGGAACCGTCCCCGGAGCCGTCGCCGCTCCCCGGATGGCCGTCGCTCCCCGGATGTCCGGTGGTCCCCGGATGTCCGGTGGTCCCCGGGGGCAGTGACCACCGAGCGGTCGCCACCGGCACCGGGCCCACCGGCATCGCCATCGAGGTCGATGTCGGCATCCGCATCGACGTCCGCATCGACGTCGACCAGGGCGGCCAGAGCGGCCGTGACCACCTCGAGCCGGTCCCGATCCCGGCGGCTGAGGAGCGCGAAGTCCTCCTCGCTCAGGTCCCCGGCCAGTCGCTCGGCGGCCGCGTCGGCCAACGAGCGCCGGAGGAAGTCCTCCTCGTCGGCGAGCCGCCAGCGCTGGGAATCGTCGGCGACACGCCCCCGTCGCGAATCGTCGGCGATCCGCCCGCGCTCGGAGCCCGACAAGCGGGTCGCCGGCGACCGCCGACCGCTCACGCCTGACCTCGCCGGAGCGCCGACATCTGCTTCGAGCGGCGCCAGAAGAGCGCCCCGACGGCACCGAGCGCGAGGAACCCAGCCACTGCGGGCAGCACCCACACGAGGGCCGTCAGCCCGTGCGCGGGGGGCCGGAGCAGGATCGTCGGCCCATATCGGGCCACGAGGGCGTTCTCGATCTGCTGGTCGGTGCGACCGGCCGCCACCTGCCGGGCGATCTGGTGGCGCACCGTGACCGCGACGGACGCCGAGGAGTCGAGCACCGACAGGTCCTCGCAGCTCGGGCAGCGGATCGACGCCTCGATCGCCTCGGTCCGCTGGGCCGCGCTCGGATGGCCCTGCCCCACCCCGCTGCCCACGACCAGTGCCGCCACCAGCACCACCACCAGCACCACCGGTCCCCACCACCAACGTGGACGGCGCCCGGCCGCCGGCGCCGGGCGAGCGGGCGGCGGACCGGCAGCCGGCGCGGCGGACGCGGGGGCAGCCGGCGTCATCTGGCCTGGCCCGCCGTCCGGGCGCTGGCGAGCTGGCTGGTCAGCTGGGCCGCGGTCACCGGGCCGACCAGCTCGCTGAAGACCTTGCCGCTCGGGGTGATCAGAAAGGTGGTCGGGGGCGACGACACCCCGTAGTCGTACGCGATGGTGCCCCCGGGGTCGGTCAGCGACGGCCAGGTCGGCCCGTAGGTGGCCAAAAACCGCCGGGCGCCGCTGGCGGTGTCGGCGAAGTCCACGCTCACCAACGCCGCGCCCCCGGCCAACCGGCTCTGGGCGAAGGCGAACGCCACCAGGGCGGGCGCCTCCTGCTGGCACGGACCGCACCAGCTGGCGAAGAAGTTCACGAACACGTAGCGACCCCGGAACTGGCCCAGCGTCACCCGCGAACCGTTGAAGGACGTGGCCGAGATCGCCGGGGCCCGTTGCCCCACCAGCCGGCTGTTGGCCTGCGCCGCCTGCTCGGGGGGCCGGGTGGCCAGCACCACCGCCACCACCACCAGGACCACGCCGACGGCTGCCCCGACCCACCGCACCAGGTGGCGAGCCCGCGAGGTCGCCCGCCGGCTCATCGACGATCGGTCCCCACCGGCTCGACCGCCCGCCGGGCGCCCCCGGCGACGGGCTCCGCCGGGGCGGGCACCGGCACGGGCCCGGCCTCGCCGCCCGGCGAACCGGGCCCCCCCGCCGCGGTGGTGCGTGGCCGCACGGCGGCGGCCGACACCGGGTCGGTGGGCCGGCGTCGGCCTCCGGGCACCAGAGCCGCCAGGCCCCCGAGGCCGACCAGCAGCCCGCCGGCCCAGAGCCACGCGACCAGCGGCTCGACCACCACGCCGATGGCCACCGATCCCGACGGGAGGTTGGCGATGGCCTGGGAGCCCGAGGTCTGGCCGGTCCCACCCACGGCGTCGAAGGTCAAGTAGACGTCCCCCAAGAACCCCGAGTCGATCGCCGGGGTGCCCACGGCGTCGGACTGGGAGCCGGCGAACTGGCTGATGGCGGGCCGGAAGGTGGCCCCGTCGTCGACCCGCACCACCGCCTGGGTGATCAGGCGCGCCGGGGTTCGCACGGTGCGCAGCCCCACGAAGCTGAACCGGTGCCCGTCGAACGATGCCGTCCGGCCGGGAGCGAGCGCCAGCTCGGTGCGCTGGGCGTAGGAGGTGGCGGCGGCGATCCCGGTGGCCAGCACGATGACCCCCAGGTGGACGATCATCCCGCCGTTGGTCCTCCCGACCAGTCCCCGCCACCACCCGGTGCCCCGGCGCACGCTCGCCCGGACCGACAGGACGAGCGAGCGCCCGGCCGAGGCGGCCGCGAACCCGGCGAGCCCGAAGGCGGCCAGCGGCTCGAGGCCTCGCACGCCGCCGACCACGCACGCCACCACGACGCCCGTGCCGAGCCAGGCGGGGACGGCCAGCCGGTGCCACAAGACGCCCGCGTCGACCTTGCGCCAGCTCAGGGCCGGCGCCACCGCCATCAGGAACAGCAGGCAGAGGCCGACCGGCCCGGCCACCGTGTTGAAGTACGGGGCGCCCACCGTGACCTGCTGGTTGTCGATCGCCTGGTAGAGCAGGGGGAACACCGTCCCCAGCAGCACGACGAACGCGAAGCCGACGAAGAGCAGGTTGTTGAGGACGAACGCGCCCTCGCGCCCGAGCGGGGCGTCGATCCCGCCCGGGGAGCGGAGGCGGTCGCCCCGCCAGGCGATCAGCCCGAAGCCGACCAGCACCGTGACGATGAACAGCCCGATCAGCAGCGGGCCGAGGGTGGACTGGCTGAAGGCGTGCACCGACACGATGACACCCGAGCGGGTCAGGAACGTGCCGAGGATGGTGAGCGAGAAGGTGGCGATCGACAGGGCGAGGTTCCAGACCCGCAGCAGCCCCCGCCGCTCTTGGACGAGGACCGAGTGCAGGTAGGCGGTGCCGCACAGCCAGGGCATCAGGGCGGCGTTCTCCACCGGGTCCCAACCCCAGAACCCCCCCCAACCGAGCACCTGGTACGACCACCAGGCACCGAGCACCAGCCCGACCGACAGGCAGGTCCACGCGGCCAGGGTCCACCGGCGGGTCTCGATCTGCCACCGGTCCGAGACCCTTCCGGTGGCCAGCATGCCCACGGCGAAGGCGAAGGGCACGGTGAAGCCGACGAAACCGAGGTAGAGCAGCGGCGGGTGGATCGCCACCAGGGGATTGTCCTGCAGCAGGGCGTTGGGCCCCAGCCCCTGGGACACCCCGTGGGTGGTGGTGAACGGGTTGGCCGGCCCGACCATGAGCCCGAAGAAGAAGCTGGCCACGGCGAAGACGACCAACGTGGCCCACCGGACCACCCCGTCGTCGAACTGGCGCCGGTACCGCCAGACCAGCACGCTGAGCAGGACGGCCAAGGCCAGGCCCCACAGGAGGATCGATCCGGCCAGCGCCGACCAGAGCCCGGTGATCGAGTAGAGCAACGGGGTGGCCCGGCTGTTGTTCTCGGCCACGAAGACGAGCGAGAAGTCGTGGATGACCAGGGCGCGCTCCATGGCGACGGTCGCCAGCACCGCCCCGCCCAGCAGGACCGGGGCCCACCACCGCGCATCGCCGGCCGCACGGGCCGGGCCGGCACCACCGGCCGCACGGGCCGGGGCGGCCGACCCCGACCGGAGCAACGAGGCGGCGCTGCTGAGCACGCCTGCCAGCGCCGCCACGAAGGCGACCCACACCCCGATCTGGCCCAGGGCGGCGTTCAGCACGACTGCGGCGGCCTCATCGCACCGACCCGTTCGGAGCCCGGACCCGCGCCGGATGCTCGGCGATGTAACTGGAGGAGTGCTTCACCATGATCTGGTCGGAGAGGAACGTCGGCGCCGAGGCGGAGGCGAAGTGCCCGACCACCACGACCGGGATGCCCGGCGCGAACAGCGAGGGAGGCGAGCCGACGTTGTGCACCGGGACCGTCCGGTTCCCCTCGGCCACCACGAAGTCGGTTCCGACCCTGGTCGCCCGGACGCTGCCCCGCACCACCACGCCTTCGAGCCGGAAGGTCGAGGAGCCCAGGGCGGCCCGGCTCGCCGCCGCCTGGTCCACCGTGTCGAAGTAGTCGAGGGAGCTGCCGAGACCCTCGACGAGGAGGAACACGACCGCCCCGACGAGGACGAGGCCCACCACCCACAGCCGCAGTCGCAGCCGGGGCCGCCGTCGAGCCGGCAAGGGGGCCCGAGCCCCGGCGTCGGCCGGGTCCACCTGCGTCTCGGCGCTCACCGGTGGCCCGATCCGGCGGGCGCCGCCGCACTCACGTCGCCTCCTGCAGGGGCCCGTAGAGGGCGACGCCCACCACCAGGTAAACCAGGGCGAACGGGCCGAGGATGCGTAGCCATCCGGCGCCCTCGGACAACGCTCCGCTGATCGCGCCGGCCCAGGCCCGGGCACCGGCCAGCAGGACCGGGGCGAGCACCGGCAGGACGAGCAGCGGCAGGAGGGTCTCGCGCACCCGAAGCCGGGCCGACAGCGCGCCGTAGATGACCCCCGCCGAGGCCAGGCCGATCGTGGCCAGCACCGACGCGGTCGCCGCCAGCCAGGGCAGCCGCACCCGGACCCCGAACAGCAGGGTCACCCCGGCCCACAGCACGACCTGCAGGACCAGCAGCTGGAGGGCGACCGCCGCCGCCTTGCCCAGGAAGATCCCCGCCGGGTCGATCCCCGACAGCCGGAGCCCGTCCCGGGTGCCTTCACCGTCCTCGATGGCGTAGCTGCGCTGGACCGCGAGCACGGTCGAGAACAGCACCGCGAGCCAGAACAGCCCGGGCGCGGCCGCCCGCAGGGCGCTCGGGCCCGGACCGAGCGCGAAGGCGAACAGCACCAGCGTGAGGAGGGCGAAGGGCAGCACCTGCCACAGGGCGACCCGCGAGCGGAGCTCGATGCGCAGGTCCTTGCCCGCGACCAGCCAGGCGTCACGCCACATGGGACCCCATCCGGTCACCCTCGGGCCGGTGCTCGGCGCCGCGGTCGAAGGGCCCGCCGCCGAGGGGGCGGGCGAGCTCGCCCGGTGCCGGCACGGCCACCGACGCCGGCGGCACGCGGGCGCCCGGTCGCTCGTCGCCCACCCGGCCACCCACCATCGTCACCACCCGGTCGGCCAGCGGCTCGGCGAGCTCGGGCTCGTGCGAGGTGAAGAGGACCGACCCTCCCCCCTGCGCCGCCTCGGCCACCAACCCGCCGAGCAGCACCCTGGCGTCGGCGTCCAGGCCGGTGTGGGGCTCGTCGAGCAGCCACAGCGCGGGCGCCCGGGCGACCAGCAACGCCAGGGCGGCCCGGCGGCGCTGGCCGGCGGACAACCGGCCCACCTCGGTCCGCGCCAACCGTCCCACCAACCCGAGACGCTCGAGCGCCGGGTCGGCGAGCGACGGCGGCAGCCGGTAGCCGCGCAGGGCGAAGCGCACGTTCTCCCGGGCGGTCAGCTCGTCGTAGAGGGCCACCCCGTGGCCGAGCAACCCGACCACCCGGCGCACCTCGGTCCGCTCTCGCCGCAGGTCGTGGCCGAGGACCTCCGCCCGGCCCGACGCCACGGACAGCAGTCCGGCACAGGTCCGGAGCAGGCTGGTCTTGCCCGAACCGTTCGGCCCGAGCACGACGACGATCTCCCCGGGGTCGACGGTCAGGTCGACGCCCGAGAGGGCGGGGAACCGTCCGGCGAGCGCGACGGCCGATCGGAAGAGGACTGCCGGAGCCATAGCGTTGGCCGACATGCTACGAGCGCCGGGACTGGCCGAACCAGGCGGGCCGACTCGCCCCCCGGCGCCGGGCCGGCCCGTAGGGCCCGTGGCCCTCAACTACTGGTCAGCCGGTGCAGCCCGACGTGGTCCAGCAAGGACGTGAATTGCGAGGACAGCCACCCGAGCTGGCCCGCGGCCAGAAGGACCCCGAAGCCCACCAGCACCACCCCTCCGATCAGGTGCACGACCCACAGGCCCCGGCGGGCCCGGCCGAAGAGCCACGTGAGCCGGCCGAAGGCCAGCCCGGTGGCCACGAACGGGACCCCCAGCCCGAGCGAGTAGGCGATCAGCAGCAGCACGCCGCCCGCCAGCGTCGAGCGGGTGGTGGCCAGGCCGAGCACCGCGCCGAGCACCGGGCCGATGCACGGCGTCCAGGCGAAGGCGAAGGCCATGCCCATCACCGGCGCCGCCCATGCGCCGAGCGACGAGGGGCGGATGGCGAAGCGCCGCTCGCCCACGATCCGCAACAGGCCGGCCCTCGGGACGGCACCCAGGCGGAGCCAGACGTTGCCGGGCAGCGCGCCCAGCAGCAGCACCAGCCCGAGCAGGCCGATCAGCACGCCGGCCAGCCAGGTCAGCTGGTGCTTGTGGCTCCCGAGGGCGTGCCCGAGGCCCGACGCGGCGGCACCCAGAGCCACGAACACGACGGTGAAGCCGAGCACGAACAGGCCGATCCCGACCAGCAGCGGGCGCAGCGGTCGGCGCTCGGGCGCGGCGGCTCCCCCGACCAGCTCGGCCGCCGACAGACCGCTCACCATCGAGAGGTAGCCCGGGACCAGCGGGAGCACGCACGGCGAGAGGAACGACGCGATCCCCGCCCCGAAGGCCACCAGGACGCCGAGCGGGTCGGCCGTGATCGCCGCGGCGTTCATCCGCCCGGCGGCGGCCCGCTCAACGGAGCTGGGCGCGGACCTGAGCCACGTCGGCCTCGACCATCATGGTGATCAGCCCGGCGAAGTCGACCTCGCGCGTCCATCCGAGCTCACGTTCGGCCAGGGAGGGGTCACCCACCAGCAGGTCCACCTCGGCGGGCCGCAGGAACCGCTCGTCGATCACCACGTGCTGCTCCCAGTCGAGGCCTACCGTCCCGAAGGCCAGCTCGCACAGCTCGCGCACCGAGTGGGTCTCGCCGGTGGCGACGACGAAGTCGCCGGGCGCCGGCCGCTGGAGCATGAGCCACATGGCGCGGACGTAGTCGGCGGCGTACCCCCAGTCGCGCTGGGCGTCGAGGTTGCCGAGCAACAGCTTCTCCTGCAGGCCGGCAGCAATCCGGGCGGCGGCGTGGGTCACCTTGCGGGTCACGAACTCGAGGCCCCGGCGGGGCGACTCGTGGTTGAAGAGCATGCCCGACGAGGCGTGCAGGCCGTAGCTCTCGCGGTAGTTGACGGTGAGCCAGTGCCCGTAGACCTTGGCCACCCCGTACGGGCTCCGCGGGTAGAAGGGCGTGCGCTCGCGCTGGGGGACCTCCTGCACCTTGCCGAACATCTCCGAAGAGCTGGCCTGGTAGAAGCGAATCTCGGGATCCACCACCCGGATGGCGTCGAGCATCCGGGTCACCCCGAGCGCCGTCGTCTCGCCGGTGAGGACCGGTTGGCTCCAGCTCGTCTGGACGAAGGACTGCGCGGCGAGGTTGTAGACCTCGCCCGGGTGGTGGTCGCGCAGGACCGCCTGCAGCGACACCTCGTCGAGCAGGTCCCCCGACACGAGCTCGATCCGGTCCTGGATGTGGGCGATGCGCTCGAAGTTGACCGTGCTCGACCGCCGGACCATGCCGACCACCTCGTAGCCCTGCTCGAGCAGGAACTCGGCCAGGTAGGAACCGTCCTGTCCCGTCACCCCGGTGATCAAGGCCCGTCTCGCCATGGTCCGCTCCCAGCTCGGGGTACTGCCGTCGGGCATCCGCAGATTGAGACCGCTGCTCAGCCGACCGGCGCACCGTTTCCCGCCCGCGAAGGTACCGCACCGGCGGCGGCGTCCCAGGCGGGACCGCTCGCCGCCGGGCCGCCCCACCGCCTCGCTACAGTGCCGCACCATGCCGTCGACTGCGGTCGTCTCGTTCCGCCTGGGCGGGAGCGACGGGGTGTCGGTGGAGGCGGCCAAGTGGATCTGGGCACTGGGCGAGCTCGGCCACCGCGTCTCGACGGTGGCCGGCGCCGGCCGCGCCGAGTGGGTGCTGCCCGGCCTGGCCATGGACGCGCCCGATCCCCCGACCTCGGGCGAGCTTCGAGACGCCCTGGCCGGCGCCGACCTGGTGGTGGTGGAGAACCTCTGCTCGCTCCCCCTCAACCCGGCGGCCGGCCGGGCCGTCGCCGCCGCCTGCGCCGGGCGCCCGACGATCCTGCACCACCACGACCTTCCCTGGCAGCGCCCACACCTCGCCCACCTGGCCCCACCGCCCGACGACGACGCCTGGCTGCACGTGACCATCAACGAGCTGAGCCGCCGGCAGCTCGCCGAGCGGGGGATCGCCGCGACGACCGTCTACAACACCTTCGACACGGCCCCCGACCACGGGGACCGGGCCGGCACCCGGAGCCGGCTCGGGGTGGCCCCGGCTGCTCGGCTGGTCCTCCAACCCACCCGGGCCCTGGCCCGCAAGAACGTCGGCGGAGGCGTGGCGTTGGCCGAAGCCCTCGGGGCCACCTACTGGCTGCTCGGTCCGGCCGAGGACGGCTACGGCCCCGAGCTGGAGCGCGTCGTCGCCCGGGCCCGATGTCCGGTGCTCGAGGGCCACCCGGGCCCGGACGACTCCGCCGGCACATCGGTGGCCGATGCCTACGCCGCCTGCGACGTCGTGGTGCTGCCCTCCACCTGGGAGGGGTTCGGCAACCCGGCGATCGAGTCAGCGACGTTCGGCCGGCCCCTCGCCATCGCCCCCTACCCGGTCGCCGGCGAGTTGGCGGCGTTCGGCTTCCGCTGGTTCGGGCTCGCCGACGCCGCTGCGCTGGGCGCGTGGCTCGAGCATCCCGATCCGGCCCTGCTCGAGACCAACCTCAGGGTGGCCCGCCGCCACTTCGACCGGCGCGACCTCCCCGCCCGCCTCGAACGGGTGCTGGGCGGGCTCCCCCTGGCCCGCTGAGCGCCCGGCAGCTCACAGCCTCGTCACCAGCTCCTGGCAGAGCGCCCACAGCTGGGCGGCACAGGCGACATACTCGGGCTCGTCACCACCGGCCGGGTCGGGGACGTCGGCCATCTCGTCGGGCCGGGCGAGGTCGAGACGGAGGGCCGCCACCCGGTCGGCGAGCGGCGTCGGCCCGGGCACCAGGGCCCCGACGAGCGCCCGGATGGTCGCCGTCCGGGCCGCCGCGGCTCGGTGGCGATGGCGGACGTAGCGGACGTGGTCCGCCTCCATGGCCACCACCAGCGTGGCCCGCTGGAGGTCGTGGTCGAGCAGCTGGTGGCTGCGGTGCCGGGCGTAGGCGACCGGCCTCAGGGCGTCGATCGAGGCGAGACCGGCCCGGGTGCGCGGGCTCATCGGCTGCCCGTCGACGCTGTGGGTCCCGGCGGTGGCGACGTCGAGCGGCAGGCCACGCCGGGCCGCCAGGTGCTCGAGCATGAAGCCGGCCATGACCGACCGGGCGGCATTGCCGGTGCAGATCACCAGGACCTGCGCCGGACGCTCGGCGGTCGCCGCGGTCGCCGCGGTCGCCGCGGTCGCCGCGGTCGCCGCGGTCACCACGTGCGCCGGACGCTCGGCGGTCGCCGCGGGCGCGGGCCGGGTCGAGATGTCGGCCATGCCGGTCGTCGTGTCGGCCACGTCAGCGGACGTGGACGCCCGACACGGCCCGGGCAATCACCAGCCGCTGGACCTCCGACGTGCCCTCGAAGATCGTGTAGATCTTCGAGTCCCGGTGCCACCGCTCGACCGGGTTGTCGCGCAGGTAGCCGTAGCCCCCGAGGATCTGGATCGCGTCCTCGGTCACCCGCACGGCCGTCTCCCCCGCCACCACCTTGGACATCGACCCCTCGCCCGCTCCGAACGGTCGGCCCTGGGCCGCCATCCACGAGGCGCGCCAGACCAGCAACCGGGCCGCGTCCACCGCCGTCTTCATGTCGGCCAGCTTGAAGGCGACGGCCTGGTTCTCGATCAGGGACCGGCCGAACTGCCGACGGTCCTTGGCGTAGTCGAGGGCGAGCTCGTACGCCGCCCGGGCGATCCCCACCGCCTGGGCTCCCACCAGCGGCCGCGAGGCCTCGAAGGTCGCCATCGCGGCCTGCGACGACGTCGCCGTCCCCTGGCGGGCCCGGGCCAGGCGCTCGTCGAGGCGTTCCTTGCCCCCGAGCAGGCAGCGCCCAGGCACGCGGCAGCCGTCGAGCAGCACCTCGGCGGTATGGCTGGCCCGGATCCCCATCTTCTTGAACTTCTGGCCCTGGCGGAGCCCGGGCGTGCCCTCGGGCACCACGAAGCTGGCGTGGCCCCGGCTCCCGAGCTCGGGGTCGACCGAGGCCACCACCACGTGCACCGCGGCGATCCCCCCGTTGGTGATGAAGGTCTTCACCCCGTCGAGCACCCACTCGTCGGTCGCCTGGTCGTAGATCGCCTGGGTCGACAACGACGAGACATCCGACCCGGCGTCGGGCTCGGAGACCGCGAAGGCAGCGAGCTTCACGTCGCCGGGCGCACCGAAGCACTGGGGGATCCACTCGGCTTGCTGCTCGGGCGTGCCGTTGGCCACGAGGCCGGCCACGGCCAAGGTGGAGCCGAAGATGGCCAGGCAGATCCCGGCGTCGCCCCACGCCATCTCCTCCATCGCCAGCGCCAGCTGGAGCCCGGTGGGGTCGGCGAAGGAGCTCGCGACGAACTCGAACGAGTAGAGGCCGATCGCCGCCGCCTGCTCGATGATCGGCCAGGGCGTCTCCTCCCGCTCGTCCCACTCGTGGGCGGCCGGACGGACGACGTCGGCCGCGAAGCCGTGGACCCACGCCTGGACCCGCAGCTGCTCGTCGTCGAGATCGAGGGAGAACCCGGACATCGCGGCTCGTCTCAGGCCGGCCGCCGGCGCCGGGGCGTCCCCGGGCCGCTCAGCTGGGCCGGACGTCCTTGGCCATCAGGCCCTTGGGACCCTGCTCTACCTCGAACTGCACTGCCTGGCCCTCCTCGAGCACGCGGTAGCCGTTCATCTGGATGGCGGTATGGTGCACGAAGACGTCGGCACCTCCGTCGGGCTGCGAGATGAAGCCGTAGCCCTTCTCGGAGTTGAACCACTTGACCGTTCCGGATGCCACTGTGGCAATCCCCCTTCTCGTGAACCGCTGGCGCCGCCCGGCCTGCCTCGCGGACGCTAGCAGCGCAACGAGGGTTGTGCGACCCCCTTTCACCAGGGAGGATCGGCGTCGGGGTCATCGTCTGAGGCGGGTGCCCGCCGGTCCGTCCTCCACCGTCCACCCCAGGTCCTCGAGCCGGACGCGGAGCTCGTCGGCCCGGTCCCACTGGCGCACCGCCCGGGCGGCGTCACGCTCGCGCACCAGCCCGGCCGCCGCCGCGTCGACCTGAACCTCCCCCCCGGTCCGGAGGTGGAGCCCGAGGGCGCCACAGAGCACCACGACCGTGGTGGCCAACCGCCGGGCCAGGGCCTCGTCGCCCGAGTCGGCCGCCCGGTTGGCCCGGTTGACCAGGTCGAAGAGGTCGGCGAGCACCTCGGAGGTCTGCAGGTCGTCGTCCATCAGCTCGCCGAAGCGCGCCCGGGCGTCGGGGTCCAGGTCCGCCCCGGCCCCGACGACCACCCCGTCGGCGTCGAAGGGATCGGGGACCGGGTAGCGGCGGGCCAGCGAGTCGAGACGCTCGAGGGAGCGCTCGGCCTGCTCGATGGTGTCCGGCGTCACCTCCATCGGCGACCGGTAGTGCGCCCGTAGGACGAGCAGCCGGTACGAGCGCGGGTCGTGGCGCCCGAGCAGGTCCGGCAGGGTCGAGAAGTTGCCGAGCGACTTGGACATCTTCTCGCCGGCCACCTCGACCCAGCCGTTGTGCACCCAGTGGCGGGCGAAGCGCCGGTGCTGGGCGACCGCCTGGGCCCGCTCGTTCTCATGGTGGGGGAAGGCGAGGTCCCGCCCCCCGCCGTGCAGGTCGAAGTCGTCCCCGAGCAGCCCGAGGGACATGACCACGCACTCGGTGTGCCAGCCCGGCCGGCCCGGTCCCCACGGCGAGTCCCACGACGGCTCGCCCGGCTTGGCGGACTTCCACAAGGCGAAGTCGAGCGGGGACCGCTTCTGGTCCCCGGGGTCCACCCTCGCCCCGGCGCGGAGGGACTCGAGCGGCTGGTGGGCCAGCCGGCCGTAGTCGCTCACCCGGCTCACGCTGAAGTAGACCCCGTCGTCGGTCACGTAGGCGGCGTCGCGCTGCACCAGCGCGGCGACCAGCTCGACCATCTGGGGCACGTAGTCGGTGGCGTGGGGGACCACCGTCGGTCGCAGCACGCCCAGCGCGTCGGTCGCCTTCCACCATTCGGCCTCGTACTGGGTCGCCACCTCGGCCTCGGTCCGGCTCTCGCGCAGCGCCCGACCGATGATGTTGTCGTCGATATCGGTGATGTTCGAGACGAACCGCACGTCGAGGCCGCAGAACAAGAGGTACCGGCGCAGGACGTCGTAGACCAGGGCCAGTCGCCCGTGGCCGAGGTGCGGCAGGTCGTACACCGTCAGGCCGCACACGTACATGCCGACGCTTCCGGGGTCCCGCAGCTCGAGCGGGCGGACCGTCGCCGTGGCGGTGTCGAAGAGGCGCAGCACCCAGCTACGGTAACCCGCACATGACCGCGCCAGCCCCCGGAGCCAGCCCTGACGGGGCCACGATCGGCCGGTCCGCGACCGTCCCGGGCCGCGGGACCGGGCCCGGCGACCCCGGCGCGGGACGCGGCGTCGGGGTGCCCGAGCGGCCCGGGCTCGAGGGGCTGGAGGCCAAGTGGTCGGCCCGCTGGGAGGCCGACGGCACCTACCGGTTCGACCGCCGAGCCGAACGGGCCGACGTCTTCTCGATCGACACGCCCCCACCGACCGTGTCGGGCACCCTCCACATCGGGCACGTGTTCTCCTACACCCATACCGACACGGTCGCCCGCTTCCAGCGCATGCGGGGCAAGGCGGTCTTCTACCCCATGGGTTGGGACGACAACGGGCTCCCGACCGAGCGGCGGGTGCAGAACTTCTACGGGGTGCGCTGCGACCCCTCGCTGCCCTTCGACCCGGGCTTCGAGCCACCGGCGAGGCCGCCCACCCCGGCGCTGGCGGTGTCGCGACCCAACTTCGTCCAGCTGTGCGAGCGGCTCACCGCCGCCGACGAGCAGGCCTTCGAGACGCTATGGCGGACGCTGGGGCTCTCCGTGGACTGGGGGCTCGCCTACGCCACCATCGACGAGGGCGCCCGCCGGGCCTCGCAGCGCAGCTTCGTGCGGGCGCTGGCCCGGGGGGAGGTGTACCAGCAGACCGCACCGACGCTGTGGGACGTCGACTTCGCCACCGCGGTGTCCCAAGCCGAGCTGGAGGACCGGGAGCGGCCGGGCGCCTACCACCGGCTGCGCTTCGAGGGCCACGGCGGAGGCCCGGCGGTCGAGATCGAGACCACCCGGCCCGAGCTGCTGCCGGCCTGCGTGGCGCTGGTCGCCCACCCCGACGACGGGCGGTACGCGCCGCTCTTCGGGGCTTCGGTGCGCACCCCCCTGTTCGGCACCGTCGTGCCGGTCCTGGCCCACCCGCAGGCCGACCCCGAAAAGGGCTCGGGCATCGCCATGGTCTGCACGTTCGGGGACACCACCGACGTGGTGTGGTGGCGCGAGCTGGGGCTGCCCACCCGGACGGTCGTCGGCCGCGACGGCCGGCTCGAGCCCGTGGCCTGGGGATCGCCGGGCTGGGAGACCGAGGACCCCGCCGGCGCGGCGGCCCACTACGCCGGCCTGGTGGGTCGCACCGTCCGCCAGGCGCAGGCGGCGATCGTCGAGCAGCTGGAGGCCGCCGGGGCGCTGGTCGGCCCGCCCCGGCCGATCACCCATCCGGTCAAGTTCTACGAGCGGGGCGAGCGCCCGCTCGAGATCGTGTCGTCACGCCAGTGGTTCGTCCGCACCCTCGACCTGCGCGAGCGCCTCTTGGAGCGCGGGGAGGAGCTGCGCTGGCACCCGCCGTACATGGCCCAGCGCTATCGCTCGTGGGTGGAGGGCCTGAGCGCCGACTGGAACATCAGCCGCCAGCGCTTCTTCGGCGTTCCCATCCCCTTGTGGTACCCCCTCGGCACCGACGGGGCGATCGACTTCGGCCATCCGCTGTCCCCGGCCGAGGATCGGCTGCCCGTCGATCCCTCGACCGACGTGCCCGACGGGTACCGGCCCGAGCAGCGCAACGAGCCGGGGGGCTTCGTCGGCGACCCCGACGTGATGGACACCTGGGCCACCTCGTCGCTCACCCCCCAGATCGCCGGTCGCTGGGGGCACGACGAGGACCTCTTCGCCCGGGTCTTCCCCATGGACGTGCGACCCCAGGCCCACGACATCATCCGGACCTGGCTCTTCACCACGGTCGTGCGGGCGGAGCAGGAAGCCGGCTCGCTGCCGTGGAGCGACGTGGCCATCTCGGGGTGGGTGCTCGACCCGGACCGCAAGAAGATGTCCAAGTCCAAGGGCAACGTGGTCACCCCGCTCCCGCTCCTCGAGCGCCACGGCGCCGACTCGGTCCGCTACTGGGCGGCGAGCGGCCGCCCGGGCACCGACACCGCGGTGGACGAGGGGCAGATGAAGGTGGGCCGGCGACTGGCCATCAAGGTGCTCAACGCCTCCAAGTTCGCCCTCGGACGCCTGGAGGGAGGCGGCGTGCCCCCCCTCTCCGCCGTGTCCGAGCCGCTGGACCGCCACATGCTCCGGCGGCTCGCCACGGTGGTCGAGGAGGCGACCGGGGCACTTGAGGCCTACGAGTACACCACCGCGCTCGAGCGGGCGGAGACCTTCTTCTGGGTGTTCTGCGACGACTATCTCGAGCTGGTGAAGTCCCGGGCCTACGGCGGCCCGGATGCCGGCCGGCCCGGGGGTCCCACCCTGTCCGCCCGGGCCGCCCTCGCCGCGGCCCTGTCGGTGCAGCTCCGGCTGCTGGCGCCGTTCCTGCCCTACGTGACCGAGGAGGCGTGGTCGTGGTGGCAGGAGGGATCGGTCCACCGGGCGACCTGGCCCGGCCCGGCGGATCTCGCCCTGGCCCCGGGCGCCGACCCGGCGGAGGACGTGCTGGACGTGGCGGCCGAGGTGCTGGGCGCGGTCCGGCGGGCCAAGACGGCGGCGAAGCGCTCGATGCGGGCCCGGGTGGCCCGGCTGGAGGTCCTGGACCGGTCGGGACGGCTCGACGCCCTCCGAGCGGCCCGCGCCGACCTGGTCGACGCGGGTGGGATACAGGAGCTGGTCCTCACCGAGACCGAGGGCGGCGGCGACGTCCAGGTGGTGCTGGCGGTCGACTGAGGAACGGCGGGGCGGGGTGGGGCGGGACCCGGCGGAGGCCGTCGGCTGGCCCCGGCCGGGCGACACGGGCATGATCACCGGCCCGGCGACGTTGTAGGAGTTGTTGGCGCCGGGCCGGTGGTGACCAGGCTGGTGAGCTAGTAGCGACCAGGCCGGTAATGACCAGGTCGCACCGATCGAGCGAGACGTCCGGCCGGGCGGCCGGACCAAGGAGGACCCATGGGCGTGAGTGAGCTGGGGCACATCGTGCTCTACGTACGAGACGCCGCCCGGTCGGCCGAGTTCTACCGGGACGTCCTCGGGTGGCGACAGGTCCTGCCCGGGCCCGGCGAGGAGCGGGGCATGGCGGCCTTCAGCGGGGGACGCACCCACCACGAGCTGCTCCTGATCGAGGTGGGCGACGACGCGCCGGCGCAGCCGGCAGGGCGCCGGGTGGGCCTGTACCACTTCGGACTGAAGGTCGGGACCACCGATGACGAGCTACGCCAGATGCTCGACCGGGTGCAGGCCGCCGGGGCGCCGGTGGTGGGGGCGTCCGACCACACCGTGACCCACAGCCTCTACATCCTCGACCCCGACGGCAACGAGGTCGAGCTGTACGTGGACGTCCCCGGCGTGGACTGGGCGAACGAGCCCACCTTGGTGGCCGCCCCGATCCGCCCGCTCCGCCTCTGAGCGCGCGATCCGTGAGCGCGCGCTCCCTGCGGGCGCGACGCCCGCCGCCCCGGTTTACTGCCCCGGAGGGGCAGCTCCGGATCCCAGGCATGGGAAACCGAGGATTGGGGCATGATGACCCCGGGCGTGCGCGCCCCAAGCCGTCGCCGGGCACCCGGCGCCCGAGCAGACTCCACGGAGGGATCCAGCGTGGGTGACGTCGTCGACCTGGCGTTCCCGGTCGAAGCGGACCTCGTCGTGCTCGCCCGCCTGACTGCGGCCGCGGTGGCGGCTCGGGCCGAGTTCGGCGTGGAAGAGGTGGAGGATCTCCGGCTGGCCGTCGAGGAGCTGTGTCTGCCCTACCTGCGCCGGGGGGCCGGGGGCCGCCTGCATCTGCGCTTCGAGCGCGAGCGGGGGGCGATCGAGATCTCGGCCACGTTGGCCACCGCCGGAGGCCCGGGCGCCACCGGCTCCGAGGCCGCGCCGGGGGCGGACTCGGCGGCCGACCGCGACGACCTGGACGAGCAGGACGAGCTGTCGGCCCGCATCCTCGACGCGCTGGTCGACGAGCACGGCAGAGGGATCGTCGAGGGGCAGGAATGCCGTTGGCTGCGGAAGCGAAGGGCCGAGAACGGCCGCTGATGGTCAACGACGAGCGGCGACTGGCTCGCGAGGAGCTGAGGGAGAAGTTCGCGGCCTTCGCCGCGACCCGGGACCCGGCCCTGCGCCACGAGCTGGTGAACGCCCACATCGGGTTGGCGCACCACCTCGCCCGGCGTTTCGCCAACCGCGGCGAGCCGTTCGACGACCTCCTTCAGGTCGCGTCGGTCGGCATCCTCACCTCGGTGGATCGCTTCGACCCGGCCCGGGGGGTGGAGTTCAGCACGTTCGCCACCCAGACGGTGATCGGTGAGCTGAAGCGCCACTTCCGCGACAAGGGATGGATGGTGCGCGCCCCACGGCGCATCCAGGAGCTCTACCTCGAGCTCGGCCAGGCCATCGGCGCCCTGTCCCAGGAGCTGGGCCGATCGCCCACCGTTCACGAGCTCGCCGTCGCCACCGGGGCGAGCGAGGAGGCGGTGCTCGAGGCGCTCGACGCCGGCCAGGGGTACCGGGCCACGTCGATCGACGTGACCGGACGGCAGGACCAGACGCTGGCCGAGACCCTGGCGGACAACGACACCGGCTTCGCCGGCGTCGAGGACCGGACGGTGCTCACGCCGGCACTCCAACGGCTTCCGGCCCGCCAGCAGACCATCGTCCGGCTCCGGTTCGTCGAGGGGCTGACCCAGTCCGAGATCGCCAAGCGGGTCGGGCTGAGCCAGATGCACGTGTCCCGCCTGCTCGCTGCCAGCCTGGCCCAGCTGCGCGCCGCGTTCGAGGACGATCCTGCCCGGACCGGCCGGCCCGTCGGGCAAGGGCCGGAAGCGACCGCACCAGGCGCCCCGGAGGGAGGGGCCCGACGCACCGATCGGAGGATGCGATGAAGTACCGCAAGCTGGGACGCACCGGGCTGGACGTGTCGGTCATCTGCCTGGGTTGCATGAGCTTCGGTGAGCCCGGACGTGGCAACCATCCCTGGTCCCTCGACGAGGAGACCAGCCGACCCTTCATCCGTCAGGCCCTCGAGCTGGGGATCAACTTCTTCGACACCGCGAACGTCTACTCGGCCGGGTCGAGCGAGGAGATCGTCGGCCGGGCGCTGGCCGATTTCGCCCAACGCGACGAGGTGGTCCTGGCCACCAAGGTGCACGGGGCGATGCGCCGGGGGCCGAACGGCGCCGGTCTGTCCCGCAAGGCCATCTTGAGCGAGGTCGACCACAGCCTGCGCCGTCTGGGAACCGAGTACATCGACCTCTACCAGATCCACCGCTTCGATCCGATCACCCCGCTCGAGGAGACCCTTCAGGCGCTCGACGACGTGGTGCGCTCGGGCAAGGTCCGCTACGTCGGAGCCTCGTCGATGTGGGCGTGGCAGTTCGCCAAGGCGCTCCACCTGGCCGAACGGCACGGCTGGACCCGCTTCGTGAGCATGCAGGACCACTACAACCTGCTCAACCGCGAGGAGGAGCGCGAGATGCTGCCGCTCTGCGCCGACGAGGGCATCGGGGTGATCCCCTGGAGCCCGCTCGCCCGAGGTCGCCTCACCCGGGACTGGGACGAGGAGACCGAGCGCTCGGCCACCGACGAGTTCGGGCGTCGCCTCTACCATGCGACCTCCGACCGGGCGGTGGTGGACCGGGTGGCACAGGTGGCCGCCGATCGCGGCGTCCCCCGGGCCCAGGTGGCGCTGGCGTGGATGCTCTCCAAGCCGGTCGTCACCGCGCCGATCGTCGGCGCCACCAAGCCCAACCACATCGACGACGCCGTGGCCGCGGTCGACCTCGCGCTGAGCTCCGAGGAGATCGGCCTGCTGGAGGAGCCCTACGTCCCCCACGAGGTCGCGGGCTTCGTCTGAGCTATCGGTCAGAAGGGCACGTCAGCGCCTATCGACGGTCGCGGGACCGCATTCGCCGCGGTCCGGCTCGTCAGCCGAGACTGCGGAACCTCGGCAAACTCGGCGACCAACGTCTGACAGCCGCAGCTGGTCAGGCGCTGCCCGCACCTGGCCTCCGAGCTCGGCCTGGTAGAGACGAAGGCATCGGGTGAGGCCGGCACCTGCTGGGATGGCGCGAGTGCCTTTGCGGACCAGGGTGATGAGTTGGCACCCGGGATCGGCGTCACCGACCGTCGCCGCCAGCAGCTCGGCGGACCGCACGCCGACAGAGACCAGCGCCCGATCACGAAGGGAGGAGAGCCTGGCGAAGACGCTGGTCGAAAACCTCGTCGGGGATCATCCGGGGAGCGTGGGCGGCGAGCTTCGGCCGGTAGCGGCTACGGCGTGTGCCCGCGAAGGCCTCGAGGGGAGCTGTGATGTGCCTCGATGCGTCAACGGCGAGCGCCGCGCACGAGGGGGCAAGGGTTGACCATCGGTCCGGTGCCGACATCGAGGTGAAAGTCGGAAGAGGCGCGCAGCACGCTCTCGGCGTGCGCAGCGGTCGCGGGGGCGTAGTGACGCCCCGCGAGGCATGCACCATGCGACCCTTGGCCGTCACCTGGTAGGCCATTGGGGGGCGCAGGCCAGACCTGCCCGAAACACACCCCGCGTCACGGGTCACCGTTCAAAAAGTGCCACGCTTCCCCATTAGTGGTCTGCATCAGCATCCTCGCCGGAACGAGAAACCAGCCGTGTCGCTGATCGACAAAAACGGTGATGCCCTCGCCCGCATTGTCGCTCTCCGGAACGTCAAACCAGTGGTCACCACCGTCAGAACTGCCGGAAAGATAGCTGAGACGCCCTGGACCTCCAAGTGCTGATGCCCACAGCAAGGAGGACGGCGAGGCGGCCAGATGAATCATTCGGCCAAGAGGAACCAGGGACACGTCGCGTCCGGGCGGTATATACGACGATCGGCGAATCCATAACCGGCCAGCGTTAGCCGACGCGAAGATGGCTCGCGCCGCATATGTCATTGAGGGCGACGGGAATCCAGATCCACTACACACCGCCACGATTCCGCCACCGCGAGCTACAGCGATATCGCTCAGCGTCGGAAAGGGCGTGCTGCACGGCGACACTAGAAGCGACCAGTTAACACCGCGATCGGTAGAGATGAAGGCAACGCGGAAATCTTCTTGGCTGGTCGAACTGACGACTACTTGGCTCGGTCGCGCCTTCGACCATTGCACAGTGGCGGAACCCGCGATTGACGGAACCTGGCCCTCCTGTACCCAGCCAGACCCCGCCTCATCTAACCAAAACGTCCCGGGCGTTACCGCCGCGGGAGACGGACCGACGCTGCCCAGCCCAAGAACGCGCGATCCCAACTCGACCGGTTTCCATCTCCTTCCGCCGTCCCGCGTTGAGGCTAGCCGCCCATTCATAGAGATCAGCCCACTCGTGATGGAGGAAAATACGAGCGTTGGAGGAGAACCTCCAGCCCTCACAGAAGCGCCCATCCAACTGGGAAGGGTCAGGCCAGTAACGATCCAGCGCTTCCCGCCATCGTGCGACACGACAAGGACCTCCGGGCAACGCTCTCCTCCATCCAGTGCATGCAAGTAAATATGCGCTGTAGGTGCGATGGGCGCCTGCCCTGGGCTAGCAGGACTACGGCTCACACACTCAAATCTATTCGTGGTGATTCCAACGCCTGTCGTCCGACTAAGGAAGTCTACGCTTGCCAACAAGTTGCCGGGTACCACCGAGCCCGGACCCAGTGTCAGCGATCCCTTCGGACACCACGGAATGGGAGGGTTCCCGAAGCGGGGTGGAAACACGTTGACTGCAAGCGACTGTGCTTGGGTCGTGAACTCACTGCACCCAGCGCAAACCGACAAAACCCCGATTAACAAGCACCAGGATGAAACGGCGATTAACTTCACGGGCCTCAGTTGACTAAATCTACGGACAAAGTGATTAGCTTAGTTCATATTGTATCCAAATACCGGCATGTACCAACCGTTATACCCTTCATCATAGTCATACCCAGTACACGTCTGGAACTGCCAGTCCTCAAGGTAATTACTATACCCTCCCCAGTCGTAAGGGGAATTATAACTGGCAGCCGGGCTCATCGTGTTGGGAACGCTGCCAGTGCACTCGTTTGGCTCGGTCGTCCATATGGGAGTATTAGGTATGCTTGACTGTCCCGGCATTATGTTTTGCCACGTGGACGGATTTCCATATAGCATATACTGAAACCACCAGATCCCATTTTGGCCTGCACAGTTGGAATCAGCGGAGGTCCGTCCAGCGACCCAGTCGGTAAATCCATTGAAAACGAGCCGGTTTGCAGCTGCCTCAGAAGCGTTCGGGTATGTATACCAACCATAATTTGAAACTGGGTCATCGAGATCTAATACCATCATTGACGGCGAAGGGTCATACAGGTACGATCCGTAATAGTCATAGGCGTCTAACGTAGCCTCGTAGCCTTGCTCCCATCCCCAGCAATAAGAATCGTATCCGGGGTTTCTTGTAGACGCTGGACCCGCAGTGAGGTAGTAGTAGAATACGCCGATGCCGCCACCTTGGCTCCATCTTGTAATGGCGTTCGCTGCACCTGCGGTATTGAAACACATTCCATTTGTCCACGCCGGGCAGGGACCACCAGTTCCACCAAAATTAAAGAGGTAGGTCCCAACCTCGCCTCCATAGTCCTGAGGATTGTTACCCTCAATGTTTACCCCGGAAGAGCTATCCGCTCCTGAGCAGTAGCTCCCACAGTTTCCCGTTGCGGATGCGGGCTGGGACACCATAATGAACGTGACTAATAGGGTCATAGAAAGCAATGCGCCTAAGACGCAGGCTCGCGCTCCCTCGAACCGACGCATGCGGAGAGCCCTCATGACGCCTCCCGTGACTCATAGAGAGGTTGCCACGTGGCACCTCCATCCATAGTACTGAAAATGAGCGTGTAATCCGTCGTGGAAGACGTTTTCACGTCGGCAATAAGCCACCCTGCCGCAGGGCTCCCAAAGTACACTCCATGGACTTTGACTTCTCCCGACGGGATGGAGAACGACGTCGTCGGAACCCCGGACGCGCCACTGGCTGTACTCGGCACCGACCCATCAAAGAGGTGGGGAATGGACGCTGATTGGAAATTGGTGCCATCCGTCGACCGAAATAAGCCAGTACCCAGCGACGGTTCTGACGTGCTCACGGGACTCCCAAAGAGAACCGGGTAAGGAGCGGCGGCTGCCGGCACCCGGGTCGTCATAGGCGGAGTCGCTGGCTCGAACAATGCGGGCGTCGAACTCGGTGAATTCGACGAGGCTGTTGTTACCCATGATCCACTTTGATTGCGCTCCACGACAGTCAAACCGCCCGTGCCGCCAGTCTAGTTCGGATAGACCTCTTCCCAGGCCTGGCCATCTGCGTTACAACTCACCACGGCCATCGTGTCCGCCTCGGCTGAAGACGAGAACACCTCGGTTACCTCTGGGCTCGTCGACAGTGAGCCGACGTTCCAGATGTCACCGCGCTGGTCAACAATTTCAAACCCCGTCGAGTCGGTACAAGCATCAGCCAGACCCGAAGCCAGAGATGGCGAAGGTGGCCCGGTCCACGTTCTTCCCCCATCTGACGTGATTAGGAGACCACCCTGCGTCGTTATGCCCAGGCCAGTGCTAGGTCCAGAGAATTGGACGTTGACTAGGGCCGTACCCGATGGTTCGCCGACCTTTGTCCAATTCACGCCACCGTCAGTGGTCGCGTATAGGGATTCCACTCCGACCGCCCAGACATCTGTGGCGTTGAGCACGTCGAGCCCCCATAGGCCGTTCGCGTCACTAAGCGACGTTACCCAAGTGGAGCCTCCGTCTTTCGTAGCGGCAACGGCCGCACCAGGCCAATTGTATTCCAGTACCCCGGCTGAGAGATTGTCGTCAATGGACGGCTCTGTCCCCATCCCCGTTATGATCCAGCCGGTGTCGGCATCTCCAAATCCGATCGGTGGATCGGGTAGAACGGGAGTCGCATATTGAACCCATGGCGATGGCGTTGTCGGCTGAACCCCTACTGGAGTGGTACTTGGGACGGGCGGGAGGGAACTCACTGGATGTCCCTCGATTCCTGCCGCCTGCGCTGGAGGCATTCCAACAGGTATGGGGGGGCTTGGAGGTAGCGTTGCGGCACCAGAAAAGGTGCCGAGCAGACCCGCAGTTGCCAAGCCCGCGCTGACAAAAAATACGCCTACCAGCGCACGTCGTCTCTTCACCCTAAAATGCCCCCCGTCACAAGCTTCAGCCATTTGCGTAAGCTCGCGCAAGCATCGGTCCCGACCTAGTGCCCCCCTCGAGCACCTTCCGCCCATACCGCTCGTCGTCAGCGGCCCGCAGACCGCATGTACGATTTTCGTTAGATTGACAGTCTTCCGCCTGGATGTCAATCGACAACCAGCCGCGACCCTCGTTCGCAGTGGACTGGGTCGCCGTCATGTGACCCGCCAGCAAATGCAGATGCCCTGCGTCTCAGCCCCAGGAGAGATGACGTCGAGGGCGATCACTAGGGAACTCAGGTGCTCGTTACCGATGGTGACGGCCACCATGTACGTCCAGCAGCCCGGACCAAGGTTGCCCGACCGCTGGACCCCAGCACCAGGGCGCCTCAGCGCGGAGGATCTTGAGGAAACCTTGTTGGAGTTGGCCCCGATGGTGCGTCTTACGAACGGTCCACCCCGACCCACGATCTCTTCCGAGTAGCGCCGAGTTCTTCTTCCCTTTCGATCCGAACCGGCTGCACCAGCCCCAGGACACCCTGCTGGCGTATCCGCAACCAGCGACCTAGTGCACATCTCAAATCAGCAGCCACGGCGCATCAGAGGGTCGGGGGGACATTCCCAGTTACCGCCCAAGCGGAAAGGCGACCTCAGCCCCACCCGACCCTCCTGGGGCCTTCCACGGCATTACGGACGGCGACCTCATCATCGGCGCCGGCAGCAAGTCGGCTGTCGGCACCCTGGTCGAGCATTCGACCGATTCGTGCCGCTCTTGCATATCCCCGACGACCAGGCGCGGCCAGTCGCGAGGTGACCGTCGATGCTCTCAAAGCCCATCGTCACCGCGCCGATCGTCGGCGCCACCAAACCGAACGCATCGACGGCGCCGGCCGCGGTCGACCTCACGCTGAACTCCGATGAGATCGGCCTGCTGGAGGAGCCCTACGTCCCCCACGAGGTCGCCGGATCCGTCTGATCTGAACCCGACGCCAGGCCCGGCGGCTCAGGCCCCGCTGCCGTAGAACCCGGCGTCGCCGAAGTCGAACACGCCCCCGTCGGCGGCCACCAACCGGATGCCGAGCCCGGACGGCGTGGCGGCGATGCCGGTCGCCGGCGCGTGCAGATGGGCGCCTGCCGCGGAGCCGAGGAACGGCGCATCGAAGGCGAAGACCCCTCCGTCGGCCGCCACCTCCCAGTATCCGCCCGTCTGGACGTCGACGGCCAACCCAACGACCGGTTGGTCGAGGGGCTGGCCGCCCATCGAACCGTGGAACGGCGCGTCGCCGAAGGCGAAGACGCCGCCGTCGGCCGCCACCTCCCAGTAGCCGTTCCCGTCAGGGGACGGAGCGATGCCGACGATCGGTTCGTTCGGCACCTGATCGAGCTGGCCGGAGAGCGTTGCGTCGCCGAACGGGTAGACGGTGCCGGTCGCCGACACCAACCAGTACCCGTTGCCGTCGCTGGTGGAGGCGATCCCGACGACCGGCTGGTCGATGCGCTGGCCTCCCATGGATCCGAGGAACGCAGCATCGCCGAAGCTGAACACGCCGCCGTCGGCGCTGACCAGCCAGTACCCTTTGCCGTCCGGTGTCGCAGCCAGCCCGACGACCTGGTCGGTCGGCACGATCCCCTCGCCGGGCAGCGACCCGTAGAAGCGGGCGTTGCCGTAGCTGAACACACCGCCGCCCGCTTGGACGAGCCAGTACCCGTTGCCGTCAGCCGTGGTTGCGGCTCCGACGAAGCTCGGCGGCAGCGACGGGGTGACCGTGAACGCAACGGAGACCGTGGAGAGGGTGGCCGGGTTGTTGGTCGTGTCGCAGGCCAAGACGAACCGGTACGTTCCGGGCGAGACCGGGACACTGGCCTGAGGAAGGGAGGATTCGATCACGCTTGGGATGACGAAATCATCGGCACCGTGCACGCCGTCGGGAGCACCGAGAGGGCCGACGTACGGAAGCGGCTCTCCGATGCCCCCAGGCGATTCGAAGGCCGGCGTGACGCACCCGTTCGAGGCCGGACCGAAGTGCACGGTCACGACCGAACCGACGGGACCGGCGCTCGGGCTGACCGACAGGCTCGGCGGCACGGTGGCTTGCGCACGCGTGGCCCCGACGATCAAGGGAGCCGCAGCCAACAAAAGGCAAATTGTAACTGCGAACCGCCACCGAAACCTACCTCGAATCTGTAGGTCCAATCCCATCTCCGCTTCACCCCCTACAGTTCACCGTCCAAGGGACGCAATCCAAGGATTTATCTATCGTCAGCTTTACGCCATTATAGGTGCCTATCCACGGCCCGTCCAGGCAATCAATTCACGATCGATCGCCAGAGCGTGTTAGCACATGATCATGATCGTGTAACCCCCGCCGACGTCATCAACTCTATCGAGCAGGATGGGATGCGTCGTCTACTCATTAGGAGGTCATGACGTACCACCCCATAACCAAGTTCGTGCTCCCAGGCGTTGTAGGGAGTGCCATAGATGTTTAGGATGTAAGTAAGGCCCCGCTGAACCTGCGTTAAGCCGTCGGAAACGTAGTCCGGGCCAGCGGCCGCCATCTTCGACGCTGGCAACGCTTGAGGAATCCCATACGCTCCCGATGAGGGATTATCCACGTTCCATTCCCAGTTGCTCTCCCGCGTCCAGAGATCGTCCAGGTACGAGTATTGCGAAGACGCCGACCAACCGTCAATGCTCATGATTGCCTGGGCGTAAGCTTGAGCACCGGCAGCAATTTGCATCCACGAATAAGCCCAGACGGCGCTGTCCGAGTCAGAATATATGACAAGGTTTCCGTCATTCTGAACAGCCAATGACGAATCTGTATAAGCATAAGTCTGCGTCGCCCATATTGGGCTGTTGCTGGAATTATAGAGAACAAGATTGCCGTCTGACTGCATCACTGTGTAATTTCCGGCTTCGCCCGACGTGCCAGAAGCCCAAAGAGGAGTGGAGCCCGCATGCCATACCAACTTGCCGTCAGTCTGCATAGCGAGATAATAATCGCAATTTGGCGAGAAGACATCTGACCCTCCCGCCATTTCCGTGCCTGGTCCTACTATCGTAGAAGTCCCAGCTGATCCACATCCACCTACCACGACCGTAGGTTTTCCCGACGGCGGCGTCGTGGTGGTTATGGTTGTTGTTGCTCCGGCGGGAACAGCCCTGCGACTATCGTCAAAGCTGCAACACCACCAATGCCAGCCGATGCTAGTTTACGGCCAATCCAACGCAGTGACCTCGAAGTCACCCCCACTGAACGCTCCTTATTCCATGGGAGTCACTCGCGGCTCGTTGTTGCGCGTCGCGTCGTGGCCCACGCCCTCCTAACTACGATGATTTGTACGTCGGAGAACAGAATATGTCAAGGAGCGCGCCTCGAGCGTTGACGCCGATAAGTGCCCCTCGGCGCTTGGTGCATCACCGCATAAGTGATGCTGGCGGGGGGATGCGACTTGTCCACTGAAGCTGCCTCGTGGCGACCGCGCCGTGCTTTTGGGAGATGGCCTCCGACGTATGCGGTCCGGCCTCGATCCACCTCGCAACGCCGTGGTGTGGACGGTGGTCGAGAAGCCCGGAATGCAAGCCACGCCACACGACGCTCTTCGCCGCCCTCGACCGGTCGCTCGCCGAGTGGATCACAGACTCCGCCACGTCGGAAACTCTCGTCGAGATCCTGAGCGACCTCGTGCTCCAGACCCCGAAGGACTCAGGCTACTCGCAGTGTCAACAATCTCTCCATCCACAAGAACCCGCCGGCATCCGATTTCTCGAAGGCTGTCGATGACCATGTACAGCTCGCGCTGAGGATGAGCGCAACCTTCCTCAAGCAGTCGAGGGACCTCCGCCTTGCCGCACCGGTCGCCGGGTACCCCGGAAGCTCACGAGCAAATCAACTGGCCTCTTCCCCCCTCAGTCTCGCCGGGCAAAACGGCGTCAGACTGCAATCCCCCCTCCGGTGGGCCTCACATCCCGAGCAGCGACGCCAATCGCTCGCGGTGCTGGCGAACCGACCCGTAGAGCGCCGCGTTCTGGGTGACCCGGCGGAGGTAGAGGTGGAGGTCGGCCTCCCAGGTGACGCCGATGCCGCCGTGCAGCTGCACGGCGTCCTGGATGATGGCCGGGCACCGATCGCCGATGTACGCCTTGGCCACGCTCGCCAGCTCGGCTGCGTCGGGGGCCTCGGCGGCCGCCGCCCGGGCCGAGGCCGTCGCCGTGCCCAGGCACGCCTCGAGCCACATCTTCATGTCGGCCAGGCGGTGCTTGACCGCCTGGTACGAACCGATCGGGCGCCCGAAGGACACCCGATCGTTGCAGTACTCGAGGGTGAACTCGAACACGCGGCTCGTCGCGCCGACGGTCTCGGCGTTCTGGAGGGCGAGGGCGATCTGGGTCTGGCGTTCGACCTCGGGCGCCGCGTCGCCCACCGCCCCCACGACGTAGGGGGCCGCCACCTCGACCCCCGAAAAGGCCACGTCACCGAACCGGCGCACCATGTCGAGGGAGACGAGCGGGCTCACGCTGACTCCGGGGGCGTCCCGGGGGACGAGCAGCTGGGTGAGGCCGTCGCCCGTGCGGGCGGTCACGAGGAACCAGTCGGCGACCGACGCATCCTGCACGAAGGTCTTGGTGCCCTCGAGGACCCAGGCGTCGCCCCGTCGGGTCGCCTGCAGTCGCACCCCGGCCGCGTCCCACGTCGGATCCTGCTCGGCGAAGGCCCAGGTGGCGATCAGCTCCCCGGAGACCAGGCCGGCGAGCACCTCGGCCTGGGGCCCGGGGGCGCCGGCGCGTCCGATGGCCGACGCCACGACGTTGACCGGCAGCAGGGGTCCCGGCGCCACCAGGCGGCCGATCTCCTCGGCCACCAGAACGAGGTCCAGCAGGCCGACCCCGGCGATGCTGCCGCCTCCGAGCTCCTCGGGCACCAGCAGGGCGGTCCAGCCCAGCTCGGCGCCGCGCCGCCAGTAGTCCCGGTCGAACCCGACCGGGTCCTCCGACAGCGCCCGGACCGTGGTCAACGGGCTCTCGGCCTCCAAAAAGCGCCGGGTCGTCTCGACGAAGAGCTCCTGGTCGCTGCTCAACTCCAGCTCCACTGGCGATCCACCCCCTGCTCTGCGCGGCCCCGGCGCGATGCTCGGCCGCTCGGGCTCCGGCCCGAGGCCACGGCGCACACCGGTCCGAACCTACGCTCGGAGCGGGCAGTCTTGCGCAGAATTGCGACCCAGTCCAAAATGACACGGCGGTGGCACCGCTGGGCGCCCGTCCGGTCCGATCCGGGCTCGGGCCGCCCGGCCAGTCCCGGAGGTCCCGGGCCGGCAGCGAGGCCACCGGCATCATGGGGCGGGCGCCGGTACGGAGGGCGCCCGGATGCCGGTGCACGACCGTCCCGATCGTGATGCCGTGCCGGCCCGCGCCGGCGCCACCCACGACACGGCGACCAGAACAGAACGACACGACGACACAGGAGGACATCGATGGGACTGCTCGACGGCAAGGTGGCCGTGGTGACCGGGGCCGGCCACGGCGTGGGCAGGGGCTACGCCCTCGACCTGGCAGCGGCGGGAGCCAAGGTGGTGGTGAACGACCTCGGGGGAGGACCCCGGGGCGGCGGCTCGAACCAGCGTGACGCCGAGGTGGTGGCCGAGATCATCCGCCAGCGCGGGGGAGAGGCGGTCGCCAACTTCGCCGACGTCGCCGACTACAAGGCGGCGGGCGAGATGATCGACCAGGCGGTGGAGACCTTCGGGAGCCTCGACGTCCTCGTCCTCAACGCCGGGATCCTGCGCGACAAGATGATCTTCAACCTCGACGAGAGCGACTGGGACGACGTCGTGCGGGTCCACCTGAAGGGGCACTTCTCCCCCGCCCGCCACGCCAGCAGCTACTGGCGGGAGAAGAGCAAGCAGGTCGACGGGGGCCGGGTCAACGCCTCGGTGATCACCACGAGCTCGCTGGTCGGCCTGCAGGGCAACGTCGGCCAGACCAACTACACCGCCGCCAAGGGCGGCATCGCCATGTTCACCGTCTCCCTCGGGCTCGAGCTGGAGCGCTACGGGGTCCGGGTCAACTGTGTCGCCCCGTCGGGCAACACCCGCCTGATCGGCATCACCGTCGGTTCGGAGGACAGCGTCAAGGAGCCGGACGAGTACGAGGAGTTCGACCTCTCCAATCCCGGCAACGTGGCGCCGCTCATCGTGTGGTTGGGCTCGGATCTCTCCCAGCACGTGAACGGCCAGATCTTCATGGTGCAGGGCACCCAGATCCACCACTACCAGCCCTTCACCCGGGACGTGAGCGTGAGCGTTCCCGGAGGGGCCCAGCGCAAGTGGGAGCCCGAGGAGGTGAACCGGGCGATGAACTCGATGGTGTTCGGGAGCCGCCACCCGGGCCTGATGGCCGGGATGGAGTTCCAGGGTGGTCCCGTCCGCCAGCGCCCCCAGAACCGCTGAGCACGCGAGGGGCGCCATGACCGACACCGCACTCGACGTCGCCACCTTCCGGGCCCGGGCTCAGGCGTGGCTGGCCGAGGCGCTACCGCAGCTCGGCCGGGACACCGACGACGCCGGGGGCGAGGGCGGCCCGGCCGGCCACCGCCGCGCCGCGCTGGCCCGGGCGCTGCAGCGTGCCCTGCACGAAGGGGGCTTCGCCGGCATCACGTTCCCGACCGAGTACGGGGGCCTGGGGCTGAGCGTGGCCCACCGCGATGCGTTCAACGACGAGGTCCGCGCCGCCGGCGAGGCCGCCGTCGACCTGTTCAACCTGGCCGGCTCGACGTGGGGGCTGTCCATCGGGATGATCGCGCCGACGATGCTCGAGTTCGGGACCGAGCAACAGAAGCGGACCTACATCCCCGAGATGCTCCGGGGGGAGAAGCTCTGGGCTCAGATGCTGAGCGAGCCGACCGGCGGGTCGGACCTCGCGGGCGCCATCACCCGGGCGACGAGGGACGGTGATCACTACGTCGTCACCGGCTCGAAGGTCTGGACCAGCCAGGCCGACTTCTCCGACATGGCGGTGCTGCTCGCCCGGACCAACTGGGACGTCCCCAAGCACCGGGGGCTCAGCATGTTCATCGTGCCGCTCGACGCGGCCGGGCTGACGATCATCCCGTTGCGGCTGGTCAGTGGAGGGACCGGGTTCTGCCAGGAGTTCTTCGACGACATGGCGCTGCCGGCGGCGAACGTGCTCGGCGCCGTCGACGACGGGTGGCACGTGGCGACCCGGCTCCTCGTGCACGAGCGCAACACCGTCGGCGGCGGCTCGACCTTCCACACGATGACCCTGCGGGGTGGTGGGCGCCGCGCCGCGGCCATGGTGCCCGGCGGTGGCCTGCCCGAGCTGGCCCGGAGCACCGGCCAGCAGAGCGACACCGGGGTCCGCCAACGGGTCGCGGCCACCCACGTCCTGTCCACGGTGAGCGCGCACCTGGCCACCCGGGTGGTCCGGGGGATGGCCACCGGCGCGCTCCCGCCGGCGGCGGGGTCGATGCTCCGCCTGTTCGGCTCCATGGCCGGCATCGCGAGCTCGGACGTCGCGGTCGAGCTCGCCGGCGTCAACGCGGTGGCATGGCGCCCCGACCGGACGGCCGCCGGGTCGTCGGCCGGCCTCGGTTACCTCGGGCGCCAGGGCGGCAGCATGGCGAGCGGCACGGCCGAGATCCAGCGCAACATCATCGGCGAGCGGGTCCTCGGGCTTCCCCGCGAGCCTGCTCCCGACCGCGACCTGCCCTTCAACCAGGTCCGGCACAACGCGATGCCCGGACCCCTGGCCCGACCCGGAGGCTAGGTCGCACCGGCGGCCCGACCCCCACCACTGCAAGGAGATCGACACGTGAGCTCACCCGACGGAGCACCGACCGGCCGTATCGTCGCCGGCATCGACGGCTCGCCCCCCTCCATCGGCGCCCTCGAGTGGGCCGCCCGCCAGGCCGAGCTCACCGGTGCGACGCTCGAGGTGGTGATGTCCTGGGAGTGGCCCACCAACTACGGCTGGCTCCCGCCATGGCCCGAGGACTGGCAGCCGGCCGACGCCGTGACCACGGTGGTCGAGCAGGCGGTCAGCGAGGTCCACAAGAGCCACCCCGGCGTCGAGGTCGTGGGCACGGTGCGCGAGGGGCATCCGACCGAGGTGCTGATCGAGGCCTCCAAGGAGGCCGATCTGCTGGTCCTCGGGAGCCGGGGCCACGGCGAGTTCGTGGGCATGCTCATCGGCTCGGTGAGCGAGCACTGCGCGGCCAAGGCGCACTGCCCGGTGCTCATCCACCACCACGAATGACCGGACCGGGGGGTCCGAGAGCCTCGCTACGCTGGGCAGCGGACAGCGCGCCGGTCGACGGCGGGCACGGTGCGGGAGACGCCGGTGAGGATCCTGGTCGCCGAAGATGATGCCGGGCTGCGCAGCACCCTCGAGCGGGTGCTGCGGGCCAGCGGGTGCGTGGTCGAGTCCGTCGGCGACGGCGCGCTGGCGGCCCGGGCGCTCTGCGCGTCGCACTACGAAGTAGCGGTCGTCGAGTGGCAGCTGCCGCGGCTGAGCGGGCTCGAGGTGATCGAGCAGGCCCGCTCGGGCGGCGTCCGCACCCCGGTGCTGATGCTCACGAACGTCGACACGACGGCCGACCGGATCAGCGGAGCCGGCGGCGGGGCCGACGACTACCTGGTCAAGCCGTTCGACCTCCAGGAGCTGCTGGCCCGGCTGCGCGCCCTCGAGCGCCGACCCCTCGCCGCCTTCGCCCCGGTCCTCCAGTGCGGCGATCTCTGCCTCGATCCGGCGACGCGCGAGGCGACGGTCGACGGGGTACCGGTGGACCTGACGCGGATCGAGCTGGCCATGCTGGAGGTGCTCCTGTGGAGCGCGCCCTCGACGGTGACCGCCCGCTCGATGGCCGACCACCTCTGGGAGGCCCGGGCGGGCGACGTGGGTCCCGAGACGATCCCGGTCCATCTGGCCCGGCTGCGGGCCAAGCTGGCCGGCAGCACGGCTCGCATCGACAGCGTGCGCGGGGCGGGCAACTGGATCCACGCCGAGTGACCGACGCCCCGGCCCGGTGCCCGTGGGCCCTGGGGTCGCCGGCGATGCTCGCCTACCACGACACCGAGTGGGGAGTGCCGTCGCGCTCCGAGCACCACCTGTTCGAGATGTTGGTGCTCGAAGGCGCCCAGGCCGGCCTGTCGTGGTCGACGATCCTGGCCAAGCGGGAGAATTACCGGCAGGCACTCGACGGGTTCGACCCCGAGCGCATCGCCCGCTACGAGGAGCCCAAGCACGCCGAGCTGCTCGCCGACGTCGGGATCGTCCGCAACCGGCTCAAGGTCCGGTCACTGGCGGTCAACGCCCGGGCGTTCGTGGCCACGGCGGCCGAGCACGGATCGTTCGCCCGTTACCTGTGGTCGTGGGTGGACGACCTTCCGGTCGTGCACCGGCCCCGGCTCCCCGAGGAGGTGCCGGCGCGGACCGACCTCTCCGACGCGCTGAGCCGCGACCTCAAGCGGCGGGGCTTCACGTTCGTCGGGACGACGATCGTCTACGCGTTCCTCGAGGCGGTGGGCGTGGTGGACGACCACCTGGTGGGCTGCCCGTGCAAACAGCCGAGCGCCGGACGTTGAGCCGGCCGCCGGGGGGCCTCGCCCGCCCGGAACCTCACGCCGGCAGGTCGACGGGGACCGGGACCAGGCGACCCTCGCGGACGTCGTAGACGAAGGTCCCCACCTCCAGATCGGCGGGCAGCAGGGGGCAGGACCGCAGGCGCACCAGATCGGCGCGCAGCGCGCTGACGTGGTCCGGGGTGGTGAGCGGCTCCCACTCCCCCGGGTCGACCCCGAGGTGCGAGCCGACCCGGGCCCGGACCTCGTCGTCGGTCCGACCGACCATGGCGCAGTCGGTGTGCTGCATGATGCACACCCGGGTCACCCCGAGCAGGCTGGCCCCGAGCACCAGGGACCGCAACGAGTCCTCGGTGACCCGGGCCCCGGCGTTGCGGATGATCTTGGCATCGCCCGGCACCAGCCCGAGGATGGCCAGCGGGTCGATGCGCGAGTCCATGCAGGTGAGCAGCGCGAGGCCCCTGGCGGCCCGACCGGTCAGGCCCGGATCTCGAAACGTGCTGCGGTAGCGGCGGTTGGCCTCGAGGAGATCGTCGAACATCGAACCGTTCTACCCCGCTCACGGATCGAACCGCACACCGGTCCGCTGCACCGTCATGATGTGGCGGGGATGGGTCGGGTCCTCCTCGACCACCGCCCGCAGCCGGCGCACGTGGACGTGGAGCGACTTGGAGTCCCTGGGGGTGCCCTTGGGCCACACCTCGGCGAAGATCCGGTCGGTGGTCACGACGTAACCCGCGTTGGCCACCAGGACGACGAGCAGGTCGAACTCCTTCGGGCGCAGGTGCACCGTCTCCCCCCGGATCGACGCCTCACGCCGGCCCAGGTCGACCGCCACCGGGCCCGAGCGCAGCACCCCCCGCCGCTCGATGATCTGCCGGCCGGTCGAGGCGGTGTCGGCGCGGGCCAGCGCGGCGCGGATCCGGGCCGCCACCTCGCGGGTCCGGGACAGCCCGTGCAGGTAGTCGGCCGCCCCCATCTCGAACGCCAGCACCGCTTCGGTCTCCTCGCCGGCGTCCGACACGATGATCACCGGCGTGTGCGAGCTCGAGCGGATCCGCCGGAGGACCGCCAGCCCGGACATGTCCGGCAGGTCGGAGTTGACCAGCACGACCGCCGGCTCGCCGTCGCGCAGCTCGCTCAGCCCCCGTTCCCCGTCGGGCACGACCGCCACCTCGAACCCCTCGCCGGCGAGCGCCGCCACGAAGCGGTCGTCGAGGGTCCGGCTCCCGTCGACCAGCACGACCCGGGGATCACGCTCCGCTTCGAGCCACCGTGCCATCGGCTGCCACTCGAGCCCGTCGGTCGCCCGGAGGGCGCCGGTCAGCGCCGACCTTCAGAGTTGCGCTGGGTCCGAGCGACGATGATGCGCGAGGCGACCAGCAGGAGCGCGATGAGGACCACCAGCAACAGCGCCGCGTCGAACGCCAGGTAGTGGGCACTGTTGTTGGCCTGATCGTAGAAGTTGAAGACCGGGTAGGTGAGGTAGGGGAACCCGTGCGAGCCGGTGAGCTGGCCGCCGGGCACCTGGGTGGTCCACCCGGCGGTGTAGATGAGCGGCGCCGTCTCGCCCGAGGCGATGGCCAGCGCCAGCAGCAGACCGGTGACGATGCCGGGCAGCGCCGTCTTGAGGACCACCTTGCGCAGGGCGTAGCCGGTGGACATGCCGAGGGCCTCCGCCCCCTCGCGGTAGTTGGTGGGCACCTGTCGCAGGGCCGACTCGGTCGACTTGGCGATGTAGGGGATGACCATGATCGACAGGATGATGAGCGCCGGCAGGAGCGAGAAGCCCCAGTGCAGCCCGACCACCAGAGCGACGTAGCCCACGTAGCCGAGCACGATGGAAGGGAAGCCCGACAGCACGTCGGACGCGGTTCGCAGGAGGGCACCGCTCGGCTTGCCGTTGCGGCGCGGTCGGGCCAGCTCGGAGAGATGGATACCGGCGAGCACGCCGATGGTCCCGGCGATGAGGAACACCCCGAGCATCAGGATCAGGGTGCCGACGATGGCGTTGAGCAGGCCACCGCCGGTGCCGTGACCCTGGGTCCACAGCACGCTCCACTGCCAGTGGGGGGCGGCCCGGGCGACCACGCTGACCAGCAGCCACCCGGCCGGTCCGACCACCAGCAGGAGGGCCAGGTAGGTGCCGAGCCGGAACCCGAGCTGCAAGGCTCGGCGGCGGTGGTGCGGGGCGGCGGCGACGGCCATCGTGGCTCAAGCCCGTCCGACCGGGGCTGCGAGGCCCGAGGTCCGTGCCACGATCAGGCGGGCCACCACGTTGACCGCAACCGACATGACGGCGAGGATCAGGCCGAGCTCGGCCAAGGTGGCCACGGCGAAGCCGGTGCCATCGGTCTGGGCGCCGTCGAGCTGGGAAAGGATGGTGGCGGCGATGGTGGACATCGGCGAGTAGATGTTCGCTGCCGTGTGCCCGAGGATCGAGCCGGTGATGAGCGCCACGGCCATCGTCTCGCCGATGGCCCGGCCGAGGCCGAGCGCGGTCGCCCCGATGATGCCCGAACGGACCCAGGGGATGGTCACCCGGTTGGCCACCTCCCAGTCGGTCATCCCGAGCGCCTCACCCCCCTCCTTGGGCAGGGGTGGCACCTGGGTGAACAGATCGCGGGTCGTGGAGGCCACGATGGGGATGATCATGAGGGCCAGCACGATGCCGGCCGTGAGGAGGCCCTCCCCGCTGCCCACCGGGTTGCGGAAGTAGTCGAGGACCGGCACGTCGGGCATGTGGTCGCCCAGGATGGGGTAGACGTCGTGGGCCAGGATGGGGCCGAGGGTCAGCAGGCCCCACAGGCCGATCACGACGCTGGGTATTCCGGCGAGCACCTCGAGGGCGAGCCCGAGCGGCCGCGAGATCCACCCCGGCAGCCGCTCGGTCAGCGCGAACGCCCCACCGATCGAGATCGGCACGGCGATGACCAGGGCGATGACCGAGGTCTGCAGCGTGCCGGCGATCAGCGGCCACGCGCCGTAGGAGGACCCCGCCGGGTGGGCCACGCCGTGCGAGTGCACCGTGGTGCCATAACCGCTGCCGGGGTTCCACGTCGAGCGGGAGAGGAATCCGATGCCGTTCACCTTGATGGCCGGAAACGCCTTGATGACCAGCACGGTCAGTGCGAACACCAGGGCGGCCAGCGGGAGCACCGCCGCCACCCGGGCGCTCCAGCGCCACGCGCCCTCCTCGTGGGCTCGAGCCACCTCGACCACCCGCCGGACGACACCGGTCGTCCTGCGGGTGGTCGAGACGTGTGGGGTTCCCGGCGCCGGGATCCCGGCGCTGCCTACGGTCATCAGCTGATCTTGAGGATCTGCTTCACCGACTGGGCCTCGACCTTGGCCGGGAGCGGCTGGAAGAACACCTGCGAGAGGTAGTTGGGGCTGCTGCCGTCCTTGGGGTCGATCGCCCACTCGAGCACCGACCGGACCGCCTTGGCGGTCGAGGAGCTCGACTGCTTGCCGTTCACGATGGCGTACTCGTAGTTGATGATCGGGTAACCGGTCGCCGTCTTCCCGTCGATGAGAGAGATGGTGCCGTTCGCCGGGGTCGACTTCACGAACCCGGCCGCCTCGGCGTTGATGGAGGCCGCCGTCGGCAGCACGTAGGCGCCCTTGCCGTTCTGGAGCTGGGCGTAGCCGAGGTTGGCCTGCAGCGCCTGGGTCTGGTAGCTGATGCCCACGTAGGCGATGCAGCCGGCCGTGGCCTTGCAGCCCGTCACCATGCCCGAGTTCCCCGCCTCACCCAGCGCGCCGGTCACGTTGGGCCAGGCGACGGTGGTGTTGTAGCCGATCGAGGCGCCCCAACCGCTGGCGTCGGTCTTCGACAGGTACGTGGTGAACAGGAACGTGTCACCGCTGCTGTCCGACCGGTGCAGGGTGACGATGGGCAGGTTGGGCAGCGTCACGCCGCTGTTGATCGCCGAGATCGCCGGGTCGTTCCAGTTGGTGATCTTTCCCTGGTAGATCTGGGACAGCAGCTTGCCGCTCAGCTTGAGGTGCGCGGTCACCCCGGGCACGTTGTAGACGACCAGCTGGGCCGAGATGGCAAGCGGGATGTTGAGCAATGACGGGCTGGCGGTCACCTCGCTCGGGGACAGGTAGGCGTCGGACGCTCCGATGTCGGCGGTGCCGTTGGTGGCGTCGGTGATCCCGGTGCCCGACCCGGTGCCGGCGGTCTGGATGGAGACGTTCGGGTACTTCTGGGTGTAGTCGGGCACCCAGATGTTCCACAGCGGGTACAGGAGGGTGCTGCCGGTCTCGGTCAGCGTGGCCGCGGGCGGGGTCTCGACCCCGCTCTTGGGCAACTTGGGCTGGGCGGCCGAGGCCGTCCCGGCGGCCGCGGCGAGCACGAGGCCGATGGCCAGCACTGTCGTGGGAACACATCGCTTGGCTCGGAGCATCCGAGTCACGTGGCTTTCCTCCTTGTTGGATTCCATTGGTAGAAGACCGTCTCTCCGGTTCGGGTTCGGGCTCTGTTTGGGTGTGGTTGTCGGTGGTTCTCACATGCGTCGCGACCGGCGTCGACGCCGGCGGCGATGCGGGCCGTCGTGACCTACGCCGAGGCGCGCCAACTGAGAGGGGTCGTCCCTGCTCGCAGTGCTCGGCGTTGGTGGCCCCGGTGGTGTCGCCCGGTCAGGGGCGCGCCCTCCGGGCCGTTGTCAACCGATCCGCCCGTTCACGTACCGGTCCGTCTGGGCCTCGCGCGGCTGCTCGAAGATCTGGGTGGTCTCGCCGTGCTCGACGAGATGTCCGTCGTAGAAGAACATGGTGTTGTGGGCCACCCGCCGGGCCTGGGCCAGGTTGTGGGTCACCACGATGATGGTCAGCGCCGGGGTCATCTGGCGCATGAGGGCCTCCACCGACTCGGTCGACAGCGGGTCGAGGGCAGAGGTCGGCTCGTCGAGCAGCAGCACCTCGGGCCCCACGGCCAGTGACCGGGCCAGGCACAGCAGCTGCTGCTGGCCCCCCGACAGGCGGAACGGCGAGTCGCCCAGCCGGTCCTTGACCGCGTCCCACAGGCCGACCTCGCGCAGGCGGCGCTCGGCCACCACGTCGAGCTGCTTGCCCTTGGCGATGCGGTGCGCCTTGACCCCGGCGACCACGTTGTCCCGGATCGACATGGGGAACGGGTTCGGGCGCTGGAACAGCATGCCGACCCGGCGGCGCAGGGTGAGCAGGTCCTGGTGCGCAGCCCAGATGCTGTGCCCGTCGAGCTCCACGTCGCCCTGGTACCTGAACCCGACCACCTTGTCGTTCATCCGGTTCAGCGTGCGCAGGAAGGTCGACTTGCCCGAGCCGGTGGGCCCGATCAGCGCGGTGATCGTGCCGCGCCGGAACGTCATGTCGATGCCGTCGAGGATCGTCTTGACACCGAAGCTCAGCTTCAGTCCGTGGGACGCGATCACGTGAGCGGGCCGCTGGCCATCAGGGTCCAGCGCTGCGAGCACCGGGTCGACCACCTCGTCGGCTCCTACAGGTTGGGCGGTACGACGTTCCGACACCTGTGAGCTCGCCCGAGCGTCATCGTCCATGGGTACCGCCCTTCGCTCCGTCGTGGCAACTAAACCGTAACGATCGGAGTTGAACGTCCGTTGAACGACGAGTGACCCGGGAATGATTTCTCGGTAATTCAGTGGCACGAGGTGCCGTAATTCAGTGGCACGAGGTGCCACGCCGGCGTGCCGCCCAGCCGGGACCGCCACCGGGCGCCTCGGCGCCCGACGGCTCAGTGCCCACTCAGAAGGTCAGTGCCCGCTCAGAACCTCAGGATCCGCTCAGAAACTCAGGGTCTCCTCAGAACGACCCGACGTCGATCACGAAGCGGTATCGGACGTCGCTGGCGACCACGCGGTCCCAGGCGTCGTCGATCTGGTCGGGCCCGATGACCTCGATCTCGGCCCCCACCCCGTGGGCAGCGCAGAAGTCCAGCATCTCTTGCGTCTCGGCGATGCCGCCGATGGCCGAGCCGGCCAGGCTGCGACGGTTCGACAGGAGCGAGAACGCCCGCACCGACCACGGCTCAGGGGGCGCCCCCACGTTGACCAGGGTCCCGTCGAGCCCGAGCAGCGCCAGGTAGGGATCCATGGGCAGTGCCGCCGACACCGTGTTCACGATGAGGTCGAACCGCCCGGCGAGCTGGCGGAACGTCGCCCGGTCGTTGGTGGCGAAGTAGTGGTCCGCCCCGAGCCGCTTCCCGTCGGCCTCCTTCGACAGCGACTGTGACAGCACCGTCACCTCGGCGCCGAGCGCGTGGGCGAGCTTGACCGCCATGTGGCCCAAGCCACCGAACCCGACCACCGCGACCTGCTTGCCCGGTCCGGTGTTCCAGTGCCGGAGCGGCGAGTAGGTGGTGATGCCGGCACAGAGCAACGGGGCGGCGACGTCGAGCGCCAGCCCGTCGGGAACGGACACCACGAACGCCTGGTCCACCACGATGTGGGTGCTGTAGCCGCCGTGGGTGGGCTTCCCGTCGCGTCCGATCGAGCCGTAGGTTCCCACGTTGCCCTTCAGGCAGTACTGCTCCTGTCCGGCCAGGCAGTTCTCGCACTCGCGGCACGAGTCCACCATGCAGCCCACCCCCACCCGGTCGCCCACCGCGAACTTGGTGACCTCGGGCCCCACCTCGGTGACCAGGCCGGTGATCTCGTGCCCGGGCACCAGCGGGAAGTGCGTCTCCCCCCACTCGCCGCGGCCGGTGTGGATGTCCGAGTGGCAGATCCCGGCGAACGCGATCTCGATCAGCACGTCCACCGGACCGAGGTCACGGCGCTCGATGGTCGTCCGTTCGAAGGGCGCCTTGGGGCTCGGAGTGGCATAGGCGGTCACGGTGCGCATGGACATGGGCTCCTGGCGTGGCTCGACAGCGGTTCCTCCCCAGCATAAGAGGCCTCGGCTCCCGCATCCCCCCGGGGCGGTACCGCCTGGTACGGGGCGACGAATGGGGCGATGGGCAGGGGGGTAAGGCCAAGGGAGCCGACCGTCGACCACCCAGGAGGACTCGATGAGCACCGAACAGACCACGCTGGACATCGTGCAGTTGCTCGATCGGGACCATCGGGAAGCCGAGGCTCTACTGTCCCGGTTCGAGCTGACCGAGCGGTCCGAGCGCGGCGACTACTTCTGGCAGGTCGTCCACGAGCTGGTGGGGCACGAAGTCGCCGAGGAGATCGCCGTGTACCCTGCGCTGCGCCGCCACGCGCCCGGGGGAGAGGCCATCGCCGACGCCCGGATCGCCGAGCAGGCCCAGGCGGAGCAGCTGCTGGCCGAGATGGAGAAGCTCGACTCGGCCAGCACCGACTTCGCCACCAGCTTCATTCGCCTGCGCTCGGAGGTACTCGAGCACGCCAAGGCCGAAGAAGCCACCGTGTTCCCGGCGCTCACCAGCAGCGAGTCGCCTGACGCCCGGGCCGAGCAGGGCGAGCGGTACCTGAGAGCCAAGGCCAGCGCCCCCACCCATCCCCACCCCCACTCGCCTGACACTCCCCCGGGCAACACCCTGCTCGGGCCGATAGCCGCGCTGTTCGACCGGGCCCGCGACGCGGCCCGGCGCACCTGAGCGGGTCGAGATCTCCAACGCCGGTCCGGTGATGGGACCGACGTCACGGAGCCCGCGTCCGTCACGGGGCCCGCGGACGAGCTTCGGCCTCTGGTTGTCCGAGCAGATGGCCCAACGGGGTTGGCGGCAGGGCGACCTGGCGGGTCTGGTCGGCGTGAGCCAGCAAACCGCCAGCCGCTGGCTCGCCGGGCGGTCGGTCCCGGCCCGATCGCACGTCGAGTCCCTGGCGCTGGTGCTGGGTCACCCGCTCGAAGAGGTCTTCCGGCGGTGCGAGGGCGAGGATGGCCGGTGAGCGCCCCGGCCGGCACCGAGCGGTCCGGCGCCCAGCAGTCCGGCACCGAGCCGGCCACGGCGAGCGACGAGGAGCCGCTGGCCGGCAACTGCACGGTGGTCATCGCGACACGGAATCGGGCCGAGGAGCTGGTGGTGTGCCTCCGCCGCCTCAACGCCCTCCCCAGCGTGCCGCCGATCGTGGTCGTGGACAACGCCTCGAGCGACGGTTCGCCCGAGGCGGTGGTCACCGGCTTCCCCGACGTCGAGCTCGTCCGGCTCGCTGAGAACCTGGGAGCATCCGCGCGCAACGTGGGCGTCGCCCGGAGCACCACGCCCTACGTCGCGCTGTGTGACGACGACGCCACCTGGCGACCAGGCTCGCTCGAGCGGGGCGTCGAGCTGCTCGGCTCGCTCCCTGACGTCGCGCTGGTGGCGCCCGTGGTCCGCGTCTGGGGCGAGGCGCCCGACCCCGTCTCGCTCGCCATGGCGAGCAGCCCGCTGGGACGCCACCGGGCCAGCGGGCTGCCACGGGTCCTCGGCTTTCTGGCCTGCGCGGCGATGGTGCGGCGGAGCGCGTTCTTGGCGGTCGGAGGCTTCGCGCCGTGGTTGGGCATCGGGGGCGAGGAGGAGCTGCTGGCGATGGACCTGGCCCGGGCGGGATGGGACATGCTCTACGAGCCAGCCATGTGCGCCGACCACTATCCCTCGACGCATCGGGACCAGCGGGGGCGTGAGCGGCTCCTGGCCCGCAACGCGCTGTGGGTGGCTTGGAGCCGCCGACGCCCTCTGGGGGCGGTCCGGTCGACCGCTCGCACCGCCGCAGCCGCCCGGACCCCGGCCGCCCGGGCCGGCCTGCTCGACGCGGTGCGGGGTGTGTCGGTCGCGGCGCTCCATCGCCGGCCGGTGCCCCCGGTGGTCGAGAGCCGCCTGTGCCTGCTCGAGCGGGGCTCGAGGGGCCGGGCCGCCGGGCGCCGGACCGGCCCGAGCCTGCCCGGGACCCCCGGGAGCTGATCCGGACCGCTCACGAGACGTAGCGGCGGGCCTCGGATCGGAATTGCCCCCGGTCGATCAGCCGGTACTGGGCCTCCACCACGTCGGGGACGACCCTCCTCGAGCGCAGGACCCACGGCGTGCCCCGAGCGGCTTGCGCCAACGCCCGTGCGGTCACCATGTCCCAGGGGACCGACCCGAGGATCCGTCCGGTACGGACGAGGGCGCTCGCCAACGGCCGCCGGAGCCAGGTGAACCACAACGTGTTGCGGATGCCCTGCAGCCGGCGCAGGTCCGGGTCCCGGTGGGGGGAGGGCGCATGGTGCACCACCGCCTCGTCGCAGTAGACGATGGCCCATCCGGCGCTGAGGAGGTCGGCCGCGAGCAATTCCTCCTCGCCCCCGATGAGCAGCCGGGGAGAGAACCCCCCGGCGGCGGTGAACGCCTCCCGTCGGACCATCGACGCGCCGGCGAGGAAGCTGACCAGCGCCGGCAGGCCGGCCGCCGGGCTCGGGACCGGCGAATGGGCGAGCTCGGCGCAGATGGGGTCCTCGTCGCCGTCCGGCTCCACCACGATGCGGGCGTTCACCACGCCCGCCACCGGATACCGGTCCAGCACGGCAGCGGCCCGGCGAACCGAGCCCGACTCCCACCACGTGTCGTCGTCGGCGAATGCCACGAAGGGCGACCGGGTGGCGCTCACCCCGACGTTGCGGGCCGCGGCACCGATGTTCCGCTCCAAGGCGATGAGCTCGACGCGGGGGAACGCCGCCGCCACGGCCTGTGGCGTGCCGTCGCGCGAGCCGTTGTCCACCACCACCACGTGGGGACGCTCCTCGAGCCCGCAGAGCCGGTCGAGGGTGGCCAGCAGCCGGGCGCGCCGGTTCTGCGTGATCACGACGACCGCGACGTCCAGCGGTTCCATCGGGTTCGGCCGTCCGTCCGCAAGCTCGGGACCGGGCGGGCTCAGCTCGCGCTGAGCGCGGGTCGGACGTCGAGCTCGGTGCGCGTCGCCACGTAGCGGGCCAGCCCCTCGTCGATCCCGACGGTGGGCGCGAACCCCAGCTCGCGGCGGGCCAGGGAGATGTCGGGGCAACGCCGGGTCGGGTCCCCCGGGCGGCCCGCCAGGTACCGCACGCGGGGCTGGCGCCCGGTCGCCGTGGCCACCTTGACCACCAGCTCGTCGACCGAGATCTCCTCGGGGTTGCCGAGGTTCACCGGGGACGGGAAGTCGCTGTCGATCAGCGACGTCAGGCCGGCGACGAGGTCGTCGACGTAGCAGAAGGAGCGGGTGGCGCGGCCGTCGCCGAAGATCTCGAGGGTCCCGCCGTCGAGCGCCCGGCGCACGAACGTGGGCACGGCCCGGCCGTCGTCGTCGCGGGCTCGTGGTCCATAGGTGTTGAAGATCCGGGCGATGCCCACGTTGGTGCCCAGATGCCGGTGGTGGGCCGCCGTGAGCGCTTCGGCGAAGCGCTTGGCCTCGTCGTAGACGGCCCGCGGGCCCATGGTGTCCACCCGGCCCACGTAGTCCTCGGACTGGGGGGACCGGTCGGGGTCGCCGTAGACCTCGCTGGTGGAGGCCATCACGAAGCGCGCCCGGTCGCGCCCGGCCACCTCGAGCAGCTGCCGGGTCCCCTCGGCACCGGCCCGCAGGATCTCGAGTGGCCGGACGACGAAGTCGATCGGTGAGGCCGCGCTGGCCAGGTTCACCACGACGTCGTAGCGCCGGCCGGGGATCCGCGCCCCGAGACCGGGCTCGGAGACGTCGGCCCCGACCACGGCGAAGGCGTCGTCGCCCACCAGGTGGTCGAGGTTCTCCAGCCTTCCGGTGCTGAAGTCGTCGACACACACCACGTGGTCGCCCCGCGCCACGAGGGCGGTGCACAGCTCGCTCCCGATCATGCCGGCACCGCCGGCCACAAGGACGTTCACAGGTCCTCCACTCCGATCCGAGCCAACCCGGCCCGGCGCAACGCTGCGGGCTCGAGCAGCTGGCGGGTATCGACGACACTGCGGCCGTCCATGCAGTCGGCGACCTTCTTGAAGTCCAGCCAGCGGAACTCGTCCCACTCGGTCAGCACGACCAGCACCGCGGCACCGGTGACCGCGGTGTACGGGTCGCTGCACCGCTCGAGCAGGCCCCACGGCCCGTCCGCACCGCCGAGCGACCGGGCGCCGGTCGCCGTCACCGCCGGGTCGTAGGCGGTGAGGATCGCTCCGGCGTCCGCCAGGGCGGAGGCGACCGCCAGGGCCGGCGAGTATCGCAGGTCTTCGGTCCCGGCCTTGAAGGTGAGGCCCCACAGCCCGACCCGGGCGCCGCTCAGGTCGCCGCCGGCATGGGCCCGGACCGCGTCGACCACGCGGTCCCGCTGCTCGTCGTTGACCTCGATGGCCGCGTCGAGCAACGAGAAGGCGAAGCCGTGCTCGCGAGCGGTGATCCGCAGCGCCGCGGTGTCCTTGGGCAGGCACGAGCCGCCCCAGCCGGGACCGGGGACCAGGGACGCCGAGCCGATGCGGGGGTCGTAGCCGACGCCGAGCAGCACGTCGGAGAGGTTGGCCCCGAGCCGGCCACACAGGACCCCGAGCGAGTTGGCGAAGCTGATCTTCATGGCCAGGTACGCGTTGGAGGCGTACTTGATGGTCTCGGCCGAGGCCGGATCGGTGAGCACCACCGGCGAGTCGACGTTGCGGAAGAGCCCGGCGACGCGCGCCACCGCTCGCTTGTCGTCGCCTCCCACGACGATGCGGTGGGGGGCGAGGCTGTCGGACAGGGCGACCGCCTCCCGCAGGAACTCGGGGTTGGAGACCACCGCGACGTCGGACCGGCCCAGGGCTGCTTCGACGAGCAGGGTGGAACCGACCGGCACGGTGGACTTGGTCACCACGACCGCGCCGGGCGCCAGCATGGGGCCGATGCGCCGGGCACACCGGTCCAGCGCGCTGACGTCGGGCCGCCCGTCGTCCAGCGACGGCGTGGGCAGGCACAGGAACACGAACTCGGCCGGCCCGACGAGTCGAGCGTCGACGGTCCCGAAGCACAGGCGCCCCGCGGCCCGCTGAACCTCGAGCAGCTCCGGCAGGTCGCGCTCGAGGATAGGGACCGAGCCGTCCCGCAGCCCGTCGATCCGCGCCTCGTCGATGTCGAGGCAGGCGACGTCGTGGCCCCAACTGGCCAGCGAAGCCGCGGTGACCAACCCCACGTGACCGGCACCGATGACCGCGACCGAGCTCACCAGCCCTCCTCGCGGCGCGCGGCGCCCATCCTCACGCCGACCTCGCCGGCCAGGCGCTGGTACGCGGCGGCCGGCGGGATGAGGAGGCTCGTCTCGAGCATCGTGGCGATCTCGGCCGCGGTGCGCGGACCCGGCGCGATGCGCCGCCACGCGAACTGGGCGCTGAGGGCGGCCCAGGCCAGGGCACACAGCCGACCGGCGCGCCGTGCACCGAGCGGCATCAGGCACGACGCGCCCGCTGCCGCCACAACGGTGGCCGCGTGCAGCGCCATCCGCCCGCCGCCCGGTGCCCCGGCCCGGCGGCGCCAGTCCCGCCCGTGGCGCGCCCGCATCAATGCGTCGTCGCGGTTGCCCCGCTGCAGGCGGACGCTGACCCAGCGGTCGGCCTCGCGCACCGGATGGACGATCGTGCGGCGTCCGCCCACCAGCCGCCAACCGGCGACCAACAGCCGCAGCGCGAGATCGGCATCCTCGCGGAACGCCCGCGGGAACGCGGGGTCGAAGCCGCCGATCTGGACCAGGGCGGCACGTCGGTACGCCATGTCGGCGGTGACCCACCGGGCTCCCTGCAGCCCGGCGACGTTGCGCTCCCAGTCGGTGGGTCGGCGGTGGGCGGGCAGCGGGACCCGGATCCGGGCTTGGACCCCGGCCACCTCGGGCGGCACGGCCAGGTCGCACCGAAGCTGTCGGGACCACCCCGAGCCGAGGCGCACGTCGTCGTCGAGGAAGACCGTCCACGGCGCATCGGTGGCCCGCCAGCCGATGTTGCGGGCGTGGGCGGGACCCTTTCCCCCGCCGGTCATCACGCGCACCGACGAGGGCAACGACAGTGCGCCGCGGGGTGCCCTTGCACGGTCGTCGACCACCACGACCTGGCCCCGACCCGGATCGTCGTCCGCGCCGAGATCGGCCAGCAGGTCGTGGAGGGACCCCCGGCCGATCGTCGGGATGACGACGTCGTAGCGCCCGGTCACTGGTCGGGGCCGGCGGCGCCGGCAAAGGAGCGACGGTCGACCACGAACGGGCCGAGGACGAGGAGCTCGAGGGGCGCCGATCCGAACAGCTCGAGCGCGTCGTTCGGGCTGTCGACCATCGGCCGCCCGGCGGTGTTGAAGCTGGTGTTGACCAGCACGGGCACGCCGGTCCGGGCGCCGAAGGCATCCAGCAGGGCGGCGATCCGGGGCTCCTCGGCCCGGTCCACCGTCTGGGCCCGAGCGGTGCCGTCCACGTGGACCACGGCCGGTATCCGGTGCCGCCAATCCTCCCGCACCCGGTGCACGAAGAGCATGTAGGGACTGGGCAGCGGGCCGTCGAAGATCTCGCCCGCCCGCTCGGCGAGCACGATCGGCGCCACCGGGCGGAACTGCTCACGTCCCTTCACGTCGTTGAGGCGCTCGAGGTTGGACCGGTCCCGAGGGTCGGCCAGAAGGCTCCGGTGCCCCAAGGCCCGGGGACCGAACTCGCTGCGGCCTTCGTACCAGCCGACGATGGCCCCGGTCGACAGCCGCCCGGCCACGGCGGCCGCCAGGTCCGTCGGTCGGCTGAAGGGCACCCGGGCCTTCACCAGCACCTGCTCGATCTCCTCGTCGTCCCAGCTGGGCCCCAGGGCCGCCGTGGTCATCGGGACCACCGGGTCACCCAGGGACGACGCCGTCAGAAGGGCGGCGCCGAGCGCGGTGCCGGCGTCGCCTGCCGCCGGCTGGACCCAGACGTGCTCGTAGGGACCCTCGGCCCACAGGCGCGAGTTGGCGACGCAGTTGAGCCCCACCCCACCGGCGATGGTCAGGTCGGGGCATCCGGTCCGGCCGTGCAGCCAGGCCGCCAGATCGAGGATCACCTCCTCGAGCCGTCGCTGCACGCTCGCCGCCAGGTCGGCGTGGGCCTCCTCGAAGTCCTCACCGGCCGCCCGTGGCGGGGCGAGCTGCGCGAAGGCCAGCGGGCCGGCACAGAATCCCCCGGATCCGTCGTGCACGATGGCGCGGCGCAGGTCTGCCAGGAACCTCGGGCGGCCGTAGGAGGCCAGTGCCATCACCTTGTACTCGTCCGACGAACGTTGGAAGCCGAGGTGGACGGTGAGCTCTTCGTAGAGCAGGCCGAGCGAGTGCGGGAGCCGCTGGGTGGCCAGCACCTCGAATGTCCCCGAGCGGTAGCTGCCGAACAGGGCCGAGCCACGCTCCCCCCGTCCGTCGAGCACCATGACGTCGCTCTGCGCGAACGGCGCCGCCAGGTAGGCCGAGGCCGCGTGGGCGTGGTGGTGCGGGACCCAGCGGAATCGGTCGGCGTCGAACCGTCCGATCACGCTCCGCAAGAAGCCCGGGGCCTCGCGCGCGTAGAGGGTGCGCAGCTGCTCCCACCCGTCGTCGCAGAGCCCGGGCCGCTCACCGACGAGGTCCGGGTCGTAGGAGTAGGCGATGGCGTCGAGGTCCTGGGCGCCGACCTGGGCCGCGTCGAGGCAGAAGGCGATGGCTCGTTCGGGAAGCTCCCAGGTGGAGAACGGCACGGCGATCTTGCCGTGCTTGCGGCGGCTGAACCGCTCCTCTTCTGCCGCGGCCACGACCCGTCCGTCCACCACCAGGGCAGCGGCAGGGTCGTGGAACACGGCGTTGATGCCGAGAACGACCGCCATCTCATCCTCCTCCCACGCCGGGCCCGGCGGGCCCGACGAGCGCCGGTTCGGCCCGTCGGTTCGGCGCGACCGAGATCCGGTCGATCGCCTGGATCACCTCGGCCGGGCCGATGTCGAGCAGTCCCGGATCGACCACCGTCCCGTGGGGGTCGCCGGTCCTCCCCGCCCACAGCGCGGCGTGGGACCCGGCGTCCTCCGGGGGTCCCCAGTGCCGCGGTGACACGGGGCCGAACAGCACCACCGACGGCACCCGGGTCGCGGTGGCCAGGTGCGCCACCCCGGTGTCGCCGGCGACGACGAGCCGGGCGTGCCCGACCAGCGCCGCCAGCTCCAGCGTCGTCCGGCCCACGAACCGGCGCACCGGTACGCCCAGCTCGCCCACGATCCGGTCGACCAGGGGGCGCTCGCCCGACCCTCCGCTGACCACCAGGGCGTGGCCCGCTTCGTGGAGGTGCCGGCCCACCTCCACGAAGCGGTCGGGCGGCCACCGGCGCGCCGCGCTCGAGGCGCCGGGATGCAGGACCGTCGCGCCCAGCAGCCCCGGCACCAGCTCGGGCGGCGGTGGCTCGAAGTACAGGTCGTGGGGCGCGCTCGGGATCGCGGCGTGCTCGAGCATGCGGCACCACCGGAGCACCTCGTGCTCGTCCGCCTCCCAGCGCGCCCCGCCCCCGGTAAAGGCGAGCTCGGGATGGGCGAAGCAGACCAGGCGGCGGGGCGCCGCGTCGGCGAGGAGCGGCTGGCTGAGCGGCCCCCGACCGTGGAGGTCGACGGCCACGTCGGCGTGGTGCAGGTCGGCGGGCACCGCGACGAGACCGGGGTGGGAGCGCAGCTCGTCGACCGGCGCGGTGGCGTCGACCAGGGGCCGGAGCCACTCCGGCGCCAGCAGCACCACGCGGTGCTCGGGGAACGCCCGGCGGATCGCCCGGAGCGCCGGAAGACCGGTCAGGTAGTCACCCAGGCCCAGCGCCCGCAGGACGACCACGGTGCGCCCGCTCACCGGACGCTCCCACGGACCAGGCGGCTCGTCGAGTACCCGGCCAGATAGGGCACCGTCACGCATTGGCCGCCCCAGCGGTCGAGCACCGCCTGCTCGGGGATCGCCCGACCGCCGTAGTCGTCGCCCTTGGCGAAGATGTCCGGCCGCAGCCCCTCGAGGAGCCGCGCCGGGGTCGGCTCGTCGAAGAGGACCACGGCGTCGACGCACCCGAGCGCCCGCAGCGCCTCGGCCCGGTCCGATTGCCCGACCACCGGCCGGTCGGCTCCCTTCAGCGCCCGTACCGACACGTCGGAGTTCAGGCACACCACCAGGCAGTCGCCCAGCTGCCGCATGGCCCGCAACGACGCCAGGTGACCGGCGTGGAGGATGTCGAAACAGCCGCCGGTGGCGACCACCTTGCCACCGCGGGATTGGACCTGCCGGGCCAGTTCCACCGCATCCTCGGGGCGCCGCACGCCGTCGACCGGCTCGAAGCGCGCCCAGCCGGCGGCGCCGCCGTTGGCGACGAAGGCGGTCGCCGCAGCGACCGCGCTCACGACCGCCTCGGAGCCGAGGCCCCCGCGACCCACCACCGAGGCGGCGGCGGCAGCGAAGCAATCTCCTGCGCCGCACGGGTCGCCGCCCACCAACGGCCGCGCCGGCACCACCAGCGGGGGGCCGGCGCCGTCCACGTGGAAGGCCCCGGCGGACCCCATGGTGACGGCGACTCCCTTGGCCCCCCAGCGGGACCGGGCCCGCTCGGCCCGGTCGGCTCGTGCTCGCAGGTCGCCGCCGCCGCCGTCACCGGCCGGCTCGGCGCCGCCGTCGCCGGGCAGCTCGGCCAGGTTGGGCGTCACCAGCAGCGCGGCGCGCACCGGCGAGGCGCCCCGAGGATGGGGGTCCCAGACCACCGGCGCCCGGCCCGAGCCGATCGCCCGACGAAGCTCGGCCTGCCCGGTCACCCCCCGGCCGTAGTCCGCCACCAGCACCACGTCGGCCTCCGACGCGGCAGCGACCGCCTCGGGGGGGACCGGCGTCACCACGGCGGGCCGGCTCGAGCGGTCGAGCCGGAGCAGCGCCTGGCCCCCCGAGCGGAACCGGATCTTCTCCGGGGTCGCCCCGCCGCCCGACCAGCGCACGACGTCCACCCCCCGGCGCTCGAGGAGGCTCCTGAGCTCCTCTCCCGGGCCGTCGTCGCCGATCGGGCTGACGAGCACGACCTCGTCACCGAACGACGCGGCCAGCACGGCGGCCAGGGCGGCCCCGCCGGGCCTGGTGCGGACGTCCGCCTCGTCGAGGACGGGAACCGGGGCGTCGGGTGCCAGGCGGGTCGTCGCACCCTCGACGTCCCGGTCCAGCAGCGCGTCGCCGACCACCAGCACCCGGCTCATCGTCGGGCCGCCTCGGCATCGCCCCGCGCCGCACGACGCGGGACCCGGGCCGACGTGCGGTCCGGCGCGAGCACCTCGTCGATCGACTCGCAGAGCAGGTGGAGCGCGACCAGGTGGGCTTCTTGGACCGCGAACGCCGGCCCTTCGACCGCGACGAGGTCGTCCACGAGCTCGGCCATCGGGCATCGAAGCGATCCGGTCAGGCCGATGGTCCACAGCTCGCACGAGCGGGCACGGCGGATCGCTTCGAGAACGTTGGCGCTGCGTCCCGAGGTCGAGAGCGCGACCAGCGCGTCGCCGGCCCTGCCGTGCGCCTCGACCTGGCGAGCGAACGCCCACGACGCCCCGAAGTCGTTGGTGATCGCCGTCAGCGACGAGGTCTCCGCGTGCAGGGCCAGCGCGCTGAGGGGCCGGCGGTCGGCGCCGTACCGGCCGACCAGCTCGGCGGTGAAGTGCTGGGCCTCCGCCGCGCTCCCGCCGTTGCCCACCACCAGGCAGCGACCCCCACGCCCCAGCACCTCGGCCAGCCGCTGCCCGATGGACGCCAGCCGCCCCAGCTGGGCGTCCAGCGACGCCAGGGCCGTCCGGGTGGCTGCCAGGTGCTCGGTCGGCGTCATGGCTGGCGACCGATGGGGGTCCGCTGGGTGAGCTCGGCGTAGGCGGATCGGGTCGAGTCGGCCACCTGCTCCCACGAGTAGCGGGACCGGGCGCGCCGGGCGCCCCGAGCTCCCATCGCCTCGGCCAGCTCGGGCTCGTCGACGCACCGGCGGACCGCCGCCGCGATCGCGGCCGGATCGTGCGGCGCGACGAGCCAGCCGGTCTCCCCGTCGACGACGGTCTCGCGTAGCCCTCCGACCGAGGAAGCGACCACCGGTCGGCCACAGGCCATCGCCTCGGCGGCGACCATGCCGAAGGGCTCGTACCACGGCGCGCACACCACCACGTCGGCCGATCGCAGCAACGGCGGCATCCGGCGGTGGGGCACCCGACCGAGCAGCTGTACCCGGTCGGCCACCCCGGCCCGGCGGGCCCGCGCCACCAGGCGACGGGCGTTCGCGTCGTGGACGAGCTCGTCGCGGTCGCTGCCCCCGGCCACCAGCAGCTCCACCCCGGGCAGGAGGGCCAATGCCTCGATCACGTCCTCGATGCCCTTGCGCTCGACGAGCCGGCCCGCCACGACGAGGCGGTGCAGGCCGCCCCGGCGGGCCGCCCTCGTGCCCCCGGGGCAGAAGGTGGCGACGTCGACGCCGCAGGGGATCACGACGGTCTGCCGGGTAACCGCGCCCATGGCCGCCAGCTCGAGGACCTCCGCCTCGGACGTGGCCACCACCAGATGCGCCGATTCGGCGATCCCGCTCTCGAGGGCGACGCGCTCGGGCGGGCTGGGATCGAGCCCTCGCAGATGGCGGCGCTTCTCCACGCCGAGGGCGTGGAACGTGACCACAACGGGGATCTCGAGGTCCGATGCGGCGTCGATCGCCGCCAGCGCGGACATCCAGAAGTGGGCGTGCACGACGTCGGGCGGTTCGGCGGACCAGAGCCGCCGGAGATCGGCGGCGAACTCGCCCATCAACGGGAGCAGATCGTCCTTGGCCAGCGCGATCGGCGGGCCGGCGTCGACGTGGTCCACCCAGACCCCGGGCCCGAGCGGTACCCGCCGGGGGAGCCGGGCGTCGTCGCGCCGGGTGTGCACGACCACCGAGTCGCCCCGGGCGGCCAGCTGGCGCGCCAGGCTGTCCACGTGGACGTTCTGACCCCCGGCGTCCTCGCCCCCGATGCCGCTGAGCGGGCTGGCGTGCTCGGACACCATTGCGATTCTCATGCCGTGACCTCCTCCAGCACCGCGTCCCAGTCGCTCAGAAATCGCGCCAGGCCGAACCGCCCGAGAGCCGACCGGCGGGCGATCCTGCCCATCTCGGCCGCTTCCTCGGGTTCCTCGCAGAGCCGTCGGAGCGCCGCGTGCAGCACGTCCAAGCGGTTGGACACCACCCCGGCACCGGGCGGCACCGCGTCGACCACCTCGGTCGTACCGAGCGCGATCACCGGCATGCCGAGCTGCATGGCCTCGATCAACGACAGGCCGAGCGACGTCCAGCGGACCGGGTGGAGGTAGACGCGGCGCCGTGCCGCTTCGTCGAACATCGCGGCCTGGGGAAGATCGACGCCTCCCAACGGCTCGGTGGCCATCCCGAACAGATCGAGTGGGATCGTGCGGCGGAAGTCGTCGTAGAGGTCCTGGCCCACCGCCCGACCGCGTCGCAGCGGCTCGTTCACCACGACCGCGGCGCGGGGCAGATCGCCCGAGTAGCGCAGGCCCGGATCGACGACGCCGTGCTCGATCACCCGGCGACGGGTCACGCCGGTGTCCCAGAAGAGGTCGTTGAAATGGGTCACGTGCACCACCACGACGTCCTTGCGGTCCTTGGCGACGTGGTCCGTCGACGTCACCGGCAGCTCGGGGCAGTTGTGCTCGAGGTAGATCGCGGGCACGTCACGGCCCGGCACCCGGCGCAGCCACCGGCGCGCGAGGTGGTGCAGCTCGCTCGGCCGCTGGAGCACGAGAACGTCGACGTCGAGGCTGCCTGCCTCCTCGAGGGACACCTCGACCACCGACGACGGCCACTCCCACGTTCGGGCCCGCCCCAGGCCGTCCGGCGGCCGATCGGGGAGCACCGGCACGAAGTACTCGTGCTTCCCCTGGACGAACGTCGTCGTCCACGATCCGTGGACGTGCCACAGGAAGATCCGCATCAGCGATGCCCTTTCCGGCGGATCCTTCCGATCGCCGTCAACACCTCGTCGACCTCGACGCCGGTCAAGCAGGGATGGGCCTCTTTCGGGCAGTTCCTCGCCCGACACCCCGCACAGGCGAGGTCTTGATCGCCGAGGAGCACGTGCGGGACGCGCCAGGGCCGCCACCGCACGGCGGGGACCGTCGGCGCGAAGAGGCTGACCACCGGGCAACCGACCGCGGACGCCAGGTGAGCCGGTCCGGTGTTCCCGCACACCATCGCTCCCGCCCGGGCCAGCAGGCCAGCCAGTGCCCGCAGCGAGGTCCGACCGCCCAGATCGACGGCACCGCTGGATCCGGCAACCGACGCGGTGAGGTCCTTCTCGTCGGGACCACCGGTGACGAGGACCTGCTCGCCTCGCGCCACGAGTGCGGTGCACAGCGCGGCGAACCGGGCCGGTTCCCACGTCCGGGCGGGCATCGACGCCCCCGGGTGGACGACGACGAAGTCGCCCGTCGGCAGCACGTCCGCCAGGTCCTCCCCCACGTCGGTGCCCGCCCGCACCCGGAGCGAACCGTCGTCGTCCGGCGGGAGCGAGTACCCGAGCCGCGCGACCAGCGAGAGCGAGCGCTCCACCTCGTGGACGTCGTCGGGCACCTGGTGACGGACGTCGAGGAGCGATCCGGGATAGTCGACGCAGGTGGCGGCCACGACCGGCACGCCCGCCAACTTCAAGAGCAGTGCCTCGGGAAGGGGGCTCTGGTGGAACGAGGTGAGCACCACAGCCTGGTCGACGCCCAGCGCGCGCAGCTGGGCGACCCGCCATTCGACGGAGATGGGCTCGACTTGTGGCGGAGTAGCGGCGATCCACTCGGCTTCGTGCACGACCACGTGGCTCGTCCCGGGCAACATCTGCGCCGCCGCCGCTCCGCGCGGGCTGACGAGGAGCGTGACACGGGACGCACCGGCAGCCACGGCTCGCACCGCGGGCCCGGCGAGGAGGACGTCGCCCGCGTTGTCGAGGCGGACCACCAGCACGTGCGGCTTCACCGGGTCGCTCCGGGAACCAGCGCGCCGGCCGGGGCCGGGCGCTGGCGGACCGATCCTCCGGACATGCGCCCGCGCAGGATCATCGTCACCGCTTCGCCCAGATCGGCCGCGACCCGCGGTGCGGCGTCGATCTCCTCGACCTGGGTCACCTCGGTCGGGACGAGGATCCCGGCTGCCCCGGCGGCGCGGGCGGCGCCCATGTCCGAACCGATGTCTCCCACCACCACGCACCGGTCGGCCCGGACCCCGAGGTCGAGGGCGGCCTGGTGGATCAGCCCGGCCCGGGGCTTGCGGCAGCCGCAACCGTCCGCCGGCCCGTGGGGACACCATCGCCACGTTCCGACCGGCCCGACCAGCTCGGCCACCCGCCGGTTGACGCGCTCCACGTCGTCGGGCGTGAGGAGCCCGCGGGCGACGCCGCTCTGGTTCGAGACGACACCGATCGCCACCCCCGCGGCGCGCAACCGGTCCAACGCCCGGCGGGCACCGGGCAGCGCTACGACCGACCGCGGGTCGGCGTTGTACGGGCGGTCGACGACCAGCGTTCCGTCGCGGTCGAAGAGGACCGCGACGGAACGTCGATCGCCACGAAATGCAGGCGTGGCAGCCTCCTTGTCGGTGCGGCGAGCGCGTACCGCTCCCGCCTTCGGAAGCGGTACGCAACGATGCGTACGTCTGGCCGTGCTGTTCCCCCCTGCCAGCGCCCCAAACCCGCCATCTCCCCCACCAGCCCGTCGACGGAGCTCCGGCGCGGGACTACGGGGATCTACCGGACCTGCTGCTCGCGCTCCCAGTACCGCAGCTGGCGACAGCGCCCGAGGAATGCATCGGGCCCTCCGGCGACCGACAGGTCGACGAAACCTTCGTCGAGCGCATCGACCACGGCGGCGGCCTCCATCAGTGCCGAGGCCCCGGGCACGTAGCCGACAATTTTCGCGTGGGCAAAGGCATCGCTGACGAAGTCGCGGGCGGCCGGATGCCGACCGAGCGTCACCGCTCCCTCGTCGGAGAGGACGAGCGCCACGGCGTCGTAGAGCACCGAGGGAGCACCGTCGATCTGCTGGTCCACGCCGATGCGCCCGCCGCGGGCACCGTCGACTCCTCCGACGGTCGGCCCGACCACCTCGATGGTGGCGTTCTCGGCGGCCAGCGTCCTTCGGATCGACTCCACCGTGGCCTCGTCGGAGCCCTCGGCCACCAGCACGCCCACCTTGCGACCGGCGAAGTTCGGCGGGCCGTTGGCGACGATGCTCAACGCGTCCGACGGTGCCAGATCGTCCCGTGGCTCGACCGCCGGCGCGAGGCGCTCGGGCAGCTCGGTCAGTCCCAGCCCCTCGGCGACGCGGCGGGCCAGCTCCTCGTCGACGTTGCGGAGCCCGGCCACCATCCGCGACCGGATGACCGCCCGGTCGCACTTGCTCAGCTCGAACACGAACGCCTTCTCGATATGGCGCCGCTCGACCGGTGTCTGACTGAGGTAGAACTGGCGCGCCTGGCTGTAGTGGTCGGCGAAGCTCTCCGGTCTGGTCCGGCGCTTGGGACCCGATGCGTCTTGCGCGAAGGTCGTGAACCCGGAGGGGTCCTCGCGTGGACCGCCGAGGTCTCCCGGCCACGAGTTGGGCTCGTAGTTCACCGGCCCCGCCCGGTTCGACGTGGTCATGTGCCCGTCCTGCTGGAAGGTGGCGAACGGGCACTTCGGCGCGTTGATCGGCAGGTCGGTGAAATTCGGGGAGCCGAGCCGTTTGAGCTGGGTGTCGAGGTAGGAGAAGTTGCGCCCCTGCAGCAGTGGGTCATTGGTGAAGTCGATGCCCGGCACCACGTTCTGGGTGCAGAAGGCCACCTGCTCGGTCTCGGCGAAGAAGTTGGCCACCACCTGGTCCAAGACGAGCCGGCCGACCCGTCGCACCGGGAGCTCTTCCTCGGGGATCACCTTGGTGGGGTCGAGCACGTCGAAGGCGAACCGGTCGGCGAAGTCGTCGTCGAAGAGCTGGAGCCCGAGCTCCCACTCGGGGAAGTCGCCCTGCTCGATCGCGTCCCACAGATCCCGGCGGTGAAAGTCGGGGTCGGCGCCGTTGATCTTCACCGCCTCGTTCCAGGTGACCGACTGCAACCCCCCGACCGGCTTCCAGTGGAACTTCACGTAGGTCGAACGACCCTCGGCGTTGAGCAGGCGGAAGGTGTGGACGCCGAACCCCTCCATGAAGCGGAACGAGCGGGGGATGGCCCGGTCGGACATGATCCACATCAGCATGTGGGTCGACTCGGGCATGAGGGAAGCGAAGTCCCAGAAATTGTCGTGCGCGGTCTGGGCCTGGGGGAACCCCCGGTCGGGCTCCTCTTTCGCCGCGTGGATCACGTCGGGGAACTTGATGGCGTCCTGGATGAAGAAGACTGGGATGTTGTTGCCCACGAGGTCCCAGTTGCCTTCGCGGGTGTAGAGCTTCACGGCGAATCCCCGGACATCGCGGGCCAGGTCGGCCGACCCCTTGTTGCCGGCGACGGTGGAGAACCGGACGAACGCCGGCGTCCGCTCCCCCGCCCGCGCGAACAGATCCGCGCGCGTGATGTCGCCGAGGGGCTCGTAGTTCTCGAAGTACCCGTGGGCGCCGAAGCCGCGCGCGTGGACCACCCGCTCGGGGATGCGCTCGTGGTCGAAGTGGAAGATCTTCTCGCGGAAGTGGAAGTCCTCCAGGGCGGCCGGCCCTCGCTCCCCCACTCGGAGCGTGTTCTGGTCGTCCGCCACCACCACTCCCTGGCGGGTGCTGAGCCGCGGCGCGCCGTCCACCGCCTGCTGATGGGTCTCGCCGCCCTCGCCTCGCGTGGATCGAACCTCGTCGCCGCCCGGCACGCGCTGCTGACCGTTCACGTCCACCGGCATCCTCCTCGGAGAGCTGCCGCGATCCCTGCAACGGGCGCGGCGTCGTCACCCGCTCCGGTGGGTGCATCGGACATCGTCCCTACCGACGGGCACCCCTCGCCTACCCGTCGCCCCGCTCCGACAAACGCCGATCAGCGGGCCGATCGGGGTTTCCCCAGGCCAGCCGGCCCTATCCCGACAGCCGGCCTATCCCGAGCAGCCGGCCTATCCCGAGAGCCCCTGTCCCAAGATGGCCAGCGCCTCGTTGAAGGTCGGGGACGGGCGCATGACCGCTTCGGCCAGGTCCGGGTCCGGGCGGTAGTAACCGCCGAGGTCGACCGGCGAGCCCTGCACCGCGAGCAGCTCCTCGACGATGACCGGCTCGTGGTCGGCCAGCTGCTTGGCCAGCTCGGCGAAGGCGGCCGCCATCGCCGGGTCCTCGTTCTGGGCGGTCAGCTCTTGGGCCCAGTAGAGCGCCAGGTAGAAGTGGCTGCCCCGGTTGTCGATGCCGCCCAGCCGGCGGGTGGGTGACCGGTCCTCGTTGAGGAAGGTGGCGGTCGCCCGATCGAGCGTGTCGGCCAGGATCTGGGCCCGCTGGTTCCCCGCCCGGTGAGCCAGGTGCTCGAAGCTCACCGCGAGGGCGAGGAACTCGCCCAGGCTGTCCCAGCGCAGGTAGTTCTGCTCGAGCAGCTGCTGGACGTGCTTGGGCGCCGAGCCACCGGCCCCCGTCTCGAACAGGCCCCCCCCGTTGAGCAACGGGACCACCGACAGCATCTTGGCGCTGGTGCCCAGCTCGAGGATGGGGAACAGGTCGGTCAGATAGTCCCGCAGCACGTTGCCGGTGACCGAAATGGCGTTCTCGCCCCGGCGGATCCGCTCGAGGGAGTACGCCGTGGCCTGCTCAGGGGCCATGATCTCGATCGTCAGCCCGGCGGTGTCGTGCTCGCCCAGGTAGGTCTGCACCTTCGCGATCAGGACGGCGTCGTGCGCCCGGCCGTCGTCGAGCCAGAACACCGCCGGGTCACCGGTGGCCCGGGCCCGCTCCACCGCCAGCTTGACCCAGTCGCGCACGGCCACGTCCTTGGTCTGGCACATGCGGAACACGTCCCCCGGGGCGACCGGCTGCTCGAGCACGACCGCACCGGACCCGTCGACCACCCGGACCGTGCCGCCGGCGGGGATCTCGAAGGTCTTGTCGTGGCTGCCGTACTCCTCGGCCGCCTGGGCCATCAGCCCCACGTTGGGGACCGACCCCATCGTCGCCGGATCGAACGCGCCGTGAACCCGGCAGTCGTCGATGACCACCTGGTAGACCCCGGCGTAGCTGCTGTCCGGGATCACCGCCAGGGTGTCCCCCTCCTTGCCGTCGGGCCCCCACATGTGCCCCGACGTGCGGATCATGGCCGGCATCGAGGCGTCGACGATGACGTCGCTCGGCACGTGGAGGTTGGTGACACCCCGGTCCGAGTCCACCATGGCCAGCGCCGGGCCCTGCGCCAGCTCGGCGTCGAAGGCCGCCCGGATCTCCGCCCCGTCGGGGAGTGCCGCCAGCCCGTCGAAGATGGCGCCGAGCCCGTCGTTGGGGCTCAGGCCCGCCCCGGTCAATCGATCCCCGTACCGCTCGAAGGTACGGGGGAAGAACGCCCGCACGACGTGGCCGAAGATGATCGGGTCGGAGACCTTCATCATGGTGGCCTTCAGGTGGACCGAAAAGAGCACGCCCTCGGCCTTGGCCCTCGCCACCTGGGCGCCCAGAAACTCGTGGAGGGCTGCCACCCGTAGCACCGAGGCGTCGACCACCTCGTCGGCGAGCACCGGCACCTCGGCCCGCAGCACGGTGACCGCCCCGTCCGCCCCGACCAGCTCGATGCGCAACGTGCCCTCGCCGACGACGGCGGAGCGCTCGGTGGACCGGAAGTCGTCCGCGTCCATGTGCGCCACGTTGGTCTTGGAGTCCTGCGTCCAGGTCCCCATCCGGTGCGGATGGGCCCTGGCGTAGCTCTTGACCGACGCCGGGGCCCGCCGGTCCGAGTTGCCCTGCCGCAGCACCGGGTTGACGGCGCTCCCCTTCACCTTGTCGAAGCGGCGCGCGGCCTCGCGCTCGTCGTCCGTGGTCGGCTCGTCGGGGTAGTCGGGGACGGGGTAGCCCTGGCCCTGGAGCTCGACCACGGCCGCCTTGAGCTGGGGAATCGAGGCGGAGACGTTCGGCAGCTTGATGATGTTGGCCTCGGGGCGCTCGGCCAGCAGGGCCAGCTCGCCCAGGGCGTCGGGGACCCGCTGGTCGTCCGCCAGCCGCTCGGGGAACGCAGCGAGGATCCGGGCGGCAAGGGAGATGTCGCGAGCCTCCACCCGCACCCCGGCGGTCGCGGCATAGGCCTGGACCACCGGGAGCAGCGAGTACGTGGCCAACGCCGGCGCCTCGTCGGTGTGCGTGTAGATGATCGTCCAGTCCGTCACCGGTACCCCGCTTCGCGTCGATGCCGCACGGGGGCCCACCCCCGCTCAGCCCCAAACAAGAGCACTCCGCCCTGCTCACCCGCAACCTGGGCCCCCCGGGGTCCACCACGGGCGCTGCCGGCCCCCCGACGTCGGGTCCCGGGGGACGCGGGCCCGAATTGACAATGTCGACTTAACCGGTCAACAATCTCAACTCACTTGCTCACCTCGTTTAGATGGAGACCCCTACATGAAGCTGACGTCGTGCCGGGCAGTCCTCGGCACCGCCCTGACCGGTCTGATGGTGCTCGGCGGCACCGGGGCCACCGGTGTCGCCGGGGCGGCAACGAAGAAGCCCTCGGCATCCCTGAGCGGGGTCACGCTCAACGTCGGCGACGAGCAGGGCATCTTCGAGGGGCCCCTGCAAGCGGCCGGGCTCTTGAAGAGCGTCCCCTACAAGATCAACTGGAGCACCTTCGTGGGCGGCCCGTCGGTCGTCGCGGCCGAGGTCGGCGGCTCGGTCGACGTGGGCGAGATGTCGGATCCCCCGCCGATCTTCGCCCAGGCGGCCGGTGACCCGATCAAGATCGTCGCCGCGCAGGAGCCCGAAAACCCGGCCACCCAGTCGAACTTCGCCATCGTCGTGCAGCCCAACTCGCCCATCCACACGGTCAAGCAGCTGAAGGGCAAGAGCGTCTCGCTGCTCAACGGGACGATCCTGCAGTACATCGCCATCCGGGCGCTGCAGAAGGCCGGCCTCAGCTACAGCGACATCAACCCGGTGAACGTCAGCCCGCCGTCGGGTGCCACCGCCGCCCTCGAGAAGGGCTCCGTCGACGCTCTGGTCACCAGCCTGGCGGCAGCGGACGGCTTGGTCCAGTCCGGGCAGGGCCGGATCATCGCCACCGGGGCCGGGCTCAGCCGGAGCCTCAACTACGTCGTGGCGAGCGACGCGGCGCTGGCCAACGCGGGCAAGAGCGCCGCGTTGGCCGACTTCGTCCAGCGACTGGCCAAGGCCCAGCAGTACGTCGACGCCCACACGGCCGCCTACGCCCCGGTGTTCGCGCAGTACAACAGCATCCCGGCCCCCGTTGCGACCGCCGTCCTGAAGAAGCTGCCGATCATCTACGTGCCCATCACGGCACCGATCGAGAAGGCCCAGCAGTCCGAGGCCAACGTCTTCTTCTCGCTCAAGCTCATCCAGTCCCACCTCGACACCAAGCTCGAGTTCGACACCCACCTCAATTCGGTGGTGGCCAAGGTGACCGGGTCGTCGGGACCGACCTCGTGAGGCCATGACCACCACGGACACCCGCACCGACAGCGGTCTCGAGTCACCGTTGCAGGAGCGTTCGGGGCGCGACGACCCGACCGCCTCCACCAACGGTCTCGTCCGGCCCAAGCGGCCGGCCGGCACGAGACCTCGCCCCCGCGGGGTGTCGCTGGCCCTGCGCGCCCTCGTCCCCCTGGCGGCGCTCGGCCTGTGGTGGCTGGTGACCGGCACCGGCTGGGTGCGCCACCAGCTCCTGGTGTCGCCCTGGGAGGTGGTGATGACGTTCGGCAACATGTTCCGGACCGAGAACCTGGCTTACCAGATCGGCGTGTCGCTGGCCCGGGCCGGCGTCGGGCTGGTCATCGGGGCCAGCGCCGGGCTGGTGCTGGGCGCCGTGGCCGGCCTCTACCGGTTGGGCGAGGAGCTGGTCGACGCCCCGATGCAGATGCTGCGAACCGTCCCCTTCCTGGCCGTCGTCCCGCTGTTCATCCTGTGGCTCGGGATCGGAGAGACACCCAAGATCGTCCTCATCGCCCTGGCCACCGCCTTTCCGGTCTACCTCAACACCAGCAACGGGGTGCGGAACGTGGATCGGCGGGTGGTCGAGGCCATGCGCGCCTACGGGATGAAGAAGGCGCAGCTCACCCGAGAGGTGGTCCTGCCCCTCGCCCTTCCGCAGATCTTCACCGGGCTCCGCTTCTCGATGGGCGTGTCGGTCCTGGCGCTGATCGCGGCCGAGCAGATCAATGCCAAGGCCGGCATCGGTTACCTGCTCAACCAGGCCGAGTCCTACCAGCAGGTCAACGTGCTGCTGGTGTGCGTGTTCGTCTACTGCGCCTTCGGGTTGATCGCCGACCTGATCGTGCGCCTGCTCGAGCGCCTGGCCATCCCGTGGCGCCACGGGGTGGCGGCTCGATGACGCTGGTGACCGCCCGCCCGTCGGCCGGGCACGACATCGGGCAGCTCGCGGTCCACCTGCGTGGCGTCCGCCGTGCCTTCACCGGCCGGCCGGTCCTCGACGGTCTCGACCTCGACATCGTGTCGGGCGAGTTCGTGGCCCTGCTCGGATCGAGCGGCAGCGGCAAGACCACCCTGTTGCGCATCCTGGCCGGGCTCGACGTGGCCGACGAGGGGGAGGTGCTGGTGCCCCCGGTCCGCACCGTCGTCTTCCAGGAGCCTCGGCTGGTGCAGTCCAAGCGGGTGTGGCGCAACGTCACCGTTGGCCAGGGGCGCCGCCAGGGTGCCCGGGCCGCCGCCCTGACCGCGCTGCACGAAGTGGGCCTCGACGGCCAGGCCGATTCGTGGCCGGCCACCTTGTCGGGGGGAGAGGCCCAACGGGTCGCCCTGGCTCGGGCCCTGGTCCGCGAGCCCCAGCTCCTGCTCCTCGACGAGCCGTTCGCGGCGCTGGACGCGCTGACCCGCCTCAAGATGCAGGAGCTGGTGTCGGTGCTCTGCGGGCGCCACCACCCGGCGGTCCTGATCGTCACCCACGACGTCGACGAGGCGATCCTGCTGGCCGATCGGGTCCTGGTCCTGCGAGCAGGCGAGATCTCGCTGGACGTCGCCGTCGACCTCCCGCGACCCCGCGTCGCCGGGGGCCCCACGTTCGACGCCCTGCGCCTCAGGCTCCTGCGGGAGCTCGGCGTGCTCGGCGGCGCCGGACCGACCGATCGACCGGATCCACCGAATCCATCGACAGATCCGACAGATCCACCGACCGATTCACCGACCGATTCACCGACCGACCGATCCACAGATTCACCGACAGGAGGAGCACGATGACCCTTGCACGAACCCGCCAGCAGGTCGAGGTCCGGCCGCTCAGCGGCTACACCGGTGCCGAGATCTTCGGCGTCGACCTCGCGCGGCCGCTCGAGGCCGAGACGGTCGCCGACATCCGGGCCGCCCTGCTGCAGTGGAAGGTGGTCTTCTTCCGCGACCAGGACATCACCCCGGGCCAGCAGGTGGAATTCGGCCGCCGGTTCGGCGCGGTGACCCCGGCCCATCCGACCCTGCCGGGGATCGACGGCCACCCCGAGATCCTGGTCGTGTCCGACCGCAAGGCCCGGGGCAACCAGGATCGGGTCGCCGGGCCCGACGGGGCGCTCCCCACCCAGGAGTACGACGAGAACAACTGGCACACCGACGTCACCTTCGTGCCCAACCCGCCCTTCGCCTCGATCCTGCGAGGGCTGGTAGTCCCCCCCTACGGTGGCGACACCTCCTTCTCCAACCTCATGGTGGCCTACCAGACGCTCTCCAAGCCCCTGCGCGACCTCGTCGACGGGCTGCACGCGGTGCACGAGAACACGCTCCCCCCCAACGCCGCCGGCAACCAGAACGGGATCAAGGCGAAGTTCGAGTCGACGCCCTATCGGGTGGTCCACCCGGTGGTCCGGGTGCACCCCGAAACGGGCGAGCGGGCGCTCTACGTGAACATCAACTTCACCCGCCGGATCGTCGAGCTGTCGAGGACCGAGAGCACGGCCCTGCTGAACCTGCTCTACGAGCACATCGCCAGGCCGGCGTTCACCGCCCGCTTCCGCTGGGAGCCCAACAGCATCGCCTTCTGGGACAACCGGGCCACCGTGCACCTTGCCCCCGGCGACCTGGGGCACCTCGACTTCGACCGGGTCATGCACCGGATCACCCTGGTCGGCGACGTCCCGGTCGGCCCCGACGGCGCCGAGAGCCGGGTCATCGATGGAGCCAATTTCGCCTGATCGGCGCCCCCGCAGCGACGCCGAGGCCGGAGGGCTCGCACCTCCGGCCGCGGCGCGCTTCGCCCTACTCCGATCTCCTGTATACGATGCGGGCGTGAGCGCTCGAGCCGCCGGCGGGGGCCGATGAGCCGACCGGGCCGCGGACGCGGGGCGGGCGAGGAGGAGACCGTCGTCTTCGCCCTCGACGGGGTCACGTACCGGGTCCGGCTCGACCCGCACGACGCGGCCCGGCTCCGTCAAGACCTGGCACCCTACGTCGATCGCGCCGTCGAGCTGACCAAGAGCCGGCGGCGGGCGCGGACGGCCCGTGCCGGCGGGCGCAGCGCGTTCTCGTTGTTGAGCACCGAGGAGAAGCAGCGCTTCCGGCGGTGGGCGGACCAGCCGACGGCTCGCCGGATCGCCGACGGCCCGGTCCTGGCGTGGATCGCCGCCGGCATGCCCTGACAGCGGCGATCAGCCTCCGGGGCCGGTGGCCCTGTCCGGGGCGCCGGGGTCGAAGCTGGAGCGCTCGAGGGCGAAGAACGGCGCCTTCAGCACGAACGCGCTGAAGGCCATGAAGACGAGGCCGGCCACCGCCAGCCCGAGCAGCGTCCACCGGGTACCGGTGGGCAGCTGGGGAAGCTGCTCGGACACGATCCACGCCAGCGTTCCGGCGGCGCCGAGCGGCAGCACCGCAGCGAGAAGGAAGTCGGCCGGCGTCCGGGTGATCACCCGGCGGTAGTAGACGACGGTGGCCACCGCGGTGAGCGCCCAGAAGACCGCGAAGGCGATCCCGAGGGCGTTGACCACCGTGTCGAAGGCGTTCGCGAGTGACGACCACGCCACGTAGAGATCGACGACCAGGACGGTGAGGACGCCCCAGACGATCGTGGCCCCGATCGGGGTCGAGGAGCGTCGGCTCACCGACCCGAAGAGCTGGGGAAGGAGCCGGTCGGTGCCCATCGCGTAGGTGACCCGGCTGGTCGCTACCAGCGTGGCCTGGGTGGTGCCCAGCACCGACAGGATCACCGCGACGACCATAAAGCGGGCCCAGCCGTGCCCGACGAGTGCCGAGGCGATGTACGGGAGGGCGTCGGACTGGTGCGCGGCCAGCTTCGCCGGCGACACGGCGCCCTGCAAGGTGACGAACAGGACGCAGTAGATCACCCCGAGGACGGCCACCGACCACAAGACCGATCGACCCGGCGTGACCGACTTGGCCTTCGTCTCCTCGTTCAGGTACATCGGCGCGTCCCAGCCCGCGAACAAGAAGATCGAGATCAGCATGGCGGCCGACAGGCTGCCCCGGCCCCCGACCCCGTGGAAGGAGAGCCACGACAGCGCCGGGTGCACGGTGCCCGCCCGGTGGGTCACGAACACCGCCCAGAACCCGATGACGCAGAAGGTGAGCAGGGTCGCGTACTCGAAGGCGGCCAGCAGCAGCTGGAAGCGCGCCGTCGTCCGGATCCCGAGCGCGGCCACCGCGGTCAGGGCCAATCCGAAGAGCGTCGCGGTCACCACGTTGCCGACGGTCCCGGCCACGTCGAGGCCCAGCAACCCGAGCAGGGAGGGGCCGAGCGGCAACAGGTCGCTCACCGAACCGAGGACGAAGCCCACCAGCATCGTCCAGGCGACGAAATAGCCGACCATCGGGTTGATCGCCCGAGCCACCCAGACGTAGGGGCCGCCGCAATTCTGGTCGAACAGGTTGAGCCGCTGGTAGCAGGTAGCCATGGCCAGCATCGCCAGCATGCTGAGCAAGATGGCCGGCCCGGTGGCGTACGCCGCCGCGGCGACCATCGCCGCCATGCTCACCGCGGCGGACTGCCCCGGGGCCGAGGTGCCGAGGCCGATGACGATGGACTGGCGCAGGCCGATGGCGTCGGAGCGCAGCGCGTGGGGGATGGTCCCCGCCGGCCGGCGAACAGCCGGCTCCGGGGTGCGGCGGTACTGCCCGACCGGCTCGAGGACATCCACTGGCTGACAACCCCTCCTCGCTCTGGTTGCGGGCCAACCGCCCCGAGCGGCGCCGGGCCTGCCGCGGCGGCCAAGCGTCGCACACCGGGCCGGCAGGCCGCCATCGCGTGACGCCGGACGACATGTCGTGCTCGCGGACCGTCGGGCGCGAAGATGCCGTGGTGGAGGTGGGGATCGTCCAAGTGCCCAGCGGCGCCTCGGCAGCAGACGGGTCGGGCTCGCGCCAAGGGCCCGCCGGTTGACCGGGGCCGGCTGGTCGACCTATCGGGTCCAGCTCCACGCCCGGTTCGGGTTCCGTGAGGCGGCCGCCGTAGCCGACTACCTGGCGGAGCTGGGGGTGAGCCACCTGTACTGCTCGCCCTACCTGCAGGCGGCGCCGGACAGCATGCACGGGTACGACGTGGTGGACCCCGAGCGCCTCAGCGAGGATCTGGGCGGCTCCCCCGGTCACGCCGCGCTGGTAGCCGCCCTCCGCGCTGCCCATCTGGGCCAGATCCTCGACATCGTGCCGAACCACATGGCCCTGGACCCGAGCAACCGCTGGTGGTGGGACGTGCTGGAGAACGGGCCGGGGAGCCGGTACGCGCCGGTGTTCGACATCGACTGGGGGGCCAGCTCGGAGCGCCGCGCCGGCACCGTGCTCGTCCCGGTGCTCGGCGATCCGTACGACCGGGTCCTCGAGGCCCACCAGCTGGCCGTCCGGCGCCGGGGCGGCCGGTTCGTGGTGCGCTATCTCGACGAGGAGTGGCCGGTGTCGCCCGGCACGCTCGACGGCTTGCTGACCGCCGCCGGCCGGAGATCGGGCGACCCCGGGCTGACGGCACTCGCCGCGGCCTGGGCGGAGCTGGCCCCGGCCGGCGGCGACGACGGGGCAGGCGCCGCCGATCGCCGCGAGCGGACGGCGGAGCTGGCCCGCCGGATGGAGCTGCTGTGCGAGCGCGAACCGTCGATCGCCGCCGCGGTGGACGCCGAGGTGGCCGCCCTCAACGCCGACGTCGAGCGCCTCGACGCCCTGCTGGGGCGCCAGCACTACCGGCTGGCCCATTGGCGCACCGCCAACGAGGAGCTCGACTACCGGCGGTTCTTCGACATCGTCTCCCTCATCGGCGTGCGGGTCGAGGACGAGGCGGTCTTCGAGGCCACCCACCGGGTGGTGGTCGACCTGGTGCGCCGGGGCACCGTCGACGGACTGCGGGTCGACCACGTCGACGGACTGCGGGACCCCTACGAGTACCTCCTCCGGCTGTCGGGCGCGACGGGGGGTGCCTACACCGTGGTCGAGAAGATCCTCGCCCCGGGGGAATCGCTGCCCGGAGCCTGGCCGGTGGCCGGCACCTCGGGCTACGACTTCTTGAACCGGGTCAACAACCTGTTCGTCGCGTCGGGCAACGAGGCGGCCATGACCGACTGCTACCAGGCGCTCACCGGCGAGACCGCCACCTACGAGCAGGTCGCGTACGACGCCCGGCGGCAGGTCATGCGCGAGGAGCTGGTTCCCGAGGTCGAACGGCTCACCGGCCTGTTGGCCCTGGCGTGCCGGCGCCACCGGCCGCAGCGGGACCACACCCGATCCGAGCTGCGCGAGGTGCTCGTCGAGCTGGTCGCCCGGCTCCCGGTGTACCGGACCTACGCCCGCCCCGGCGCCGCGCCGTCGCCCGAGGACCGCCGCCACGTCGACGTCGCGCTGGAGACGCTCGGCGCGCAGCGGCCGGACATCGACCCCGAGCTGGCCCGGTTGGTGGGCGACCTCGCCCTCGGGCTCCACGAGGGCGAGGTGGAGATGGAGCTCGCGCAGCGGCTGGCCCAGCTGAGCGCGCCGGTCATGGCCAAGGGGGTGGAGGACACCGCGTTCTACCGCTACCACCGGTTGGTGTCGCTCAACGAGGTCGGGGGCGACCCCGGGCAGTTCGGCCGGCCGGTCACGGCCTTCCACTCCGACACGGCGGCCACGGCGGAGCGATGGCCCACCTCGATGCTGACCCTGTCGACCCACGACACCAAGCGGAGCGCCGACGTGCGCGCCCGGCTCAACGTGCTCTCCGAGATCCCGGGCCCGTGGGCCCAGGCCGCCGACCGGTGGACGGCAATGACCGAGCGGTACCGGCGGGACCGGTGGCCGGACCCCAATGCGGTCTACCTGCTGCTCCAGACGCTCGTCGGCGCGTGGCCGATCGACGCCGACCGGCTGGCCGCGTTCATGGCCAAGGCCGCCCGCGAGGCCAAGGTCCACACGTCCTGGGTCGATCCGGTCGCCGACTACGAGGACGCGCTCGAGGCGTTCGTGCGCTCGATCGTCGGGGACCCATCGTTCGTCGACGACGTGCGCCGGTTCCTGACCGAGCACCGGGTCGTCGAGCGGGGCCGGCGCAACTCCCTCGCCCAGTGCACCCTGCTGGTCACCGCGCCCGGCAACCCCGACCTCTACCAGGGATGCGAGCTGTGGGACTCGAGCCTGGTCGACCCGGACAACCGCCGGCCGGTCGACTACGACCGGCGGCGCCGGCTGCTCGGGGACCTGCCCCGCACCGGGGGCGAGCTCGTCGACCGGGACGACGCCGGTCGCGTCAAGCTGTGGCTGCTCCACCGGCTCCTGCAGCACCGCCGCCACCACTCGAGCCTCTACACCTCGGTCGACTACGAGGCGCTGCGGGTGACCGGCCGCCGGGCGGACGACGCCGTCGGGTTCTGCCGGGGGGGCCTCGCCGTGGTGGTGCCCCGTCTCGGACCAGGCGACTGGTCGGCCACCGAGGTGACACTCCCCCCTGGGCGCTGGACCGACGGGCTCAGCGGAGCGGTGATCGACGGTGGGCGACGACCCCTGGGCGAGGTGTTCGGCGGCTTTCCGGTCGCGGTGTTGGCGCGGGAGAGGGCATGACCAAGGACTTCTCGGTGTGGGCACCCGCGGCGGACCGGGTGGACCTGGTCGTCGGCGACCGGCGGACGTCCATGGCCCGCCAGGCAGGCGACTGGTGGCACGGGGTGGGTGACCACGTGCCGGGCCGAGCCCGCTACGGGTTCGCGCTCGACGGTGGCCCGGTGCGACCCGACCCCCGATCGCCCTCCCAACCCGACGGGGTCGAGGGCCTGTCCGAGGTCGTCGACCATCGGGCCTTCGACTGGGCGGACCGGGGCTGGCGAGGGGCTCCGCTGCGCGGCGCCCTGCTCTACGAGCTCCACGTCGGGACCTTCACCCCCGGTGGCACCTTCGACACCGCCATCGAGCGGCTGCCCCATCTCGTCGACCTCGGGGTCGACGCGATCGAGCTGCTTCCGGTGGCCGAGTTCCCCGGCGACCGGGGCTGGGGCTACGACGGGGTGGACCTGTTCGCGCCCCATCACGCCTATGGCGGCCCCGACGGCCTCAAGCGCCTGGTCGACGCGTCGCACCGGGCGGGGATCGGCGTCGTGGTCGACGTGGTGTACAACCACCTCGGACCGGCGGGGAACCATCTGGCGGAGTTCGGTCCGTACTTCTCGGAGCGCCACCGGACCAACTGGGGCCCCGCGCTCAACCTGGACGGGCCGGGCAGCGACGAGGTCAGGCGGTTCGTCATCGACAACGCCCTCATGTGGCTGCGCGACTACCACGCCGACGGGCTCCGCCTCGACGCGGTGCACGCCCTGATCGACAATTCGGCCCGGCACGTGCTGGAGGAGCTCGCCGAGGAGGTCGACGCCCTGGCCACCGAGGTCCGTCGCCCGCTCTTCTTGATCGCCGAGAGCGACCTCAATGACCCGCGCTTCGTGCGGTCCCGTGACGCGGGCGGCTACGGCTTCGACGCCGCGTGGGCGGACGAGTGGCACCATGCCGTGCACGCCACCCTGAGCGGGGAGCGCTCGGGGTACTACGAGGACTTCGGCTCCCTCGCCCAGCTGGCCAAGGCGCTCCGCCAAGCGTGGGTCTACGACGGGCAGTGGTCGCCGCACCGGCGCCGAGCCCACGGCCGACCGCCGACCGGCCTGGTCGGCCACCAGTTCGTGGTCAGCACCCAGAACCACGACCAGGTCGGCAACCGGGCCGTGGGCGACCGGCCCGGCCGGCACATGAGCACCGGCCGGCTCCGGGTCGCCGCGGCGCTGTTGCTCACCGGCCCGTTCATCCCCATGCTCTTCCAGGGCGAGGAATGGGGCGCGACCACGCCCTTCGCCTACTTCACCGACCTCGGGGACCCGGGGCTCGCCCAGGCGGTCACCGAGGGTCGCCGGCACGAGTTCGCGGCGTTCGGATGGGAGCCCGACCAGATCCCCGATCCCCAGGCGCTCGCCACCTTCGACTCCTCCAAGCTCTCGTGGGCCGAGCTCGACGAACCCGACCACCTCGAGATGCTCGACTGGTACCGGCGCCTCGTCACGCTGCGCCGCCAGGTGCCCGACCTGGCCGACCCACGTCTCTCCACGGTCGAGGCCGAGATCGACGAGGCGGCGCAGACGGTCATCGTGCGGCGCGGCACGGCGATCGTGCTCGTCAACCTGGGCACCCAGGCGCACGCGTTTGCGCGACCGCCGGGGAGCACCCTGCTGGCGGCGTCGGATGCCGCCACCGCGCTCGACGCGGCCACGGTGACGGTCCCGAGCGACGCCGCGGCGATCGTCACGACCCGCCCATGACCGACCGTGCCCACGACCGGCCGACGGGGCATCGCCGCGGGCCCACGACCGGCCGAGGGGCCATCGCCGGGTGGTGCCGGTGACCGACCGGTGGGGCATCGCCGAGCGGTACGTCGACGCCTCGGGCACCGAGCGGGTGGTGCGGCCCGAGACGGTGGACCGGCTCCGGGCGGTCATCGGGGAACCCGATCCGACGCCGGTCCCGCTCGTGGTCCGTCCGGGGGATCGAGCCCGGCTGGGACCCGGGATGCTCCAGCTCGAGCAAGGATCCACGACGATCGTGGCCGACCGCCTGCCGCCCGACGTCCCGCTCGGCTACCACTCCTTCACCGGCTCGGACGGAGCCGAGCGCCTGGTCATCGTGGCCCCGGCGCGCTGCCATCTCCCGCCGGGCGGTCGGGCGTGGGGATGGGCGGTACAGCTCTACGCCGCCCGGTCGGCGGCGAGCTGGGGGATCGGCGACTTGGCCGACCTGGCGGCCCTGACCCGCTGGTCGCGTGGCTGTGGCGCCGGATTCGTCCTGGTCAATCCCCTGGGCGCCGTGGCGCCGGTCGGCGCCCAGCAGCCCAGCCCGTACTTTCCGGCCAGCCGCCGCTTCCGCAACCCGCTCTACCTCCACCCCCCCGACGTGCCGGGCGGCTCGGACGACCTCGGGGTCGTGGGCGACGCGGCACGAGCGGCCCGGGCGCTCAACGACCTTCGGACGATCGACCGCGACGAGGCGTGGCGGCTCAAGCTCGGCGCTCTGGAAGCCATCTGGACCTCGCACCCGCCGCTGGGTGAGTTCGAGCGCTGGCGAGCCGAGCAGCCGCCGGCGCTCGAGCAGTTCGCCATCTGGTCGGTCCTCTGCGAGCAGCACGGTCCGACGTGGCGGCGCTGGCCCGCCGACTGTCGCACCCCCGACGGGCCCGGGGTGAACGACGCCGCGGCGCGCCGGCCCGGCCGGGTCGCATTCTACGCCTGGCTCCAATGGCTGGCCGGCCGACAGCTGGCGACGGCCTCGGGGCAGGGGACGGCGGTCATCGAGGACCTGCCGATCGGCGTCGATCCTGATGGCTTCGACGCCTGGGCATGGCAGGACTCGCTGGCGCTGGACGTCACGGTGGGTGCCCCCCCGGACGAGTTCAGCCGGCGCGGCCAGGACTGGGGCCTCCCCCCGCTCGTCCCGTGGCGACTCGCCCGCGCCGGCTACACGCCGTTCGTCGAGTCGGTCCGGGCCTCGATGGCCGCCGGGGGCGGTCTGCGCGTCGACCACGTCATGGGCCTGTCGCGGCTGTGGTGGATCCCTGCCGGCGCCGACCCGACCGAGGGGGCCTACGTCCACTACCCGGTCGAAGACCTGCTGGCGATCCTGGCTCTCGAAAGCCATCGGGCCGGCGCGGTGGTGATCGGCGAGGACCTCGGCACGGTCGACGCGTCCTTCCGCCGGCTGCTGGCCGACCACGACGTCCTGTCCTACCGGCTCTTGTGGTTCGAGCAGGAAGAGCCCCGACGCTGGCCGGCCAAGGCGATGGCGGCCGTGACCACCCACGATCTGCCGACCGTTGCCGGGTTGTGGGACGGGAGCGATCTCGAGACCCAGCGGCGCCTCGGTCTGGAGCCCAACCAAGCCGGCAGCGAGCAGATCCGGGCCCGGCTGGCTGACGGCGCCGGGCTGCCCGCGGACGCCGGCCCGGCCGACGCGGTCCTCGGCGCGTACCGCCGGCTGGCCCAAGCCCCGTCGCGCCTGCTGACCGCGACCCTCGAAGACGCCGTCGCCGAGCCCGAGCGCCCGAACATCCCCGGCGCCGACGGACGCCGGCCGAATTGGTCGATGGCCCTGCCGGTCCCGCTCGAGCAGGTCGAGAACCACCCGACGGCCGTCCGGTTGGCCCGTCTCCTGTCGGCCGCGGTCACCGGGGACACCCGACGGCACACGGAGAGCCGGTCGGGGATCGAGCCCGAGCCTGACCGGTAGCTGCTCATCTCGCGGCCCGGCCACGCCCGGCCCGGCCCCGTTGACTTCGAGCGGGGTCGAGGTCCTACGGTGGGGAAGCACCACGACCGGGCCGCCGTCCGGCAGGACCGCGCTCGGAGGGAGGGACCGCCGTCATGAGCTTCACCGACGCGGAGCGCGGGTACTTGGGCACTCAGCGCCTGGGGCGACTCGCCACCGTCCAACCCGACGGCACGCCGCAGGTCAGCCCGGTGGGCTTCTCGCTCAACCACGAGCTCGGCACGATCGACATCGGCGGCTTCAGCATGTCGACAAGCCAGAAGTACCGAAACGTGACCGTCGACCCGAGGGTCGCTTTCGTCGTGGACGACATCGCGTCGATCGAGCCCTGGCGGGTCCGTTGCCTCGAAGTCCGCGGGGTGGCCGAAGCGGTCCCCGACCCCTCGGAACCGGCTCCCGGCCGGGACCGATCGCTGATCCGGATCCACCCCCGACGCATCATCAGCTTCGGCCTCGACCAGCCCGATACCGAACCTCACCTCCTCACGCCCCGCACCCGAAACGTCACGTGAGGCGCTGAGGTTCGGGCCGCGAACGTCGGAGGTTTGACGGGACCCCGGGGCGGGCATCGGGGTGCTCAGGCCCGCACCACTTCGGGTCGCCGCGAGGTCGCGGGGGTAGAGGCACAGGGGGGAACGGTGCGGAAGCCGCTCCGGTGGTTGGGATTGTTCGTGAGCGTGGGGACGCTGGTGGCGTCGGGGCTGACCGGGACGTTCCCCGCGGCGGCAGCGGGGGGCGGTGCACCGGGCATCACCAGCGGCACGGTCAAGATCGGCATCATCAGCGACCTGACCGGAGACGCGTCGTCCACCTTCGCCGACTCCCCGGCCGCCATGGAGGCCCGCTTCAAGCAGATCAACGCTTCGGGAGGGGTCGACGGGCGAAAGATCATCTGGTCGGTGGCCGACACCCAGTCGTCGTCGACGACCGCCGAGACGGCCGCCAAGGCACTCGTGCAGAGCCAGTCGGTGTTCGCCATCTCCGAGGTCAGCGCGCTCATGTTCGGGGCCGCCCCGTACCTGCAGAAGGCAGGGGTCCCGGTCCTCGGCTCCCAGCTCGACGGCCCGGAGTGGTACGAGCAGCCCAACACCAACATGTTCAACATCGAGGGGCCCAATTCGCCGTCCGAACCCGCGTACACGGACTACGCCAACCTCTACAAGTCCCTCGGCGTCAAGAAAGTCAGCGAGATCGCCTCGAACACTCCGTCGTCGACCCGGACCCAGACCAGCTTCGAGGAGGCGGACAAGTCGGTGGGCCTGTCGACCTGCGACGACACGGTCGTGCCGCTCGGTGATGTCAACTTCACCACCTACGCGTTGAGCTTCAAGTCGGCCGGGTGTGATCTGGCGAATTGCTCCTGCGTGCTCTCCTCGAGCCTGGCGGTCTCGACCGCGCTCAAGCAGGAGGGGCTGAGCGACACCAAGGTGGTCTTCGACGCCGGCCCCTCCAACCAGGTGACCAGCACCCCCGCCGACATCACCGCCTCGACTGGCGCCTACTTCCCCTCCCTGATCTCCTTCACCGATGCGGCCGGCAAGACCATGCTGGCCGGGCTCAAGAAGTACGACCCGTCGTACAAGGGAGGCACACCGGACCTCGGAGCGATCGACGGATGGCAGGTCGCCAACCTGACGCTCGAAGGACTGCAGGTGGCCGGCCAGAACCCCACTCGTACGTCATTCATCACGAAACTGCGGAACGTGTCGAACTGGAACGACAACGGACTGGCGGCGCCGGTCTCCTTCGTGCACTTCGGTCAGGCCCCGCCGAAGATGTGCTACTACTTCTACGAGTTCGTGAACAAGAAGTACGTACCTACGCCCAGGAACGGCAAGCCCACCTGCGGCAAGGAGCTACCGGGCACCGGCACCTCGACGTCGTGAGCCACCCGGTGGCGCCCGGCGGGCATCAGCCCTCGAGCGAGCGAGGTTCGAGCAGGCGAGGCACGACGAGCCAGTCGATCCGCGCCGTGCGCCGCTCGAGGTCGCTCCAGCGCCCGATCCCGAGGGCCAGCCGGAGCATCGCCGCGGTGGGGAGCGCTATGTCGACGGCGCCGCTCAGCTCGCAGGCGGTCGCCGAAAGGACCGGCTCGTGGCCCACGACCACGAGCGAGCGGACGTCGACGGGCACGGCGCGGATCTCGTCCAGCACCTCCTCGACGCCCCCGCCGTAGAGCCCCGGGCGCACCAGCACCGGGCACCCCCATCGCCCGGCTCGAGCAGCCAGCTCCAGCGTCCGTTGGGCCCGGACGGCGGGAGAGGTGAGCGCCAGGTCGGGGGCCAGACCCGCCCCGGACACGAAGCCCCCCATGGTCCGAGCGACCCGACGACCGCGGCGCGTGAGGCGGCGGTTGGCGTCCTCACCGGCGCCCCCACTCACGCCGGGGTCCCCACCCAGCCCGGCAGGGCTCTCGGATTTGGCGTGCCGGAACAGCGTCAACGACAGCAGAGGTTGGGTCACCGGGCGGGTTCGGAGTGCTGTCTCGAGCGACGACCGTCCATCTGCTTTGCTAGCGTGGCAGATGGCGATGGGGCTCGCCAGAACCGCCGCAACGGCTGATAGCTCCTACCCGAATCCTGCCCGCCTGCCGGGCAACGACGAAGGAGGAACCATGGCCTCGGCGAGCGGCGACCAGCCCCGCATCCCGGTCGATCCCGACGTGGACCTCGGCGGTCCCGAGCAGCTGGGCACCGTGGCCCGCCGGCGACCGGCGCCACCGGTCGAGCCGGCCGTTGTCGTCGCCCTCGGGCTCGGCGGGATGCTCGGGGCGGTGAGCCGCTATGCCCTGTCCCTCGCCCTTCCGACCCCTACGGGCCGGTTTCCCTGGGGCACCCTGCTGGTCAACCTGTCCGGCGCTGCCGCCCTGGGCTTCGTCCTGATCGTCGTGATCGAGCAGTTTCCCCGAACGCGCCTGGTCCGGCCGGCGCTGGGCACCGGGTTCATCGGTGCCTACACCACCTTCTCGACCCTCGAGGCAGAAGCCGCGCTGCTCGTTCGCGACGGTCATCCGCAGGCTGCCGCCACGTACCTGGTGGCCAGCGTGGTCGCCGGGGTGATGGCGGTGTGGCTCGGCATGACGAGTGCCCGATTCGCCGTCCGCCGCGCCCGCCGGCGCCACGAGCGCTGAGCCCGAGGATCTCACCGCGGTGACCCTGAGCCTCTTCGCGGTCGTGGCCGCCGGAGGCCTGGTCGGGGCCCCGGCGCGCTACCTGCTCGACCGCGCCATCTCGACGCGGGTGGCGTCGGACGTGCCGTGGGGGACCTTCGTCGTCAACGTCAGCGGCACCCTCTTGCTGGGATTCCTGACCGGTCTCACCCTCGGGGACCACCTCGGGCCGATCGACCGGGCGCTGCTCGGCACCGGGTTCTGCGGCGCCTACACCACCTTCTCGACGTTCACCTTCGAGACGGTCCGGCTCGTCGAGGACGGTCGGTTCCTGGCGGCGGCGGGCAACGTGCTGCTCAGCCTGGCGGTCGGACTCGGGGCGGCTGCGGCCGGGCTCGCGATCGGCCTCGCCGCGTGAGCCGGGTCGTGCCGGCCCGGCCCTGCTCGCCGTGGCGTCGTGAGGGTCCCTGGGCGAGAGCGCCCGGTCAACCCCGACGGCGGCCGTAGGGAAGGGACCCGTCCTCGGCCTCGATGGCGAGCAAGCGGTTGTACTTGGCCACTCGCTCCCCCCGGGCCGGAGCGCCCGCCTTGATCTGGCCACAGCCGGCCGCCACCGACAGGTCGGCGATGAACGCGTCGGTGGTCTCGCCCGAACGGTGCGACACCATCGCCTCGAACCCCCCGCGGTAACACCGGCTGATCGCCTCGAGGGTCTCGCTCACGGTGCCGGCCTGGTTCACCTTGACCAGCGCCGCCGTCCCCCGGCGGTGGGCGGTGGCCTCGGAGATGCGATCCGGGCTCGTGACCAAGCTGTCGCCGCCGACGAGCTGGACCCGCTCGCCGAGCTGCTCGGTCAGGAACTCCCACCCCTTCGCGTCGTCCGCAGCCACGCCGTCCTCGATCGACCAGATCGGGTAGCGGTCCGCCAGGTGCACCAGGTAGTCGACCATGTCGACCATGTCGAAGTGCGTGCCGTTGACGAGGTAGCGGCCGTCACCCTGCCGGAGGTCCGAGGCGGCCACGTCCACGGCGATCGCCACCCCGTCGGGTCCCCGCTGATAGCCCGCGGCATCGATCGCCGCCGCGAGCAGGTCCAGCACGTCCCCCGGCGCTTGCAGCGGCGGGACGAGCCCGCCCTGGTCCCCGAACAGCACAGGGAGGCCGATCCGCTCGAGGGACGTCTGCAGGCGGGCGTAGATCTCGACACCGGCGCGCAGCGCTTCGGCGAAGGAGGGGGCACCGAGCGGCGCCACCATGAACTCTCCGAAGTCGAGTCGGTTGTGCGCGTTCGTGCCCCCGTTCACCAGGGTGAAGTGGGGAACCGGAAGGCGTGCGGTCCCCCCCGGGTACGCCAGCCAACGGTGGAGCGGGCTCCCGTCACGAGCGGCGAACGCCCGGGCCGACGCCATCGAGACGCCCACGATGGCGTTCCCTCCGAGCCGCTCCTTGTTCGGTGTCCCGTCGAGGGCACACAGCGCCGCATCGAGGTCCTCGAGCGAGGCCCAGGCCGTCCCGACGACGGCATCGGCGATCTCCTCTTCGACCGTGGCGACCACCGAGCGCACACCGGTGCCCCCGAAGCGATCGGGGTCCGAGTCCCGGCGCTCGACCGCTCCACCGCGTGGCTTCGACGAACCGGAGGGCACTGCGGCGACACCGACCGCCCCCCCGTCGAGCTCCACGCGCACCTCGAGGGTCGGACGACCCCGCGAGTCGAGGATCTCGATCGCGCCCAACGCCGTGATCCGGTAGCTCACCGCCCGGCCTCGGGGAGCGCCCGCGCCGCCTCGGTCTGGCGCTCGCGCGACGCGGCCACTTCGCGCCATGCGGCGTCACGACCCTCGTACCCCTTGATGGAGGTCTGCTTGCCCGGCTCGAGGTCCTTATAGACGTCGAAGAAATGCCGGATCTCCTCGACCAGCCCGATGGGAAGCTGGGCCAGGTCGGACACGTCCTTCCAGCGGGGTTCGTGGGAGGGCACGCAGATGACCTTGGCGTCGGGCCCCTTCTCGTCGCTCATCCAGAACACGGCGACGGGCCGGGCAGTGATGTGCACACCGGGAAAGGTCGGATCCTCGACCAGCACCAGGGCGTCGAGCGGGTCGCCGTCCTGGGCGAGGGTATCGGGGATGAAGCCGTAGTCGGCCGGGTAGACGGTGGCCGACGAGAGGCGCCGGTCCAGGCGGATCACGTGCCGGTCGTGGTCGAACTCGTACTTGTTCCGGCTGCCCCGGGGGATCTCGACGATCACCTCGACCTCGTCCTCGACCCGGTCCTCAGCCATGTCCGACGCTCCGGTGAGCATCCTGGCCGGCCGGCGAGACGCGTCGGCGACGCGCCTGGCCGGCGAAGGAACGAGATCGGACCGGGTTCCCGTCCCGAGCGGAAGATCCGAGCGCCGACGATGACAGCGGTGTCGGCCGCCGGCTTCGAGTCGTGCGGCCTCTGTGCACCACGTCGTCCGCTCCCGCTCCCGCCCTCAGGCACGCACCGGAGCGACGAGCCCCAGCGGCGATCCGGGCGAGCTCCATCGCCACCCTGAGTGTACCGTCTGACCACTGACCGCGGTCCGTGGTCCTCGGCGCCGTTCCGGCCCCTCTCGACCATGCCGGGGTGGGCCGACCGCCCCCCAACCCCGGTCGCGGGGAGGATTTCGCCGCCGACCGGATCACGACACCATCGAAGAGCCGGAGGCAGAGATGACGACCCTGCAAGAAGCAGCGGCCCTGGGGCGAAGCGATCACGGCTTGGCGGTGGTGTCGACGCTGCGGGCCGACGGCACCATCCAGTCGTCGCTCGTCAACGCCGGCATCCTTGCTCACCCCTCCACCGGCGAGCCGGTGCTGGCGCTGGTGACCTACGGACCCGTCAAGCTGGCGAACCTCCGGGCGCGCCCGCAGGTCACGGCCACGTTGCGCGCCGGCTGGCGTTGGGCGGCGATCGAAGGGCGAGCCGAGCTGGCCGGTCCCGACGACCCCCGGCCGTGGGCGGACGCCGAACGGCTCCGCCTCCTCCTGCGGGCCATCTTCGTGGCCGCCGGTGGCAGCCACGACGACTGGGACGAGTACGACCGGGTCATGGCCGAGCAGCGCCGGGTGGCCGTGCTCATCGCCCCGGACCGCATCTACGGCAACTGACCCGCCGTCGTTGCCGACCGCGGAGGGCGTCGCCCAGCGGTCGCCGCGAGGGTAAAGTGGAGTCGTTGGCACCGAGCAAGTGCCAGGGATGCAGGGAGGAGGTGAGTCCACCGGGCCACAGCGGATCCTTCGAATCCCGAGGGGCGAGGCGTGGGGGATCGTCCACCACGTGGACCGGCCTCAGGAACCCCAGCAAAGACTCGTAGGTCTCGAGCTTCTGCAGCGGACGAGCGACCCCGGATGAGTCGTCGAGTTGCCACTCCCCGGGCGCCCGCTTCCTCGGGAGACAATTGAAGAAAGGCGCCCGGTTCCTGCGGTGGTGGGACGGGCGTCTTTCGCGTCCGGGGTTCAGCGGCGGGTCAGGACGGCGGCGATCCGGCTGAACCGGGGGTCTTCGTCGCCGGCGATCCGCGCCACCCAGCGGAGGATCTCGGCCGGGTCGAGCTCCCCGTCGTCGGCGAGCACGGCGTGGATGTCGACCCAGTCCTTGGGTCGGTCGAACACCACCTTGCACACCACGAGGTGCTCCGGGGCCAGTCGTCGGCGGCCGCTCCGAGCGTGCCGAGGGGCCCGGCGACGTCGGCGAAGCGCGCCGGCGGGGCGAACACGTTGAGATCGATGTCGATCGTCGCCCTGGGTTCGGCGCAATAGGCGAGGGCCAGGGCGCCGCCAAAGGCGTGGGGGACACCCGACAAGACCGCGTCGACGGCCAGGATCCGCTCGGCAAGGGTGAGCGGGCTCACCGCGAGACGAGCCGGGGAGCGACGAGCACCGCGCTCCGACGGCGAACCGGCAGGGCGTCGACCAGCGACAGCACGTCGAGCAGCCGACGGGCGTGCTCCTGCAGGCCGGTGGTCGGGGGCCGGGGGCACGTCGGAGGTCGGGGGCGCCGAGCCGAGCCGGAGCCGTTCGCCCCCCGCTTCGACGAGCCGGCGCAAGGTCGAGTAGCCCGGATCGCGGCGGCCGTGCTCGTAGGCCGAGATGACCGGTTGCGACGTGCCCGCCCGCGCCACTCGCCGATCCGGCGGTCCGGCCCGTGCCCGCCCGACGACCCGACGCCCGACGCGCCGCCGTCGATCTGACCTCGGTTGGGCTCGTCGTGTAGGAAGAAGCAACGCCGTTGAGACCGAACGCGCCTCTCTCCTGAAGGAGCACCTCGCAATGACCCGACCGTTTCGCTTCGCGACGGTGTCCGCCCCGACCACGCCGTTCGCCAAACTGGTCGAGGAGGCCAAGGCGGCCGAAGACAGCGGCTTCGACCTGCTGGTCCTGCCCGACTTCCCGACCGCGATCTCCCCCATCGCCACGTTGGCCGGGCTCGCCGCGCATACCGCCACCCTCAGGTTCAGCCCGCTGGTCACCAACGCCGGGCTCTGGCGGACCGACCTGCTGGTACGGGAGTTCTTGACCGCCGATCAGATCTCGCGCGGCCGGGTCGAGATCGGCCTCGGCGCCGGCATCGGTCCCGGTGGGCCGCCCAAGCCGCTCACCCACCTGCGCGAGGTCGTCGATGCGCTCCGGACGTCTCTGGCCGGAGGGGCCAACCCGCCCGGATGGGTGTCGAGCCCGCCGATCCTGGTGGCCGGATCGGGCGACCGCCTGCTGGGCGTCGGCGGTGAGCTGGCGGACATCGTCGGCTTTGCGGGGCCGTCCCCGCACCCGGGCTCGCTCGGGCCTGGGCAGGTCCCACTGCTCTCCCCGGCCGCGGCGGACGACCGGATCGCCGCCGTCCGGGCCGGTGCCGGGGATCGCTTCGACCAGATCGAGCTCAACGTCGGCGCGACGGTGCACCTCACCGGCGACCGGCGGGCGGCGGCCGAGGAGGCGCAGCGGATCCACTCCTACCTGAGCGCGGACGAGATCCTGGCCTCTCCCAAGTTCCTCGCCGGCACCACCGACGAGATCGCCGAGCAACTTCTCGCACACCGCGAGCGCTTCGGGATCAGCTACTTCGCCATCCTCGGCGTCCCGCCGGGCGACTTCGCGCCCGTCATCGCCGCCCTGGCAGGCGCCTAGCCCGCCGGTCCGGGCGACCGTCGGGCACGACATGGCCATCCCGTCACCTCTGCGGCGCCGCACGACGGTGGGCGCGCTCCTGTCGCTGACCGTCGTCACGGGCCTGGTCGACGCGGTCAGCTACCTGCGGCTGGGCCGTGTCTTCGTGGCCAACATGACCGGAAACGTCGTGTTCCTGGGGTTCAGCGCCGACCGCCACTCCGGCCTGTCCCCGGTCGCCTCGATCGTGGCCATCGCCGGATTCGTGGCCGGTGCCCTCGCCGGCGGGCGTCTCGCCGCGCTGCTCTCCCACCGTCCCCGTCCGTGGCTCACCACCGCCGTCGGCATCGAGGCCCTCGTCCTCGCCCTCGTCGCCATCCTCACCCCGACCGGCGTGCTCCCGCTCGCGGGGAAGGGCGACTACAGCACCATCGCCGTCCTCGCCGTCGCCCTCGGCTTGCAGAACAGCACGGTGCGCCACTTCGGGGTCCCCGATCTCACTACGACCGTCCTGAGCCTGACCCTCACCGGCCTGGCGGCCGACAGCGCCCTGGTCGGGGGAACCGGATCGAAGCCCCACCGCCGTCTGGGGTCGATCGCCGCCATGCTGGGCGGTGCCGCCATCGGCGCCCTGCTGCTCCAGACCTCCCCCAGCGCGGTCGTCGGCCTCGCCGCCGCCCTCGCCGCCGCGGTGGCGGTCACCTTCCTGCTCGGCCGTCCTTCGGAGCCGCCCGGTGCCGCCCGGTCGGCGGGGTGAAGATCGACCCGCCCCGAGCCCACCGCCCGAGCCGTGACCCGCCCGCCACCCCACCCGGTGCCGACGAGGGTCACCGGTCCGCGAGGTCGGCGAGGAGCTGGCCCCGGCGAACGGGGTCGGTCAGCAGGTCCCGGGCCAGCCGCCGCAGCTCTTCGGAGAGCCTGAGATCGAGCTCGTCGCTCCAGCTGCCGAGCGTACGGGAAAGGGCCGCCTGGCGGGCGCTCACGAGCCGGTCGATGGCGTCCCGGCCGCTGTCGGTGACGGTGGCGGCCATCGGCGCCGCGCCGTCCGCCGAGCCGATCCGGACATAGCCGGCCGCAGCAAGGGGCCTCAGGAGCAGCTCGACCTGCTCGACGGTGAGGTCCAGGCCCTTGGCAGCCGAGACCAAGTCCAGGTGGTCCCGTCCGGCCACCCGCAGCATGAGCCAGGTCGAGTGGGGATCGAGGTCGACGGAGGCGGCCTCGGCGAGCGCGGTGTAGATCCGGGTCCGATCCTCGCGGCGGGCGACGAGCGACAGGGCCCGGAGGATCTCGTCGTCCGAGTCCCGGGTGGCCGGCAGGGCGGTGGGAGCGAGCGTCTGAGCCGGATCGGGCGCCGCTGCCGCTTGCCGGAGCGGGACCTCCTTGAGCAGCCAGGTGAGGGCGAACGCCACGGCGGCGATCGGCACCGCGACGAGGAACACGGTATGCAGGGAGGTGGCGAAGGCGTGGACGTAGCCCGAGTGCACCTGGGGAGGGAGCTTGTCCAGCACCGCCGGGCTGGCTCCGGACTTGGCGTTGAACCCCGCCGGCACCGGCGTGCCGGCCAGATCGTGGCGCAGGTTCCCGATCAGCTGGTTGGAGAAGATGGCGCCGAAGACGGCGGTCCCGAACGAACCGCCGATGGAGCGGAAGAAGGTGGCGCCCGACGTGGCGACACCGAGGTCTTTGTAGTCGACGACGTTCTGCACGGCGATGACCAGGACCTGCATGACTCCACCGATGCCGACGCCGAGCACGAACATGTAGACGGAGCTCGCCACGGTGCTGGTGTCGACGGCCAGCCGGGACAGGAGGTACATGCCGAGCGTCATGACGGCGGTGCCCATGATCGGAAAGATCTTGTAACGGCCCCAACGGCTGATCAGGATCCCCGACCCGGCGGAGGTGATGAGGAGGCCGGCCATGAGCGGCAGGAGCTGCAGCCCGGACCCGGTAGGGCTGGCACCCCGGACAACCTGCATGTACTGCGGCAGGTAGGTGATGGCGCCGAACATGGCGAAGCCGACGACGAACCCGATGGCGCTCGACGCCGAAAAGACCCGGTTGGCGAACAGCGGCAGCGGCAGGACCGGCTCTGCGGCCCGGGACTCGATGAGCACGAAGGCGGCGATCAGGACCACCCCGGCCACCGCGAGGATGACGATCGGGGCAGATCCCCACGGGTAGGTAGTGCCACCCAAGGTGGTGAGCAGCACCAAGGCGGTGGCCGCGGCGGCGAGCACGCCGGTGCCGAGATAGTCGATGGTGTGGTGCAGACGGGCGGCGGTCGAGGGCACCACGATCGCGGCGACGACCAGGGCGACGGCCCCGACGGGAAGGTTGATGTAGAACACCCACCGCCAGGACAGGTTCTGCACGAAGAACCCGCCCAAAAGCGGCCCGATCACGGAGGTGACGCCGAAGACGGCGCCGAAGATCCCTTGGTAGCGACCGCGGTCGCGGGGGGACACCACGTCGCCGATGATCGCCTGGGCACCGATCATGAGCCCGCCGCCCCCGATGCCCTGCAACGCTCGGAACGCGACCAGCTCGATCATCGACGCGCTCAACCCCGACAGGGCCGAGCCGACCAGAAAGATGACGATGGACGCCTGAAAGAAGATCTTGCGGCCGTAGAGGTCGCCGAGCTTCCCCCACAGTGGGGTGGAGGCGGTCGACGCCAGGATGTAGGCGGTGACCACCCACGAGAGATCCGACAGGCCATGGAGGTCACCGGCAATGGTCGGCAGCGCGGTGGCGACGATGGTCTGGTCCAGCGCGGCGAGCAGCATGCCGAGCAGCAGGGCACCGATGACGAACAGGAGCCGCCGCCGGTCGATGTCCGGGGCAGGTGCGTCCGCCGAGTGCGGGGGTACTGTCACGGTGCTTCCCTTCTGCGTCGTTCGCTGATGATGCCACGTCGATGCCGACGTCAATCCGTTCCCACGGCTGACCCGCGTACCGACGGCGCGGCCGGCAATGGTGGCCACCGGTTGACGATCCGTGGTAGCCACGACAGGCTGACCATTCGCACTCCCGACCCCTCCGCAGGACACGGGGTCGGGCGAGGGGTCGGAGCGAGCGGGTCGGGGCGAGGGTCGGGCGAGCAACTGGAGGCACGAAGGCAGGTGAGCGGCCCGGTTGAGGTGACCGACGCGGGGACCAGCCCCGGGGCGACCAACCCTTCGGCGGCGCCCGCGCTGGTGGTGAGCACCAGCAGGACCACCACCGTCGGCGCCATGGCCGTGCGCCGGGCCCTCCCCAACCGGGGCCGCCGGACGGTCGGGGCATGGTGCTTCGTCGACCACGCCGGCCCCATCACCGTGGACGGCAACGTTCGCCCGGACGTCGGACCGCATCCGCACATGGGTCTCCAGACGGTGACGTGGCTGATCGAGGGCGAGCTGCTCCATCGGGACAGCCTCGGCTCCGAGCAGGTGCTCCGGCCGGGCCAGCTCAACCTCATGACGGCCGGGCACGGCGTCGCCCACGCCGAAGAGGCTGCGACTCGACCGGGGGGCACCGTCCACCTGGTCCAGCTCTGGATCGCCCAACCTTCCGCCACCCGCTGGGGAGCACCGGCCTTCGAGCACCGGCCCGAGCTGTCCCGCCTCGAGCTCCCCCACGCAGTGGTCACGATGCTCGTCGGGGAGCTGGGCCCGACCGATCCAGATGCGCAGGTCCTCGGGGCGGACCTCGACCTACGATCCGGCTCGACCACCGCCCCCCTCGATCCTGCCTTCGAGCACGCCCTGGTCGTCACGATCGGTCGGGTCATGGTGGAAGGCCAGGTCGCCACCCCGGGTCATCTGGTGTACCTCGGCCGCGGTCGCGCGGAGGTGACGCTCAGCGTCGCCGAGCCGGCCCGGGCCCTCCTGCTCGGCGGGGTACCGTTCGCCGAGCAGCTCCTCATGTGGTGGAACTTCGTCGCCCGCACCCGGCAGGAGATCGAAGCCGCCCATGTGGACTGGGCCACCGACTCGGGCCGGTTCGGTCGAGTGGCATCGCCCCTGGACCGGATCGAGACCCCCCCACCGCCGTGGGTGCCTCCTCCGGGCTGACCTCCCGACGCGTTCAGCGCTCCGTCGTGCCCTCGGTAGTATCGGCGTGGCCTCATCAGTACCGCACGAGCGCTTGCTCGCGGTGACCTGCGTAGGGGATGCAGATGGCAAACGGCGAGACCGATCCTTCCGAGCTCATCGACGCCCGGATCGCGGAGCTGGGCGACTGGCGCGGCGAAGCCCTCGGCAAGGCTCGAGCCCTCATCAAAGAGGCGGACCCCGAGATCGTCGAGGAGTGGAAGTGGGTGAAGCCCACGAATCCCGGGACACCGGTCTGGTCCCACAACGGCGGAATCTGCACCGGTGAGACCTACAGGAACGTCGTCAAGCTGACCTTCTTCAAGGGTGCCGGTTTGAAGGATCCCTCGGGGCTGTTCAACTCCAGCCTCGAGGGCAAGGTCAGACGGGCCATCGACATCAAGAAGGACGAGCAGATCGACGGGGAGGCGCTCAAGCGGCTCATCCGCGAGGCGGTGGCGCTGAACCTGGCGGCCAAGCAACGCCCCGCTTGAGCCACTACCGGCTACGGCCCCGGGGGCGACGAGCGACCGGCGGCGCCGAGCAGCCGGAGGCGACGACCGAGCGGCCGCCCGGCCTGACGGGCACCGTCGCTCGGCGGGCCGAGCGCCTCACCAGCGGGCCGGGTAGACGAAGTGGGCGGCAGGCCGCTCGAGCCATTGCACGATCCGCATGGCGACGTCCATGCCCGTGGCGAACCTGGCGGTACGGAGTGCCGTCAGCTGATTGGGGCTACACCCGAGGACCGCGGCGAGTGCCGACCAGGTGAGCTCGGCGTCGCGCCGCTTCTCGTCCATCGCGGCATGGAGCAGCTTGAGCTCCCAGCGGAGCCGACGGTCGGGTCCCGCGTCGGGGAGGGCGAACCGCCCGTCGTCGCCGCTCGCCTCGCGAAGGAAGCTCTCGGGCGTCCGTCCGAGCCATCGGAGCATGAAGAGCGCGTGTTGGCAGCTGGTCCTCGGGCGCTTGGCCATACCCGTCAGCGTCGACGAGCTGATCGGATGGTCCCTGCCCCCCCGCCGGCGGTTGAGCTCCGAGGACAGTTCCCAGATCTGGTCGGCCACGCCCTTCCAGCTCAGGGCCAGCTCGGTCCGCCGAGCGTCGAGGGCCCGGTAGAGGGCGCCGGCGTCGAAGGGGCGGATCGAGGCGGCCACGTCCCGATCATGCCCGCGGTCTCGACCCGGCCACCGACCCGCCGGCTCGCCGCTCGTCGGCCGGCACGAGACGGCGTTGGACCTCGGTGACGGAGCGCACGATCCGGGCCAGCTCCCGCACGTCGGCCTGGTCGAGGCCGGCCAATCCGGCCGGGGGGGTCCCGAGGATCTCGTTGGCCCGCTGAGCGGCCACCCGACCCCGCCGCGTCGCCACCACCACCTTGGCCCGGCGGTCGGTCGGGTGGGGCCGACGCTCGACGAGGCCCTGCCGCTGCAGGTCGTCGACGACGATCGTCGTGTAGGGGGCGTCGATGCCGAGGGTGGCCGCCAGCTCCCCCATGGGCATGGCCCGAGCCGCGATCCGCCGCAAGGCCCGGACCCGGCCGAAGCTCATCCCGAGGGCCTCCGCGACCTCGCGGCGCCGCTCGTTGTCGAGGACCAGGTCGCAGAGCATCGTCCAGAGGGCTGCCGGCGTGTCCTCCTCGGTGCTCGCCCCGGCCGGCTCCTCGACGCCTTCGAGCCGCTCGTGCTTCTCCATCGCGGTCACGCTTCCCCCACCCCCTGGCGCTCCCCCACCCCCTGGCGCTCCCCCAGCGCCTCGGGGTTGAGCGCGGTCGCCGTGCGACGGGCGCTGTCGAGCGCCCGGCGCGACGTGGCCACGAGCCCGAGGAGGAGCACCACCGCCCCGCACCCGACCAGGATCCACCACCCGAGGTGGCTGGCGGTCGCCAGGTTCGCGTGGACCGACCCGTGGATCCTGGAGGTCACGATGGCGCCCACCACGGCCACACCCAGGGTCTGGCCGATCTGCCGCGAGGTGGAGGCGATGCCGGCCGCCACTCCCGCCTGGGCCCGAGGCATGCCGGACACCGCGGCGTTGGTGATCGGGGCGTTCACCAGGCCGAACCCGAGGCCGAAGACCACGTAGGCCCCGAACAGCCAGGTGAAAGGGGTCGTCGCGTCGATCTGGGCCAGCATCACCGTGCTCCCGATCAGGGCGGCCCCTGCCGCCACCAACGGGAGCCGCGAGCCGCGGCTGCCGACGATGCGGCCCGAGATCGGCGAGAGGACCATCGTCATCACCGCCATCGGCAGGGTGTCCAGCCCGGCCCGCTGCGCGGAGAGCCCGCGCACTTCTTGGAGGTAGAGGGTGTTCATGAACAGGAACCCGCCGAGGGTGGCGAAGGCGGCCACCGCGGTGACCGTGGCCGCCGCGAACGGCGTCGAGCGGAAGAACCGGATGTCCACCAGCGGTTCGCGGCGGCGGGACTCGTAGTACAGCAGCGCCACCAGGGAGACGACGGTCACGGCGAAGACCCCCACGATCACCGACGAGGTCCAGCCGCGCCCCGGGGCCTCGATGATGCCGTAGGTCAGCGTCGCCAGGACCAGGACCACCAGCACCTGCCCCACCGGGTCTAGACGACGGGCCCGCGGGGCTTTGGACTCGGGGATGTACCGCAGGGCGAGCACCACGGCGACGACACCGACCGGGATGTTGATCCAGAAGATGGAGCGCCAGCCGACCGAGGTGACGAGCAACCCGCCCAGCACCGGGCCGAGGGCCATGGAGATGCCGACCACCGCCCCCCACACCCCGACCGCCTGCGCTCTCTCGCGCGGGTCGGTGAACGTGTTGGTGATGATGGACATGGCCACCGGATTGAGCATGGAGCCCCCCACCGCCTGGAGCATGCGGAACACCACCAGGAGCCCCAGGTTCGGAGCCACGCTGCACAGCAGCGAGCCCAGCGAGAAGACGGCGAGGCCCAGGACGAACGTCCGGCGCCGGCCCAGCCGATCTGCGGTCGACCCCGACAGCATGAGCAGGCTCGCCAACACCAGGGTGTAGGCGTCGATCGTCCACTGGAGGCCGGTGACCGAGGCGTGGAAGCTCCGGCCCACCGACGGCAGGGCGACGTTCACGATGGTCACGTCGAGGCCGACGATGAGCAGGCTCATCGAGCAGATCATCAGGACGCCGACCCGCCGCTTCCGGCTCAGCTCGTCGATCGCGACCGGGCCGGGGGGTCCAGAAATACTTTGTGTTGCCATAATTATCGTTATCCTACAAGCATCTTGATCCCGGGGCGCCGGCCGCCCGGCCCGGAAACCGTGCCGCGGCCGATCAGACGAGCTCGACGCGGTGCCCGGGATCGAGCTGGTCGACGATCTCGCCCGCCGGGTGCTCGGTGGCCTCCCTGAAGCCGCTGCCCGCCCACAAGCTCATTCGCTCGGTATCGCCCACCCGGGCTGCCGCGGCTCGCAGCGGCCTGGTGGCGTTGTTGACCTCCGGGTAGGCCGCCGGCGCACCGGGATGATCGACCATGAACCGGTTCATCAGCCCACGGGCCGGGCGACCACTGAAGGCCCTCGTCAAGGCGGTCGAGGTGAACCGGCCATCGCCGAGCGCCGCTTTGTGGGCCGGGTGGGCGCCGCTCTCCGGGCAGCGCAGGAAGGCCGTTCCGCATTGGGCGGCCACCGCTCCCGCGTGGAGGACGGCTTGGAGCGCGGTGGCGGTCATGATCCCTCCCGCGGCGATCTGCGGGAGGTCGGTCACCCGGGCCACCTCGACCATCAGGGCCAGGACCTCGCTCCCCTCGAGGGAGCGGGCATCGTTGGCGAAGACCCCTCGATGGGCACCCGCCTCGATGCCCTGGACGCACACGCAGTCGGCGCCGACGGCGGCGGCAAGGATCGCCTCGCGGGCGTTGGTGACGGTGACCGCCACGATCGTCCCGGCGCGCTGTAGCTCGGTCAGGATCTCGCGCGGTGGGCACCCGAACGTGAAGCTGACGACCGGGGGCGGGTGCGCCAGGAGAACGTCGACCTTCGCTGCCCAGCCGTCGTCATCCCACGTCGGCTCCCCCAGAGCCGCCCGGAGCTCCGCCGCGTCACCGGCGAGCGATCCGACGTAGTCGGCAACCGTCGCCGGTTGGGCGCTCGGCGCGCCGGGCACGAAGAGGTTCACCCCGAACGCCTCGGCGGTGGAAGCCCGTACCGCATCGATCTCCGCCGCGATGTCGGCCGGGGTCTTGTACCCCGCGGCGAGGAAGCCCAAGGCGCCCGCCTCCGCCGCGGCGACCACCAGTGCCGGGGTAGCGGGTCCACCGGCCATGGGGGCGACGACGATCGGTCGACGCAGGATCTCCCGCAGCCCAGCAGCGATCATCGGCGCTTGGAGGCCCGGCCGCCTCTGGTCAGTGCCGTGTCCAGCAACGCCTCGACGGCCTGGCGGGCGCAGGCCGCGATCGCCGGGTCGTGGTGGTCCATGCGGCCCGCCACTCCGACGCCGTCGTAGATGAAGTGGAGCTGGCGCCCGAGGCGTGCCGGGTCGGGCGCACCTGCCTGCTGGGCGAGATCGGTGAACATGGCGCGCATCCAGGCGCGGAACTGGTCGGCGGCTCGTTCCACCAGCCCGCCCGGCGGCGCTTCGGTCGAGGCGGCGACGAAGGCACAGCCGTTGAAGTCGGGCTGCTCGTACTGGCGGGATTGGGCCTCGAAGACGGCCAGGATCTTGCGGCGCGGGTCCTCGACCGCTCCGATCGCCTCGGTGAGCCTGGTGGTCGTCTGGTCGTGCCGTGAGGCCAGATAGGCAGCGACCAGCTCTTCCTTGCTCCCGAAGAGGTTGTAGAGCGAGGCTTTGGCGACCCCGGCCCGCTCGATGACGCGGTCGATGCCGACCGTCTGGATGCCCTCGGCGTAGAAGAGCTCGTCGGCTGCGGCGAGGAGCCGCTCCCTGGCCGAGGATCGGTGCTCACTCGGAGCGGTTGCGGTGGTCACCGGTGTCGAATCCTTTCATACAGACCTGTCTATTCTACGCGCTCCCGCGAGCGCAGCCGGAGCAGGTTGACGCCGGCGAGGACGGCGAGGAGGATCACCGCCAGGCCGTACTCGTAGCTGGCGGCGACCAGGCCTCCACCACGCACGACGGCCACCCCGGCCCCGACCGCGGGGACGCCCAAGCCGAGATACGAGACGATGTAGAGCACCGACAGCACCCCGGCCCGCTGGTCGGCCCGGGCCAACGGCGCGACGAGACGGATGCCGCCCTGGAACCCGGCGCCGAAGCCGATTCCGGCCACCGCGGTGCCGGCGAAGAAGCTGGGCGGGGAGCCGGTCCACAGGGACGCCAAGACGACGGCCACGCCGGCGATCAGCGCGCTCGTACCGGCCAGCATCACGCGAACGGCCGGCAGCGCGCGGAGCACGTACGTGGCCAGCGCGCCGACTCCGGTCAGGACGCCGAGTCCGAGCCCGGCGTCGATGACCGAGACCGAGCCGACCAGATGGTCGATGAGGCTCGGTCCGAGCGACGCCTAGAAGCCGCCGAGCGCCCACACGGCGAAGAGCACCGGGGTGGCGGTCAACAGGGGTCGACGGGCCCGAGGTGGAAGCTCCACCTGCGGGACGAGCGACGACCACGCCCCGGGTGCCCGCGGGCTGGTCTCGGGCAGGAGGAGCACCCCCAATGCCTGCGCCGACAACAACCCGGCGAGGACGACGTAGACCAGACGGGTCGGCGCCGGCAGCCACTGCACCGCGACGGCCGACAGGAGCGCCCCGCTGGCCGTCCCCAGCCCCGGGGCGGTTGCATTCGCCACGGCGCCGCGGACCGGATCGATGTCGAGCATCCCCGCCCCCACGGCGCCGATCGCGGTGCCGGTTGCGAGACCCTGGATGACCCGCGCTGCGAGGAGCGCGCTGACGCTGTGCGCGTCGGCGAAGACCGCCAGGGCCAGGATCTGGCCGGCGATTCCGGCGAGCAGGACCGGGCGCCGGCCGACGTGGTCCGAGAGCCGCCCCGCGGTGAGCAGCGCCGCGAGGAGGGCGACGGCGTACACGCCGAAGACGACGGGGGTGGTCAGGGCGAAAAGCCCCACGCCCGCTGGTAGGTCGAGTACAGCGGGGTGGGGGCGGCCGAGGCCGCCAGGAGCGTTACGGTGATCGACGCCAGACCGAGCAACCGGAGGAGGGGTCGTGACGACCGGGCCCCGGCGACGGGGGTGACGCAGGGCAACGGGGACGCGGGGAGGTCGGGCATCGGGCTCATACCGCCGTGCGGCCGCCGTCGACGGCCAACGTGGCGCCGGTCAGGTAGCTGGCCCGATCCGAGGCGAGCGCTCGGCCGGTGCCCGAGGTCGCACCGGTCACCAGCGCGGTGCCCGAGGTCGCACCGGTCACCAGCGCGGTGCCTGATCCCCTGTCGGTGGTCGCTGTGCTCATGGCGCCTCCCTGGTAGACCGGTCTGTCTAACCTGACGGGAAGATAGACCGGTCTGTTCAATCAGTCAAGTCCCTCCCCGGGCCGGTCGCCTATCCCCCCGGGGCCGGGTCGGCGACCGCCCGAGTGGGTAAAGTCCGAGCAGTGACGGTGGTCGAGAGGACGGTGGTCGAAAGGCCGGTGGTCGAGGGGAAGGAGCTGCCGTGAGCACGGCCTCCCAAGGCTCCGACGAGGGGGGCGGAAGCGAACTTCCCGCGGCCATTCCGGACCCTCAGGGCCGGGTCCTCGGGGTCCCCTACGACCTGCGGAAGCCGACCGTCGCTCGGGTGAGGTCCCGGTGGTGGAACCCGGCCGATCGTCGGATCCTGACCCCGAAGTCGTTCGGGGCGGGGTGGGACCTCAACCTCTACTGGCTCGTGCACCCTCGGGAGTACGCGCGCCATCGACGCTGACGCCCGACCGGGGCGAAGGCGCTCCCACGATCGGGGTTGGCGAGCAGGACGTACCGGCAAGCTTCAAACGTCGGAGGGTACAGACGATGAGCACCGTGACCACGGCCGACGGAGTGGAGATCTTCTACAAGGACTGGGGGTCGGGCCGACCGATCGTCTTCAGTCATGGATGGCCGCTCTCCGCTGACGACTGGGACACCCAGATGCTGTTCTTCTTGCACCACGGCTACCGGGTGATCGCCCACGACCGGCGGGGACACGGCCGCTCGTCGCAGACGGACAGTGGTCACGACATGGACCACTACGCCGACGACCTCGTCACGCTGACCACCCACCTCGACCTCCGGGGCGCCGTACACGTCGGGCACTCGACCGGTGGCGGGGAGGTCGTCCGCTACCTGGCACGCCACGGCGAGTCCCGGGTCGCCAAGGCGGTGCTCGTCAGTGCGGTTCCACCGCTGATGGTGCAGACGGAGAGCAACCCCGGAGGCTTGCCGAAGAGCGTGTTCGACGGCCTGCAGGCCCAGCTGGCGGCCAACCGGTCCGAGTTCTACCGGGCCCTGCCGTCAGGGCCGTTCTACGGGTTCAACCGGCCGGGCGTCGAGCCTTCCGAGGCGATCATCGAGAATTGGTGGCGACAGGGGATGATGGGCGGAGCCAAGGCCCACTACGACGGCATCGTCGCCTTCTCGCAGACCGATTTCACCGAGGACCTCAAGCAGATCACCGTGCCGGTACTGGTGATGCACGGGGACGACGACCAGATCGTCCCCTACGAGGACTCCGGCCCGCTCTCCGCCCAGCTGGTGCAGAACGGCACGCTGAGGACCTACGCCGGGTTCCCCCACGGCATGCCGACCACTCACGCCGAGACGATCAACGCCGACCTGCTGGCGTTCATCGAGTCCTGAGGGCGACCGATCGCCGGTGGGTCCGGGCCGTCAGCCGTCTTCGAGGAGTCGGGCCGTCAGCGGTCTTCGAGAAACGGGTAGTGGGCGCGCACCGTCGCGACTCGCGCAGGGTCGAGATCCGCGAGCAACACCGTCTCGGTGTCGCCCGCCTCGGCGATCGTTTCGCCGAATGGATCGATGACGCAGCTTCCGCCGTCGTACGAGATGCCGCCTCCCACGCCGACCCGGTTGACCGCCACGACGTAGGCAAGGTTCTCGATCGCTCGGGCCCGCAGCAACGTTCCCCAGTGCGGAGCCCGCTCGGCGGGCCAGTTCGCCACCACCAGGTAGGCATCGGTGTCCCGAGCAAGCGCCCAGAAGCGGTCTCCGAAGCGCAGGTCGTAGCAGATGAACGCCGTGCAGCGCAGACCGTCGATCTCCATCGTGAGGGTGCGAGCACCGGCGGCGTAGTGCTCGGACTCCCCGCCGTAGCCGAACGGGTGGATCTTGTCGTAGAAGGCGGTCTCGCCCTTGGGCCCGACCAGGACGAACCGGTTGTACGGGCGTGCCCCGCTCACCGTCGCGACCGGATAGGAACCGCCGATATAGATCCCGTGCGCCGTCGCCTGCTCGCGGAGGAACTCCTCGGTCGGCCCCCCTTCGGGCTCCGCCATCCGGTCAGGCGCCATCGAGAACCCGGTCGTGAACATCTCCGGCAGCAGGACGAGCCCGGGCCCCCCGGCGGCGGCCTCGGCGATCCTCGGCGCCAGGCGCTCGAAGTTGGCCGGTGGCGACTCCCAAATGGTGTCCGACTGAATGGCGGCGATCCTCATCGCAGCCGCCCGACCCGCTCGACCGCCTCCTCGAGCACGTCGCGGCGTTTGGAGAACATCCACCGCACGAGGTGCCGCCCGGCGTCCTTGTCGTCGTAGAAGACCGAGCTGGGGATGGCGACGACACCGCAGCGCTCGGGAAGCTCGCGGCAGAACGTGTACCCGTCCCGGTCCGACAGCGGCCGGATGTCCGTCGTCAGGAAGAACGTGCCGGGGGACGGAAAGACTCGAAATCCTGCAGATTCGAGCCCGGCCGCCAGGAGGTCGCGCTTCTGCCGGAGCACCAGCGCCGCTTCGACGAGGTACTCGTCGCTCTCCGTTAGCGCCTCGGCCACCGCATACTGGAACGGCGCGGCGTTCACGAACGTCAGGTACTGCTTGGCCGTCCGGATCGCCACGATGAGCTCGGGCCGCGCGCACGCCCACCCGACCTTCCACCCGGTGACGGAGAAGGTTTTCGCGGCGGACGAGACGGTGATCGTCCGCTCGGCCATGCCCGGAAGCGTGGCGAGCGAGACGTGGGGCGTGTCGTAGACGAGGTGCTCGTAGACCTCGTCGGTGACCGCGATCAGATCGTGGCGGCGGCAGGCCCCGGCAATGACCTCGAGCTCGGCACGGCTGAACACCTTGCCTGTCGGGTTGTGGGGCGTGTTCACCACCACGATCCTCGTCCGACCGGTGATCGCCCGCTCGAGCGCCTCGGGATCGAACGACCAGTCCGGGGCGCGCAGTTGCACGACCCGGCGCTGGGCGCCAGCCATCGCGATGCACGCCGCGTACGAGTCGTAGTACGGCTCGAACAACACGACCTCGTCCCCCGTCTCGCACAGTGACAGGAGGCACGCCGCCAGCGCCTCGGTGGCGCCCGCCGTGACCAGGATCTCGGTGTCGGGGACGAGATCGAGGCCGCGGTAGCGTTTCTGGTGCCACGCGATGGCCGAACGCAGCTCCCCGATCCCCTGCAGCGGCGGGTACTGGTTGTGCCCGGCTTCGATCGCCCGGATCGCGGCCTGCTTGATGGCATCCGGACCGTCCACGTCGGGGAATCCCTGCCCGAGGTTGATCGATCCGGTGGACAGCGCCAACGCGGACATCTCGGCGAAGATCGTGCTCGTGTAGCCCTGGAGCCGGGCGTTGAGGTAGGGAGCTCGACCACCCATGGCGCACCACCCTACCGATCCGTCGCGGTCCCTCCGCCGAGCGTCAGACGTCCAGTGAGTGGGCGAGATTGGCAACCGTCTGGTAGTAGTCGGACCCGAGCGGCTCGTCTTCGGTGTAGCAGACGAACACCAGGGGCAGGTTGTCCGGGTCCCGGCCGCGCAGGAGCTCCGACGCACCGTTGGCAAGTGAGCGGCGGGAGGTGAAGAGCTGACGGCCCCTCAGCACGGACTCGACGCGATCCAGTTCACCCAACGATCCGACGTTGAAGGTGATCGACCGGAGGCCGAGCGACTGCTGGCCGTGGTGCGTGGGACGGCTCCGTGCCTCGCGGAGGATCAGGGCGATGGCTGCGGGCGGCGCACCCCCGAGCACTGCGACCGCATCCTCGCGGCTGATCTCCCCGAATGGACCGAGCTCCTGGTAGAAGGCGACCGATCGATCCAGGTCCGATACGACGACCAGCGAGGAACGGATCGCCCACGGCCGCGTGACCTGCTCTGTTGGCATGGCTTCCTCCTTGATCGGGCGAAGGAGCGCGCCGAAGCTCCGACGGGAAGGACACCGGTCTAGCGCGCCTTCCCGGACCTCGAGCGTCAGGTCCGGCATTGTCTAGGGGATCACCTTCTGGCGTAGTCGGCAAACCCCTGCCAGTCGACGACCACGCACGGCTCCTCGCCGACGATCCAGGCGTCGTGGCCGGGGGCCATGATGGCGAAGTCGCCCGGGCCGTACTCCATCTCCTCGCCGTCGTCGGCGACGACCTTCATGCGTCCGGACACGAAGTAGCACGTGTGCGCGGCCTGGCAGCTGTCGGTCTTGGCGATGGGCTTGACGTGCTCCGACCAGCGCCAGCCCGGGTTGAAGGTGGCCCGTCCGACCGGACCGGCGTCGAGGTTCACCACCGCGAGCTGGCCACTTTCGCCCTCGAACGGGCGCACCTCTTCGGGCTGGTCCAGGCGCTTGCGGATGAGCGATGGATCCAGCTGCGCAGATCGTCGGTGCTGACCCGGTCGAGCAGGGCCCGATGGTCGGTGGCCATGTGCCCCCGGATCACTCCGATCACCTGGTCGTCGTTGTCCCCGCGGGCCACGAAACCGCACTCGCACCGGATCGTCTTGGCCATCGTCCCTCCTCCTCGCCTTGGCCAGCAGCGTATTGCCAAGATATTGGCGTGACCTTGGCGCACCCGGGCCCGTTGCGCATCCAGATCTGCGGCCGATTGACGATCGAGGGCGAGGGCCGCCGCCTCGAGGCGAAGCTTCCCGGGCGCCAGGGTCGGCTGCTGTTCGCCTACCTGGTGGTCAATCGGCATCGCCCGGTCGCACGGGACGAGCTGGCGGAGGCTCTGTGGTCCGAGCCCGACCCGGCGTCCATCGACACTCGGCTCAACCCGCTTCTCTCCAAGCTCCGCCGGGTCTTCGGCCCCGACTCGGTGGAGGGACGCCCGACCCTGTCGCTGCGCCTTCCGGAGGCATGGGTCGACCTCGAGGCGGCGGTCGAAGCGATCCACCGGGCCGAGTCGGCCGTCGTCCAGAAGGAATGGACCAGGGCGTGGGGGCCGGTTCTCACGGCCCTGTTCGTGGCCGAGCGCCCGTTCCTCCCCGGAGAGGACGCCCCGTGGATCGACGAGGTCCGCCGCCAGCTCGAGCTCCTGCACCTACGAGCCCTCGAGGCCTACGCGGCGACCGGTCTCGGCATCCGGGGCACCGAGCTGGCGGGGGCCGTACGCGCCGGGCGCCGGCTCATCCGCCTCGCGCCGCTCCGGGAGAGCGGGTACTGCTACCTGATGGAGGCCCTCGCCGCCGAGGGCAACCTGGCCGAAGCACTCCGCGTTTACGGCCAGCTCGGCGACTGCCTGCGCGAGGAGCTCGGCGCCTCGCCCAGCCCCGCCACCCGGCAGGTCTACGAACGCATCCTCGCCTCGACCTGACAGGGGCTCGCTCACCTGCCGTCCCCGGCCGGTCCGCTGCCACTTCCCCGGTCGACGGCGAGGAACTCGACGCTGAAGCGCACCGCTCCCAGTGGCTCGATCTCGTGCTCGACCTCCGGCGGGATGGCTTGTGTCGCACCGCGTGCCAGCTCGACGTGGATCGCCGGGGCCGTCGCGGCGGCGAAGCGCAACCGGCCGGCGTGCACCAGGATCCTCCCCCAGGTCCCCGCTCCGATCCGGTGGGCCCGGCGCAAGCCGGGGGGCATGGTGTGCTGGTCCCAGACGGGGCTGATCCGCGCCCTGCGCAGGGCATCGGGCATCTCGGCCCGCTCGCAGAGGGGGCAGTCGAGGGGGGTCCCGAGCCGGGCCGCCCGGCCCTCGGCCACCAGGACCCACGCTCGCACTTGGAACGGGGGGCGGTGCCGCACGTGCTGGTCGTGGCCGCAGGACAGCTCGGCGACCCAGTCGCCCTGCTCGTCTTGGTGGTAGCCGGTGACGTTCCGTTCCACCGTCGGACCTCAGCTCGGCGTGGCCGGGATGCCCTCGCGGGGACGTCCAGCCTCCCCGTCCTGGCCGGGGGTGACCCGTCGCAAGGTGAGGATCCGCTCGGCGTGGCGCTCCTCTTCGAGGAGCTTCTGGCGTGCTTCGAGGAGGTCGAACTGGGTGACGATCCCTTCGAGCCGGCGCGGGTGGGACGGATCGACGACCGGCAGCGCGCCGAGGCCGAGTGCGGCCATCCGGTCGGCGACGTGCCGGAGGACCTCGTCGGGGCGGGCGATCGACGGTGATGTGATCATGGCGTCGCCGACGCGCACGGTTCGCTGGTCCTTGCCCCCGAGGACGGTCGACCAGGGCAGGACGCCGACCAGGCCCGTGCCGCCGTCGATGACCGGGTAGAGCCGCTGCCGCCGGGCGGCGGACCCTTCGGGGAACGACTCGTAGACCTCGGCGAGGGACCGCTGGGGGACCAGCGTGTAGAGGTCGGTGTCCATCACCTCTCTGACGAAGGTCGCCTCGAGCGGGTCGACCGCATATTCGCGCATGACGTGGAAGCCTCGACGAGCCACCTTTTCGGTGAGGATCGACCGTTTCAAGACGAGCACGCTGACCAGGTGGGCGACCGTCGCCGTCACCAGAAGGGCCAGCAGGCTGTTCTGGTCATGGGTGAGCTCGAACGCGAACACGATGGCCGTGAACGGGGACCGGGTGACGCCGCCGATGGCGGCGGCCAATCCGAGCAGGGCCCAGACCCCCGGTGGGGCACCGGGCAGCACGTGGCCGAGCATGCCCCCGATGGCGCCGCCCATCATCATGATCGGTGCCAGGATCCCGCCACTCGTCCCTCCGCCCAGGGCCCCGGACCAGATGACCAGCTTCACCACCAGCAGGAGGAGCAAGGCGCCGACGGTGAGCCGGCCGAGCAGCTCGGCGTGGATGGTGTCATAGCCGACGCCGAGCGCCCGGGGATCGACGATGCCTCCGACGCCGATGAGCAGCCCGCCGATCGTCGGCCACCACATCCAGTGCAGTCGGCCGGTCAGCTTCTTGAACAGGTCCTCGAAGCGGTAGACGGCCTGGGTCATGACCCAGGCGGCGAACCCCACCGTGACACCTACCGCGGCCGCGCCGAGCAGCACGACCCCGCCGAGCGGGGCGTGGCCGGGGACCGGAAAGATCGGCTGGGGCGTGACCAACCCGGACGTGGCCATCACCATGCGCAACCCGTCGGCGGTCGCGGCGGCGATGCCGATGAGGACCATCGAGCGCGGTTTCCATTCGAACGCCAGCAGCTCGACGCCGAAGAGCGTCGCGGCGACCGGCGTGCCGAAGACCGCGCTCATCCCCGCCGCCGCCCCCGCGACCAGAAGCGCCCGCCGCTGGGTGGCCGTGAGCCGGAACAGCTGGCCCACGATCGACCCCACCGCGCCCCCGGTCAAGATGATCGGTCCCTCCGCACCGAACGGCCCGCCGGTGCCGATGCTGACGGCGCTGGAGATGGGCTTCAGGATCGCCAGCCTCGGCGCGACCTTGCTGCCGTGGATCAGGATGCGCTCCATGGCCTCGGGGATGCCGTGACCCCGGATCTGCTCTGAACCGAACCGGGCCATCAGCCCGACGACGAGCCCTCCCCCGAGCGGGATGACCAGGGCGACGGCGCCCAGCGTATTGCCGGCCGGGGAGACCAGCTGGACGCTCAAGCGTTGGTGGTAGAGCAGGTTGGTGAAGAACCCGATCATGTCCAGCAGGGCGAGGGAGATGCCGGCCCCCAACCCGCCGATGACGATGGCCAAGGGCACGAGGCGAAGGACGGCCGACGTCACGGTGAAGTCGCCGAGCGCCCGCTCCGCCGATCGTGGGGAACGACGGTCGTCCCCCACCAGCGAGCCCGGGTCCCGGTCAGCGTCCGCGTCCGTGTCGCCGACGACGACGATCTCGACCTCCGTCGCCATGGCGTCGTCGATGGGCCCCGAGGGTGGCGCGGCCTCGCGCCGGTCGGCCGAGCCCCCCGGCCCGGCACCGGGGAACGGCTCGCTCATTGCGAGCACCCCGGCCCGCCGGAGCGGGGCAGACGGAGACGAAGGCAGGAACACATCGTGGAGCGATGGTATCGTTCCCCGATGGGTCTGGTGCACGAGGACTACGCCCGGCTGCTCGCCCTGCGCAACGGGCTACGCCGTTTCCTGCGCTGGAGCGAGCAACAAGCCGAGGGCGCCGGGCTCACGCCCAACCAGCACCAACTGCTGCTCGCCATCCGCGGCCACGACGACCCGCGGGGTCCGACCATCGGCGAGGTCGCCGACTACCTGCTCCTCCGCCACCACAGCATCGTCGAGCTGGTCGACCGGGCCGACAGCGCCGGGCTGGTCACCCGCCACCGAGACGACGACGACCGCCGGGTCGTCCGCCTGCAGCTCACCGACGACGGCGCCGATCGGCTCGAAGCGCTCTCGGCGCAGCATCTCGAAGAGCTCGGCCGGCTCGCGCTCCAGCTTCCGGCCGCCTCGAAGGGCCTCGTTCCGGTGCACCCGATCCACGGGCTTCGCGGCTCGCGGACGGGAACCCCGCCGCACGGCATCCGGGTCGCCCGCGTCTACGACTACGCCCCCGCGCCCGGGACCGCGGCCGTGCTCGTCGACCGGTTGTGGCCCCGCGGCCTGTCCCGGGCGGGCGCGCCATTCGACGTCTGGCTGAAGGACCTCGCCCCCAGCACCGAGCTGCGTCGATGGTACGGACACGTCCCCGACCGCTACCCCGACTTCGCCGAGCGGTACCGCATCGAGCTCCGCGGCGAGGCCGCGCGACAGGCCGTCGAACAGCTCCACACCCTCACCGCCCGGCAAGACCTGGTCCTGCTCACCGCGGCCAAGGACGTCGAGCGGTCGGGACCGATCGTCCTCCGGGACCTGCTCACGGGGGCCTGAGCCGGGCGCCCGCTCTCGTCGAGCGGATCCCGCGAGAGGCGGTCGCAGCCTGCTGAGGTTGACGCCGTCCCGTTGACGCCGTCCCGTTGACACCGGCGCACCACTTCGGTACATTAGTCAACCAATGAACCAAGGCAGCAGCAACGGCCTCGGCCCGGCGGGAGCCGTCCATGCTCGATGACGGTGCGCCGATCTTCTCTCAGGTCGCCGAACACCTGGTCCAGGAGATCGCCGACGGTGCGATGGCCGAGGAGGAGCGGGTGCCGTCGAGCAACGAACTGGCCGCGTACTACCGGATCAACCCGGCGACGGCGGCCAAGGGAATCAACGTGCTGATCGAGAGCGGGCTGTTGGAAAAGCGTCGAGGCATCGGGATGTTCGTGGCGACCGGGGCCCGCGGGCGGCTGCTCGAGGACCGTCGCAACCGCTTCACCGAGCGGTACGTCGAGCCGATGGTCGCCGAGGCCGATCGGCTCGGGATCGACGCCGACACACTGGCCAACCTGATCCGACAGGCCAGCCACGCCAAGGGAGGTATCAAGGTATGACGTCAACGATCTCCGTGGCGGGCCTGACTCGCCGCTACCGCGACCATCTCGCGCTCGACGACGTCACCTTTGCCGTCGACGGGCCGTCGATCACCGGACTGTTGGGGCGCAACGGCGCCGGCAAGAGCACGCTCATGCGCATCGTCGCCGGGCAGGAATTCGCCTCGGCCGGTCGGGTGCTGGTGGGCGGTGCGAGCCCGGTCGAGAACGACGCCGTCCTGCGGCGGATGGTGCTGGTCCGAGAGGACCAGGCCTTCCCCGACGTCAAGGTGCGGGATGCGCTGCGGGCCGCGTCGTGGTGCTACCCCAACTGGTCCGCCGAGCTGGGCGAGTCACTGCTGGCCGATTTCGACCTCCCCGCCCGGCGGCCCATCAAGCGGCTCTCCCGAGGGATGCTCTCGGCGTTGGGCATCGTGATCGGCCTGGCGGCCCGGGCGGAGCTGACGCTGCTCGACGAGCCCTATGCCGGACTCGATGCGGTGGCGCGGGAGCTCTTCTACGACCGGCTGCTGGCCGACTATGCCGAGCACCCCCGTACGGTGTTGCTCTCCACCCATCTGATCGACGAGGTCGCCGACCTGCTCGAACGGGTGGTCATCATCGACCACGGGCGGATCGTGCTCGATGCACCCGCCGACGACGTCCGCGGCAGCATCACGACCGTGCGAGGCTCCGTCGGTGCGGTGGAGCGCTTCGTCGCCGGCCGCCCCACCTGGGATCGCCGGCGGATCGCCTCCCAGGAGACGGTGGTGGTCGCCGGGACGCTCGACCAGGTCGACGTTCTGCGGGCCCGAGAGCTCGACCTGACTCTGGAGCCCTTGTCGCTGCAACAGGTGATGGTCCACGCTGCCAGCCGGGTGAGCGAGGAGCCGAAGGAAAGGACGAGCGCATGATCCCTGCCCCGATCAATGTGGCGCGGTACCACTTGCTCCAGCGCTTCAACTACCTGGCGCTGCCCTGGGGCATGTTGGCGTTCGTCTTCGGGATCGACGCGGTCATCCTGGCGCTCACACCGGCCGGCCACGACCCGAACCGCTACGTCGGGGGGCTGGGGTCGATCTTCGTCATCCTCTTCGTCCTCGGCCTCCAAAGCGTCGCCCGTTCGCTGCCGCTCGGGCTCGCACTGGGCGCGAGCCGACGCTCCTACTTCCTCGGGACCGCCCTGCTGGCCGTCAGCATGGCCGCCGTCTTCGGGTTGGTCCTCGGCGTGCTGCAGGTCGTCGAGCGGGCCACCGGTGGCTGGGGGATGAGCATGGGCTTCTTCCGGATCCCCTACATCCTCCAGGGACCGTGGTATCAGACCTGGCTGACGTCCTTCGTGACGTTCACCCTCCTGTTCGTCTACGGCATGTGGTTCGGGCTGGTCTTCCGGCGCTGGAGCCTGGTCGGGCTGACCGCGTTCATCGCCGGCCAGATCGCCGTCCTCCTCGTCGGGGCTCTCACCGCGACGTGGACCCACGCGTGGCCGAGCATCGGCCACTTCTTCACCACGCTCAGCGCGCTGGGCCTGACGGGCCTGCTGGCCGCCCTCGCGGCGGCGCTGCTGGCCGGAGGGTTCACCACCATGCGGCGTGTCACTGTCTAAGGGACGGCTCGGCTCTCCTCAACCGGTGGCCGCGCCCGGGCGATCAGCCGGCGGTCACCGACCGCAGCTCGTCCAGCGACTGGCCCATCAGCCGACGCAAGGCAGTCGGGTCATCCTGTGCCACCCAGGCGGCAAAGGCGACCTGAAACACGGTCACGCCCGCCTGTGCGGCGAGGGTCGCGACGTTTGCGGAAACGCCGCGTTCGAGCAGAGTCGTCTCGATCGAGGAAACAAGGTTCTGGAGCTTGATCAGCTCGCGCTCACGCAGCTCCGGATTGGCCTCGATGATCCCGGAGCGGACCCGGGCAAAGCCATGTCGCTCGACGAACATCTCCGCCACCGGATCGAGGCCAGCGGTCACCGCGGCTAGCGGAGCCGCGTCGAGCGGCGCGGTGGCCACCGCCTCGAGCCAGACGCGTGCGAGCTCCGCCGACCCGCTGAACAGCACCTCGCGCTTGTCGGAGAAGTAGCGGAAGAAGGTTCGCTTGGTCAACCCGGCGCTTTCGGCGATCTGGGCGACGGTCGTCGCCTCGTACCCTTGCACCGCGAACAGGTTGATCGCGGCCTGGATGAGACGACCCGCAGGGTCCGGCTTCCAGCGTGTCATCTCGGTCGAGCGTAGCTGATGACACCGAGTGCTATCGGGTGTAGAGTGATGACACCAAGTGACATCCAACCCGTCGATCGGAGCTTCCACATGCGCGTTTTCGTCACGGGCGCCTCAGGCCACATCGCCTCCGCCGTCATTCCCGAGCTGCTCGACCATGGCCACCATGTCGTCGGTCTTGCCCGCTCCGACGCCTCGGCCGAGGCCGTTGCCATGCTCGGCGCCGAGGTGTGCCGTGGCGACCTCGACGACCTCGACGCTCTCAGGGTCGCGTCCGCTGAGGCCGACGGCGTGATCCACCTGGCCTTCAAGCACGAGGCGATGCGCTCCGGCGACTTCGTGGGCGCGGTCGACTCGGACCTCGCGGCCATCCAGGCGATGGGTGAAACGTTGATCGGTACCCAAAGGCCTTTCGTGACCACCGGCGGCACCCTGATGCTGACGGCGGCCGGAATCGCGGGCCGGCCGGGAACCGAGGACGACCAGTCCGACGGCGGTCCCCGAGTCGACGCGGCGAACTACACGCGCGCGCTGGCCCAACGGGGCGTGCGCTCCTCGGTCGTACGGCTGGCGCCGATGGTCCACAGCGACCTCGACCATCACGGGTTCACCGCCGCCTTGATCGGCTTCGCCCGCGAGAACGGGGCCGCCGCGTACATCGGTGACGGCGCCAATCGTTGGCCGGCGGCCAACTCCTACGACATCGCCGTGCTCTACCGCCTGGCGATCGAGAAGGCTCCCGCCGGTTCGACCTTCCACGGGGTCGGTGATCTGGGGATCCCGTTCAGAGTGATCGCGCAGACGATCGCCGGAGAACTCGGCATCGGAAGCAGAAGCATTGGGCAAGAGGAGGCACCGCAGTACCTGGGTTTCCTCGCGGGGTTCGCGGGCCTGGACAACCCGGTCACCAACGATGTCACCCGACACGTGCTGGGTTGGGAACCGACGCATCCCGGTTGGGTCGAGGACGTCCGGACTGGCCACTACTTCGGCTGACCGGTGACGGACACACCCGTCACGCCTGCAGGAAGTGGATCACCGCCATCACCCGGCGGTGACGCTGCTCGTCGTCGGCCGGTAGGTCCAGCTTCATGGAGAGGTTTGCCACGTGCTTCTCCACCGCGCGCTGCCGGCTGCTGGAGGATCCGGTGCTGCTCCGCAGCGACCTCGAGAGCGCCGAGTGGGCCGAGCTGCGCCGGCGCCTGAGCGACGTGGCGATCTTCTCCGAGATGTTCGACGTGACCATCGAGGCGCGCGCCGAGGGTCTCGCCCTCATCGACGAGGACGGCGAGGCGACCGACAGCATGTTCCCCCGAACGGGCACGGTCGGCCACGCGGCCCTGCTGCTGCTGACCCGGGCGACGACCGGCCACGGAGCGGGGTCGGACATGGGTGCTCCCCCGGTCCTCGGCCGCCACGACGTGGAGGCGATCATGACCGAGCTTGCCGATCGGCACCGGAGGTACTGGTCGCAGCTCGCCGAGGACCCGGCGAGGTTGACCGACGCAGTGCTCGACTTGTTGGAGGATCACCGCCTCATCGCCATCGAGGACCACACCGTGACCCTGATGCCGACGGCGTGGCGCTACGGCATCGAGGAGGTGGTGGCCGACGGCAGTGGGCCCGTCGGCGAGAGCTCGCAACCCGCCTTGGGCACCCTGCGTTGAGCCGGGCACGCCAAGTGCCGGCGTCGCTGCTGGAGCCCAGCCTGGGCCCGTTCTGGGCTGCCGCGCGACACCGCCTTGACCGTGGCGGGGCCCCCTCCGGCGGCACCGTCGCTCGGCCGGCGCTCGACCGAGCCGGGGCACTGGCGCTGACCTCGCTCCTCGGGTCTCCGCCGGCGGCCCGGGTGCGGCTGGAGGAGCTGGAGACCGCACTCGTACGCCGGGCCGTCGGTACCGATCTCGACGATGCCCTGACCCGACTCGGACATCCGCCGGGGGACGAGGCAGTCCGGAGGCGCGAGCTCGTGGCCCGGCGCCGCGCCGACGCCCGGGCCGCCCTCACCCGTTCGGTCGCCGCCTGGCCGGAGGTCTGGGCCACCGGCTGGGCCGAGGAGGTGCGAGGCCGCGGCCTCGTCGCCGACCTCGGCGCGGCGGCGATCGTCGGCCTCGTCGCCGACGTCCGCCGACTCCTCGACCAGTTGCCGGTCCGGGACGTCGGCCGCACCGAGCTGGCGGCCCAGCTGTACGGGTCGGCACACGCCCTCGACTCGGGTACCCGACGGGCGGCCCTGATCGTCCCCGCCCTGCGCCAGGTGGTGGGACCGCTCGACGGCCGAGAGCTGTGGGAGGCCGCCGGCATCGTTCCCGACCGCGTTTCGGCCCCGGTGCTGACCTGGCGCCTGCCGGTCGTCGGCGCATCCCCGCTGGACCGCCAGACCCGGGCGGCCACTGAGGGTGGCCTGCCGGTGCACATCACGTTGCTCGCGCTCCGGAGCCATCCGCTGACCGTACCGGCAGCCTCGCCGGTCTTCGTGGTGGAGAACCCCCGGCTCGTCGAAGCGGCGGTGGAGCGGCGCCTGTCGGTATGTGTGGTCGCCGGCAACGGCAACCCGTCGACCGCGGTCACCGAACTGCTCACCCAACTCCTGCGCAGCGGGGCCGACCTGCGCTACCACGGCGACTTCGACGCTCCGGGCATTGCCATCTGTGCCCGCATGCGAACGACCGGCGCCCGGCCGTGGCGGATGACCGCGGCCGACTACGCCGCCGCATTGGCACAGGCCGAGGCCGCGGGCCTCGCGCTCGACGTCGACACCCGCGACTGCGTGGACACCCCGTGGGACCCCGAGCTGGCTGCCGCCTTCCGCGCCGACGGGGCCAGATCGTCCTCGGTTCGGCCACCCTCGCCGCGCTGCACAAGAAGGTCGGTGACACTGTCATGGTGAGCTACGGCTCGCCCAATGACGCTCCGGTCTACATCCCGCCGACCCCGCTCACCATCGTGGGCACGGCGACCCTGCCCGCGATCGGGACCAGTGGGACCCTCCATACATCCATGGGGACCGGAGCAATGATCTCTGGCGGCATCGAGCCACCCGCCTTCAGGAGGGCGATCACGCAACCCGACCCGAATCTGGACGGCCAAGACGTCGAGGTCGTCCGGCTCCGCAATGGCCTCACACCGGCCGCTGGTCTCGCTTCTCTCCGACGGATCGTCACGACGGCGAACAGAGCGATGGCTGCCGACCCTGCAGAGCAAGGCGACGTCTACCAAGTCATCGGCGTCCAGCGACCCGCAGAGATAGTGAACTACCAGTCGACCGGTGCCACCCCGGCCATACTGGCAGCCGCGCTCGCTGTCGGTGCCGTCGTCGCTCTCGGACTCACCCTGGCCGCATCAGTCCGCAGGCGGCGGCGCTCCTTCGCTCTCCTCAAGACCCTCGGCTTCACCCGCCGCCCGCTGGCCATTACGGTCGCTTGTCAGGCACCGGTTGCCGCACTCATCGGCATCGCCCTCGGCGTGCCGATCGGTATCGCCCTTGGACGATGGTTTTGGGACCTGTTCGCCCGTGCCATCTACGCGGTCCCCGAACCCTCGGTGCCGGTCGTCGAGATCGTCGCGGTCGCGGCACTCGTATTGGCCAACCTGGTGGCAGCGGTGCCGGGACGCATGGCTGCTCGGACACGCACGTCTCTGGTGCTCCGGGCGGAATGAGGTCGTCTGGCCCTTCGGCGGTGAGGTCCTCCTCTCAGGTGTTGGACGGTGCGGTGCTGATATCGGCCAAGGCGGAATCGGGATCCCGCTCGATGGCCAGGTCGCCCAGCGAAACGATGCCCACCGGTCGGCCGTGCTCAACAACCGGCAAGCGCCGCAATGCCCGTTCCCGCATCAGCTTGACGGCGTCCTTCACCGACGCGGAGGCGTCGACAGTGGTGAGATCCCGACTGCAGATGTCGCCGAGGCGGACCTCGCTCGGGTTGCGGTCGTCGGCCACGGCTCGAACGACCATGTCACGATCGGTCACGATCCCGCACAACGCGCTCTGATCGTCCACCACGATCACGTCGCCCAAGTCCCGCTCGCGCATTGCTCTCGCCGCGTCACCGATCGACATCGCGGACGACAGCGCCATTGGATGGGCGGTCATCACGTCTTGAATGGTTTGGGCCATGCCTCGGACCTCCTCCTTGGGATCGTTGGCCGCGCCTTACGGCGGCGCATCTCAACGCCTCTTTGCGTGGTACCCGGCCGCCCCGTGGACCACACGCAGGAATCGAGCATCCCGGGTTGCGTCCGACAGACAGTCCAACGAGCTGGCAGGGCGTCTTGCAGACCGGTGCGCCCTGGCTCGGCCCTGCCCGAGATGATTCGCTGGTGTCCCACCGGGAACAATGAAACGTCCGATTTGCGCCCACCCGGTGCTGGGTGCTCCGCGACTGCCACAGGCGCGCACCGCGAGAAGGGAGGACCCGATGGCAACCGACGACGTCGCACCGCTCCTGCCCACCAGGATGGTCGACCACATCCCGGTGATGTGGAAGGAGCCGCAACGGGCCGAAGGGGCCTCGGTGGCGCTGTGGCTGCCGGCATTGGGCCTCAGCAAGGAAGGAGTGGCACCATTCCTCGACGACTTGGCCGGGGCGGGATTCGTTGCGGTCAGCTTCGATCTCTGGCAGCACGGCGAGCGCGGCACGGAGCCGCCGGAGGAGATCCGAGCCCGGGTGTTTGGCGCCTACCGCCGCTTCAAATGGCCGATCCTCGGCCAGACCACGCTTGATGCCCTGCGAGTGATCGACTGGGCCTTCGACTCCCTGGGTGCCGGCCCGAGTGTGGTGGCCGGGGGGATTTCGCTGGGAGGCGAGGCCGCCGTCGCTCTGGCCGGGATCGACCATCGGGTGGAGAGGGTGGCCGCGATCGTCGCCTCACCGGATTGGACGTCGCCCGGCATGCATGGTTTCGACGACCCGGCCAAGCCGCTCCCCCAGGGGCACGCGGACGCCTACGCGCAGTGGCTCTTCGACCGTCTCGACCCGCTCACCCACCTCGACGCCTACTTCCACGGCCCGGCCATCGCCTTCGAGTGCGGACAGGAGGACTTCCACGTGCCCGTCGACGGGGCGCTGCACTTCCGAGAAGCGCGCCGCGACCATTATCCGGACGCTGCCGAACGAGTGCGGGTATCCGACCACCCGGGGATAGACCACCTCGAAGGGATCCGAAGCGTCGAGCTGCACCAACGCTCACTGGCATGGCTCTCCGATCCCCAGCCGGCCCAGGCAGCGTGACCGTCGGCCATCGACCCCATCACGACGGGATCCAGGTCGGGTGCGACGCCCGGGCGAATCACCGCGACGCCTGACCGAACGCAACCACTGAGCCCACGGCGTTCGCCACCACCAGCAGTCCGTTGGCGTACGCGGGCGTGGCGAAGTTGGCCGCCCGACCGACGGTGGTGGATTGCTCGACTGCTCCGGTGGCCGGATTGAGAGCTTGCAGGGTCCCGCCGGGGTAGGAAAGGGCCCAGAGACTGCCGGCGCCCAGGATGGGGCTGCTGTTGACGGCGCCCGCTCTCCAGCCCAGGCTGGCGGTAGCCAGGTCGACCTCCTGGATGCCTCCACCCCGGCAGGGCACGTAGGCGGCGTCGGTCGCCCCGCCAAAAGCAATCCGGCCGTCCGGATTGCTGCCACAGATGCCGGGGATCGCCGCGACCTGGCTCAGGTCCGACTGCCGCAGCACGTAGCCGATGTCGGTCTTGCCCACCGTGAACAGGGTTCCATTCGGCAGGAGCAGTGGGGTGCTCGTGCCGAAGTCCTCATCGTCCACTGCGGCGCTATCACGGAAGGAGGCCTCTGGGACGAGCCCGGAAGAGAGCTTGATCACGCTCTCGTAGTTCCCAGCGGTTCCCTGGGAGTTCTGGTTTCCGGTGACCACGTAGAGGTTGCCGAGCGGGTCCACCGACGGTGGACCGCCACCCTGCCAGATCGCTCCGCCGCTACCGCCGGGCGTCGCGTCGAACTCGATGTTCGGCACCCCCGCAGTGACGCTGGCCCCGACCACCCAGCCGTGGTAAAAGCCGCAGTCGCCATACTGGCCACCAAACCCGACATCGACTCGGCCGCCGTCGATGGCCAAACCGGCCCGTTGCAGAAGGTCGAGCGGGGTATCACCACCACCGGTCGGATCCACGTCCGTCGACTGGACGACCGAACCGGTTGCGACGTCGAAGCCCACGAGTTCCCGGTGGACCGTGGGCGGATCGGCACCGTTGCTGATCTCGCCGACCACGTACAACCTGTCGGTCTTCTCGTCGATGACCGGCGTGGAGGTGATGCCGAGGGGATCGATATCGCCGCAACCGGCGAACTGCGCCACCTCGGTGAGCGGGGTGCCGATGTTGGCCTGCCAGAGCACCTTGCCGGTGCCCAGGGACAGCGCGTAGACGTCGTCCTCCTCCGTGGCGACGAACACGCGATCGCCGACGATCAGTGGCTGGGCGTACACCGCGCCGCTGACCGCAGCCTTCCACGTCACCGAGGCGAGGGAGGGCGCCGGTACGGTCGTGGCCGAGCTCGAGGACGGAGACGATGCCGTGGTGGGCGCCACCGTGGTCGTGGCCTTGCCCGATATGGGGGAGCCGGAGGTGCACCCGGCCAGGACAATCGCCGCCCAGAGCAGGGCCAGAGCCGAGGCGACAGGGCGACGCGTACGAACCAGATGCACCGCCAGTGATTCTGCTTCACCCGGTGGCCCCATGTCGGTTCTCCCCGGTGCCCCCACCTCGCCCCAGCCAGAGACACGACCGGTGCACGGTGCGCTCGAGGTGGTCCACCTCCCTTCGGGCAACGGCGTGACGATTGCAGCTGTCCGTCGGGACGGAGACCCGGGTCAAGCCGCCCGATGGCAGATATTAACCTCGAGTCACCGGGATTTCGGGACGGTGCCCATTGGACTTGATCGAGACGGCCGATACGACACGGATCGAGCGCTCCATCGCGCTCGCCGAGTCGCTGCTCGACGGGGCTGTGCGCCGGCAGGGAGGATGGTCGGCCCACCGCCGTCGACGACTCCGGCGCCTGCTCACCCACACCAGCGGGCCCCGCCTGGTCTTCTCGCTCGCCGACCGGGTGCTCCGACCGGTCGCTCCGGAGGCCGCGGCACGGCAACTCGCCCAAATTGCTGCAACGGATCTCTCCGCCCTGCCACGGATCGACCAGTACCTGCTCCGGGTGGCGGCGGCTACCGGACAGATCGCACCCCGACCAATCGTCGCTATGGCCAAGGCACGGATTCGCCTCGACACGAGGCCGTTCGTGGCCCCGCTCGAAGCCCGACCGCTCGCCCACCAGCTACGCCGCCTCCGTCGGGGCGGGCGGACGCCGAATCTCAACATCCTCGGTGAGGCCGTCCTCGGTTGGGACGAGGCCGAGCATCGTCGAGCCCAGCTCGAATCGCTGTTGCGGCGCCCCGACGTCCGCTGCGTATCGGTGAAGATGTCGGCCATCGCACCTGGGCCTTCCCTCATCGACTTCGAGGGCTCACTGACCCGAGCGGCCGAGCCGCTCAGGTCCCTGTATCGGGCCGCCTCGGCGCAGAAGCCGAACAAGCTCATCACCTTGGATATGGAGGAGCACAGTGACCTCGACCTGACGGTGACCCTGTTCACCCACGTCCTCGGTGAGCCAGAATTTGCCGGGCTCACGGCGGGCATCGCCATCCAGGCGTACCTGCCCGACAGTCATCGAGCACTCGATGGGCTGCTCGAATGGGCGAGCGCCCGCCAAGCCGCGGGCGGCGCGCCGATCCGGATCCGACTGGTCAAGGGTGCAAATCTGGCGATGGAACACGTGGAGGCCGAGCAGCACTGCTGGCCATCGTCCACCTATCCGACCAAGACGGAGACCGACGCGTCCTACAAGCGGCTCCTCGAGCGGCTCGTCATGGCGGCTGCCGCCGGGATCACCCACGTCGGCGTGGCCTCCCACAACCTGCTCGATCTGGCCTACGCGCTGACGGTTGGCGAGCAGCTCGAAGGATCGATCACCATCGAGATGCTGGCCGGCATGGCCGACGACCAGGCCGACGAGCTGGTGGGGCGGGTGGGCAACGTGCTCGTCTACCTGCCCGTCACCTCGCGCTCAGAGTTCCACACGGCGATGGCGTACCTGGCCCGGCGCCTGGACGAGAACACCACTCCCGATGGCTTCCTCCGTCACGCCCTCGACCTCACTCCGGGCAGTGCCGCCTGGAGTGAGCAGACGGCACGGTTCGCCGAGGCGGTCGCCGGCCGTCACCATGTCTCCACGGTGCCGAGGCAGTTCCAGGATCGCACGGCGCCAGCGAGCTCCTCTGAGGGCACAGGGTTCACCAACGAGGCGGACACCGATCTCACCGTTCCCGCCAACCGGTCCTGGGCTTTCGCCACCCTCCGTGCCCCGGTCCGGGGGGCGCCGGACCCTGTCGGCGTGGGTGAGGTGGACGCCGCCGTGGCTCGATCGGCCGCGGCCCTCGAGCACTGGAGCAGGCAGTCGGGAGATCGGCGGAGCGCACTGCTGTTGGCGGCGGCCGAGCACATGGTCGACGGTCGACGCGATGCCCTTGCCGCGATGGCGCACGAAGCAGGAAAGACCTTCGCCGAAGGTGACCCCGAGGTCTCCGAGGCCATCGACTATGCCCGCTGGTACGCGCACGGGATCGAACTCCTCGACTCGCTGGGCTCATCCACCGAGAGCGAGCGTCTCGGCATCGTCGTCGTCGCCCCGCCGTGGAACTTCCCCTTCGCCATCCCGGCCGGCGGTGTCTTCGCCGCGCTCGCTGCCGGGAACACGGTTATCCTCAAACCGAGTCCCGAGGCTCGAGCCACGGCGGCAGTGCTGGTCAGCCAGCTCCACCGGGCCGGCTTGGAACCGGACTGCATCCAGCTCGTGGCCACTGACGACGACGAGGCCGGCAGACGGCTCGTCTCCCATCCCGAGGTAGGGGGGGTGGTCCTCACCGGGTCCTGGGACACGGCGCGGGCCTTCGCCGACTGGGCTCCGGGTAGGCGGGTCCTGGCGGAGACCAACGGCAAGAATTCGCTCGTCATCTCGGCCAATGCCGACATCGACGCCGCCGTACGCGATCTCGTTCGGTCGGCCTTCTCCCACGCCGGCCAGAAGTGCTCGGCGGCCAGCCTGGCCATCGTGGACGCGTCGGTCTACGACAAGAGCCCGTTCCTTCGACAGCTGTCCGACGCCACGAGGAGCCTGCGGGTCGGCGCCGCCACCGATCCGGCGACCGAAGTCGGGCCCATCGTCGGCCCGGTCACCCCGGCCCTCACGCGTGCGCTGACGAGACTCGACGCCCACGAGCAGTGGCTGGTCGAACCTCGTCAGCTCGGCCAACGGCTGTGGACGCCTGGCGTGCGGATCGGCGTCCGGCCGGGCTCGTGGGCGCATCGCTCGGAATGGTTCGGTCCGGTGCTCGGCGTCATGCGGGTGAGCGGCCTCGACGAAGCAATTCGCTGCCAGAACGACGTGGACTTCGGACTGACAGCGGGGCTGCAATCCCTCGACCCGACCGAGCAACGGTCGTGGATCGACCGGGTCGAAGCCGGCAACCTCTACGTCAACCGCCACATCACCGGCGCGATCGTCGGCCGACAGCCCTTTGGGGGATGGAAGCGGTCGAGCTTCGGCCCGACGGCGAAAGCGGGCGGCCCCAACTACCTGTTGTCGCTCCGCCGGTGGCGCGATCGGCGTACGGTCAGCGTGGAAGACGCCACGGCCAATTACCAGCGCGCCATGCATGAGCACTTCTCGAATGCCAACGAACTGGCCGGTCTCCGGAGCGAGTCGAACCAGCTGCGCTACCGCCCCCTCGTTCCCGGGGTGACCGTGCGCGTCGGTACCGAGGTCACTCCAGAAGAGGTGGCCAAGGCGCAAGCGGCCGCCACCATCACCACGACACCCGTCCGCTTCTCGAGCCCGAGGCCCCGGCCCGACCTTGCCCACCTGGCGACGGTCGAGACCGAGACCGACCTGGCCCTAGCCGGAAGGCTCCGCAGCGAGGGAACCCGTCTGCGACTCCTCGGGCAGCCTGAGGATCGGGTCGTCGTGGCCGCTGCGCAGGCCGGCGTGACGATGATCGACGAACCCATCTGCTCGGATGGGAGGCTCGAATTGTCGCGCTGGCTGCGTGAACAGTCCATCTGTCGCAGCCTCCATCGCTATGGAAGCGTCGTCTATGCCCCCTTTGACCTCAGCAGGTAGGCCTCCGGGCGGCGCCATCATGATCGAACGAGACCAGCACCATGGAGGGTGACCATGGAAACCGAGACGGTCGAGCTGTCCGGCCACATCATCGACTCGCTACTCCTGGCCAAGGTGCTGGACATGATCGTCGAAGCCGGTGCCGACTACGAGATGACCGACGTCGACATCGGCCGCACGAACGCCGACGCCAGCAGTGTCCAGTTGGAGATCTCCGCCCTGGACCGGTCCACTCTTGATCGCCTGCTCGAGAACCTACAGGTCCACGGCGTCAATCGACGGCAACGCATCGCCGCCCGGCTGGTGGCGTGCGAGCGAGACGGCGTCCTGCCGGCGGGCTTCTACTCGACCACCAACCTCCCGACCCGGGTGATGACCGAACAGGGACTGCTCACCGTCGAGAACCTCGAGATGGACTGCGCCCTCGTCGTGCGAGACAGCACCGCCCGCACCGTCCCGATGCACCGCGTCCGCGCCGGCGACCTGGTGGTGGTGGGTCTCGATGGGGTCGCGGTAACCACGCCCTCACGTCCGCGTGGATCCACTCCCTTCGAGTTCATGGCGTCGGAGGTGAGCTCGGAGAAGCCCAAGACGCTCCTGGTGGCGCGGGTCGCCGAACGGCTTCGGGCGGCCCGTGCCGCCGGTGGCAAGATACTGGTCGTCGCCGGTCCCGCCGTGATCCATACCGGGGCCGGTCCCGATCTCGCCCGATTGGTGCGCGCCGGCTGGGTCGAGGTCCTCTTCGCCGGGAACGGCTTCGCCACGCATGACATCGAGTCCAACGTGCTCGGCACCTCGCTGGGCGTCTCGGTGAACGAGGGAACGCCGACCGAGCACGGCCACGCCAATCACCTCCGGGCGATCAACGAGGTTCGCCGCGCCGGCTCCATCGCAGCGTCGGTCGCCAGCGGATGGCTGTCGGGCGGGGTGATGTACGAATGTGACCGGGCCGCGGTGCCCTTTGTCTTGGCCGGATCGCTCCGAGACGACGGTCCGCTGCCCGACGTCGTCACCGACGTCGTGGAGGCCGCCGACAAGATGCGCGAGCTCATCAGCGGCGTGACCGTCGCAGTCATGCTCGCCTCGACCCTGCACGCCATAGCCACCGGCAACATCCTGCCCGCCTGGGTCGAGACGTACTGTGTCGACATCAATCAGGCGGTCGTCACGAAGCTTGCCGATCGGGGCAGCCACCAGGCCCTCGGGATCGTCACCGATGTCGGCCTGTTCATCCGGGAGCTCGCCGAAGCACTGGTTCCGTTGGCTGGCCAACGATGAGCCCGGAGCTCGACTGGGGCCGTCGTTACCTGATGTGCCCGCCGCAGTTCTTCGGCGTGCTCTACGAGATCAACCCGTGGATGCACCGCGAGGTGAACATCGATCCCGGCCGGGCGCTCGAAGAGTGGGAACGCCTGCGCGATTCTCTCGAGCAGGCCGGCGCGGTGGTCGAACTCCTCGAGCCGGCCAGAGACGTGCCCGACCTCGTGTTCACGGCCAACGCCGGGATAGTCAACGGCCGTCAGTTCGTCCCCAGTCGGTTCCGGCATCGGGAGCGCCAGGTTGAGAGCCCGTACGACACCGCATGGTTCTCCTCACGCGGATTCGACATCTCTCCCCTACCCGAGGACGTCTGCCAAGAGGGTGCCGGCGACGCACTGCCTTTCGGGAAGGCGCTCCTTGCCGGCTACCGTTGGCGCTCGGACGCCGTCAGCCATCCGTACCTGTCGGCGTTGACCGGCACCGCCGTCCGCTCGATCGAGCTGGTCGACGAGCGCCTCTACCACCTGGACTTGACCTTCTGCCCTCTCGACAATCGCCAGGCCATCGTCGCGCCGACCGGATGGGACCGTTATGGAGCGCGGGTGGTCGAGAACCTGGTCCCCGAGCCCCTGGTGCTCGAGCCGGACGAAGCCCTCGCCTTCTGCGCCAACTCGATCGTGATCGGTTCGCACGTGATCATGCCGGCCTGTCCCCCACGCGTGGGACGTCAGCTCGAGTCGAGGGGGTTCGACGTCGTGGTTTGTCCGGTGGGCGAGTTCCAGAAGGCCGGCGGTGGTTGCCGCTGCCTCACGTTGGCGTTGGACGTGAACCTCGGGGAGTGATCATTCGAGGTCCGGTAGCCGATCGCTGTCGTCCCAGCTCAATTGCCGTCGTCAGTGACCGGGCCGCACCAGGTCGTTGTCGTAGGCGAAGACCACTGCGGCCGCCCGGTCACGCAGGCCCAGCTTGGTGAAGACGTGGTTGACGTGGGTCTTGACGGTCCCCTCGCCGATGTAGAGCTGCTCGGCGATCTCGGTGTTGGTTCGTCCCTGGCCGATCAGGCTCAGGACGTGACGCTCGCGTTCGGTGAGCTGGTCGAGCTCCGGGTTCGCGCCACGGGGATTGGGTGCGCTCCGGTAGACGGCGAGGACTCGGGAGGTGACGGAGGGGTCGAGCCAGGCGTCGCCTGCGGCGACGGTCCGCACGGCACGGTGAAGCTCCTCTGCCGGGACGCCCTTGAGGACGAAGCCGGCGGCACCGGCTCGCAGCATCCCGGCCAGGGCTTCGTCGTCGTCGAAGGTGGTGAGGGCCAGGACCGGCAGGTCGGGGCGAATGTCGTGGAGGTGGCGGGTGGCGGCGACACCGCCGACTCGGCGCATGCGGACGTCCATGAGCACGATGTCGGGGCGGGCATCGACGACCGCGGCGAGGGCTTCGTCACCGTCGGCGCACTCCCCGACGATCTGGAAGCCGAAGCCCTCCCGCAGGATCCCGCGCAGTCCGGCCCGCACGAGCTCCTGGTCATCGACGAGGAGCACCCGAATCATCGGTTCGGGTCTCGCTCCGCTCATCGGGGGAGGCGTGCGGTCACGAGCCAGCCTCGGCCGCCCGGCCCGGCGGCGCAGGAGCCGCCGAGCGCCCCTGCTCGCTCGGCCATGTTGGTCAGACCCATGCCGGTGCCCTGACGGGGAGGCCCGGCGCTGTCCACGCGCACGTCCACTTGGCCGTTCGTGGTGGCCACCTCCACGGTGACGGGTGCGCCGGGAGCGTGCTTCGCGGCGTTGGTGAGGGCCTCCTGGATGATGCGGTACAACGTGGACCCCACGGTCTCGGGAAGGGTCGACAGGTCGCCTTCGATGGCCGGGGAGACCGGCACCCCGGCCCGGCGGAACTGCTCGACCAGCTCGGGGACCCGGGTGCCGCCGGGCACCGGCGGAGCCACCTCGCCCCGGTCGTCGAGGCGCAGCAGTCCCATGGTGACCCGGACCTCGGTGAGGGCTTGGCGGCCCAGGCGCTCCGCCTCGGCCAGGGCCCGGCCGGCGTCGGTCGGGTCGTGCTCGACCGCGAGTCTCGCGCTGGTCACGTGGAGCAACGACACGGTCAGGCTGTGGGCGATGACGTCGTGCAGCTCCCGGGCGATCCGGGACCGCTCTTCGATCCGGGTCTGCTCGGCCAGCTCGGCCTGGGCCGCTCGGAGTCGCTCGACCAGCACGAGCTCGTGGCGGATGAGCAGGGCGGCCAGCACCGAGACGGTCACCCCGGCCGTCCACGGTGCCCATCCCGGGTCTCGAATCGCCCACAGCCACTCGGCGCCGAAGAGCAGGACCGCCCCTACCAGGTACACGACGCCGGCTCGGGTTCCTCCGGCCAGCACGCACCAGGCGGCCACCACGACCAGCGCGAACCACACGATGGCCCGGGCGTCCGCGTTGCCCAGCATCACCACTCCGGCCGTGGCCAGCGCCGCCCAGGCCAGCACCGGTCGGAGGCGGAACCAGAACAGCGGGACGGCGGCCGCCACCGCGACCCCGGCACCCACCGCCAAACGGGCCGGATCGTCGTCGAGGCGGGTCCCGAGCCCGACCGCCACCAGCACGCTGAAGGCAGCCAGGGAGATCCGGCCGGCCCGGCGGCCCAGCAAGGCCGGGCCCGGGAACGCTACGGGCGTCGTGAACACCGGTGGGATCCTACGAGCCCAGCAGTTTGGCGATCGCCGAGCACCGGCCTAGCGGCTGGCGCGCAGAGCCGAACGGCGAGCCGCCAAGGTGGCGGCGACCCCGGCCAGGACGGCGACCACCACCAGCGAGGTAGTCGCCGACCCGGTTCCCAGCCACGGGTCGCGCACCGCGTCGGTCACCCGAGTCAACGGCAGGTAGCCGGCAACCGCCCGCAGGACCGCGCCCATCACGTGCGGGGGCGGCCCGCCCGCGCCGAGCAGGAACGACGGGAAGAACAACAACAGCCCGACCGCCTGGGCCGAACGGGCCGACGGCAGCACGCTGCCCAGCAGCACCCCGAGGGCGACGAACGCCACCGAACCCAGGACGAATCCGACCACGACCGCGCCGAGATGATGGGCGGAGGGCAGACCGTAGACCGGGTCAGCCACCGCCAGCAGCACCACCGAACCGACGGCGATGGCGACTAGCCCGACCAGCCCCTCGGACAGAGCGAACGACCAGCGGGGGAACCCGGCCACGGCGAAACGGCGCAGCACACCGCGCTCGCGGTACGAGGCGAGGTGGACCGGGATCATGACCAGCCCGGTGGCGGCGATCACCACAGTCAGATACGACGCCACATACCACTGCGACGGATCCACCCCGTCGAACGCCGCCGCCGGCGTCGTCCCGAAGGCGCCGCCGATGATCAGCATCGTCACCACCGGGAAGGCGAACACGAAGACCAACGTCAGCGGTTCACGCACCATCAGCCGCAGCTCGGTCCGCACCAAACGAATAGTTGCGCTCATCGCATCGCTCCAATCAGTTCGCAATCCCCGGCCCGAGTCTGGGGCTCATCGTTGAGGCGTTGTGGCATGGCGTCACCCTCGAGCAGCTCGACCAGGGCGTCCTCGAGATCGGGAATCCGCACCGAAAGGTCGACCGGGATGGTTCCGGACACCACCAGCAGGGCCCCGACGCGAGCGATCGCTTCACGAGAGCCGGTCACCGTCGCCTTGCCAGCCTGGACCGCCACACCGTCCACACCCGCCACCGACGCCAACTCCTCGGGCCGGACCGTCTCGGGCACGGTAAAGGTGATCGTCACCCCGCAGCCGTGGCGGTCGACCAGTGCCGCCGGGGTCCCTTCGTCGAGGACCCGGCCCGCCCGTATCGCCACCACCCGGTCACACAACGCCTCGGCCTCACCCAGGTCGTGGGTCACCAAGACCACGGTCGTCCCCTCGCGTCGCAGCTCATCGACCGCCCGCCACACCCCGCCACGGGCCGCGGGGTCCAGGCCCTGGGTGAGCTCATCGAGGAACACCAGCCGCGGCCGGTTGACCAACGCCAAGACCAAGAACAACCGCTGGCGCTCACCGCCGCTCAGCGACACGAACGGCGAGCGGCGCCGATCGACCAGACCGAAGCGTTCCAGCAAGTCCGAGCCGTCCCGATCGCCGAACAGCGCCACCGCCTCCCCCACGCGGAGCCGATCGGGAAGCCCAGCACGTTGCAGCTGACTGCCCACCAGGCCACGCAACCGGTCGGCATCGGCCAGCGGATCCTGCCCGAACACCGACATCCTGCCGGCATCAGGCCGGCAAAGCCCTTGTAGACATTCGACGGCGGTCGTCTTGCCCGCCCCGTTCGCGCCGATCAGTCCCACGATCTCACCGGTCGCGACCTCAAGGCTCAGCCCGTCGACGACCCGACGACCTCCGTACACCTTGACCAGCCCTTCGGCTCTCACCACCACGTCATCAGCCATACCAAGATGCTGCTCCCGCATGCCGCGCGATGCGTCAACCGCCAGATAGAAGTCTGCCTCTACCCGTGGGCAGAGGCAGAGGCAGAGGCGGTGCGGGCGGGTGGGGCCACCGCTTGAAGGAGACCCACATTCCGGGCGTCCCCAGCCGGAGCCCTTTACCTCCGTCGAGGAACGCTTCGCACCGGCTCGCTCGTTGTGATGTCGGCGTCAGGACTGGCGAGCCGCCTCTAGGCGGGTCGCCGTCCCTGGCACCCGCGTCGACCCACGGTTCCCGCCGACATCCGACGCTCGTTCATCGTGGCGGGGGTGTCTGCCTTCGGGGCGTGGGCGGTGGCGGGCCTCTTCCTGTCGCTGATCCCGTCGTTCGTGGTTGTGGTGCTGGGCCACCACAACCTGGCCGTCGCCTCCTCGGTCCTGGCGCTCATGCTCGGGGTGTCGGCAGTGGCCCAGCTGGTGGCCCTGCGATTCGAATTCTTGCGTACGCAGACCGCGGGACTCTCGATCATGATCATCGGAGTGACGGCGCTGATGTTTGCTGTAGTCCACAAGAGCCTTGTACTACTGCTTGTCGCGTCAGTACTGGCTGGGATTGGTCAGGGCCTCGCCTTATGGGCTCATTGGCAGACGTTTCTCAGATCGCACCAGCGGACCGAAGAGGCGACATCGTGGCCACCTACTACGTCGTCGTCTACTTAGCGACCGCGTTGCCTGCCGTAGGCGTCGGCGTCCTCTCTGAACTCAGCAGCCTGTCCGGCGCCTTTTGGTCTTCGCCTATGCAGTAATCGGACTCTGCGCGACGGGTCTGATCGGTTTGTCGGTCGAACTCCGCACCCGGACCGCCGAAAAGGATCCGGCGTCGTGACGTCTCACATGCCTTGCGACGATGGCGATCGTCGGAGAGCGGGGCAAGGATCCGGCGGGCCGTCGGGCAGACTGATGACTCGCTGTGCCGGTTCCCACGGGTTGCCCATGGTTCCCATGCTCCGCAAGGCCTGGACGGGTGACAGGCAAGCAGCTCGCAGGGCGGGCCAGAGCCGGGCGATGGCGCCGATGGTGACAGCGACACCAAGGTTTCGACTCTAGGCGGTACGTACTTGGATGCGAGATGGATCACCCATGCAGCAAGCGATCAGGGCTATCCAACAAGGGTGGATATGGGCGTGGGAGGCGCGAGGTCTGGGGGTACATGCTCAACCGGGTCGAACCTGGCGAAGTGCCGGCTCTTCGTCTGGCCCATGACCCTCGGCGGTGGCAAGCCGGCCCTTCCGGCGGGCGTCCACACCGACCTCGAGCTCCTCGACCTGCACCGATTCGGCAACGGCGTCGTGCCCCTGCGCTACCGCGTCTCGACCTGACCACTCACTACGGCGTTCGGTGACGGTGCCCAATGGAGCGCTGACCTCCAACCGTCAGGCGTTCGCCCCGGGGCAACCTGGCGCCTAGCGCGGCGCCTTCACTGCCAACCTGGCGTGCGACCCGCTTGCTCGATCCACTTGCACAGCTCCGGGCGCCGCGCCTCCTCCAGGCTGGTCACCTTGACGTAGCGGGTCCGGTCGGTCGTTCCGAGCGGGGGTGAGGACTCGAAGTCGGCGCCGCCGAGAAAGACGATATTGACCGAAACGTCGTAAGCAGCCATCTCGATGATCCATCCGAGTTCCGGTAGCCCGTAGTACGGCCTCTTCCACTTGACGGCGTACTGAAGCCTCGGGATCGTCGATCGGATCGACTCGTCCAACAGCTTGACGATGGGCTGAAGATGCGGCATCTGGCGCTGGGTCCACTCGTCGATGTCGGAGTGGCTTGCCGACGGCTCCGGCGGCTTTCGCCCGGTGTTTCCCTTGATTGCTTTCGGCATCGTATGTCCCTCCTCCGACGAGGTGGCCTCCGACTGCTCAGCTGGGCTCACCGGCCTTGGTAGCCGGGCCACGGGCTGACCGTCGTGCAGCCGAACTCCTCCGGCGCCACGTCCGCGACCGTTTGCGCGAGCTGCCAGCGGTGGCCGGCGAGGTCTTCGAGGGTGCAGTCCCGCTCGCCGTACTCTCGGTCGATGGGCGCCTCGAGCACGACGGCTCCATGATCGCGGGCGCGGGCGAACGCCTCGTCGACATCGCCGAGCCGGACCCGAACGAGATCGGTCACCCCGCCAGCTTGTGGCGGGCGGCGCTCGCCGCCGGAGTCCGCGAGGATCACGGCGCCGTCGTCGCCGACGGACAGCTGAGCGCGATGGCTCTCGCCGATCCGAGTGCGTTCGACGAAGCCAAAGGCGGCCGTCAGGAACGCCACTGCGGCACGCACGTCGGGATAGATGAGGACGGGCACGACGGTTGCCGGCGGCACCGAGCGGTTGACTCTCATAGACCTACCTCCTCGTCGCTCGGCGGCCAACTCCCGAGCGGCCGTGCGATCTCCCAGTGATGGCCGAAGGGGTCGGCCACGCGGCCCAGCAGCCATCCGTGAGCCTCTTCGATCGGACGGACCTGGCGCGCTCCGAGGGTCAGGGCTCGTTCGAAGACCTCCTCTGGGTCGTCGACGACGAGAAGGAGTCGCTCGGTCGCCCCACCCAGGGTCTCGGGGCTGAAGTTGTCGTGCTCCGGGGACTCGTCTTCTACCCAGAAGACGGTCTCCCCGACCGCCAGTTGGGCCACCACCTCGCCGTCGCCCTCGAAGCGGAAGACCTCCACCGCACCGAACGCGTCACGATAGAAGGAGATCGCTTCCCGTCCCCGTCGCACCGACAGCTGCACTTGGACTCCCGAGCCCGCTGCGTTGCGCATCCTGCTCAGCCTTCCTGCTGTTGGCCCACGAAGGAGCGGCTAAGACACGCGGCGCACGTTGGATTCACTATGGAGATAGCCTATCCAATATGGCTGGAGGTGCAAGTGCACAGCGGGCTCGCCGCTATCGCTCTCCCAAGCGCCAGGACCAGGCTCGTCGGACTCGCCGCCAGATCCTCGAGGCGGCCGGCACACAGTTCCGGTCCTTCGGTTACGCCGGCACCACCATGAGCGCCATCGCCGCCGCAGCCGGCGTCTCGGTCCCGACCGTCGAGCTCGCCTTCTCGACCAAAGCAGCCCTCCTCAAAGGGGCCATCGACGTCGCCATCGCCGGGGACGACGAGCCCATCCCGATCCTCCAACGGCCCTGGGCCACCCAGAGCCAGGAGACGAGCGCCGCCGAGCAGTTCCTGGCCGGCGTCGCCGATGTGCTGGTCGCCTCCGCCCAACGGGCAGACGCACTCGTGCTCGCCGCCTTCGAGGCGGCACGGGCCGACCAGCGGCTCGCACCGCTCGCCGCGCAGCTCAAGGCGCAGCGAACCACGACGGCTGCGTGGATCGTCGACGGCATCGCCGCACGGTCCGAGCTCCGGACCGACCGCGCCCAAGCAATCGACATCGTCTGGCTCCTCATGGACCCGGCGCTCTTCGAGCGGCTCACCGCCGACCGCGGTTGGACCGCGCAACGCTACGGTGCCTGGTTTGCCGACAGCGCCCTCCGGCTCCTCACCGAGTCGTGATATACGGCGCCCGTGGAGTTGGCTCTCAGCCAAGGGAGCCGACGCAGCTTCCCGAGCAGACGGTCGGAGCAGCTTCATTCCCACCGGCACGGTCGGGGTGATCGGTTCGGAGACCCTGATCAACTACAACCCCGTCCTAGTGGACTACACCGACGGCGAACGCTTCCTCGGCCAAGGCAAGCGGGCTCAGTCGGCCACGTCAGAACATCCCACTTCGAGCCCGTGACCCCGGCCGATAGGTCCGCGGCCAGGATTACGAGGACGGTTCACTGAGCCAGTCGGGCTGACGAAGTCGAACAACCTGGCCGAAATCTCCGAGGATGCTCGCACCCTCCTTAACAGCGCCGTCTTTGTCGAGACGGCCGGCCATGAGACCGATGATCGTGTCTGCTGGGCCGGACACCACCACATCTGGCGAGTTCGCCGACCCTGAATGGGAATGAACCTCACCGCTTCTCGACACGAGGGTCACCGCTTCCTCACCCTCGGCTCGGACCTCGACCTCGAGGTCAGGTCGGTGCGGATCGAAGCCTCCGAACATGAGGTCCAACGGAATCTCCAGCCAGCGGCTCCGAAAGGAATCGCCACTCTGCTTCTCCGTCATGAGCGGAGCGGCCCAACGAACGAGCTCGCGTACGGGGGTGGCGAGCCCTCTTCCCCAGGCCGTCAACCCGTAGCGGCCCTGCTCGTCGCGGGCCAGCACGCCACTCTCCTCGAGGTGGCGCAAGCGCTCGGCCAGGAGGTTGGTGGCCACGCCCGGAAGCCCGTCCTGCAGCTCGCGGTAGCGACAGGGCCGTAGGAGCAGCTCGCGGACGATGAGCAGCGTCCAGCGGTCACCCACGACGTCGAGTGCTCTGGCCAATGCGCAGTACTGGTCATAGGAACGCACGGCGCCATGCTATCACGGCGCTTGAGGATCTCATCTACCTCCACTTGATAATATCATCCTTTATACTTTAGAATCTCAAGCAGCCGTTGGGCCACCGAGGAGATCTGATGCACCACTACAGCCAACTCGAGGCGCTGGCCGCGGCTCGGATCCTTCGTCGGTCTGCAGGAGCCGAGGACTTCGGACTCGCACACCGCTCCCGCGCTGCTTCCAGGGCAGTCCGGACGACCAGAGGACAGGCCGGAGCAAAGAACGTACGACTCACTGCTCCTCGCCTGTCGGCGACACGAATGACCGGCGACACGCCCAACATGCAACGCCAAAGGAGAGCATCATGACCGTCCGTTCTCGTACACCTGCGCGGCGAAGTCGGATGGCGATTCTTTTGGCGCTGTGTCTCGCTGCCTTCATCATCAGCGTGGACGTGACGATCGTCAACGTTGCCTTGCCGACCCTGGTGCGAAAGCTGGGGGCGTCCACCACCCAACTGCAATGGATCGTCGACGCCTACAGCCTGGTGTTCGCCGCCCTCGTCTTGGCGGCAGGAAGTCTGAGCGACCGTCTGGGCCGTAAGGGCGTCCTCCTGGTCGGGCTGGCCGTCTTCGCCGTAGGCAGCCTGGCGGGAGCATTTTCGGCGACCATCGCCGAACTCGTCGCCTCCCGAATCTTGATGGGGCTGGGAGCAGCTCTGATGTTCCCCTCTACCCTCTCCCTGCTCGTCAATGTCTTCACCGAGCGCGGAGAGCGCGCCATGGCCATCGGGTTGTGGGGTGCCACGACCGGGATCGGCATTGCGACCGGTCCGATAGTGGGTGGGTGGCTCGTGGAGCGTTACTGGTGGGGGAGCATTTTCGCCTTCATGGCCGTCGTCGCGGCCGGGATAGCGGTCCTCGTCGCAGTTTGGGTACCGGGCTCTCGGGACCCGAGCACCCCTCCGATCGACTGGCGCGGTCTGCTGCTATCAGTGGCGGGGATGACGGCGCTGATCTTCGGCGTCATCGAAGCGCCGGACTGGGGATGGGGATCTACGGCTCCCTTGGGAAGCATTGTTGGAGGCTTGGCGCTCCTCACCATCTTCGTCCTGGTAGAGCAGCGAACCGAGCACCCCATGCTGGACGTGGCCCTCTTCCGCAATCCTCGGTTCACGGCCGCAAGCGGCTCCGTCGCCATCTCCTTCTTCGCTCTCTCGGGTTTCATCTTCCTCGTTGTCCAGTACTTCCAGGTCGTCAAGGGATTCACCCCCCTGGGTACCGGGGTCCGTCTACTACCCGTGGCCGGTTCTGTGGCCGTGACGTCGGTAGCCGGCACGAAGCTCGCCGTTCGGGTGGGGAACAAGGCAATCGTCGGAACCGGCCTGTTGCTGTTTGCGACTGGGCTTTTGTGGGCTTCGACGGCATCAGGATCCACGACCTATCTCGTCATCGTCGGTCAGATGCTCTTCCTCGGCTCAGGGATGGGTCTCACGAGCGCTCCGGCCACCGAAGCGATCATGGGCGCGGTACCAGCGGCGAAGGCGGGAGTGGGATCCGCCGTCAACGATGCCACCCGTCTCTTCGGCGGGACGCTCGGGGTGGCGGTCATTGGCAGCGTGGCCACGTCCCTCTACACGAGCCGACTGGTGTCGGAATTGCCGCCCGGGGTACCGGGGCGAGCCATCGCGGGCGCAAAGGGCTCGCTCGGAGGAGCGATCGTCGCCTCGCACCAGCTCACCAAGCTCGGGTTGGGCCGGGCGGCACGTGGGCTCGCCCACTCCGCCACCAATGCATTTCTCTACAGCTTGGCGGGCGGTTGCAGGGTGGTCGGAGCTATCACCATCGTCGGGGCAGTCGTCGCTATTGCGTTCTTGCCGGCTCGACCGAGGCAATCGGAGGACATCGCGGACCAAACCGATCACCTTGGGACGTTGGGTTCTTCTTTGGGAGCCGAACCAGCGCCGGGAAGCGCTACGCCAGCGGCCGCCAGTTCGAAATCATGAGTAAGCACAGATCAACCGTGGTCAGAAGCCGTCGATCGCCATGTTCGACGGCCCACGCTGGCTCCATCCATCTGGTCGGCCGTGAAAGTTGCCTAGCGAGAAATGCCCCGAGCCGACTGCATACGGCCGCCGTGGCGGCTGCTTACCACACGACATCCCGCCATCGAGGAGTGACATGACCTACACGGAGAAGGACCTGATCACCACGATCGACCACCTCGTGCCCGACAGTGCGACCAATGGAAGGACAGCCGATGGACTGGGGCACCTTGACCAGTACCACGTGGGAGGCAGCCAGGCTGTCGAGCGATTGCTGGTCACCCTGTTGCCGTCGCCGTCGGACATCGTCCTCGACATCGGGTCCGGTCTCGGCGGTCCGGCCCGCCAGGTAGCCGCAGCCTCGGGCTGCCGGGTGACGGGCGTCGACATCACCGAGGCCTACGTTGAGGCGGCCGCCGAGCTGACCGACCGTTGCGGGCTGTCGGATCGTGTCCGGTTCGTCCACCGTGATATCGCCGGCTTCATGCCCGAGCAGCCGTTTGACGCTGGGTTCACCATGCACGTCCAGATGAATATCGAAGCGAAGCGGCAGTGGTTCGCCGAGATCGCGCAGCGGCTCGCACCTCGGGCCAGGTTCGCCGTGTGGGAGATCTGCCGCACGTCGGACGCAGAGCTCTCATGGCCATTGCCCTGGTCGATGGATGAAAGTGACAGCCACCTGGCCACATCTGACCATTTGCTCGACGCCATTGTCGGAGCAGGCTTCGAGCTCGTCGAATGGGTCGACGAGTCCCTATGGGCCAACTCATGGTTCGACGCGACGTTCGCCGGTGGCCTTCCTTCGGGCCCCACCCTGCCGATGCTCTTGGAGGACGGTTTCGTTCGGATGCTCAACTTCGCCGAAGCGCTCGCCGACGGCACCCTGGGAGTTCGACGCGGTGCCTTCGTCCGATCCACCAATTGATGGGCTTCTCCGGGTTCGACGACGCGGCGACCGAGCCGCCGATGATCGAGGTCACCCCCGAGTACTTGAAATCGGAGAGCGGCCCTACAGCAAACCGAAGGGGTGTGTCCGTCGGAACGGTGTGCGCAGATGTCCCAGTGCTGATGGACAAGGAAATCAGTGGTCGGTTGGATCGAAGAAGCGGAAGGGCATATCCATCAATATCAAAAGGAAGGACACAAGAACAATGCAGAATGAATCGTTAGCATTGCTGACTGAATCGGATGGATTCTCCAACGAGCGACGAGTCGACACCCGCCACGGCCGCATCTTCGTACGCGACATACCCGGTAAGGATCCGCCGATCGTCCTGATGCACGGTTTCCCCGATGATCATCGGATCTACGACAAGCTCTTGCCGCGGCTGACCCCGAGGCGGGCCGTGGCCTTCGATTGGCTCGGATACGGTCGGTCCGATCGCTCGGAAGATGCCCGATTCTCTCTAGAAGAGCACGGGTATGTACTGGCGGCTGTGCTCGACGAGCTCGACATCGGCCGAGCCGTGCTTGTCGGTCACGACGCCTCCGGGCCGGACGCGGTTGCGTTCACCGTCGCCCATCCGCAGCGGGTAGCCCATCTGGTTCTGCTCAACACCATGTTCGGGCACCAGCCCGCACTGCACCTTCCTGAGATGATCCGACTGCTCGCCGATCCGACACTCATACCCCTCGCTGACGCCATGCTCAACGACGAAGGTCAGCGCCTCTGGCTATTGCGTCACACCGCCGACCAGTGGGGGTTGGATGCCGTCGACCCCGATAGCCTTGCTATCCAGTCGATCTTGCCTCAGTTCTTCGGTGCCGTCGAGCAGACCGATGCCCTCGTTGGTATCCGTGCGTGGACAGGGGGTCTGTTCGACGCACTGGTCAGATAGGACGAGTTGATCCACAGTGGTGCAATCGGACGCCTCGACGTTCCCGTCTCGATCATCTTTGGCGTGGCGGATCGCTATCTGAACCCGGCCCTTGCGGCCGAGATAGCCGGACTGTTCAGGGAACCGTCGCTTCACCTGGTGCAGGACGCCTCACACTGGCCCCAGTGGAACCAGCCCGAAGCCGTAGCCGAACTGATCAGAAGGGCGACTGACAATGGGTAACGGCCCAACCCGAACCCCAGAATCGCGAGCTTTGTCCCCATAACCCGGCAACCCGACGGCCACTTCGACCGGGACGGACTCGTCAACGCCGTTGCCCATGGCTTCCGCATCGTGCGGTGGCACTCTTCAACGGAGTAAGAACGGTCGTAGCGAGGGTCGCTTCGACGCAGCTGAACGACCCGAGGCGACACAGCGAGGCCCGAGGATCCACCGGGAATGCAACGGTTCGCGGTGAAGCGCCATGGTGCCGGTGGCCTTGCGTTCCAGTACGACGGCGGGTGGCATGCTTGGTCCGGTTCGTTGCTCGCGCAAGCATCGCTACGCGCGTCTGAGGCAGATCGCGAGGTCGGGCTTCATGATGGAGGCCAGGAAGATGAACCAGACCGTGGTGCCGGTGCATCGGAAGTCGACGACCTCACCGCCGGTTGCTTCGAAGGTTCGGGTTCGGCTCGAGTACCGGCCCTTGCGCAAGGTGACCTCGTGGCGTCCGGATTCGATCTGAGCCTCTACCGCGTCGTGGTTCGCGAGCGAGCCCACCCGTTCGCCGTCGACCAAGATCTCAAACCGTCCTCGTCGAAGCTCGATAGGGAAGGGGCGGGGTTCCCGAGTCAGCCGCAGGGTCGCGGGCATTGTTGTCCTCCTTTGCGCGTACGTCTCATGTTGTCTGCCATGCGAAAGGGCTTCGGGTGATAAGCCGACCTTTCACCTTCGGTTTCCCGTGATAAGCCGTTCGCGGTCGAACATCGCCGCTACTGCCCGCCAGGCGAGCAGGTCAATTGCAAGCAGGACCGCCCCCAGCCCCACGGCGAGGACGGCCGACATGGCGATGATGAAGGCGCAGATCTGGACATGCAGGGGCAGGTCGTCAGTTCGTCGCAGGATCGGTCATCGGCGTGTGAAGATCAGGTGAGTGACGCCGCTCGGTGACGAGACTGCCTCCATGTCGTACTGCTGCTCCAACCCCTCCAGGCCGTCCCACAGCCGAACGCCGCGGCCGAGGAGAATAGGCACCTGCACGACGTGCAGATGGTCGACGAGACCGGCGGCAATGAACGCGCGCAACATGGTCGGGCCCCCGCCAATGCGGACGTCCTGACCGGCGGCTCCGTCCCGGGCCACTCCGAGCGCATCCGCTGGCGAGGCGTCGAGGAAGTGGAACGTCGTACCACCGTCCATCTCCAGCGACGGGCGCGAATTGTGGGTCAGGACGTACGTTGGCGTGTGGAACGGTGGGTTGTCGCCCCACCACCCGCGCCACTTCGGGTCGTCCTGCCAGCCCGGAGGGCCGAACTTGCCCGCGCCCATGATCTCCGCACCGATCCCGGGTCCGTACTGGACGGCCATCACGTGATCGAGCCCCTCGGTGCCGCCCGACTCGCCGAGGAGGTCACCGTGGCCGAATCGGGTTGCGAACATCCACTCGTGGAGCCGATGCCCGGCGTGGCCGAACGGAGCGTCGAACGTCATGCCCTCGCCGGTCCCAAATCCGTCCAGGGAGATCGAGAAGTTGTGGACACGGACCCGGGACATTTCGGCCTCCAGAGCATTCGGTGTTTGAGAGATGCAACTGGTTCACGCTAACCCCTGAGCGAAGCCCAGCGGCCTGTCCACAACGTGCCCTTCGGGGCGAGGCAACGAGCGCGAGGACGGACATGGCCAGCTTCGCCAGGCCCCGCTGACATCCGAGGAGTCCGTCTAGACCCTAGAAGGGCCTGAGAACGGTTCCCTGACCAGCGGGTACGTGTTCCAGAAACGACAAGTTACGACCACCCGACGGGACTCGAACCCCTCCTGAACCGTCGGTAATGAAGCCGCTGGTCAATCGCCGCAGGCGCGGCGACCGTCATCGGCTGCAAAGGCAAGGGTGAGTAGGTCCCGAGAAACGCCGACCCTCGGCCTCGGCCTCGGCCCCGACGCGAAGACGCTGGTCAGCCCCCTATGCCCTATGCACGAGACGCGGCGACCAGCGACCCGATGGTGGCGGGGGGTTGCCGGCCTTTGATCGTCCGGGTTGGTAGTGCTGTATCCCCCAAGCGGCGGGGGTGTGGCACTACTGACGCGGCTTACCAGGCGGGCCACACTGGTGGGAGAGTCCTAGTTCCAGGAGGGACGTCGAGCGTGTCAGTGGCACTGGCCAAGGTCAACAAGGTCGGCCGGTTCCGGCTATTGGGGTGGACGTTCGTGTTGACCGGGGATGGGCCTGGTCGGCCTCGGTTTGGCGTCGTTGCTCGTGGCGGTGGGAGCGGTCATGTCGGTATGGGTCGGGGTACCGCTCGTGTTGTGGACGCTGACGTGGGTGCACGAGTTCGCAAATTGGCACCGGACACGCTTTGCCCGTCTGGTCGGGGTCGACATTCCCCGCCCCTACCTTCCGGTTCCCGAGCGTGGCTGGCTGGACCGGCTGAGAGCGGCGAACCGCGACCCGGCGAACTGGCGTGACGCAGCATGGCTGCTGGTCAACGGGATCGTCGGGAAAACCTTGCCCATGTTCTCGTTCTGCCTGTTCCTCGGCGGAGTGTTCTACCTGTTGCTACCGGCGATCTGGCCTCTGGCGCCTGGGGTATTCAATGGCAACTGGGGGCTGTTCACCATCCACGACCACGCCACCAGCTTTCTGGCCATGCCCTTCGGAGCGGCCGGGCTCCTGTTGTGGTGGTGGTTGACGCCGGCCCTGGTGCGTGCCGACGCCAGGCTGGCTCGGTGGCTGCTGGCTCCCACCGAGCGGTCCAAGCTGGCCGGTCGGGTGGAGCATCTGACGGCGTCGAGAGCCGACACGGTCGACGCTCAGGCGGCGGAACTGCGCCGGATCGAGCGGGACCTGCACGACGGTGCTCAGGCCCGGCTGGTCGGGCTGGGTATGAGCCTGGGCATGGCCGACGAGATGTTGGAGACCAACCCGGCCGACGCGCACCGGCTGCTGGGCGAGGCCCGAGACGCGACCGGCGCCGCCCTGGCCGAGCTGCGTGACCTGGCTCGCGGCATTCACCCGCCGGTCCTGGCCGACCGGGGACTCGACGGGGCCATCCAGGCGCTGGTCCTGGCCGTGCCGATCCCGGTCGCGTTGAGGGTCGACCTCCCCCCCGAAGGGCTGCCGCCGCCGGTGGAGTCAGCGGCGTACTTCGCCGTCGCGGAGGTCTTGGCCAACCTGGTCAAGCACAGCGAGGCGGGGACCGGCTGGATAAGGATCGAGTACCGGGACGCCATCCTGTCGATGGTGGTCGGTGACAACGGCAAGGGCGGCGCCGACGCCGAGCGGGGGACCGGCCTGCGGGGTATCGAGCGCCGCCTGGGAGCGTTCGATGGGACACTGGGGGTGTCGAGTCCGCCCGGTGGCCCTACCGTGGTGGTCATGGAGGTGCCGTGCGAGCCGTCATCGCAGAAGACCTCGCCCTCCTGAGGGACGGGCTCACCCGGCTACTGGCTGCCCACGACTTCGAGGTGGTAGCAGCGGTCGAGGACGGCCCCTCAGTGCTGCCGGCGTTGATCCGGTACCGGCCGGATGTGGCCGTGCTCGACGTGCGTTTGCCGCCGACGTTCACCAACGAGGGGCTGCTGGCTGCCATCGAGGCTCGTCGGCAGGTGCCCGGCCTGCCGATCCTGGTGCTCTCGCAGTATGTCGAGCCGCTGTACGCCCGCGAG
>DASYAI010000031.1:0-41170 GCA_036501425.1 Acidimicrobiales bacterium | reverse complement strand
TCTCCATCCGATCCTCGTCGAGCAGCCCGAAGCGGAGCAGCTCGTGCCCGAGGAACATGTTCTGGACGATGTCGAGGTTGTCGCAGAGGGCGAGGTCCTGGTAGACGGTCGCCAGGCCCAGCTCGTCGGCGTCGCGCGGGGATCGACCACCAGGACGTGGGCACCCGACGGGACGGCCGACTGGGCGTCGGTGAGCTGGGTGGTGTCGCTGCCCTGCGCGTTCTGGATGCTGTACTGCGAGGGAGCGAGGCCGGCGGCCTTGAACGCCCGGGCCAGGTACGGCGCGTCGAACTCGGTGTAACGGGCCGACGACACGGTGTCGGGCAGGATCACCGCGATCTTGCCCTTCCCCGAGGCGGCCAGCCTCTTCAGCTTGGTCATCGCCGAAAAGTGGTTGGTGAACGACGTGACCGACAGGGTCGAGCCGTTACCGCTCTTCGCCGCGGCAGGCTGGCTGCTGGCGAGAGCCGTCGATCCGGCGACCGTGCCGATCAGGAGAGCGGCCCCCGCGAACCATCTCGTGGCACGACCCCGACGTCGGCTCTTCATGCGCGGCCCCCTCTCCGAATCCCATGGGCCGAGCGGTGCGGCCGTCGGCTGGTGGCGCGACACCCGGTTCCCGGATGGAGGTACCGTCATCAACCCCCGTGAAACGGGCGCGGCGCCGTTGCGCACGAGGTCAGCGGCGCCCTTGCGCACGAGACCAATGGCCCCTGGTGTTGCGGTGTGGTCGGCGCTAGGTTCGGTCAGGCGCTCCGACAGTGTGGCGACGACGGCCCTCGGGGAAGGGAAGTTCGGTCCTTGTCCACCTGCACCCCCTTTCGCGCGTCTGTCGCCCACGGCAGCGTGGCTCGCTCGGCGGTCGTCGAGGTTGGCGGCGACATCGACTTCTCCTCGGAGCCCATGTTCGAGGCAGCGCTGGCGGTGGCGGGTGTCGGGGAGACGGGCGTCGTGGTGGACCTCGAGGCGGTCGATTTCATCGGCGCCGGCGGCGTGGCGGCGCTGCAACGCGCCGCCACCCGAGCGCGGCTGGCTGGTCGCCCGTTTGCCCTGCGGCATCCCAGTCCGACGGTGCGCCGGATGCTCGACGTCCTGTCGTCGACCGCGGACCTACCAGTCGAGGAGGGATAGACGATGGAACCCGAATTCCGCTGTCCGAGCTGCGATGCCGGCTGGCCCGACGAGTACACCCATGCCGACTGCCCGGAAGGTTCGGTCCCGTCCGACCATCGCCACCTGGTCTGCTTTCACTGCGGCGAAGAGTGGGTGGTCGCGATCGGTCCGGTGCCGCGGGCGTCGGTGTCGGGGCGACGCATCGCCCCCTGACAGCAGTGGCGTGAACGGTTGGTCGGTCAGGAGGGATACTCCTCGTCCGGGTCGACCGGCTCGACGCGCTCGACGTCGGGCACGATCGGCTCGGCCACCTCGAACGGGTCGTCGCTGACCGGCAGCTCCTGGTCGAGGGCATCGGCCTCCGGCGTGCCGGGATCGTGGTCGTGCTCGCGCGGGTCGCGGCTCGGCGGAGGGCCCTCTTGCTCGAGGCGGTCTGCCTCGTCGGCCTCGGTGGCGTGGATCCCCCGGTCGAAACGTCCTGCCATGGATGCTCCCCCTGTCCGCGCGAACCGACGCCGGCTCGCGACGTTCTCGCCCTAGGCTCCGCTGCCGGCCGGCGTCGGGGTCCGGTGGCTCGCCCGCCGATCCCGGGATCCTCGTGCCTCGCGCTCGAACTCGGCCACGACCTGCTCGACCGAGAGCCCCTTGGTCTCGGGCAAGAAGCGGTACACGAAGGCGATGGCCATCACGCACAGCGCGGCGAAGCAGACCAGCGTCCAGTCGAGCCCGATCGACGAGTTCCACACCGGAAAGACCTCGATGAGGGCGAAGTTGGCCAACCAGTCGGTCGTCGCGCCGACCGAGGCGGCTTGACCTCTCACCGCGGTGGGGAAGACCTCGCCCTGGAGCAGCCAACCGGTCCCCCCGACGCCCACCGCGAACGAGGCGATGAAGAAGTCGAGGCCGACCATGACCAGGATCAGCCGGGCGGTGCCGGACAGGAAGCCGAGCCCGGCCGCAGCCACCACGGCGAAGACGGTCATGCCGAGGTAGCCGCCCATGGCCAGCCTGCGGCGCCCGATGCGGTCGATGTAGCGGAACCCGAAATACGTCGCCGCCACGTTCACCGCGGTCATGATCGCGGTGACCTCGACGCCGGCCACCGTGGTCGCCACCGTGGAGGAGTTGTGGCCCTCGAAGATCGGGCCGAGCAGGTGGGGCCCGTAGTAGAGGGGCACGTTGATGCCGGTCACCTGCTGGAAGAAGAAGAACCCGCACACGACCGCCACGGCGCGCTTGACCCCCGGCGTCCAGGCACCGGCCCGCCGACGATCCTCGCGCTCGTCCTCGTGGCGCAGCTGGCGGGCGCTCGCCTCGATCGCCCCGGTCGAGACCTCCACCCCGAAGGTGGCGAGGGCCTCGCGGGCCTTGTCGTAGCGTCCCTGCCGCATGAGCCAGCGGGGCGATTCGGGCATCGTCGTCCGCAATACCAAGCCCACGAGGGCCGGCACCGCACCGAGGCCGAGGATGAGCCGCCAGCCGACCGTCCCGGCGCTCCCCGGAGCGACCCGAAGGACGACGAGCGCGACCACGTACGCGCTGAGGATCCCCACGGTGATCATCCACTGTTGGAGCATCGAGAGCGATCCCCGACGACCCTTTGGCGCGTACTCGGCGATGTAGGCGGTCGCGATCGCCGTGTCGGCCCCGATGGCCAGACCCACGAACGTGCGGGCCACCAGCAGGACCGCGGCGTCCGGGGTCACGGCGGACACCAGGGCCCCGAGGGCGTAGATCGCCGCGTCCACGATGAGCAGAGCCTTGCGCCCGAGGCGATCGGTGAGCGTTCCCGCCGCCAGCGCGCCGACCGCGGCTCCGAGGGACGCGCCGGCGACCAGGTAGCCCGACCAGAACCCGGAAAGCGAGTACGGGATGAAGTTGAGGGCGGAGCCGATGTTCGAGGTGTCGTAGCCGAACAGGAAGCCTCCCAACGTGGCGAGCAGCGTCAGCTTCCAGTAGAAGGTCGTGGGTACCTGGCGGTCGAGGTCGGCGAGGACGTCTGGTTCTGTGACCTGGCTCGTCGGTCCGCTCCTTCCCAACAGCTCGGTCAACGCCCTACCCGCCAGCCCTCGCGCAAAAACGCCCGGGGGGGCTACGACGGCGTGTCGGACGATGGCGTGTGCTACGACGGCGCGTCGGACGACGGCGCGTCGAGGAGCGGCGGTCGAGGGAGCGCCGACTCGGGCGAGGGCGCGACGACTCGGGCGAGGGGCGCCAGGGGACGACCGGGCAGGAGCCGTAGGCCGCGACGGACGAGGGACGGGATCACCTGGGGGCGGGGCAGTGTCGGGTCGAAGGGCGCGAAGCGCCGATCGTTCTCCCGCAGGCACATCCGGGCGAAGACCCTCGGGCTGAGCGAGCCCAGGCTCGGGGCGATCGAGAAGATGAAATTCTGGTCGTCGGTGGATGTCCCCCGGGCGCTGGAGACCGCCAGCCGCAACCGAGCCAGCACCACGAGCAGGGCGGCCAGCGCGTCGCGGCCACCGTCCACCGGGACCCGGGCCGGTGGACGCGATCGGCGTTGGTAGTGGCGCCAGTTCTCGAAGAAGAAGATGTGCCTGGCCTCCTCGCTCATCACCAGATCGAAGACGGCGAGCAGCCCGTCGGGCACGATGCGGAGGTCCCGGGCGAGGCCGAACACCCCGAACGCGAAGAACGAGTCGATACTCTCGCCCCAGCCGGATTTGCGGAATGCCCAGTCCGGGTCCGAGACGTCGGGCGCCGGCCGTCGCCGGACGGTGATGCCGTAGTGGGCGGTCAGGGCGCTGACGAGTTCCGAATGCCGCTCCTCTTCGAACGCCTGCAGCGCGATGGCCTCCGCCATGACGGGGTCGGGCTCGTGGTCTGCCATGGCTCGCACCAGCACCGCCGTCTCGTACTCCGTGTTGACGGCCTCGTCCCAGATGGGAAGGCCGACCAGCAGCCGGTGTTCGGCTTTGGTGATCTCGGGCCAGTCGATGGAGCCCGCGTCGTACGGTGCGTGGGTGAGGAGGAAGTCCCGGCAGAAACGCTCCTTGTGCTCGTCGGTGCCGAGTCGCACTCGATCCCTCCGGTGGGCGCCCGGCCCGCGCTCAGGACCGGGCCGGGCGCCCCGACGTCGGACGCTGGTGACGCCGGGACCCGGCGATGGCGGCGGTCACTCCCACCCCCGCCGGGTCGGTGGCATGCCACTCTGCCCGTCGGCACCGGGTCGCACCCCGAGCACCTGGTGGACGGCGATGTCACCCTCGGCGAAGCCGATGGCCGAGGCGGCCATGTAGAGCAACCACGCCCGGGACCGCCGGATCCCCACCTCGTCCACCGCGTCGTCCCAGTGGGACTCGAGGTTGGCCACCCAGGCCCGCAGGGTCCTGGCGTAGTGCTCGCGGAGCGACTCGACGTCGCGGACCTCGAAGCCGGCCTGCTCCATGGCCAGTGCGACCTCACCGACGTCGATCAGCTCCCCGTCGGGGAAGACGTACCTCCCGACGAAGGTCCGGCTGGCCAGACGCGATCCCCCGACGCTCGAGATGGCGTGGTTGAGCAGACGCCCGGTCGGGGTCAGCAGCTGGTGGAGGGATTGGAAGTAGGTGGCTATCTTCGACTTGCCGACGTGCTCGAACATCCCGATGGACGAGATCGCGTCGAACTGCTCGCCGGTCAGCTCCCGGTAGTCCTGTCGCCGGATCTCGACCTGGCCCTGGACCCCGGCTCGGGCCACCCGCTCGCGGGCCAGCTGCACCTGGGCGTCGCTCAGGGTGATACCGACGACCTGGGCCCCGTAGGACGTGGCCGCGTGGAGGGCCATCGAGCCCCATCCGCAGCCCACGTCGAGGAGCCGCATGCCCGGGCGCTCGTCGAGGCCCAGCTTGCGGCAGATCAGGTCGTGCTTCGCCTGCTGGGCGGCGTCGAGGCCCATCGAGTCGTCCGTGAACCGGGCGCACGAATAGGTGAGGCTCGGGCCGAGCACCAGTTGATAGAAGGCGTTGCTGATGTCGTAGTGGTGCCTGACCGCCACCGCGTCGCGGTGGCGCGAGTGCCGCAACCCACGCGGCGCCGCCTCCTCGGGGGGTGGGGGAAGCGGGAGGCCGACGGCCCCGACGGCCCGCGCCGCTCGGAGCACCCCGAGGACCAGCCGGGGGTCCAGCCCGCGGGTGCGATGCGACGCGGCGCGCACGGCGCCCAGCACCTCGACCAGGTCGCCCTGCACGGTGACGTCGCCGGCCACGAAGGCCCGGGCCAGGCCCAGCTCGAGCGGTGCCCACAGCAGGCGCCGGATGGCGTCGGGCGAGTGCACGCCGACCACTTCCGGGGCGCTGCGCGGGCCCAGGGTGCTGCGGTCCCAGAACTCGAAGCGGACCGGCAGCTCACCGCCCACCGCGACTTCCAGCAGCGGCGCCAGGAGCCGGGCGACGCTCGACGGGGCGCCCGACTTGTCGGGCTCGCCGGTTCCGCTGGTCGGGTGGAGGGTCGGGGGGGCGAGGCCGTGCTCGCCCGGTGTCGCGATGCGCGTGGCGGGTCGCATGGCCGAATGCACCTCCCTGGGACCGACGGAAGTTATCTGTATGGTACAGCGAGGTTACCGGTCGCCGGGCTGATCGGGCACATGCCGATCGGTCGGCGAGCGGCGGACCAACCGATCGGCCCTCGGTCCGACGCGGCGCCGCGCCCGCCCGCGGGGACCGCGACGACGCTCTACCCCGCCCCCGGCCCGGTCAACCGGCCGGGGCGCCGCGCCGCGGCGACCGGTCGGCCACGCTGGCGAACAGCGAGCGGTTGAGCTTGGCGACCATCCGCCCAAGATCGGCCACCTCGCCCTCCTTCCATCCCTCGAGCAGCTCCTCGATCACCCGTCGCCGCTCCTCCTCGACCCCGCGCATGGTCCGGCGCCCCTCGGCGCTCAGCACGATCGTCCCCGATCGGCGGTCGGTCGGGTCGGACCGGCGCCGGACGAAGCCGGCCCGCTCGAGCGCGGTGACCTGCCGGGTGACGGTCGAGGCGTCGAGCCGCAGCTCGTGCGCCAGCGCGTTTACGCTGATCGGGCCTCCGGCATCCAGCGTCCGCAGGGCGAGGTATCCCGCCCGGTCCACTCGGCGGTACAGCGAGCTGCGCCGGCCGAAGGTCTCGAGGTGCCGGACCAGCTTCATCAGCTCGAGCTCGATGACCCCCACGGGGTCAACGGTGTCGTCCGGGCGCTCATGGTCTCGCCCTCCGGTCGCTCTCCCCACCCCCCGATTTTGGCCGACGCGGCGCGCAGCGGACCGCGCGGCACCGGGTGGTCCCACCCGGGACCGGGGGGTGGGTAGCACGCCTGATTCGCCGAACGGCGATTGTTACCGTGCCGGCGACGGAACAGCGCCGTCGTGCGAGGAGGCCGAAATGCGACGATCGGGCGTTCGCCGGGGGAGCCGGCTGGTACTGGGAATGGCGACGCTGGTCGGCGTCGGCTTGGTCGCCGCGCCGGCCGGGGCGGCCGGTCACGGCGACCCCGGCATGTTCGGCCGGCACCGGTTCGTCCACGGGGGTCCGGCGCCGGTGCCGGGCACGATCCAGGTGGTCGCCACCGGTCTCGACCAGCCCAAGAAGCTCACTCTCGACCCCGCCGGCGATGTCATCGTGGCCCTGTCGGGCGACGGGGCGGCCCCGGCCAGCTGCACCGACGGAGCCGAGCCGTCCTGCCTGGACGAGTCCGGCGCGATCGACCGGGTGACCCCCCAGGGCCGGGTCACCCCGCTGCTGGGCGGGCTGCCGTCCGTGTCGAGTGGTGGCCCGGGCCCCGAGGCGACCGGTCCGGTCGAGGCTCGCGAGGTGGCGGGAACCCTGCAGGTGCTCTTCCAGGACACCGATGTCGATCCCACGACCGGGGCCGAGACGTACGGACCGGCCGGCTCGGACCTCGGCGAGCTCCGGTCGTTCGGTTGGCACGACAGCGGAGGCGTGGAGGCGAACTTCGGCCTCTTCGAAGGGGTCGCCAATCCCGACCACGGCGCCGGGACGGCGGTGACCCTGGGTGCCGAAGCGGCGATCGACAGCGACCCGTACTCCTTCGTCCCCTACCGGGGCGGTTACGCGGTGGCCGACGCCGCGGCGAACGACCTGCTCTTCGTCTCCCCGAGCGGCCACATTTCGGTGCTGGCCGTCTTCCCGACCATCTCCGAGGTGGCGCCACCGGGGACGCTCGGCCCGACCCAGACCACCCCGGTCCCCGTCGAGGCCCAGCCGGTCCCCGACGCGGTGGCCGTCGGACCCGACGGCGCTCTCTACGTGGGCGAGCTGGGTGGGGAGCCGTTCGACCCGGGCACCTCGAGCGTGTACCGGGTCGTGCCCGGGCAGAGCCCGACGGTGGTGGCGACCGGGTTCACGGCGATCGGTGACCTCGCCTTCGACCCGTCCGGGCACCTCTACGTGCTCGAGATCGACACGGCGGGGATCGCCGATCCTGCGCTCAGCGGTGGCGGGCTCCCGACGCACGGTGCGCTGATCCAGGTCGGCCCGCACGGGACCCAGAGCATCGTGGCGTCGACCGGCCTCGAGTTCCCGACCGGCTTGGTCATCGCCTCGGAGGGCACCGCCTACGTGTCCAACTACGGCGTCCTGTCGGCCACCGGTGGACCCGGGGGCCTCAGCGGCGAGCTGGTGAGGGTCGGGTTGCCGCGCTGAGCGTGGCCCGGCTCTCGCCCCGGTGCCGGAGGCCCGGGGGCGTTCGGTGCCGAAACCCCGGGGGCGTTCGGTGCCGAACGACCGCTGGTGACAGGGTGGATGCCGCGGTGGGCGTGGGGGTCACCGGTGCGTCAGGCCGCCTGGGCAGCGCCCCACTCGACCCTGACGTCGTCGTGGCGCATCATGGCCACGAACCGGGTGATGGAGAAGAAGATGGCGGTCGCGGTCAGGCCGTAGGTCACCGCCGACCGCTCGAGCACGAAGGCGCGGAGCGACGACACGGCCAGCAGCCAGAACACCAGGCCGGCGTTCAGCATCAGCACGGTGGCCCACAGCACCGAGATCCGGATGAAGAACCGACGGACCGGGGGGCGTTGCATCATCGCCGGGTCCATGGGGCAGAAGTCGTGGGCGAAGCGTTGGGTGAACGGTCGGCCGATGATGGCCGACCCGAACAGGACCAGTGCGATGGCGATGGTGCCGACGGTGGGCTGCGCGAAGTACAAGAACGAGCTTCCGGTGATGAACGCGATCGCCGTGCGCAGGGTGATCAGCACCGTCCCGAGGAGCAGCAACGTCGAGATCCGCTCGCGGCGCAGGATCCGGCGGCCCAGCGCCAGGAAGGACCATCCGAGCGCGGCGATCAGGGCGCCCCGGAAGCCCGCCAGCACCAGCACGAGGTAGAACAGCGCCAAGGGGGCGGCCACGCCCTCCACCACCACCGGCACGGCGTGCCACAGGGCCGCTCGCGGCGCGGGCATGCGGAGGATGTTGCCCTTCCCGTCGGCATGGGGCGTGATCTCGAGTGGCTGCAACGGCCGGGCCCGGCGCCAGAGCCGTGGGCCGCGGCCCGCTGGAGCGTCGACCGTGCCAACCGCGTCGTGCGTCATCGGCGAGCTCGAGCGGTTGGGCTGGTCGGACTCGGCGCGGTACGCGTAGGGCCCTGCATGTAGGGTCGCCCCCCCGATCTGCGTTCCGAGCGTCGGACCGGTTTTCGGGCGACCAAAGAATGCGATGCCGAAAAGTACCACGGGGCCCGGCGGTTTCGGGCATCGGGCCCCGGACCTGGCGTTGTCCGGTCGGCGGAGCCGCGGGCGGCCCGCCGACCGGACGGAGCACCGTTGCCGCCGGATGCGCCTGGGGTATGGCGTCGTGGGGCTATCGAAACCCGGTAGCCGACGGGCATTGCCGTTCTTCGCCAAGTGAGCGATTGCCTTTTAGCCAAGCGAGCAGTTTGCTCGGGAGCTACCACACACAAAACGAGGGCCGCCGTGTAGGACGCCAAACGGCCCGCCGATGGGTCGCCCCAAAGTGCTCGTCTACGATCTAGGGGAAGTGACGCATTGGCTAGCGTGAACGAGCCGGTTTCGACGAGGGGCGGCCGCCGGCCCAAAGCGCGGGTGCGCCGCCCGGCCGACTTGTTCGTGGCCGTGCTCGCGCTGGCGGCCATCGGGGTTCTGGTGGGCATCGCCCACGAACTGCCGATCGGCACCAGCGAGCTGACCGACAACGTCGCTTCGTGGATCACCCATCACGTTCCGCGCGGGCTCGGCTACCTCTTCGTGTCGGTCGTCGGGCTGGGGTGCCTGGCGTTGGCGGTTGTCGCCGCGGTCGTCCTCTTGCGCTCCGACGTCCGCGAGGCTCGCAACGCGCTGGTGGCCTTCGGCGTGGCGGTGGCGATCGCCGCGGTGTGCGTGGTCGAGTGGAAGGGTCGCCGCGGGGCCATCGCGGCGGCGATGCTGCACGGCCACAACGCCACCATCCTGGTCGTGTCGGTGGGTTTCACCGCCTTCCTCACCGGCACCGATCTGGCGCGCCGCCCGCGCTGGACCCGCTGGTGCGTCCTGGCGGTGGGACTGCTCCCGTTGAGTGAGCTGAGTCTCAACGACCTTACGGTCTTCGCCCTGTTCGCCATGCCCCTCGGCGGCTGGGCGGTGGGACTCCTGGTGCGGTGGCTGCTGGCGGTGGCGTCGGTCCGGCCCGATCCCGCGGTGCTGCAGCGCTGGCTGCGCCAGTCGGGGGTGCCGATGGCCACCCTGGCGGACGCCGGCGCGCACGGGGGCCTCGACGGCACGCTCGAGGACGGCACCGGCGTGCTGGTGCTGCTGGCCAATCGGGACACCCGGGGCTCGGGTGCGCTCCGCCGGCTGTGGCGGGCCCTGCGGCTGCGCGGTGTCCAGGGTGGGAGCGGAGTGTTCAGCTCCCGCACCCAGCTCCAGCAGCAGGCCCTCGCCAGCTACACCGCGGCCAGCGTGGGCGTGCTCGCGCCGCGGGTCCTGCTGCTGGCCGAGCTACCGCCGGAGACCCTGGTCCTGGCGCTCGGGCGGCCCCCGGGGGCCCCCCCGGACGAGAGGGTCTCCGAGCAGCAGCTGGTCGGCCTCTTCGCGGCCCTGCGGTGCCTGCACACGGCGGGCATCGCCCACCGTGACCTGCGGCGGGAGAACCTCGTGGTCGGCGCCGCCGGCTCGGGCTTCGCCTCGATGGAGCGGGCGCTGAACGGCGCCGGGGACCTGGCCCGCCGGCTCGACGTGGCCCAGGGGCTGACCACGTCGGCCGGCCTGGTGGGCGCGGCCGAGGCGGTCGAGGCGTTTCGGAAGGGCTACCGGCCCGACGACGAGCAGGAGGTGGCGGCGATCCTCCAGCCCATCGCCCTCGCGCCCTGGGGTTGGTCGGCGATGCGCAATGCCCAGTCCTGCCTGACCGAGGTCCGTCGGGAGTTCGTGGGACCCGAGGACACCACCGCCCCGCTGCGGCTCGAGCGGTTCCGGTGGCGGACCGTGGTCAGCACGGTCGGCCTCACCGTCGCCGGGTTCGTCCTCGTCGGCCAGCTCTCGAAGGTCAACCTGCTCGGCGCGTTCGAGACGATGCGCCCCGGCTGGTTCGTGGTGGCCGTCGTCGGCTCGGCGCTCACCTACCTGGGCGCGGCGCTCAACCTGGCCGCGTTCGTGCCGAAGCGGCTGTCGATGGTCCGGGGGTACTGGGTCCAGCTGTCGAGCGCCTTCGTCGGGGTGGCGATGCCCCCCACCGTGGGTCACGTCGCCGTCAACAGCCGCTACCTGTACCGCCAGGGGGTCGAGGAGGGCGCCATCGCGGCAGCCGTCGCGGTCTCCCAGATCGTGAACGTGGCGACCACGGTGCCCTTGTTGCTCATCATCGGGGTGCTGACCGGCTCGGGGGTTAGCCGCTTCAAGCTGGTCCCCGGTCCCGACCTGCTGATCGGGCTCGGGTCGATCGTGGTGGTGGTCGGGTTGCTGGTCGCCATCCCGCCGAGCCGGGCCTTGCTGGGAGCCCGCATCTGGCCCCGGGTGCGCACGGCGATCCCGCGCCTGCTGGAGGCCATCTCCCAGCCGGTCCGGCTGGCCGTCGGCGCCGGGGGGAACCTGTTGCTGACCAGCGGCTACGTGCTGGCGCTCTACTCCGCCCTGGCCGCGGTCGGGGCCCACCCGCCGCTGCTGGCGACGGCCGCCGTCTACCTGGCGGGGAACACGGTCGGGTCCATCGCCCCGACCCCCGGCGGCCTGGGAGCGGTGGAAGCGGTGCTGTCGGCCGGCCTGACCGCCATCGGCATTCCCGCCCACGAGGCGGTCCCGGCGGTGCTGCTGTTCCGGGTGGCGACGTTCTGGCTCCCGATCCCGGCCGGGTGGGTGTCCTTCGAGTTCCTCCAGCGCTCCGGGACGCTGTAGGCCCCCGGACACTCCGGCGATTCGGGGACGCCGGAGGACCCCGGCTCTCGGAGCACTCCGCGACACCACGGCATTCGGACAGCCGGAGCGTCAGGGCCGCCGGGTCACCCCGGCGCTCGCCAGCGGGCCGAGGGTCTGGCCCTTCACCGGCACCTCGCCCAGGGCCTCGTCGACGGCGAGGAGGACCTCGGTGGAGAGCTCGATGCCCGAGGCGGCGGCGTTGGCGATGACCTGCTCGGGGCGGGTGGCCCCGGTGATCGCCGAGGCGAGCTCGGGCCGGCGCAGTACCCAGGCCAGGGCCAGCTCGGACAGCTCGAGCCCGGCGTCCCGGGCCACCGACTGCAGGCGTTCGACCGCCCGCAGGGCGTCGTCGCTCATGACGAGGTTCATGGCCACGTTCATGACGTCGTTGGCGGCTCGGGAGTCCGAGGGGGGTGGCCTCCCCGGCTGGTACTTGCCGGTCAGGACCCCCTGGGCCAGTGGTGACCAGACGATCTGGGAGATGCCGTTGGCGTGGCACAGCGGGAACACCTCCGCCTCGGGGGCCTGCCACAGCATCGAGTACTGGGGCTGGGACGAGACGAAGAGATCCGGGCCGGCGATGTCGATCGCCGCTTGGATCTGCTCGGGCGTCCACTCGCTGAACCCGAGGTAGCGGGCCTTCCCGCTCTGGACCACCTGCTGGAAGGCCTCGAGCGTCTCTTCGATCGGAACGTTCACGTCGAAGCGGTGCGCCTGATAGAGGTCGACGTGGTCGGTGCGCAACCGCCGGAGCGAGGCGTCGATCTGGGTGGCGATCTGGGAGGCGGCGAGGCCCTGGTCGGTGTCGGACATGGCGCCCCAGACCTTGGTGGCGAGCACGTAGGAGTCGCGCCGCCGGCCCGAAAGGACGTCCCCCCAGACCTCCTCGGCGGCACCCCGGCCGTAGACGTTGGCGGTGTCGAAGAAGTTGATGCCGACGTCGAATGCGGCGTCGGTGCAGGCCCGTGTCTGGTCGGCCTCGACGCCGCCGGCGTAGGTGAGCCACGAGCCGAGCGAGATCTCCGAGACCTCGAGGTCAGAGCGGCCGAGCTTGCGGTAGCGCATCAGGGTCCTTCCGGGCGGTGGTCGGTGCCACCCTACGCGGCCCTTCCGCCGCGCCATGCCGGTGCGGGCGGCGCTTTCGCCGCGCCAGGCCCGTGCGGGGCGGCGCTTTCGCCGCGCCAGGCCCGTGCGGGGCGGCGCTTTCGCCGCTCCAGGCCCGTGCGGGGCGGCGCTTTCGCCGCTCCAGGCCGGTGCGGGTGGGTCACGCCACAGGGATCTCCGACACATGGGCGCTGACGATCCGCCAGCCCTCGGACATGCGGACCCAGGTCTGGGACTGACGGCCGACCGCCGGCCGCCCCGGATAGCTGAACTCGGTGGTCACCACCGCCAGGTCGTCGCCGAAGGCGACGACGCTGGTCCGGGCGAGAGCCCGACCCGACGGGACCGGCGGCTGGGCGGCCCGCCAGCGCGCCAGTTCGGCGTGCCCGCGTTGCGCGTCGGCGATCCCGAAGCGCACCACCCGGGGGCTCTCCCAGAACAGCTCGTTGAGTACGGCGGTGTCGTCGGCGACCAGGGCGGCCTCGTACGCCTCGAAGGCGGCGGTCACCTCGTCGAGCACCGGGCGCCGGTCGACGGGCAGGCTCACGGCTGGCTGGTCCCGGTCGACAGCGCGCTCTCCAGCGCGGTCCCGACCTGGGCCAGGAGCCGCTCGCGCCCGGGGCCCGCCGTCAGCTGGACACCGATCGGCAGTCCCGCCGCCGACGACCCGCACGGCAGCGAGAGGGCCGGGTTGCCGAGCAGGCTCCAGATGATGGCGTTGCGGGAGAGCACCAGCAAGAAGCCCTCGTAGTCGTCGCGGCGTGGCGCGGTCACCGGTGTGGTCGGTGTCACCAGGAGGTCGATGCCGGCCAGCCCGGCCCGGACGCGGGCACCGAGCGCCGCGCGCTGGCGTTGCGCGTCGAGGTAGTCCACCGCCGGGATGTCGAGGGCCGCCCGCAGCTGGTCGCGCACCTCGGGCAGGCAGCGCTCGATGTCGGTGCCCTGGGCCCGGTGGAACGTGGCGGCTTCACTCCGGCTGATCAGCAGGCCGAGCGCATTGGCGACGTCGAGGTCGGCGGCGCTCGGGCACGGCGCGTCGAGAACCCGGCAACCGAGTCGCGAGAGGGTGCCGAGCACGTTCTCGACCGCGGCGGCCACGATCGGGTCGGCCTCCTCGAGGATGGCGACGGGCGCCCCCACCACCAGGCCGGCCAGGTCCTGCCCGGCGGCCGGCCCGAGACCGGCCGGGCCGGCCAGCACCTCGAGGACGGCCGCGGCGTCGGCGACCGTGCGGGCGATCGGGCCCAGGTGGTCCATGGTCCACGACAGCGGCACGATCCCGTCGACCGGGACCCGTCCGAAGGTGGGCTTGAAGCCCACCACTCCGCACAGGGCGGACGGCACCCGCAGTGAGGCGCGGGTGTCGGTGCCGAGCGAGGCCAGCCCCACGCCGGTCGCAACCGCGATGGCCGAGCCGCCACTCGAGCCTCCCGCGATGGCGGAGGGGTCGTGGGGGTTGCGGCACTGGGGCGTGGTGACGCCCAGCGCGAACTCGTGGGTCGCCACCTTGCCGACCACCAGCGCACCCGCCGCGCGCAGGCGGGCCACCGCGGTGCCCTCGGGCGGGTCCAGCGCCTCGTAGGTCACCGACCCCGCCCGGGTGGGCATCCCCTGCACGTGGATGACGTCCTTGACGGTGAGGGGAATGCCGTGCAGGGGCCCCCGCACCCGCCCGCCCGCCGCCTCGGCGTCCAGCCGGTCGGCCTGGCGGCGGATGTCGTCGGGATCGACGTGCACCATGGCGCCCAGGTCGGTGGTCCGCGCCATCGCTTCGAGGGCGTCCTCCAGCAGCTGGCGGCAGCTGGTGGAGCCCTTGGCGATGGCGATGGCCACGTCGGCCAGACCCTCTCCATCCACCCGTGCGGGGACGGGGCGGGGTGCGCCGGCGCTCCGATGGCGGGTCAGCGCGGGGGCGGCCGCGGGTCGGTACGGGGCGAGGTGCAGGCTGCTCACCACCAGGGGAGGGGGCGCCGGGGGATCGTCGACGACCAGGGCGCGCAGGGTCCCGAGGGCGTCGTCGATCGAGCGCGTGGCGAGGGTCCGGTCGGGTTCGCCCGGCTGACCCGGCTGGGCCAGCGGCGCCGGCCCGCTCGTGTCGCTCACCTCGAGCGGGCCGTCGAGCGGTCCGTCGAGCGGTCGAGAGCGGTGAGGAGGGCCTCGGACGTGGCGACGGACCCGAAGACCCCGCCCTGCATCGTCACCATCTTGAGGGCTGCCCGGTAGTTCCCCTCGTCGGTTGCACCCGTGCAGTCCGACAGCAGCAGGCACTCGTAGCCGCGGTCGTTCGCGTCGCGCATCGTGGTGTGCACGCAGACGTCGGTGGTGATGCCGGTGAAGATCAGATGGGTGATGCCTCGGACCTCCAACAGGAGCCCGAGGTCGGTGGCGTAGAAGGCGCCCTTGCCCGGCTTGTCCACGATGAGCTCCCCCGGTGCCGGGGCCACCTCGGGCACGATCTGCCAGCCGGGCTCGCCCCGCACCAGGATGCGGCCGGCGGGTCCGGGATCGCCGATGCCCGCTCCGATGCGCCGGGAGCGCCAGAGCTTGTTGGGCGGACAGTCGGCCAGGTCGTCGCGGTGGCCCTCTCTCGTGTGGACGACCGTGCAGCCCCACTGCCGGGCCCGTTCGAGCACCCGCGCCGTGGGTCCGAGACCGGCTCGGGTCAGGCTCAGGTCGTAGCCCATGCGGTCGACGTACCCGCCCGGGCCGCAGAAGTCGACCTGCCAGTCGATCAGGACCAGGGCGGTCCGGGCGGGGTCGAGGGTCCCCACGCAGGGCCAGGGGTAGGGGTCGGCGTCGACTCGGACGTCGGGATCGGCGTCAACGTCGACTCGTACGTCGGCGTCGGTGGCCGGATGGATGCCGGCAGGGGTCATAGCGGTCTCCTTGGCGGTCGCTGGATGGGGGACACGAACGGACATAGGGCCGCGCACCGCGCCGGGGGCGGCCCGCTGCAACGCCGCCCGCAGCTCGACGGCTGGCGCGTAGGCGCCGAAGATGCCCCCCGACATGGCCACGGTGGAGCACGAGGCATCGACCAGCTCGGCGAGGAGCGGGGTTGACGCGTCGGGGACGAGCAGGCACTCGTAGCCCCGGTCGTTGGCCGCCCGGAGGGTCGAGTGGACCGGCCCCTCGAGGCCCCAGCCGGCTACCACCAGGTCGCGGCAACCGGCCCGTCGGAGCACCCCGTGCAGGGGCGAGCCGGAGAACCCGTTGGTTCCCCGGGTCGGGACCCGGACGGCCCCGGGCACCGACGCGGGACCGGCGTCGGTGCCGGCCCCGCTGTCGGTGTCCGTCGGCTCCAGCACCACCACCAACCCGCCGGCCGCCGACACGGTCCGGGCCAGGCCGTCCAGCTCGACGTCGGCGACGTCGGCGGCCGGACCGGCGACCCGCCACCGCCGGTCCCGGCACACCAGCAGTGCGCACCGCTGCGGGTCGAGGTGGCCGTGATAGGGCCACGGGTAGGGAACGGCCTCGGCCAGCACGTCGTTCACCAGCAGCTCGTCATGACGACGGGAGGCTTCCGACCACGCCCTTCACCAGGCAGTTGATGTTGTTGATCTGGGCGTACGTGGGCACGGTGCCGGCCGGGTAGAGCACCTTGCCGTCCTGGCAGGTGATCGGACCGGTGAAGACCGAGGCACCCGGCTGCTTCAACTTCGCCTCCTCGGCCAGGATCTTGGTCCGCACGGCCGGCTTCACCGAGGCGCCGAACGGCGCCAGGGTCAGCGGGTTGTCGTTGTCGGCGAAGGTCCCGACCCAGTTGGCGTTGTACTTGCTGCCGGTGAACTTTCCCGACAGGACGGTCCCGATGATCGACTTGTAGACGGGGGTCCACTTCCACGCCGATCCGGTGAGCCACCCGCTGGGGTCGAGGGGCTCGGCGTCGTAGTGATAGCCGACCACCGAGGCGTGCGCCGCCTTGGCGGCACCGATCACCGTCGCCTGGCAATCCTGGTGCTGGGTCAGCACGTCGACCCCCTGGGACAGCAGCGCCGACGCGGCCTCCTTCTGCTTGAGGGGGTCGCACCAGTTCGAGGTGTTCACCAGGTAGGTCTGTGCCTTGGGGTTGGTCAACTGGGCGCCGAGCTCGAAGGCGTCGATGTTGCCGATGGTCTGGCTGATCGGGAAGGCGTAGACGAACCCGAGCTTGTTGGTCTTGGTCACCGCGCCGGCGGCCATCCCGCCCAGGCTGACCGGTTCGAACGCCTCACCCCAGTACGTGCCGAAGTTGGGCGGGAACGCCCCGGTCTGGAAGCCACCTTGGTGAAGCACCACGACGCTCGGGTGCGCCTTGGCGAAGGCCAGGGCGTAGGGGAAGTACCCGTAGCTGGTGGCGAAGATGATCTTCGCCCCGGCGCTGACCATGGCCTGCATGGCCTGGGTGACCGACTCGTTCTCGGGCACGTTGTCGGCGGTGATGACCTTGACGTTCTTCATGCTGGAGGCCACCGCCTGGCTGGCCACATAGACCGCCTGGTTGTAGCCGTAGTCCGATCGGGAACCGACCATGATGAAACCGACGGTCGTCTTGGTGGCGGCGCCGGCCGGCGGGGCCGCCACCAGCGCGGTCAACCCCACGATCCCGACGGCGGCGGCACCAACGACGGCGACGAGCCGCCGGAGCCTCCTGCGGATGTCCATACTGTGCTCCTTTCGTTCTCGCCGAGGCGAGCTCGTGTTCCCGAGTGGGGGTACCGCGGGGAAGGGATGGGTGATGGGTGATGGGCAGAGATGGTGAATCGGGGTAGGCGGTGGCCCGCCCGGGGCGCTCCCCGGGGGAGGGACCGGGGATCAGCCCGAGTTGGTCAACGCTCTTCGCAGCCCCTCGGGCGCCTCGGCACTGCCCTGTCGAGCCAGGGCGATGAGCGCGATGAGGGTGATGAGGTAGGGCATGGCGTCGAGCACGTACTGGTTGACGCTCACCCCGTGCGCCTGGAGCACCGAGGCGGCGGCCAGCGCCACGCCGAAGAGCAGCGCGCCGCCCAGCACCCGGAACGGCCGCCAGGCGGCGAACAGCACCACGGCCACCGCGACGAAGCCGTAGCCGCTGGTCATGTCGTCGAACCAGTTCCCCACGTAGCCGATCGACAGCTGGGCGCCACCGAGCCCACCGAGGGCGGCCCCCAGGGTCACCGCGACCACCTGGATGAGGGCCGGCCGCCCACCGGCTGCCGCGACGACCTCGGGGCGCTCGCCGGTCGCCCGCACCGCCAGACCGACCCTGGTCCGGTAGAGGACGAACCAGATGGTGGGGACGAGGAGGAAGCCGAGATAGACGACCAGGTCGTGCCGGAACAGGACCGGGCCGAGGAACGGGATCCGCCCGAGCGCGGGGATGGACAAGATGGGCAGGGGCGAGATCGTGTCGTTGACGTAGCCGGTCCCGAACACCGAGGTCACCCCCAGGGCCAGGAACCACACCACCAGCCCGCTGGCGAGCTGGTCGGCGTGGCGGAACACCACGAGCCACGAGTGCAGCAGCCCACACAGCGCCCCGGCGGCCAGGCCCCCGATTAGTCCGTACCAGACGTTGCCGGTGGCCACCGCCATCGCGTAGGCACCGAGGGCGCCGGCGAGCATGCAGCCCTCGAGGCCGAGGTTGACGACGCCGGCCCGCTCGCCCACCAGCTCGCCGAGGGCGGGGATCAAGATGGCCGCGCCCCCCTCGACGCCTCCGATCAGGGTCTGTTCGATGCCGTTCATCGCCACACCTTCCGTGCGCCGCGGGTGAGGACCAGGGGAGCGATGACGATGAGCGCCAGCAGCACGTCGACGATGGCGCCGTCGAGCCCGTAGGCCAGCTGGATCCCGTTGCCGCTGATGGCGATGGCGCTGAACAGCAGGGCGGCACCGACCACCTTGGGCGGGTCGTGGCGGCCGAGGAAGCTGGCCAGGAAGGCCACGTACCCGAAGGTGGCGGTGATGTCCGGGCGGAGCTGGAACTCCAGCCCGGCGAAGTTCAGCATCCCGCCCAGGCCGGCGAGGGCCCCGCCGGCGACCATCGCCGACACCAGCAATTGCTTGACCGGCAGGCCGGCCCGGCGGGCCGCCTCGGGGTTCCCGCCCACGATCCGCAGAGCGAACCCCCACCCGCTGTGGCGCAGGACCACCCACACCACCAGGGCCACCGCCACCGCCACGATGACCCCGAGGTTCAGCTGGCTCCCGAAGAGCTGGGTCAGCCGGGCCCCGCCGGGGAGGGGCTTGCTCTCGGGCTGACCCGAGCCGCCCGAGAACTTCCAGGGTTGGTAGATCAGGTAGAGCATGACGTCGTTGGCGAGGAAGTTCATGAGCAACGTGGTGACCGCTTCGTTGGCGTTCAGCGCGGTGCGCAGGGCCCCGGCGATCCCGGCCCACAACCCGCCGACCACGGCCCCGGCGACCGCCATGGCGAGCCAGGTGAGGGGCCCGGGCCACGAGGAGCTGACCAGGAGCCCCATGCCGGTGGCGGCCACCGCGCCCATGATGAGCTGACCCTCCCCCCCGACGTTGACCATCCCGGCGCGGGCGGGGATGGCCACCGCCAGCGCCGCGAGCGAGATCGGGACCGCCCGCAGGACGGTCTGCTGCACGGCGCCCCAGTTGAGGATGGTCGAGTGCAGCATCGTGTTGAGGACGCTGAACGGGTCGTCGCTCTTGAGCAGGAGGACGACGCCGAACAGCACGAGCACGGCCAGGTAGGTCGTCACCACGATCGCCAGGCGCCGGTAGTCGATGCGGGCGGACCACGGGCGCGCCCGGCCGTCGTCGTCGAGCGGGTCCTCGGGCAGGGTGACCAGTTCGGGCTCGGACACCGGGGCGAGGGCCATCACGCCGCCCCGGTCATGAGCTGGCCCAGGCCCCGCCGGTCGGCCGAGCGCCCCGGGACCACGCCGCTCACCGCGCCGTGGGCGAGCACCGCGATCCGGTCGCACAGCGCCATCAGCTCGTCGAGGTCCTCGGAGATCAGCACCACCGCGCTTCCGGCCGCCCGGGCGCTCAGCAGGAGCGAGCGGGTCATCTCGGTCGTCCGCACGTCGAGCCCCCGGGTGGGATAGGAGACGACCAGCACGGTGGCCGGATCGCCCAGGGCCAAGGTGAGCAGCACCCGCTGGATGTTGCCGCCCGACAGCTGGTCCAGCCGCCGGCCGGCCGGCGCCAGGGGGAGGCGCAACCGGCGACCCTTGTCCCCCAGCCGCCTGGTGGCCCCCTTCACGTCGAAGCGCAGCCGGTGCGCCGAACCGGCGGCCTCCCACAGCGCTGCGTGCTCGGCCAGGGTGAGGCCGGGCACCACGAACTCCCGCAGCGGGTCGGCGGCCACCGACACGACGCCGGCCCCGCGAAAGGCCCGTGGGCCCCCGTTGGGGAGGGTGACCCCGCCCACCGACACCGACCCGGCGTCGGCCCGGGCGGCTCCCGTCAGCAGGTCCGACAGCTCGCGCTGCCCGTTGCCGGCCACCCCGGCGACGCCCAGGATCTCGCCCGCCCCGACGCTGAGGTCCACGCCGCGCAGGCCCGATCCCTCGCCGACCCCGGTCAACGCCAGTCCCCGGGCCACCAGGACGGGGGGGACGTTCGACGGCGGCTGCTCGCCCGCGTTGTGCACCGGTCGCACCGATTCGCCGACCATGGCGTTGACCAGGTCGTCGTCGGCGACCTCGGTGGCCGCCATGTCGGCGAGGATGATCCGGCCCGCCCGCAGGACGGTCAGCCGGTCGGCGATGTCGCGCACCTCGCGCATCTTGTGGGTGATGATCACCACGCCGGTGCCCTCGGAGCGCAGCTGGCGCACCACCCCGAACAGCCCTTCCACCTCGTCGGGGGTGAGGACGCTGGTCGGCTCGTCGAGGATGAGCACCCGCGCCCCGGCCAACAGCACCTTCAACAGCTCGACCCGCTGCCACTCGCCGATGGAGAGGTCGGCCACCTTGGCGGTCGGATCGACGGCCAGGCCGTAGCGCTCGGACGCCTCGGCGATCCGCCGTTGCAGGGCCCCGGGCTTGAGCACCCTGCCCTTGGGGCGCACGTGCAGCGAGACGTTCTCCCAGACGCTGAGCGCCGGCACCAGGCGCAGGTCCTGGAACACCATGCCCAGCCCCAGGTCGCGCGCCGCCGCCGGCGACGCGATGCGCACCTGACGACCGTGGGCCAGGATCTCGCCGGCGTCGGGCTGGTAGACGCCGTAGAGCATCTTGACGAGCGTGCTCTTGCCGGCGCCGTTCTCGCCCAGCAGGGCGTGGACCTCCCCCGAGCGCACGGTGAAGTGCACGTCCTCGTTCGCGGTGACCGGCCCGAACCTCTTCGTGATGCCGCGAACGGCCAGCAGCTCGCTTCCATGCGTCCCCCCGGCGGTGCCGGCCCGCGGGGCCGGCGTCTGGGTCAGGGGCGCGTTCACCAGGATCGGGCCCCCTCCCCCGAGCCGGCGGCGAGCATGCGCTCGAGGGCGAGCGACGAGGCCCGCTCGACGACCTCCTGGGAGACCCGGATGTGGCGGTCGAGCAGCATCGACGCCTTGCCCTCGAGGCCGTCCATCACCGCCCCGAGGATGCCGAGGTGCTCTTCGATGGTCGTCGCGATGCGCCCGGGGGTGACGAAGTCGTGGCTCCGGACGGGCCGGATCCGTTCGTTGACCCGGCGGAGCTCCTCGGCCAGCTCGTGGTTGCCGGCCGCCTCGGCCAGGCTTCCGTGGAACTCCTCGTCCAGCAGCACGAACTCGGGGTCGGGCAGGTCCACGTCGGCGTCGATGCTCGACCAGTCGTGGTGGAGGGCCTCGAGCATCGGGCGGTCGTAGGTGGCGTGGCCGTCGGCGCACCGCCCCAGCGCGAACAGCTCGAGGGCGCGGCGCACCTCGTAGAGCTCGCTGATCACGGTCGAGCTGGGCGTGGCCACCCGGTAGCCACCCTCGACGTGGCGCTCGAGGAAGCGCTCGGCGTGCAGCCGGAGCATGGCCTCGCGCACCGGCGTGCGCGACACGCCGATCCGCTCGGCGATCCGCTCCTCGCGCAGGCGGACCCCGACCGGCACCTCACCCAGCAGGATCCAGGACTTGAGCTCCTGGTACGCCAGGGAGCTGGCCGTGTGCGGCGTTGTATACGTAGCTGCATGCGCTTCCGTACTCATTGCCGGCCACCGTACGGAGCGGGAGTTGCCTGGCCATTTCGGATTCGTGAACGCCATGTGAACGGCGCGACCGGCGCCGTCCGGGGCCCGGTCTCGCCCGGCGCCTACACTCGCGACGAGCGGACCACGAGGGGGATGCGATGGTGTCGTCGACCAGCGTCGTGCTGCCGAGCGATCAGGGCACGGTCCCGACGCTCGTCTACGTCCCGTCCGAGGAGGGCCGGCACCCCGCCGTGGTGCTGTCCACCGAGGCCTTCGGCATCAACGACTTCACCCGGCACGTGGCGTCCGAGCTGGCCGGCCAGGGCTACGTGGTCGTGGTGCCCGACTACTACCGGGGCCACGGCCTGAGCGATCCGGAGAGCTACACCGACTTTTCGGAGGTCATGGAGTTCATCGAGCGGCTCGATTTCACCCAGGGCACGCACGACGTCCTGGCCGCCGTCGACTACGCCCGGGCTCGGCCCGACGTCGACCCGGCTCGGGTGGCGGTGTGGGGCTACTGCACCGGGGGGACCCTGGCCCTGCTGGCCGCGGCGCTGGACCGTCAGCTGGCGGCGGCCGTCCTGTTCTTCCCCAGCCAGCCGACCTTCCCCGAGCTGAACGCCAAGCGCCCGGTACAGCCGATCGACCTGCTGTGGAACGTGGCCTGCCCGGTGCTGCTCATCGTCGGCGAGGAGGACCAGCTGCTCTTCGGGATGCTGCCCGAGTTCCGGCGCCGCTTCGAGCAATGGCACGTCGAGCACGAGATCAAGACGTACGAGGGGGCCGGGCACGCCTTCAGCGCGCCGGTGCCGCCGCTGCGCAACGACGCCGCCGACAAGGCGTCGTGGGCCGACGCCCTGGCGTTCGCCGCCCGGCACCTGGGCTGACGTCGCGCCGGGCGGTGATGCGCCCGGGACCTGACCGCCTCTACCCCGGGTCGACTCGCTATCGGGCGGTGTCGACTCGCTATCGGGCGGCCCGGCGCCGGAGGCCGGCGTCGACGAGGGCGGGGGGCTTCCATCCGGCGTCCTCGGGATTGACGTTGGTCCCGGGGGCGACGATCTCGTCCAGCCGATCCAGCACGTCGGGGTCGAGGCGGATGTCGGGGGCCGACAGCTGGGACTCGAGCTGGTCCATGGTGCGGGGCCCGATGATGGCGGAAGTGACCACCGGGTGCTCGAGCACGAACCCGAGTGCCAGCTCGATGAGCGTCAGCCCGGCCTCGTCGGCCAGCTTGGCCAGCTCGGTCACGATCTCGAGCTTGCGCTGATTGGCCGGGAGGCTCAGGTCGTAGCGGCCGGGCATCCGCCCCGCTCGCCGGCTCGAGTTGTCCTTGCCCTCTCCGTAACGGCCCGACAGCCACCCGCCGGCCAGCGGGCTCCACGGGATGACGCCCATGCCGTAGGACGCCGCGGTGGGCAGGACGTCGCGCTCGATGCCGCGCACGAGGATCGAGTATGGCGGTTGCTCGGTCGTGAACCGCTCGCGTCCGCGACGTTCCGCCACCCACTGGGCCTCGACGATCTGCTCGGCGGGGAAGGTCGAGCTGCCGAACGAGCGGATCTTGCCCGCGTGGACCAGGTCGCTCAGGGCGCCGAGGGTCTCGTCGATGTCGACCGTCGGGTCGGGCCGATGGATCTGGTAAAGGTCGATGTAGTCCGTCCCCAGCCGACGCAGGCTGTTGTCGCACTCGGCGATGATCCATCGGCGGGAGTTGCCCTGGGCGTTGGGGTCCTCGCCCATCGCGGCGTGCACCTTGGTCGCCAGCACGACCCGCGAACGGTCGACCGAGGCCAGCGCCTTGCCCACGATGGTCTCGGACTCGCCCGCCGAGTAGACGTCTGCGGTGTCGATGAAGTTGATGCCGGCGTCGAGGGCCCGGTGGATGATCCGGGCCGAGTCGTCGTGGTCCGGGTTCCCCCAGGCCCCGAACATCATCGCCCCGAGACAGAGCGGGCTGACCTTCACGCCGGTGCGACCGAGTGCTCGATAGTCCATGCCCCTCAAGCCTAGGACCCCGGGGCGGAGCCGGTTCGGGCCGGGCCGGGCCCGGCCCCCAGTCGATGGCCCGTCAGTCGATGGCCCGTCGCCGGCCGGACTCGGAGGCCGCCTCGATCTCGTCCAGCAGGTGATGGAGCTCGAGCGCGGTGGCGAAGCTCGGCTCGAGGGACTCGGGCGGCTCGTCCCGGGCGAAGGCGTCGGCGAGGGTGAGGTAGAGCCCGGCCACGTTGCGGGCGGCGGTGTCGGGAACGGCCTCCGGAACCGTGCGGTACTTGTCCGGGACGACCAGCGGCGCCGGCGGTGCCTCGCCGGTGGCGCCCGAAAGGCTGAGGGCGGCGTCGGTGAGGTGGAGCGACCGGCTGGCCCTGACCCGGAGCACCCCGTCGGTCCCCTGCAACTCGAGCTCGGCGCCCGCGCCCTTGGGCAGGCCGGTCTGGACGGTCGCCGAGACGTACCCCCGCTCGCCGGTGCGACCCTGCAGGAGGACCACGTCGGGACTGGTCACCTCGATCGTCGCCCCGGTCTCGACCACGGTGGCCGAGGGCCAGCGTACGGCGACCGTCGCCTGGAGCCCGACCAGGTCGCCCACCACGTAGCGCAGCACGTCGAGGTTGTGCCCAGCCAGGATGGCCAGGGTCCCCACCCCGTTGGCCCGGTCGGCCGTCCACACCCGCTCCTCGGCGATCTGGTCGCCGCGGCCCTCGCCTTCGACGGCGAGACCGGCGTACAGGAGCTCGCCCAGGTAGCCGTCGGCCACCAGGTCGCGCACGTAGTTGACGGTCGGGCTCCGCCGTCCCTGAAGCCCGACGACGTGGCGGACGCCCTGGGCCCGGGCCGATGCGAGCAGCTCGCTCGCCTCGGCGGTGTTGGCTCCGAGGGGCCACTCGCAGAAGACGTGCTTGCCCGCTTCGAGCGCCGCCCGGACCAGCTCGTAGTGGTGGGGGACCTTCACCGAGACGGTGACCAGGTCCACGTCGGGGTGGACGACGAGCTCGCCCGGGTCGCCGAAGGCCAGCGGGACCCCGAAGCGCTCCGCCGTCTCGCGCGCCGTCTCGGCCCGCGAGGTGGCCACCGCGACCAGCCGAAAGTCGGGCAGGGCGCTCAGGGGCGGCAGGTGCGAGCCGAGCGCCCACCCACGGGTGGGGCTGGCTCCCACCACACCGACACGGATCGGATCGGGCACGGCACGCACCTCCTGGCTCGGGTCGGCTGCGGACCCCCACCCTACCAACCGTCTTGCACAATCCCTACTAACTCCATAAAATATATGGGGTTAGGACAGCGCCCCAACGCCTGACCACGGTGTGGCCGGACCGGGCGGCGGCACCGACGGAGGACCAGCCATGAGCATCGACCTCGCCCAGACACCTGCGACGGGCCAGGAGTCCCTGGCCCATCTCGAGCGGGAGACGCTTCGGTTCGTCGAGGTGGCCGAACGTTCCCCCTTGGCCGCTCACGTCCCTGCATACCCTGCCTTCACGGTCGAGACGCTCTCGGTCCACATCGGCCGGGCCCTGCGGATCTTCGGCGCCGTGGTGGCCGGGGCCTCCGAGCCCGAGGGTGCGGGCGGCGACGCCCCGAGCGGGCCGGCGGTGGTCGGCTGGGTCAAAGAGGGGCTCTCTCCCCTCCTGGGCGTGCTGCGCGAGGTGCGGCCCGACACGCTGGTCCCGTTCCCTCACGGCGTGGGGAACCGGCCGGCCAGCCTGGTCGCCCCGTCGCTCGCGGTGGAGGTGGGCGTCCACCGGTGGGATCTCGAGTCGGTCCTGGGCGACCACGCGCCGATCCCGTCCGACCTGGCGATCGAGGAGATCGACCGGGTCTTCGAGAGCTTCGTCCCCCGGCTGGCCGGCGCCGACGTGGCCCCGATCGGCGGCACGGTCGAGCTGCGGGCGACCGACGTCGCGGTGAGCTGGGCGATCTCGGTGCACGACGGTCACCTCGACGCGGCCCGCCGGACGAGCCGCACCGTCGAGCCCGACGTCGTCGTCGCGGCGTCGGCCGAGGACCTTGCCCTCGTGGTGTGGAAGCGGTCGCCGCCCCCGCGCCCGGGGGTGGAGGTCACGGGCCGGGTGGACGTGCTCAAGCGGTTTTTGGCGGTCGACTACATCCCCGACCCGCGCACGACGCCGGCCCACTGAGCACCGGTCCGCACCGTGAGCCTCATTCCCGAGTCGCACCGGTCGCTCGCCCAGGATGCCGGCACGGCCATCCTCTCGACGTTCGGCCACGACGGGTTCCCCCAGTCCACCGCGGTGGGGTACCTCCTCGACGAGGACGTGTTCCGGTTCACCGTGAGCTCGGAGAAGCAGAAGGTCAAAAACCTCCAGCGCCGGCCCGAGTGCACCGTCTTCCTGGTCGACCCGACCACGCCGTTCAAGACGCTGGAGGTGCGTGGCCGGGCGGAGCTCATCGACGACCACGACTTCGGCTGGGCGTCCAGGATCGCCGAGAGCCGCGGCTCGAGCGTCGAGCAGGTCCGTCGGATCACGCCGGCCGGTGCGCACCGGGTCTGTATCGCCGTCCACCCGGTGAAGGTCAACGCCTACGGGTGAGCCGCTGAGCTCACCGCCCGAGGACGAGGGATGGACGGCGTGGGGAGGGAGACTCGAGCATGTTGAGCCCGGACTCGACGGGGTACCGCCTCATGATCGCCCGCAAGCAGAGGGGCTGGACCCAGAACGAGCTGGCGGCACAGCTCGGCACCACGAGTGCCACGGTGTCGCGGTGGGAGAACGGCCATTCCACGCCCACCGACTGGTGGACCGACCGGTTGCTGGAGCTGCTCGGGGTGGCGGTCTGATCTGAGCGGGCAGCGCCGGCGCCGGGCGCCCCCATCGCGGCCGGCGGGATCCTACGGCCTTGGCGCTTGACATGTGGGTGCCCTGGGGAGCAAGGTTTGGCCAGCCTAAGAGTTAGGCCACCCTAAGGTGCCCGGGGGAAGAATGCTGCCGACGTTCGTCATCGGACTGCGGGAGGGCTTGGAGGCGGCTCTCATCGTGGGCATCGTGGCGGCGTTCCTGGGGCAGCAGGGTCGTCGCGACGCCCTGCGCCAGGTCTGGATCGGGGTGACCATCGCCGTGGCCATCTGCATCGGGATCGGCGTCGCCCTCCAGATCGTGTCGGAGAACCTCCCCCAGCGCCAGCAGGAGGGGCTCGAGACGGTGGTCGGTGCCATCGCGGTGGTCATGGTCATCTACATGGTCCTCTGGATGCGCACGCACGCCCGGAGCCTGAAGGGCAACCTCGAGCGCCAGGCCAGATCGGCCCTGGCGCAGGGCTCGTCGAAGGCATTGGTGGCCATGGCCTTCCTGGCGGTCCTGCGGGAGGGGTTCGAGACGGTGGTGTTCCTCCTCGCCACCTTCCACGCCAGCGGGGATGCCACGGCGAGCTGGATGGGCGCGGTGCTCGGCATCCTCCTCGCCGTGGTGCTCGGCTACCTCATCTACAAAGGCGGGATCCGTCTCAACCTCTCGCGGTTCTTCCGCGTGACCGGCATCGTGCTCGTCGTCATCGCGGCCGGGCTGGTGATGACCGCCTTCCACACGGCGAACGAGGCGGGCTGGGTGAACTTCGGTCAGGTCCAGGCGTTCGACCTCTCGTGGCTGGTGCGCCCGGGCACCCCGCTCGAGTCCTTCGTGACCGGAGTCCTCGGCATCCAGCCCTACCCGGTGTGGACCGAGGTGGTCGCCTACCTCGCCTTCCTGGTCCCCCTGCTCGCCGTCATGCTCTGGCCCCAGCGCCGCCGGCCGGCCGTGGCTGCCACCACGACGCCGGTCCCCATGGCCGCCCCGGCCGACAGCTCGGCGCGGCCGGCCGTCCCGGCACCCCGCTCGTGACCGGTCACCGCCCCCCGACCACGGACCCGACCCCCGACCCGACCCCCGATCCGACCCCCGATCCGACAAGGAGCGACCCATCGTGCCGCCAGCCGTACCCGGTGATCGCAGGGCCCGACGAGCGGCGGCGACGAGGAACCGGCCAGAGGGTCGGGGCCGCAGCTCGCGGACCGTCGGGATCGTGACGGCCCTGCTGGCCGGCGTGGCGGTGGTCGTGCCCGCGCTGGGCGCGCCGGCCGGCGCCGACGTCCGGACCACCACCGTCAACATCACGCTCACGCCCCGGACCTGTGCCCCCAAGCCGGCCAAGGTCCAGGCCGGCCAGATCCAGTTCAACATCAAGAACAAGAACGCCGGCGCGGTCTCCGAGGCCGAGCTGCGCACCAGCGACCTGTCGCACATCTTGGGCGAGCAGGAGAACCTCACCCCCGGTCTGTCGGGCGGCTTCGCCCTGGTCGTGCAGCCCGGCCGCTACGTCATCAACTGCCCCGGCGCCGCCCAGCAGCACGCCGCGTTCACGGTGACGGGCAAGTCGAAGGCGGCGGGGTGGAAGACCAACTCGTCGTTGGCCGGCGCCGTGTCGGGCTACGCCACCTACGTCGACCAGCAGGTGGCCGACCTGGTCGCCTCCAGCCAGGCCCTGTGCGCGGCCATCGATGCCGGCAACCAGGCCCGGGCCGAGGCGCTCTACCCCCAGACCCGCGTCTACTACGAGCGCATCGAGCCGGTGGCCGAGGTGTGGGGCACCCTCGACACCTCGATCGACGGCCGGATCGACAACCCGGTGACCAACCCGGCCGACCTCGAGGGCTTCCACAAGATCGAGGAACTGCTGTGGGCCGACGACACCCTCGACGGCGCGTCGCCGTACTGCGGCCAGCTGGTCCAGCACGAGCGGCAGCTCGGGCAGCTGGTGTCCACCGCGTCCTACGACCCGGTCACCATGGCCAGCGGGGCCACCGACCTGATCAACGAGGCGGCGACGTCCAAGATCACCGGCGAGGAAGAGCGCTACTCGAACACCGACCTCATCGTCTTTCAGGCCAACGTGGACGGGGCCACGGAGGTCGTCGACCTCTTGAAGCCCTACCTCCAGCGCACCAGCCCCTCGGTGGTCGCCCAGATCACCCAGCGCGATCAGGCGGTGGAGCACGCCCTCGCCCAGTACCGGGCCACGCCGGGCTACGACGACACCGGCTACGTCGAGTACTCCCAGGTGCTCGACCGCCAGCGCAAGGCGCTTTCGGCCCAGGTCCAGGCCTTCGCCGAGGCGCTGTCCAAGATGTCGGGCCGGGTGGCCTGAGCGATGGGGCCGATGTCCCGCCGACAGCTGTTGGGGGGCATGGGGCTGGCCGGGGCGGCTACGGCGCTCGGCGGCACCGTGGGCGGGGCCGGACCGTTCGCCGCCGCGGTGGCCGCGGCCGACAGCGGGACCGCCAGTGGCGCCGGCGCCAACCGCACTTATCCCTTCTACGGGGAGCACCAGGCGGGCATCGTCACCCCCGCCCAGGACCGGCTGGCGTTCGCCTCGATGAACGTGCTCGACGGCGCCAGCCGCGGCGACCTGCGGGACCTGCTGACCGACTGGACCAGCGCGGCGGAGCGGATGACCCGGGGCCGGCTGGTCGGGGACGACAGCGACCTGGACGACCCGCCCCTCGACACCGGCGAAGCCATCGGCTCCCCGGCGGGCGGCCTCACCGTGACCATCGGCTACGGGCCGTCGCTCTTCGACGGCCGGTTCGGCCTGGGGTCGAAGAAGCCGGCACTGCTCGCCGATCTCCCGCCCCTCCCCAACGAGAACCTCGACCCCGACTACGTCGGGGGCGACCTGTGCATCCAGGCCTGCTCGGACGACCCGCTGGTGGCCTTCCACGCCGTGCGCAACCTGGCCCGCCTCGGCCTCGGCGTGGTCGACTACAACTGGATGGAGCTGGGCTTCGGCAAGACCTCGTCCACCAGCTCGGCCCAGGCGACCCCCCGGAACCTCCTCGGGTTCAAGGACGGTACCCGCAACATCAAGTCCCAGCAGACCGGCCTGCTGGACGACTACGTCTGGGTCGGGGACGAGACCGACCAAGCCTGGATGAGGGGCGGCAGCTACCTCATCGCCCGGCGGATCCAGATCTTCATCGAGAACTGGGACCGGGACGATCTGGGCGACCAGCAGAACGTCATCGGCCGGGTCAAGGTCAGCGGTGCCCCGCTCACCGGCGGGGGTGAGTTCACCGCGCCCAACTTCACGAAGAAGAACGGCCTGGGACAGCCGGTGATCCCGGCCGGGGCTCACATCCGGCTGGCCAGCCACGAGGAGAACGGCGGCACCCGGATCCTGCGCCGCGGCTACTCGTTCACCGACGGGATCGACCCGGTGCGCGGCACGCTGCTCGGGGGGCTGTTCTTCATCGCCTTCGTCAAGCGGCCCGAGCAGTTCGTCAGCCTCCAGCAGAAGCTGGGGACGAGCGACGCGCTCAACGAGTACATCCAGCACATCGGCAGCGGCATCTTCGCCGTCCCGCCGGGGATCCGTCGCGGGCAGCATTGGGGCGACGCGCTGTTCGCCTGACGCGGTCGTCAGTCGTCCCCGCCGCCCGGGTCGTCGACCAGCACCGCGTCGACCTCGTCGACGTCCGACAGGGAGGCGACCAGGTCGTTGACCGAGCCCTTGCCGTGCAGGCTGATCCGTACCTCGACCATGCGGGCCCCCAGTCCCTCTCCGGCCCCCGCCCCCGCTCCCGCTCCGGCGTCGTCGGGCTCGGGCTCGCGGGTCGCCAGGTTGCGCACGGTCGCGGTCCGGATCTCGTCGATGACGAAGCCGCCCTCGGTCGCCACCTCCAGCAGCTGGCGCAGGATCCCCCGCCCGTCGGGGTAGCGGATCCGCACCACCGAGGTGGAGGTGAACGGGTGGGGCAGCCGGCGGGTGATCTCGGGAAAGGCGATGGTCACCACGATGTAGGCCCCGGTCGTCACGCCCGCCAGCACCGGCAGCCCGGCCCCCGACGCGGCGCCCACCGCGGCGGTGAGCCAGATGGCGGCGGCGGTGGTCAGGCCCCGCACCGAGTCACGCCGCACGAAGATGAGGCCGGCACCCAGGAACCCGACCCCGGTCACGATCTGCGCCGCCACCCGGGACGGGTCGAGGACGACCCGGTTGGGCTGGAGCACGTCGGTGAAGCCGTACTTGGAGACCAGCATGAACAGCGCCGCCCCGACACCAACCAGGGTGTGGGTGCGCAGCCCGGCGTTCTTCTGGCGGATCTCCCGCTCGAGGCCGATGGCGGCCGACAGGAGCAGGGCCAGTCCGAGCTCGCCCACCTGGCGCCAGCCCTCGCCGTTCGACGAGGCCGTCGCGAGCAGATGCGCTGCTCCCGGCCCCAGGGTGCCCACCTCAGCCAGGGTAATCGGCGCGCCATGACCGGGGTCGCCCGGTCCCGCTCGACGAACTCGGGGCACCCGCTCGACAAACGGAGCCCTGACTCGCCTTTGGCGGGCGATCGTGCATAGGATCACATGTGGCGACCGAGTGTCGTCGAGTGGTCGAGTTTTGGCCCGATCGTGCCCGCCCGAAGTCGCGGGAGCGAGCGGGCCAAGGACGTCCGGAGGGGCCGAAGGTCGCGCCCTGAGGAGGGTCTCAGATCGCCGTCTGCGGGGCCCGGGCGTCGACGGACCGCCGGCGGTGCGGTCGGTGGGTCGTGTCCGGACCGGTGCCGGGGTGCCGGCAGGGGCCGTTTGCCGGGTGGGGCCCGGCGGAGCACGGGAGTCGTTGGGGTTGCGAGCCGCTTGCATCGGGGAGATTCATGACACTGGGTGAGATCGCACATCAGCCGGTCGGGGCCGAGCCGCTCCTGTCGGCCACGAACGTCACCGTCCGGTTCGGCGGCCTGCGAGCGCTGACCGACGTGAGCGTCAACGTTCCCAAGGGGACCATCGTCGGCCTCGTCGGTCCCAACGGCGCCGGGAAGAGCACGCTCTTCGGCGCCCTGTCGGGTCTCCGCAAGCCGAACGCCGGGCGCGTGTGGCTGTCGGGCCGTGACGTCACGAACGCGTCCGCCCAGGCCCGGGCCCGGCTCGGCCTCGGTCGCACCTTCCAGCAGCCCGAGCTGTTCATGGGCCTCACCGTCCGCGAGCACCTGGTGCTCGCCTACCGGGCCCGCCATGCCCGCTCTCGCCTGTGGAAGGACGTGTTCACCGCCGCCAGCATCCGCCGGCCCGACCCGGCGGAGACCGAGCGCGTGGACAGCCTGTTAGAGCTGCTGTCGCTGACCGACGTGTCGAACCAGCTGGCCAACGCGCTGCCGCTCGGCACCAGCCGCCTCCTCGAAGTCGGGCGGGCGCTGGCCTTCTCGCCCCTGCTGGTGCTCATGGACGAGCCCCTGTCCGGGCTCGACCGCCACGAGGCCGAGCGGCTGGCGGCCATGTTGCGCAAGACGGTGGCCGAGGAGCAGGTGTCGCTCCTGCTGGTGGAGCACGACGTGGGCATGGTGCTCAGCCTCTCGAGCCACATCTACGTGCTCGACTTCGGGATCCTCATCGCCGAGGGTCCGCCCGACGTGATCCGCGACGACCCCAAGGTCCGCACGGCGTACCTGGGCGAGGAAGGGGTGACGGCGCGCAGCGACATCGGTCGGGAGCCCGAAGAGGTCGCCGACGCGACGGAGTCCTCCCCCGACGAGCTCGCCGGCTGAGCGGGTGGGGCGGACCGGCTGAACGGCCCTCACCCCCCACCGACGACCTTCCCGCAGATGGGCTTGCCGTCGCGCGGGTAGGGCAGGAACTTGGATCCTTCGAGCTGGGCGAAGTAGGCGCACTGGGGACCGACCAGCTTCCACCGCTTGGACAGGTCCACCCCGGTCGGGTTGAGGCCGCCGATGGTGTAGTCCTTCACCTGGGCCAGGTTCTTGATGAACGACGCCCGGGTCGGGTTGGGCCCCGCCACCTCGAGGCCCTGGATCATCTCGTCGGCGATGATCCACCCGGTCTGGGCGCCGAAGCTGGCCAGGCCGCCCTTGTAGGAGGGGTCGTACTTCTTGAGGGCGGCGTAGAACCGCTTCACCGGCGGGGTGTCGAGGTCGAGGGGGACGAGGATCCGGAAGTATTGGCCCTGGGCCACGGTCCGGGCCTCGGTGTTGTCCAGGAAGTTCTGGTCGTAACCGGTGGCGTAGAGCTGCTTGATGTGCAGCCCCGCCTGCTCGATCGCCGTCGCCATGGCGATGTCCGACGACTCCACGGCCGAAAGGAACACGCCCTGGCAGTTGGCCCCCTTCATGGAGAGCACGATGGTGGTGAAGTTGACCGCACCGATCGGGACCAGGTCGCCGTAGCAGAAGTGGAGCCCACCGGCGGCGTAGCCCTGCTTTTCGGCGCCGAACCCGGCAATGTCCTGCGGGTCGTTGTAGGTGACGTACCCGACGTCGTGGACGCCGATGCTCTTGAAGAACGCCGCGTCGAGCGACGTCGAGGGCGTGGGCGTCTGCCCCTGCACGTACGTGAACTCGTCGGTGTACTTGGGTTCGGATCCGGTCAATGACGACTGCTCGGTGACCGGGACGCCCTGCTGGAGGAGGAAGTCCGCCCCGCCGCCGGTCAGCGCGGTGCTGTCGCTCATGACCCCGAACACCCCCTTGCTCGAGACCAGGTCCTCGGCGGCGGTGCGGCTGCCGCTCTGGGTGCTGGTGTCGTCGACCACCTCGAGCTGGAGCTTGCGCCCGTCCACCCCACCTTGGGCGTTCTGCAATGCGATCCGGGCCTGGGCGCCGGTGGCCGAGTCCCCGAACGTGGACGACGCCGGCCCCGTCTCGGCCGCGATCAGGCCGAGCTGGATCGTCGTCGCCGTCACCCCCGGGGCGCTGGCCCGCCTGGCCGCATCGGTCGCGGCTGTGGCCGGGCCCGACCCGGTCGCCATGGCCAGCGGAACGAGGCACGCGAGCGCGCCCAACGCTGCCCAGAGGTTCCTACGAACCCGATGCATCTGGCACCCCCTCCGCTGATCGACCCCGGTCTCCTCTTCAATGGCGTCCGCGCCGCCGGGCCGCCTGTTCCAGAGCTACCACACGCGGCAAGGAACCAACGGTGGACACGGCGGACAGCGGAGACGCGTCGTCGAGGCCATCCGCGGGCACTGCATGAGGGATCCCATCAATTCTGGGGAGGTCGGCGTCGGACCAGTAGCTCACCATTGACCCATGGGTCCGGCTCGTCGACGACAGGACCGCTACGGAAGATGGCGCTACCTCGGCCCGGACGGCGTGTGGTACTTCTCCTCCGACGACGCCCCGGTCCGCGCCGGTGCGTCGTTGCTCCGGCGGCCGTGGAGTTGGATGGCCCTGGTGACGGTGCTCGTCGTTGCGAGTGTCGCCATCCTCGAGCATCCGGGTGCCCGTCGGTCCTCGTTCGCTGCTGCGCATCGCGCCGAGCCCGACATCCGACCGGCACCACCGGCTGCCTCGCCCACGGTGACCGTGCCACTGGTGACGGCACCCTCACCAGTCGAGGGCGCACCGAGCGAGCGTCCGGCGATCGAGCTCGTGACCCCGCTAGACCTGACTGGGTCCGCCGGGCCAAGCGTGCGCACGGTTGCCCAGCTGCCCGGCCGGCCGGTGCTCCCGCGCATCGCCGCATCGCCGCCCGCGGCCGCCGAGGATTCTCGTGCCGCGCGGGCGCCGGCTCCCGGTCCTGCCGGTACCCACACAGCGATGCCCGGCCTCGGCCACGGGTCGGTCGTCAATGCGCAGAGCCTTCTGGCGGCTCGATCGGCCCTGCGCGGTCCTGCGCCAACCATTGGTGGTGGGACAGGCGCCGGCGGCGTTCCCACGCCGACGGGCGGCTCCGGTTCTCTACCCAACCCGCGTGGCGACGGGCCACCTACCGGTGCAGTTGGCCACGCGCCACCCACAGCCGCGTCGGGCACGGCGCCACCGACGCCCGCGTCGGTCCCGGCGCCACGGGCACACGTGGTGGCCCTGGCTCCGGCCGCCGGACCGTTGGTCCAGAACCCGGTCCCTCCGATCGCTCGGGCCGGGGGCGGGGGACCCTCAGGCGGCTGCTCGTGCCGGCCTCACATCGGAACCGGGGATCCGAGCTAACACGGACCTGACGGGCCCGCCGTGTGGACGACCACATCGACTGCTCTATATAGAAATGGCTATACTCTTTGCGTGGTCGCGCGTACTGATCAGCTCGGTGAGGCATTATTCGCGCTGGGGGCCGCGGCCGTCCGGATGCGCGAGCGGGGCCTCAGCCTGACCGCGGCATCGACCCTCTCGACGCTCGAGCAGGGCGGCCCGCGCCGGCTGACCGAGCTGGCGGCCAACGAAGGCGTGACCCAGCCGTCGATGACCGCCGTGGTGAACCAGCTCGAGCAACTCGGCCTGGCCGAACGTCGGGGTGACCCAAGGGACGGCCGGGTGGTGCTGGTTGCCGTCACCCGGGCGGGCCAGCGCTACCTCGGTACGGCCCGTCGGGACGGGGCGTCATTATTCGCGGGGTTGGTTGCCGCCCTCACCGGCACCGAGACGAGGGCCCTGCGCTCCGCCCTGCCGGCACTCCGCCGGCTCGTGGAGCTTTCGGCCGGAGCTCCCAGCGGCGCCGTTCTCGCTGCCGAGAGGAGATCGCGATGAGCGGCCCGGCTGCCCGAATCCCGCCGTTCGAGCCTGGCGAGCACCCGGTGGGCTCTGGCACGGTGCACTCCCTGATCGCCGATCCGGTGGTCGCAGTGGTGGGCTTCGACGGCTCCGATCCCTCGGCGCGGGCCCTGGTCACCGCCGCCCGATGGCTGCAGGATCGAAGCGGGTGGCTGGAGGTCGTCTACGTGGCCCACGTTCCGGCGGCCGTCCCGATCTATCCGGCGGCGCTGGGGGAGCTGACCGAGAGCTTTGGCGACATCGAGCGGCAGCTCGAGCGACAGGTGGCCGATCAGCTGCGGTCGTTCCAAGCCCTGTGGCATTTCCGGCGTCGCGACGGCGTGGTCGGCCACGAGCTCCTCGCCGTCGCCGACGAGCTGCGTCGCCAGAACGGCCAGCACGCCACGATCGTCCTCGTCGTGGGCGGCTCCGAGCGCAAGTACCACCGCCTGGTCGGATCCGTGGCGTCGCACCTCGAGCGAGTCGACCGCTTTCCGGTGGTGGTGGTTCCTTAAGACCTGGCGTCGGGTCTGGCGACGGCGCCGACCCGGGGACGCGATGGCCACCTCGACGAGCCCCCGCCGTCCCGGGCCGGCGGGGGGCGATCAGGCCGGCGACGGTTCGGAGACCGGGCTGCCGACGTTCCGTCTCCCGCCGGCGTGTCGGCGGCCGGGTCGTGGTGGGTGACCCGAAGCCCGACGACCGTCTCGAGGGACCGGTGCAACGTGGTGCTGGCCTGTCCGATGTCCGGGCGCGGCCCTCGCCCGAGTTGTTGACCCCCATGAAGGTGATGAACGGGCGATCACCGCCGAGTAGGAGCGCCGACCCGACAGCACGTCACCCAGCGCGATCTCCGCGCCGACGGCGATGCCCACCCGGATGGCGGCCCGGGTGTAGGGGCCAGGACCCGGTCGCCTCCTGAAGCCGTGGGCCGGCCCAGCGGACCTCGGTGCCGCGCCTAGCGCTGGGCTCCGGGGCCCGCTCGGGCCCCGGATCATCTCGACCCTTTGGAGGCCTCGGTGGCGCCCCGGTCGGCGGCCGAGCCCGGTGACCCGTTGGCGCCCCGGTCGGCGGCCGAGCCCGGTGACCCGTTGCCGAGATGGTTGCCCGCGAGGGCGGCGCGCACCTGGGCGTCGCCGGGGGCCACGTGCTCGGTGGAGGGATGCAGATACTTGCCGCCCCGGAGCCACGATGCCGCCGCGGCGATGACGCAGGCGCCCACGGCGAAGGTGAAGGCCTCGGCGAGACCCGAATGGAACGGCGCCGCGATGAGATGGGGGAAGAACGACCGGCCGGTGAGGAAGGCCACCCGGCCCGCCGGCAGGTGCGCCAACGACGGGCCCAGCAGGGTGCGGATCGGGTTGTAGCCCAAGAACGCCGCGAAGAGGCTGGCGACCGGCGGAAGCGCGGCCGCGTTGCGGGCCGCCGCCGCCGGCACCCCCTGAGCCACCAGCCCGCTGTAGAGGGCGTGGGGCAGGGAGCCGGCCAGGCCGAGGATGATCAGGGTGAAGAAGAGCCCGATGGAGAACACCTGGGCCGAGTTCTGGAAGGTGTTGAGCATGCCGGCGCCGGCGCCGCGTTGCTCGGGGGGCAGGCTGTTCATGATCCCCGCCAGGTTCGGCGCCGAGAAGGAGCCCATCGCCAGCCCCATCATCAAGAGGAGGAGGGCGAAGTCGATATACGAGAAGTTCACCGGCAGCACCTCGAGCAGCCCGAAACTGAGAGCGGCCAGCAGCATGCCGCCGGTCGCGAACGGTCGGGCGCCGAAACGGTCGGAGAGGACACCCGAGATCGGACCGGCGATCAGGAACCCGAAGGTGAGCGGGAGCATGTAGATCCCGGCCCACAACGGGGTCACGGTGAAGCTGTACCCGTGCTGGGGGAGCCACACGCCCTGCAGCCAGATGATCAGGATGAACATCAGGCCGCCCCGCCCGAGCGCCGCCAGGAACGTGGCGAGGTTGCCGGCCGAGAAGGCCCGGATCCTGAAGAGCGCCAGGTTGAACATCGGGCGGGGCACGTGGCGCTCGATGACGACGAAGCCGCTCAAGAGGACCACTCCGGCGATGAGCCCGGCCAGCACCTCGGGATTGGTCCATCCCATGGTGTGGCCACCGTACGGCTCGATCCCGTAGGTGATGCCGACCAGCAGGGCGACCAGTCCGACGGCCAGCGTCACGTTGCCCCACCAGTCGATCGTCGTGGCGTGGCGCTGCCCCTGCTCCCGCAGCTTCAATCGCGCCCAGAGGGTGCCGAAGACCCCGATGGGCACCGACACCAAGAAGACGAGGTGCCACTCGATCGGCGCCAGCACTCCCCCCAGGATCAAGCCGATGAACGACCCACCGATGGCCGCCACGCTGTTGATCCCGAGCGCCAGGCCCCGCTGGTTCTGGGGGAAGGCGTCGGTCAGGATGGGGGCCGAGTTCGCCATCAAGAACGCGCCGCCGATCCCCTGGCCCACTCGCATCAAGATGAGCCAGAGTGCCCCCGACGGGCCATGGAGCCAGGTGATCGACAGCAGGATCGAGAACACGGAGAAGACGGCGAAGCCGAGCGTGAACATCTTCACCCGGCCGTACATGTCGCCGATGCGTCCGAAGCTGACCAGCAGCACGGCGGTGCACACCATGAAGCCCATCAGCATCCACAGCAGGTAGCTCGTGTTGCCGGCCGCGAGGGGGTTGAGGTTGATGCCGCGAAAGATGTCCGGCAGGGCGATGAGGATGATCGAGCTGTTGATCGTGGCGATCAGGATGCCGAGCGTGGTGCAGGAGAGCGCGATCCACTTGTAACGGTCCGACGGGCCCTGCTCGAGGCGGACCCCGTTGGTGAGCGCGGGCGCGGTCATCGGCGAGTCGACCCGGGGGCAGGAGGGGCGGTCACGACGGCACCGGGGCCCTGGTCGGCGTCTCGGAGCGATCCAGCTGGCGCACGACCGTCTCGCCGATGTCGGTGAGCGCCGCCCGCTGGGCCGGCGAGAGGGGGGCGAGCAGATGCTCGCGGATGCTCCGGGCATAGCGGGGCGCGGCGGCGGTCAAGGCGGCCATCCCCTCGTCGGTGAGCACGGTGAACCACCCGCGGCGGTCCGAGGCGCACAGCTCGCGGCGGACCTGCCCGGCCCGTTCGAGCCGGCCGACCGCGTGGCTGATCCGGCTCGGCTGGGAGCCGGTGGCCTGGGCCAGCTCGCTCATCCGCAGCGAGCGGCCCGGGGCGTCGTGCAGCAGCCACAAGATCTCGAAGTACGTGCGCGGCATCCCCACGTCGTGCTGGAGGTCGTAGTCGAACTGGACGTAGAGCCTCCGGCTGGACCGGGCGAAGGCCCGGAAGATCCGCAGTTCGTCCTCGTCGAGCCAGACCACGTCGCTCATGGAGGATAGTTTAACAGTGGATAATTGAGAACTCAATCAATGCCTCCTGAAGAACCGGCGGGCCGGTTGCGGGAAGGAGCAAGGCTGCGCGCGCTACGTCGCGAGCCGTTGAGGGGACTACCCAGCCCGGCCAGGCTGTACCGCCCGGCCCCTGGCCAAGTTCCATGATCATGATTACGATCGATGTCCAGCAGCTGTGGTGCAGCTCGGTCACGAGGGGGACGTCGAATGCGTATGGACGATCTGATCCTGGTCAGCGTGGACGACCATGTCGTCGAGCCACCGAGCATGACGGAGTTCTTGCGGGAGCACGTGCCGGCCAAGTACCGCGATCGGGTGCCGCGGGTCGTCCGCCGGGCCGACGGCACCGACGCATGGCTGATCGAGGGCAAGGAGATCTCGACCTTCGGCCTGAACGCCGTGCAGGGACGCCCCCGCGAGGACTGGGGCCGCGACCCCGCCAACTTCGACGAGGTGCGCCCGGGCACCTACGACGTGCACGAGCGGGTGCGGGACATGAACGCCAACGGCGTGCTGGCGTCCCTCAACTTCTCCTCGTGGCCGGGGCTCGGCGGCCAATTCTTCCTCCAGAGCGAGGACCGCGACTTCGCCGGCGCGCTCCTGCGCGCCTACAACGACTGGCACATCCACGAGTGGGCGGCGGCGTACCCGGGTCGGTTCATCCCGCTGGCGCTGTCGGGCTTCGCCCTCGGCCCCGAGTGGATGGCCGAGGAGGTCCGGCGCTGCGCCGCTCAGGGCTGCTTCGCCACCTCGTTCCACCCCGAGACTCACCGGTTCGGGATGCCGGACCTCCACGGCGAAGACTGGGACCCCGCCTGGGCCGCGTGCGAGGAGACGGGAACGGTGGCGGTGTTCCACTTCGGCGGCTCACCGCACTTCATGCCCCGCTCGCCCTTCAGCGTCATCCCGCACACCATGCCCTTCCAGACGGCGATCTTCGCCGCCGAGCTGCTCTGGTCGCCGGTGCTGCAGAAGTTCAAGGGCCTGAAGGTGGCCCTGGCCGAAGGCGGCATCGGGTGGGTCCCGTACTTCTTGGAGAAGGCCGACTTCGTCTACGACCATCACCGCCGGTGGACCGGTGCCGACTTCGGGGACGCCCTGCCGAGCCAGGTCTTCCGCTCACACGTCCAGACTTGCTTCATCGACGATGCGACCGGCTTGCGCAACCGTGACCACATCGGGGTGGAGACCATCACTTGGGAATGCGACTACCCGCATTCGGACTCGACGTGGCCCGACTCGCCCGAGGTGTTCATGAAGTCGATCGGCTCGATCGACGTCCCCGACGAGGAGATCGACATGATCACCTGGCAGAACGCCTGCCGGTGGTACAACTTCGACCCCTTCGCCAACCGCTCGCGTCAGGAGTCGACGGTGGGGGCGCTGCGCGCCCTGGCCGCCGATGTCGACACCACCCCACGCGAGTACGGAGACCTGAGCCATGCGGTGTCCCTGACCCGCAGCGCCCGGCAGCACCAGGTGGACAACCGGGTCGCCCCTCCCGACGAGGACACGGCAACGGGTTAGGGCCCCCGAGCAAGCGGGGCGGCCGCCGGGGTCCGTCTGGTGCCCCGAAAGGGTCACCGCGCCCGTCGGGGAAGGGTTCAGTCGACGATTCGGGGGGGGAAGTGCGATGAGGATCGTGGGGAGGCGCGCGTTGAGGTCCGCGCTCGCCGTGGTGTCGGGGTCGATCGTGGTCGGGCTGGGCTCGCCTTCCGGGGCCGCTGCGAGCGCAGGCAGCCAGGGGGTGACCGGCGACTCGATCACGATCGGCTTCGTGACCTCGCAGACGGGGCCGGCCGCCCCCACCTTCAGCGACAGCGCGGGAGGTGCGACGGCCCGCTTCGCCCTGCAGAACGCCCGGGGTGGCGTCGACGGTCGAAAGCTCAAGCTGACGGTCGAGGACGACCAGTCGAGCCCGACCCAGAGCGCCGACGTCGCGTCGCTTTTGGTGTCGGACAACGTGTTCGGGGTCATCGAGGACTCGGCCATCAACGGCGACTATGCCTCGGGCAACTCGATCTTCAGCAAGGCCGGGATCCCCGAAGTCGGGTGGCCCGACGCCATCGACGCGAATTCGTTCAACTACACCGGCCCCAACATCCCGCTGTCGGGAACGGTGCAGGGGAAGTACGCCGTCTACGACTACCTCGGACCGTTCCTCAAGTCGATCGGGGTGACGAAGCTGGCCGGAGTGACGTACAGCGTGATCGAGAACGACGTCACCACGATCATGGCGGTGGTCAAGCACCAGGGGATCTCCAACTGCTACGAGGACTTCGCCCCGGTGGGGTCGACGAACTTCACCGTGCAGGCACTGGCCATCCACCACCAGGGCTGCAACGGCGTCAACTCGCCCATGGTCGACAGCTCCGACGCCGCGCTGTCCGGTGCCCTCAAGAACGAGGGATCCACTGCCAAGCAGGTCTACGAGACCGGCTACGACCAGACGGTGCTGTCGGACCCGTCGGCGGCGTCCGAGCTCGACGGGGACTACATGGCCAGCTCCATCGACATGACCGATCCGAACGCGGGCACCAAGGCGATGCTGGCGGCGATCAAGAAGTACGACCCGGACTACAGGGGCGGGCTGCCCGACCTCGGCACGTACGACGCTTACATCGCTGCGGGCATCATGATCGACGGGCTCCAGCTCGCAGGCCGCCAGCCGA
>DASYAI010000030.1:0-28636 GCA_036501425.1 Acidimicrobiales bacterium | reverse complement strand
GGCCGCAAAGCCCCGACTGACAACCCTGCACAGCAGTCATCACCAGCCGCGCTCACGAGGTCTCGGCGCACGACACAAACGCCCATCAAGTTGGATCATCGGGGAGATCCGTCAGTCCGGGTATTGCCCATGCTGGAGCCTCCGGCGGCCGAGGTCGCCGCCGACAGCGCCAATCCACCCTAACTGTCTCGATACGAACTGCGGGACGAGTGTTCGCGCCATGGCACCACCGGTCGTGCAAAAGTGCACGTCAGTGGCGTAGTGGAGACGATGGGACTCGAACCCACGACCCCCTGCTTGCAAAGCAGGTGCTCTAGCCAACTGAGCTACGTCCCCGAGCAACGCTGAGGCGGCGGCCGGCCGCTCGATCCATGTCGGCTCCACCCGTGGCGTCGTTCCGAGCATACCCAGCCCCTACAGGTGGTTGAAGCTGCCCGCCTCCTCCTCGGTCATGGAACGGGCGACCGGATGGCGGTCGAAGTGTGCCATGGCACTGTTCAAGTCGTCGAGGAGGATGCCCGCCAGGTCCCGGCTGACCCCCTGGCGAACCAGGATCCGCTGCACCGCGATCTGCGAGGCATCCCCGGTGAGGGTGTACGCCGGCACCTGCCAACCACGGGTCCGGAGACGGTCCGCCAGGTCGAAGAGCGAGTAGCCAGGATCGAGGCCCTCTTTGATGCGCCACGTCACCGCGGGGATCCCGTCGTCAGGTGTGCTGGCGAAGAGCAGCTCGAAGGGCCCGAGGCCGGCCACGGCCTCCGCCAGGTACTGCCCGGTGGCGTACGAGGCCTCGTGGATCGCCTGGTACCCGACGCGACCGAGCCGGATGAACTCGTAGTACTGGGAGATGATCTGACCGGCCGGCCGCGAGAAGTTGATCTGGAAGTCGGGCATGTCCCCGCCGAGGTAGTTCACGTGGAAGATCAGGTCCGCCGGCAGGTCGTCGGTGGCCCGCCACACGACCCAACCCACCCCCAGGGGCGCCAGGCCGAACTTGTGACCCGAGGCGCTGATCGACTTGACCCGGGGCAGCCGGAAGTCGAAGACCACATCCGGGGCGCAGAAGGGGGCCACGAAGGCGCCGCTCGCACCGTCGATGTGGATGTCCACGTCGAGCCCGGTCCGCTCCTGTAAATCGTCGAGCGCCGCCGCGAGGCGGGCGATCGGCTCGTACTGGCCGGTGTAGGTGACGCCCAGCGTGCCGACCACCAGCATCGTGTTCTCGTCCACCCGCTCGAGCATCTGGGCGGGCTCCATGCAGTAGCGCCCGGGAGCCATCGGGACCTCTCGGAGCTCGACGTCCCAGTACCGAGCGAACTTGTGCCACACGACCTGCACCGGACCGCACACGATGTTGGGCCGATCGGCAGGCTTGCCGGCCGCGGCGCGCCGGGCCCGCCACCGCCACTTCGCCGCCAGACCTCCCAGCATGCACGCCTCGGACGACCCGAGCGCCGACGTCCCGATCGCACTCGAGGCAACCGGGGCGTTCCACAGATCCGCCAGCATGTGCACGCACCGGCGCTCGAGCTCGGCCGACTGGGGATATTCGTCCCGGTCCATCAGGTTCTTGTCGATGGCCAGGTCCATCAGCTGATGGACCTCGGGTTCCTCCCACGTCTGACAGAACGTCGCCAGGTTCTGCCTGGCGTTCCCGTCGAGCAGCAGCTCGTCGTGGATCGCCTGGAAGGCCACACGCGGCAGTGTCTGGGCGCGGGGGAAGTCCAGCTTGGGCAGCTCGACACCGAGCTCCCTCGACGCGAACAGCGCGTCGCTGAGCTGGGCAGCCGTCGCCGGGCGAGCGTGGAGGGTCACCGGGCAACGGTACCGGCTGCATCGGCGCCCTACCTCGCGGCGTGCACCGCCACGCGGATGGCGGCCACCGTGCGCAGGATCGCCGGCTGGGACATCGACGCCGGCAGGCGCAACCCGAAGCGCTCCTCGAGCCCGAGCAGCAGGCTCACGCTCCCGTGCGCCGTCAGACCGGCTGCGACCAGGTCGTCGTGCTCACCCAGGTCGTCGGCCGCCACCACCAGCCCGGCATGGTCGTCGATGACCGCCCGGACCGGGTCCGGCTCGTTGCGGGGCACCGCCGGGCCGACCGGGGCCCCGGCGGCGTCCGGCAGCCCCTCAGTTCGGGGCTCGTCGCAGAGGGCCACGGCCACGGCCGACGCCGTCCCGCCGGCATGGCTCAGGCTGACCGAGATCCGGCCGATCCCCATCGCCGCCGCGGCAGCGGCGGCGTCGCCGGTCAGGCTGACCACAAAGGCCCCCTCGGGGTGGTGGAGCACCTCCACCGCACGCAGCTCCGGGCGGACGCCCGAACGGGCCAGCACCTTCAGGGTGGCCGCCTTGGCGGCGAACCGGGCGGCCAGGCCCACGTTCGGGCCGGCATCGGCGGTCTCCCCGGGCACGGTGGCGCAGGTCTGCAGCTCGTGGTCGGTGTACACCCGGCGCAGGTAGCGCTCGCCGTAGCGGTCGACCGCAGCGGCCACCTCGCCCACCCGGACCAGGTCGGTGGCCACCCGGCAGTCCCACGGGCGGGTGCGCAGGTCCACGGAGCTGACGGTCACCGGGCACCGAGCCGGGTGATGGCCTCGCGCATGAGCTCCTCGGGGCTCACGGCCGAGCTGGCGCTCGCCGTGGCCAGCGCCGAGCGGACCTCACCGGCCGGCGCCGCGCCCAGCGCCCCGCGCGCCGCGTCGAGCAGCCGACGCTCGATCACCGGACCGTCGTCCTCGCCGTGGCGCACGCTGGCGACGATGGCGAAGGTCCCGTGGCCGATCCGGCCGACCACGTCGTTGCTCCGCACGTGGCCGCGCAGGCGCTCGGCCACCGCCCCGTAGGCCTCGTCGGGCAGCAGAGGCCCGGCAGGGTCCCGCTCGGCCACGTCGATGAGCACCACCGCCACCGCGCCGGTCACGACGGAGCGCAGCGCCCCGACCGCCGATCCGAGCTGCACCAGCACCGACGGGAGGCCGGCCAGACCGGTGACCGGGTCGGGCCGGAGCACCGCCCCGACCGCCTCGCCGGCGCTCCGGGGCACCTGGATCTCGCCGGACGCCGCGGCACGCGCCTGGCGGTGGCCTCCCCGGTACCACTCCACCGCCGGAAAGGAGGCCGCCAGCTCGCTCAGCCCCCGCCCACCGGGCGACACCGGTGCCACCGGCCATTCGGGCGGGCGACGCTCGGTCGGCTCGGGCGGGCGACGCTCGCCGGCCGACTCTGCCGAGGGCACGGCCCTGTCGCCGGGCCCGTGGGCGGTCGAGTCGCCGGGTGGCGGCAACGGCCGATCGGCTCGGGGAGGATGCTCCACCTCGGTGGGCTCCTGCTCGGCCCGGCGCCCCACCACCTCGGTGGGCTCCTGCTCGGCCCGGCGCCCCACCGATCCGGCCGGATCGGCGTCGGTGGGCACCACCACGAAGACGTTCTCGACCACCTCCTGGCGAGCCCGAAGGTACGAGGTCAGCCGGACGGCCATGGTCCCCAACAGGTCCAGCTGCTCCTGCTCAAACTGGCCGGTGGCCGGGCCGGCGACGCACAGCAGTCCCCAGGGGCGATCGGCCGACGCCAGGTCGCTCAGAGGGGCCACGGCCAGCTTGGTCTGCTCGGCCTGCCCGGGCCAGGGGGCCCCGGGGGCCCGGCAGCTGCGGACGAGCACCCGGCCGCCGTTGAGGTGGGGATCGGCCCACGTCTGGTGGACCAGCTCGTCGATCGCCTCGATCGTCCAGGGGGTGTCGCCGCCCGCCGGAGGGAAGACGGCCAGGGCGAACGACCCGTCGGCCTTGCGGAGGGCCGCGAAGGCGATGGCCACCGCGCACTGGGTCCGGGCCATGCGCAGGAGGTTGACCACACCACCCTGGGGGCTGCTGTCCATCGTCGCCCTCTCCATCGCCGAGATGCGCACCTCTCCTCTCCTCCTGCGGTGCTTCCGCCGTAGCTGCCCGCAGCCCGCTCCGCCGGAGCAGCGCGCGTGGCGATCTGATGACCCGGGTGCCACGCCGGGTCCGACACGCACGGTAGGGCACCGGCGTCCCGCTCCCGTCTGCCCTACGTCCCCCCCCGGGCCTCGGGCTCGTGGCCGCTCAGGGGCGGGTGACGGCTCACCGTCGGGCCCCACCGGTCCGACGGGTCGAGCTCCATCTCCAGCGCCGGGTCGAGCACGAATGCGCCGTCGGGCCCCATCTGGGCCGCCCACGGCCCGTGGCGCCCGTAGGGCCGGTACAGCGCCAGGGCGCCGAGCGTGGCGTCCCACAGCAAGGTGTAGAGGCACGAGTCGGCCCCCCGCTCGCGGCACGTCGTCTCCACCACGGTCGCCCGGATGCCCCGAGCCATCGCCGGAACGGTCTCGAGAAGGCCCCGGCTGATCTCGCACGCCGCCCCGGGGCTCAAGCCGCCCACCGGGACGGCCCGGACCACGGCGCATCCTCGCCGGATCCGGATCACGTCGAGGCGCACGCCCAACGCGGCCAGGAGCGCCCGGGACCGGCCGAGGACGTCGAGCACCACGTCGAGACCGTCGGGTCGGGGACCGGTGAGCATCGGGTGCATCGCCAGGCGCCGGCCGGCCGGCCGGGCCCAGCCGATCCCCGGGGGGGATGAGCCGTCGGCCAGCCCCACGAACGTCCGCACGTCCGCGGCCGAGACCCGGGTCAGGAAGGGACGGGTCCGGGCCCAGAATTCCCCCCCCAGGTCGGTCACGACCCGCCCTCGCCGTTGCCGCCGCGGTTGCGGGCGCTCTTGCGGCGGTACATCTCGCGGTCCGCCCGCACCAGCAGGGCCATCGGGTCCTCGTGCCGGGGGTCGGCGACGACCCACCCGATCGACGCGGTGACCGTCAGGATCTGTCCCTGCACCTGATACGGGGCGGCCAGGGACTTGCGGATGCGCGAGACCACCAGCTCGACCTCGCCGGCGTCGGCGGCGGTGTGGGCGACCACAAACTCGTCGCCGCCGAGCCGGGCCACGATGTCGCCCGCCCGCACCGTGCCCTGGACCCGCCGGCTCACCGCGATGAGCACCTCGTCGCCCATGTCGTGACCGAAGTTGTCGTTGATGCTCTTGAACTCGTCGAGGTCGAGAAACACCAGGGCCACCGCACCACCCCGGCTGCGGAACTCTCCCAGCATCCGCCGCAGGTAGTCGAGCAGCAGGTAGCGGTTGGCCAGTCCGGTGAGCGGGTCGTGGAGGGCCAGGTGGGTCAGCCACGCCTCCTCCTGCAGCTGGGTGGTCACGTCGCGCAGGACCAGGAGCGCGCCGGTGGCGCCGTGCAGCTCGAAGGGCCGGGCCGACGCCACGATGTGCCGGCGGGCGCCCTCCTCCCCTCCGAGCAGCAGCTGCTCGGAGCGCACGACGGTGCCGTGCAGCGCCCGCGACAACGGATGGTGGGCCAGGCTGAGCGGCGCGCCGTCGGAGCTGCACAGCGCCGTGGCGGCGGGGAACGGGTGCCCCACCATGTCGTCGTCGGGGGGCAGCCCCTGCAGCTCGCGCGCGGCGCGGTTGGCCACCACGACCGCCCCGTCGGCATCACAGACCACGATGCCCTCCTCGAGGGCGTCGAGCACCGGGGCGAGCCCGGTCGCGGCCACCGGGCTGGCGGGGCCGCCCACCACCGGCCGCCGGACGTCACGCACCAGGGCGACGAAGGACTCGCCGACCACCGAGCCGTCGATCCGGCTGCCGCTCACGTCCACGTCGAGCTCCTCGCCGGTGGTCGACACCATCTGGAGGCGCCGGCCCGGCGGTTGGGTGCCGAGCAGGAACTCGGTGAACTCGACCTCCGTCTCGGCCACGGTCAGCTGCTCGTCGTCCGGCGTCACCAGGGCCGCGATGTCGCTGCCCAGGATCTCGTCGGGTGCCAGGCCGGTCATCGCGGCCAGGGTGCTGTTGGCGAAGATGATGGTGCCGTCCTCGCGGGCGACGACCAGGCCGTCGGGCAGGTTGTCCACCACCTCGCCCAGGAAGTCCTGGGTCCGGTTGCCGGCAGGATCGGGCTCGGCGCTCGGCCGCCGCGCCGGACGACCGGAATCCGGTTCCCCGACCGCGGTTGGCGCTCCGGTAGGGGGGCCCACGTCGCCGGCCCCCCGCGGGCCCGCCCGGTCGGCGAGCTCGTCGCCCACCGGCTCCCCGTGCCAGCCGGGGTCGAGCAGCTCGGGGTCGGGCCGGTCGGCCAGGCCCGCACCCCACGGGCTCGGGGATCCCCAGCCCGACGGCTCGGGAGCGGGGGACCCCGGGATCCCGGAGGGCTCGGCCGCCGCCGGCCGGTCCGGGCGACCCGCCCGCGGCCCGTAGGTCCCGTAGGTCGACGACTCGGCCTCGACCGGCTCGCGGCGCAGCGCCTCGGGCCCGAGCGGATCGGCCACCAGCCGCCGGGCCAGCGCCTGGGCCAGCCGGAGGAGGCCGGTCCGCTGCTCGTCGTCGAGCTCGGGCAACCAGGTGTCCACCACGCCCAGCAGGCCGAGCCACTCGCGGTCGGCCCGCAGCGGGAGCGCCACGCACGCCAGCGAGTCGTCGGGCGACGCCCCCTCGGGGGTCACCTCGGCGTTCCAGAACAGCTCGCGGCCCCGGGCCTCGGGATGGGTGAGGCAGGCCTGGGCCAGCACCTCGGTCCGGTTGCCCACATCGGGCAGGCTCACCACCGGCGACAGGGCGAACGCCACCCGCCCGGCGGGTGAGACGTAGAAGGCGCCGATGCCGATGCACAGGTCGCGGGCCAGGCGCAGCGTCTCGACGAGCTGTTCGTCGCCGGTGGTCATGGGCGAGAGCGTAAGAGGGCCGGGTCCCGCCGGCGTCCGCTCGGCGTCCCGTGGGCCAGCGGACCCGACCGCATTGGGGGCTCGGTCATTTCGGGCATCGTCGCGCGCCACGCCGCCGGGCGCCCGTCGGCCCGAAGCCGGCGCATCGGCCCACGTCGCAGGCGTTCTGCGTCCCCGCCGCGTCCCGGGCGGCGTCGGGTCGTGCGAGTGACGCGCGTGAGACGAGGTCCGCGCACACTGGCTCCATGGCACCGCAGCACGCGCGCAGCGTCCCCGGCATCCGCTCGACCCGGGTGGCCCTCGTCCACGACACCCTGACCGAGCGCACCGGTCCCGGACGGGTCCTGCTGCACCTGGCGGCGTGCTTCGACGACCCGCTGATCGTGACGTCGGTGTACGCCCCCGAGGCCACGTTCCCCGAGTTCGCCCGGTACCGGGTGAAGGCCGTCCACGAGCTGCCCCGGGGCGAGGACCGGGCGGAGGCCGGTGCCTTCACCAGCCCCGGCACCTTCCGCTCGCTCGACCTCCGCCACGTCGACCTGGTCATCGCCTCCACCACCGCCTTCGCCCACCACGTCCGGCACCGGCGAACCGCCGTCTACTGGCACGGCGCGCCCTCGCACTCGCCCGGGTTCGACCCTTCGGCGCCGGAACCGTCGGCACTGGTGGCCAGTCCGATCTCGACCCACCCGAGGGATCTCGAGGCGGCCACGTACCACCGCCTGCAGATGGCCAACTCCTACCGGACGGCCGAGCGGCTGCACGCCACCTACGGCGTCGAGGCGGGCGTCCTACACCCGCCCCTCGACTCCCGGTGGCTCGACCGGCCCCTGGCGGACCCGGCCGGTTCGCCCAGCGCGTTGGTGGTGAGCCGCCTTCGACCCGACAAGCACGTCGACGTGGCCATCGCCGCCTGCGCCAGGTTGGGGGTCCCGCTCACCGTGGTGGGCGAGGGCCCCGACCTGCGGCGCCTACAGGACCTGGCCGGCCCGTCGGTCACCTTCATCGCGTCGCTCAGCGACGCCGCCCTCGCCGCCGCCTACGGCGCCCACTCGGTCGTGCTGTGCCCCGGGCGCGACGACTTCGGACTGGTGGCGCTCGAGGCGGGCTCCGCCGGCCGACCGGTCGTCGCCTCGAGCACCGGAGCCGGCATGGAGACGGTCCTGCACCGCGAGACCGGCTGGTTGGTGGGCGGCTGGCACGCAGACGACTGGGCCGCGGCTGTCGGCAGCGTCCTGCAGCGCCGCTGGGACGCGTCGGCCCTGCGCAACGCCGCTCGGCGGTTCGGGGTGGGGGCCTTCGACGACCAGCTCGCCCGGTGGCTCGAGCCGCTCGTGGACCCGGGCCCGTCCCGTCCCGCCGTCCACGCTCACGAGCCCGCCGGCACGGCCAGCGTGCCCCGGGCGCTCGTGACCAGCTGAGCGAGGCGGGACCGATCAGGCCGGCGGGGCGGGCCGGGCCGGCGGGTCGCCGGGGCCGACCGGGCCGCCGGGCCGCCGGGCCGGATCAGGCCGCCGCGACCGCCGGCGGTGACCAGGGTGGTCCGGTCAGGGAGCGCCGAGCGAGTTGCGCACCCGGCTGAGCGCCGGGGACGGAGTGACCCCCAGGTCGGCCAGCATCCGCTCGGCCCGGCCGATGATCGACATCGCCCGGCGGCGGTTCCCCGCCTGGGCATGGAGCTCGGCCGCCTGCAGGTAGTAGTGCTCGTCGTAGGGGTCGGCCTCGATGAGCCGGTCCAGCAGGCCGAGCGCCTCTTGACGGTGGTCGCGGCCGAGCGCGTCGGCGAGCAGCAGGTCCAGCAGCTGGAGGTGCAACCTGGCCAGGGACTCTCGCGACGCGGTCGCCCAGTCGGCGTAGCGGTCGCCCGGCAGCAGCTCGCCCCGGTAGAGCTCGAGCGCCTGGCGGGCCTGGGCGAGCCGATCGCCGTCGGACGGGCTGCGCCCGAGGGCCTGCTCGGCCAGACGCCGGAAGTAGGCGACGTCGGTGTGCGCCCCGGGGGCCAGGCGGATGAAGTTGCCGTCCCGCTGGAGCAGGTCGCCACAGGCGGCGCGCACCCGCCACAGGACATTGCGCAGGCGCCGCGTGCCCACCCCGGGCTCGGCGTCCTCCCAGAGGAGCTCGACGAGCTCCTCGACCGGAATGCGCTCGCGCAGGGCGACGATCTTGAGTCCCTGGGCGGCCAGGCTCAGCGGCAGCGACACATCCTTGCCGTGCCGGCGGACGGCGAAGGAGCCGAGCAGGCAGACCTCCCAGCCGGCGACCGGCCGGGTGTCCCCCTCTGGCACGCCCGGGCCGTCGGTGCGTCGCCGGCCGGTGACGACCGGCGGCTCGGTCGCCCCCGGGTACCAGCGGACCTCGGGATCCGCCGCGTCGTCGGGCTGGGGGCCCGCCGGTAGGCGCTCGATCTCCTGGTCGACCAGCAGGGCCCAGCCGTCGGCCTCGCGCACGACGAACTGCTCGCCGGCGCTGCGCAGCCGGACCCGAGCCTCGTCGGACCGGCCGGCATCGGCCAGCCGCACCCCCCACAGCAACTCGAGGCGCGCCGCGACCAGGGGGCTCGCATGGACGCTGGTGAGCGCCAGCTCGAACTGTTCGGACGCGGCGTCGATCGCCGGCGCCACCAGGCCCCTGGCCCACGGTGCCCACGGCGGCGCCACGGCGCCCACCTGGGCGGCCCGCTCGACGACGGCCGCGCCCGCCTCCACCGCCACCTCGGGGCTCGACCCCCGCCGGCCCAGCACCAGCACTTCGGCCACCGCCGGCGCCCAGCGGGCCCACACCGGGTCGTGGACCACCTCGGGCCCGGTGGCGCCGTCGGCACCCTCGGCGCCGGGCCGGTCGTCCTCCGCCGCGCGGAGCCAGGCGAACGCCGACGCGGGCCTCCCCCGCTGGAGCTCGAGCACCGCCAGCGACGCCAGGGTCGCCAGCCGCGGCTCGCGGCCGGTGTCGGTGGTGAGGGCGAAGACCCGTGAGGCCTGTTCGAACGCCGCCTCGTAGGCGCCGCGCGCGGCGTGCCCCTCGACCATGACGGCCAGCGCCCGGGCGGCCAGGGTCTGGTTCTCGCAGAAGACCGCCCGGTCGGCTGCCGCCTCGGCCGCGTCGAGGGCCTGGGAGAGCCGCCCGTCGCGCAGGGCGACCGCGGCGTGGAGCAGCGGTGGGACCACCGACAGGGCGCGGTCGCCGACCGTCTGCGAGCAGCGCTCGATCCACTGGGCCCACCGCACCGCCTGCTCACGCTGCTCCTCGAGCAGCAGGCCCATGCCGATCAGGTAGGCCAGGTGGGGCGAGGCCGAGAAGCGCTGGGTCTGGCCGATCACCATAGCGGTCGCCGATCGCAGGTCGGGCCGGTGCGCGGTCCGGGGCCGGCCGTCGAGCGCCGACACGGCGCCCAGGGCGGCCAGGGCCAGGGACTCGGCGTGGCTGCTCACCGCGTTGGCCAGCGCCACCGCTCGCTCCGCCAACTCGGCGCCGTCGAAGTCGACCCCCTGCAGGGACCGGCAGGCGGCGGCGTCGGCCAGCATCAGCACGGCGCGTTGGGGTGCGTCGGACTCGCACAGGGCGGCGGCCGAGACCATGTCGTCGGTCACCCCGACCCCCACCCCGTGGTTGGCCCGGGCCCGGGCCCGCCCGTAGAGGACCTCGGCGAGGATCGCCCCCGACGGGTGCAGCTCCTGGGCCCGGTCCAAGCAGACCAGGGCGCGCTGGGTCTGGCCCACGCTGAGCCACAGCGCCGACGCCCGCGAGAGGTGGTGGGCCCGGGTGTCGGAGGTCTCTGCCGCCGCCGAGGCCATCTCCTCGTGGCGGGCCGCCGCGTCGGGATCGCCACGATCGAGGGCGACCCTGGCGGCCTGCCCGTACAGACGGGTGAGCGCGTCGTCGGGGGCGGTCACGTTCTGGCTGGCGTGGAAGGCGCTCCGTTCGACCTGGCCGCTGCGGGCGAACGCGCGGGCGGTCGCCTGGTGGATCTCGGCCCGGAAGGCGGCCGGGGCCAGCCGGAAGCTGGCCGCCCGCACCAGGGGGTGGAGGAAGTCGAGCCGGTTGCCCCGCACCACGAGCACCCCGGCGTCCTCGGCCGGGACCAGCGCGTCGGTGCTCAGGTCCAGCTCGTCGAGCACCAGCTCCAGCACGTCCACCGGTACCCGGCCGGCCGCCGCGACGGCGGTCGCTCGCCGCACGTCGTCGGGGAGCTGCTCCACCACCACGCCGAACGCGGCCGCCACCGCGTCGCCGATGGGGACCGGCTCGGGGAGGGGGCGCCAACCGTGGAGCTGATCAGGCTCGAGGCGATGCCAGGCGTCGAGGAGCGCGTAGGGGTTGCCGGCGGTGGCGCCGACCAGGGCGGCGAGGACCGGGGCCGCCGGGGTCTCGAGGTGCTGCTGGCCGAAGAGGTCACCGGCCTGGTCGAGGCTCAGGCCCTCGAGGCGGTGCTCGGCCACCCCGGCGACCGGGCCGAGGTCGAAGGCCGGCATGTGCGGGGTGTCGCGCCACGCGACCACGAGCGCCACGGGCTGCGCGGCCAGCGGCCCGCTCACCGCCAGGGCCAGCGCGCCGGGGAACCAGGCGGGAAACAGGTGGCAGTCGTCGAGGGCGATGAGCAGGGGCGAGCTTGCGCCGGCCAGCAGGCTCCGCAACGTCTCGACCGCCGCGTCGACGACGGCCGGGGAGACGGCGTCGGTGGGCTGCCCGACCCCCGGGCGGTCACCGAACCCCGGCGGCGAGGACGCGGCGGCGGGCCGGTCCTGACCGTCCTGGTGGGCGGGGTCGAGGGCGAGCAGGCGCGCCACGGGTCCCGGCACCTCGCGGGGCGATCCGGCGGCCGAGGCCATGGACGTCCCTCGGAGCTGGACCACGGCGAAGTCGTTGGCCCGGGCCACCGTCGCCTCGATCAGCGCGCTCTTCCCGACCCCCGGCTCGCCCCGCAGGGCCACGACGCTGCCGTTGCCCCGCCGGGCGCGCCACAGGATGTGGTCGAGATGCGCCAGCTCGCGCACCCGGGCGATCAGCCCGTTGGCAGCGGGGTCGCGCCCCGCCAGGTGCTCGCCGGACCCCGACGGCGGCGGCCGGGGTGCACCGAAGGCGGCCGGGACCGGCCGCGGTGGGGCCATGGGCTCAGCCGGCATCGACCGCTCCGTCCCCTGCGCCCGCCGGAGCGGCCGGACGGGGCCACAGGGCGCGCCCGCGCCCGCCCGTGCCGAGCTCCTCTGCCGTTCGATCCATTCCGCCTCGCTCGCCTCCGCCGCTTCGAGCCCCGCCGGAGGTGAGCGATCGCCCGACGCGCTTCGACGCCGGGCCGGCCGCCACCGACCCCACCAGGCCGCCGGCCCTTCCGTCGTCGGGGTCCGCCCTTGGGAGGCGACCGTTCCCACGGTCCGCCCCCGATCTCGTCGGGCACCGCCTACCCGGAAGAACCCCTGGTGAACGGGACTCCTCTGGAGGCGAACCTACCATCGAGGGTCCGAATTAAAGAAAGATCGGAGCGCCCCGGCGTGGCGGCCCCTCCGGGCGGGGTGGGACCCCCTGACCCGGGCTCCACCACCCGACCGGGTCTTCGACCTGGTCTTGGGGGTCGCCGAGTGTCATGGTGTAGCCTCGCTGCCTCTCGGATCCGCCCGGGGCTATAGCTCAGTCGGTTAGAGCGCAGCACTGATAATGCTGAGGTCGCTGGTTCGATTCCAGCTAGCCCCACTTCACACGTCTTACTTCAACCCCTCTTACTCCAACCCTCGACTTCGGGGATGAGGGTTTGGGTGTGACGCTGCCTCGCCTGTGCGCTGCCCTTGCGGTTCGCGGTGCAAGAGGTGTGCGGGGCCGCCGCCTTGGCGCGATCAGTAGGGCGCTTTGAGGCTGGGGAACATCGGGAAGTGCCTGACGTTCAGGGTCAGGAGCTGTGTGCCGGTGTGGATGGCGGTGGCGGCGATGGCGAGGTCGGCGCTGTCGATGGTGTGGTGGCTGGGGAGCCATCGCCGGCCGAGGGAACCGGCTTCCTCCGCGATCTCGACGTCGACGGGGTGCCAGGCAAGGGTCGACAGCAACGTATGGGTGGCATCCTCCTCGGCTGGGCGCATGCCGGCGAGGATCTCGAGGCGGGTGATCTCGCTGGCGTGCAGGATGCTCGCAGCTCGCTCTCGTTCGAGGACTTCACCGGCGTCCGGGTGGCCTCGTAAGTAGTCGATGAGGATCGAGGTATCGACCAGCGCGCTCACTTGTGGCGTTGTGCGAGGCGGGAGCCGGAGCGCCGCTCGTCGACCCAGGTTGCACCGTCAAGGTCGTGGCTCCCCCAGGAGCCGAACGCGCGGCGCATGGCTGCGAGATCGTCTTCGGTGGAGCGTTCGGAGCCGTAGACCTTCTCGACCGCATCCCGGATCAGCGCGGAAAGGGATCGTCCGGTACGCGCCGCGGCGGCGTCGAGGGCGCGTCGCTCCTCATCGGTGAGGGAGATCTGGGTTCGCTGCATGATGTAAGATTACATCATGGTGGGGTTGCGGCGTTCGGTCACGCCGCGCGACGCCCAGCAGCCGCGCACCGAGATCTGCGCCGCCGATAGCCTTCGTAAACTCGTCGGAGGATTATCTGCCGAGCTTCCGGATCTCTGATCGCCTCAAAGGGCGCCACGTGGACCGTTGCCTGTCACGCTTGGTAGCCAGGAGTGTCGTACCAAGTACAATCAGCTCATGGCCAACATTCAGGAATACCTGGTCTCGTCCTCGGGTCAGCTGTCGTTGCCGGCCGCTGCCCGGCACCGCTGGAATCTCGATGACGGTGGCCCGGTCGACGTAGTGGACCTCGGATTCGCGGTGATGATGCTGCCGAAGGGCCACGCCCGGCACCTGCTCGACGACTTGCTTCCCCGAGATACACACGCCGAGTTCGTGGCCTCACTTGCTCAGGATCCCGACTTGGCAACTACCTGATGGTCGCACTGCTCGACGATCATCTCCTGCGGGATCTACTCGCTCACAACGTGAGCGCCGATCTGGCCGAAGTCCTCGATCGACAAGATCCAGCGACCACCAACCTGTATCTCTACCGGCTATCGAGGAGCGTCGTTTCGGCTCGAGGGGGTGTTCTGACCGGCTCATGGCCATCCGAACAGCGTCGTGAACTGGGCCGCCGTCTCCTTGAACTATCCGAATCAGTCCAGGTGGTCCCGATGCGAACGATTGCATACCGGATGGCCGAAATTGCTGACGCACACCCCGTCTCCACGCTCGGTGCAGAGGCAGCGGCCGCAGCCGAGCATCTGGGCGCCCCGGTATACGTGTGGGACGGAGACGACGGTCCCGGCATCAAAAGGGCAGTGACGGCTGTCGGCGCTCCCTACAGGACCGTCGTGCGATAACCACGCCCCGCGAACCGGCGATCGCGGACCGTCGGGAACTCAGCTGTCGGGCGTGACCACGTCCAGTCGGTGCCGAACCTCCGACGTGTCCACGCCGAGCGCGCCCAGCAGCACCGCTGCAGGGTCTGGTGGTTGGAGAGCGAGGATCCGGGCCAGCACCTGCTGGCCCGTCACATAGAGCCTCCGACGGTTGGGCTTGGACGCCTCCTCGAGCACTTTCTTCGCCGCCGGCGTCATGCGGAGGCGATCCTTTTGCGCGACGTCTCTGAGCCTCGGCTTCTTCGGCACGGCGCGCATCGGCAGTGCGGGAGCGTCGGGGGCCGGACCCAGGCCGAGGGCACCCAGCGCTTCCTGGTCGAGCGATGCAAGGGCCTGGCGAGCTTGCTGCAGGCTCACGCCCAGCACCGCCTCGATGGAGGGATCCTCGAACAAGGCGAGCAAGAGGTGGTCGGTGCCCGTTCGGCGATCCCCTCGGCGACGAGCCTCCTCACCAGCCCGCAGGTAGACGGCCCAGCCGTGCAGCACCTCGGGCGCAACCGATGCGGCGGTCATGACGTCTCCTTGTTGTGCTTGGTGTGCACGGATTGGCGGGTGACGCCCAACGCGTCGCCGATCTGCTGCCACGACCAGCCCTTTTTCCGGGCCGACGCCACGTGATGCGCTTCGACCCGTTCAGCCAGCCGGTGCAGGGCCAACGAAGCTCGAAGCCCGACCGCCGGGTCGTCCGACAGGAGCTCGAGGTTGAGATCGTCGACTGCCACGAGTGTCAGTATGGACTGACACTGCCGGCGTGTCAACCTAGACTGACACGCTCGATCGCAATGGAACAGCAGCCCAGGCCGGTCGTTCAGGACCCGAATCTCGCCGGAGGGGTACCGGACCGCGTCGGCGCTGCCTCACCAGGTGGCGACGGCCCGGTCGGTGAACCGCAGCTGGACGCCCAGGGTGTCACCCGGGTCGAGCGCGATGTGGCCCGGCGCTGGGCGATGGGTCCGGATGCCGTTAGCCTCGAGGTGGGCCAGCGCCCGGTCGAGGTCGGTCACCCGGAAGGTGACGGCGTGGAATGCCCCGCCGGCCGCCAGGTCCTCGGCCGCCGCGCAGTCGCCGACCTCGGGCACCGCGACCTCGACGACCACGGCGTCGCTCAGCGACACGAAGGTGGAGCGGGTCCCGTACGCCTCGACCAGGCTCCGCCGCACGACGGTCCCGCCCAGCACGTCGACGAGGAAGCCGACCGCACCCGCCTCCTCGGCCGTCACCAGCGTGTAGTGGGCTCCTTGAAGCCCGAGCGGGTGCTCGTCGCTCCAGTACCGGGTGGACCAGTCGGGCTCCTCGAGGCGGGGGTCGGCCATCGACGGGCGGGGCTCGAAGAACTCGAACACCATCGGCGTCTCGCGCGGCTGGGTCCAGATCTCGTCCAACGGGTCCTCGAGTGGCTGCCCCCGGTGGCCGGTCAACCGCAGCCCGGCGCCTTCGAGCCGGCCGATCAGCTCGACCGGGCCCTCCACGTAGAGGGCGAGCGAATGGAGACGCTCCCCGAAGCGGCTCCGGAAGCGGCCCGGTCCGGAGCCCGGAGCCGGCTCCATGGGCATGAACACGACGTCGCCGACCGCCAGCAGCGCCAACGAGGTCCCGAACAGCTCGGAGCGCTGCCAGACCCGGGGCGCGAAGACCCGCTCGTACCACGCCACCGCACCGTCGAGGTCATCGACGACGTGGCTCACGTGAAAGACCCTCGGCAACGCGAACATGGTGACCTCCCCCGGCCCGACCGACCATGCAACCCGTCACATCCTGCCATCGAGCCGCCCCGGTGTCGCCCCGCCGTTCCCGGTACCTCCCCGGGTCGACGGGTGGCCCGAGGGTCGGCGGGCGCCGTTGCGGCCCGAGGCGGTAGACATGATCGGGTGACCACATCGCGTGCCCTCGTCCTCCGTGAGCCCGGCCCAGCCACCTTTGAGGAGCTGAGCGACGCCGACCTGCCCGACGGGGACGTGACCGTCGCCGTGGCCTACTCCTCGCTCAACTACAAGGACGGCCTGGCGGTCAGCGGGGAAGGAAAGATCGCCCGGCGCCTCCCGATGGTGTGCGGCATCGACCTGGCGGGGACGGTGGAGGCGTCCGACTCCCCCCACTTCGCCGTGGGCGACGAGGTCGTGCTCACCGGGTGGGGGCTCTCCGAGACCCACCCCGGCGGCTACACCCAGCACCAGCGAGTCCGCTCGGAATGGCTGGTGCCCCGGCCGTACCCGCTCTCGCTCCGGCAGGCGATGGCCGTCGGCACCGCCGGACTGACCGCCATGCTCTGCGTCATGGCGCTGGAGCAGGCCGGCGTCGGAGTGGCCGACGAGCGCGAGGTGCTGGTCACCGGAGCCGGCGGCGGGGTCGGCAACGTCGCGGTGGCCCTGCTCGCCGCGCTGGGCCACCGGGTCGCCGCCTCCACCGGTCGAGCAGAGCTCCACGACTACCTCCGGTCGCTCGGCGCCACGACCATCGTCGACCGCGCCGAGCTCTCGACTCCCGGGCGGCCCCTCGCCCCGGAGCGCTGGGCGGGGGCGATCGACACCGTCGGCAGCCAGACCCTGGCCACCGTCCTCTCCCAGGTCCGCTACGGCGGGGCGGTGGCCGCCTGCGGGCTGGCCGGCGGCAACGACCTCCCGACGACGGTGCTGCCCTTCATCCTGCGCGGCATCAGCCTGCTCGGGGTGGACTCGGCCCAGTGCCCCACGTCGCATCGGATCGCGGCGTGGCGCCGGATCGGGCTCGAGCTGGCGCCGGCCGTGCTCGACTCCATGACGACGGTCGAGCCCCTCAGCCGGGTGCCCGAGCTGGCGCACGAGATCCTGGCCGGCCACATCCGCGGCCGGGTGGTGATCGACACGTCCATCTGAGCCACACGTCCATCTGATCGAGCCGGTCAGCGGCGCCCGGGGGCGCCGTGGCCGGTCGGCCGGTGGAATGGCCGCCCTCCTTCCGGCGTTCTACAGCCAGATCGGGAACGAGGTGCCGGAGGTCTCCGGAACCCTGCTCCGAGCCAGGATTGGAGGCAGCATGCCAGCCGTCACCGTCGAGGACATCCTCAGCCTGCCGGTGGTCACCGCGACCCAGCCGGAGCACCGAGCGCGCCCGGTCCGCCGGGTCACCGACGCCCCGAAGGGGCTCGAGGGCGACGGGTTCCCGGTCCGCCGGGCCTTCGCCGGCGTGCCGATGCACGAGCTCGACCCGTTCGTCCACATGGACCAGATGGGCGAGGTCGACTACGGCCCGGGCGAGCCCAAGGGGACGCCGTGGCACCCGCACCGCGGCTTCGAGACGGTCACCTACATGATCGACGGGACCTTCGAGCACCACGACTCGATCGGCGGCGGGGGCCTCATCACGAACGGCGCCACCCAGTGGATGACCGCCGGGGCGGGCATCTTGCACATCGAGCGGCCACCCGAAGCGCTCGTGGTGAGTGGCGGGCTGTTCCACGGGATCCAGCTCTGGGTCAACCTGCCCGCAGCCGACAAGTGGGTACCGCCGCGCTACCAGGACATCGAGCCGGGCGCGGTGCGCCTGTTGACCTCGCCCGACGGCGGGGCCCTGATCCGGCTGATCGCCGGGCGACTGGGCGACCACCAGGGTCCGGGGTCGACCCATACCCCCATCTCGATGGTGCACGTCACCCTGAGCCCCGGGGCCCGGGCCGAGCTGCCGTGGCCGGTCGACTTCAACGCCCTGGTCTACGTGCTGTCGGGACGGGCCGACGTCGGGCCCGAGCACCGACCCGTCAGGGGGGGCCAGCTGGCCGTCCTCGGGTCGGGCGACACGGTGGCGCTCGGCGCCGAGCAGCGCCAGGACGAGGCCCGGGGCGTGGAGCTGCTGGTCCTCGGGGGCCGGCCGATCGGCGAGCCCGTGGCCCACTACGGGCCGTTCGTGATGAACACCGAGCGCGAGCTGCAGCAGGCCTTCGACGACTTCAGGGCAGGCCGGCTGGGTACCGTCCCGGCCGAGCACGGCTGAGACCGCTGCACCAGGGCAGGCAGCATCGCTCGAGCCGGAACGTGCCGCCGGCGCAGGCGTCCCAATAGCGGGACCGGAGCGGGCCGGCGGCCCGGCGCACCGCTCGTCCGAGGACCACGACCACCACGGCCGCCGCGCCACAGCTGAGGAGGGCCGAGGCCGCGCTCTGGGCCCGGGCGCCGCTGGTGAGGACGTCGTCGACCACCAGCACCCGGGCCCCGCGTACCGCGGCGGCCCGCTCCACCGGCACCTCGTAGCCGACCGGTGAGGCCTGCAGGTGCCCGAGTGGCCCGCGCGCCCGCACGAGGACATCGCTCAGCCCGACGAGCCCGAGGGCGCCCAGCGGGGCGGGACCGGGTCGGCGGGTCGAGGGAACCCCCACCCGCAAGCCGAGGGCCCCGCCGGCGAGCACCTCGAGGCAGGGCTGATGCGCCCGGACGAACCCGTCGAGCAGCGGGCCCAGGATCGCGGCGAAGTGCCGCCGGGCCTCGGGCACCACGGCGTCCTTGTAGCCCCACAAGGCATGGTGCAGCGGGCCGGGCACCGCGCACACGCTGACCGGCACCACCGGGGCGAGCCGGTGACCGAGGGCTCGGCCCACGGTGGCACAGCAGAAGCAGGTCGAGAACCCGGGCCGCACCGGGCCCCGGCAGATCCCGCAGGCGACCACGGACGCCGGCCCGGGGACCGGCCCTCGGGTGCCGGTGCCGGTGTAAGTGCCGGGGACCGGCACGCACAGGCGGAGCGCCGCCGACACCCTCGGGTCGGGCCGAGCGTCGCCCTCCCGCCGGTGGACGCCGTCGGGGCCGGGAGACGGACGGTCCATCTTGGATCGTCCGGGCGCCGGTGCCACAAGGGGGAACGGTCCCGGCGCCGGCGGAGGTGGGCCCGACCGTGGCGACGCGAGCCGGTAGGTCGGTCGGGAAGGCATCGGATCGGCGCCGGCGGGTCGGGTGGGACGGCCGGGTGGCGACGGTACATTGAGACCGAGGCCCGACGGGCCCGCTGGCACCGGCTCGGGCACCCGCTTCCTGTTGCCCGTGTGCGCCGGCCGTCGGAGGAAGCACCGGGCGGTCCTGCCGGAAAGGAGCCGGACATGCGCAACGCCGTCGTCGTGGATGCGGTTCGCACGGCTGTGGGCAGGCGCAACGGCAAGCTGGCCAATTGGCACGCGGTCGACCTGGCCTCCGAGGCGTTGCGGGCGCTCCAGCGCCGGAACGACCTCGACCCCTCCGTGGTGGACGACGTGCTCACCGGGTGCGTCACGCAGGTGGGCGAGCAGGCGGTCAACGTCGGGCGCAGCGCGGTGCTCGCCGCCGGTTGGCCCGAGTCGGTGCCGGCCACCACCGTCGACCGCCAGTGCGGGTCCTCCCAGCAGGCCATCCACTTCGCCGCCCAGGGGATCATGGCCGGCGCCTACGACGTGGTGGTCGCCCTCGGGGTGGAGTCGATGACCCGGGTGCCGATGGGGTCCTCGGCGGTGCGCGGCCTCGGCCTCCCCTACGGCCCCCGGGTCGAGCAGCGCTACGAGGAGCGCGGCGGCCTGGTGAGCCAGGGCATCGCCGCCGAGCTCATCGCCGAGCGATGGGACATCTCGCGCCACGAGCTCGACGAGTACTCGGCCGCCAGCCACCGCCGGGCGGCGACCGCCACCGCGGCAGGGCGCTTCGGCGGCGAGATCGTCCCGGTGCCCGTGCGCGACGCCGACGGCCTCGACACCGAGGAGCTCTTCGCCACCGACGAGGGGATCCGCCCGAGCACCACCGTCGAGGTGCTGGGAGCGCTCAAGCCGGCCTTCAAGCTCGACGGCGGGCGGATCACCGCCGGCAACTCGTCGCAGATCAGCGACGGCTCCTCGGCCGTGCTGCTCATGAGCGAGGAGCGCGCCTCGTCGCTCGGCCTTCGACCCCGGGCCCGCTTCTGCGCCTTCGCCGTGGTCGGGGTCGACCCGATCCTGATGCTCACCGGCCCGATCCCGGCGACCACCGCGGTGCTCGAGCGGGCCAAGCTGCGGCTCGACCAGATCGACCGGATCGAGATCAACGAGGCGTTCGCCCCGGTGGTGCTGGCCTGGGCCCGTGAGCATCACCCCGACATGGCCCGGGTCAACGTCAACGGCGGGGCCATCGCGCTGGGCCATCCCCTCGGCGCCTCGGGCGCCAAGCTCTTCACCACCCTGCTCAACGAGCTCGAGCGGGCCGGCGGGCGCTACGGGTTGCTCACGATGTGCGAGGGCGGCGGCCTCGCCAACGCCCTGGTGCTCGAGCGGCTGGGGTGAGCGCGGTCAGTGGTAGCGGGTGGCGAGCAGGAAGCCCCCGAAGATGAGCACCAGGCCGGCCACCAGGTACCACACCGACACCGATCCGGGCAGGGCGGAGAGGTAGTTGAGCAGGATGACCAGCACCCCGAGGGCGAACGCCAGCAGGATGGCGCCCCCCAGCCACGGTGAGCTGCGCCGGACGCTGCGGGGGGTCGGCGGGGTGTAGCGGCCGGTCTCCTCTGGGCCCCGGTACCGACCGACCCGGCTGGTGGGGCGAGTCGGGCCGCCCTTGGCCGTCGTCCGGCCCTCCACCGATCGGCCCTTGCGCTGCGCGCGCCCGGGTCCCGTGTTGGTTGGCGCCACGAGCGTCGAGACTACTCACGCCGTCCGGGCCGGCGGGGGCGTCGGGGTGGCGGGGGGCGTTGGGGTTGCGCTGTTCGGTCGGGCCCCGCCCGGCGGGGGACGGCCCCTCGGGGCGGTTCGCGCCCCCCGACTACCATCGACGGCGGTGGCCGCGCGCGTCCTGCTCGTCGACAACTACGACTCGTTCGTCTACAACCTGGTGCAAGAGCTCGGGGAGCTGGGCGCCGATCCGATCGTCTTCCGCAACGACGCCATCGACGTCGAGGGCATCGGGCGCGAACGGCCGGACGCGGTGCTCATCTCCCCCGGCCCCGGCCGGCCGGAGGACGCCGGGGTCAGCATGGCCGTCGTCGCCGAGCTGAGCGGGCGGCTTCCCATCCTCGGGGTCTGCCTCGGCCACCAGTGCATCGGGGCCGCCTTCGGCGGGTCCATCGTGTCGGCCTCCCAGCTGATGCACGGCAAGACCTCGCCGATCGCCCACAACGGCGAGGGCATCTTCAGCGGGCTGCCGGCACCCTTCGTCGCGACCCGCTACCACTCCCTGGTCGTGGCGCCCGACACCGTGCCCGAGGTGCTGGAGGTGACGGCCACCGCCCCCGACGGGACCATCATGGGCCTGCGCCACCGGACGGCGCCGGTGGTCGGCGTGCAGTTCCACCCCGAGTCGATCCTGACCCCTTCGGGGCCGTCGCTGCTGGCGAACTTCCTCGCCCTGGTCGAGCACGGCTGACCGGTACCGGGCCCGCTCCTTCTCTCAGTCCTTCCGTCCTTACCCGGGAGCCCGCCCGACCCGACCCGACCCGGGACCGCCCAACTACGGCGAAGGGGCTGTGGGCGGTGTGGTCGTCGAGGAGGTCGACGGCGACGTCGTCGTCGTGGTCGTGGACGACGAGCTCGCGTTGCAGACCGTCAGGGTGACCGTCGCCCCGGTGGGAATTCCCCCCGCACCGGCCCCCGGGTTCTGGGTGAGGACGGTGCCATTCTGCTGGGACGTGCAGTTGGTCGTCGTGGTCACCGCCGGCTGGAGCTGTGCGGCGGTCACCGCTGCGCTGGCCTGCTGCTGGGTCTGGGACACGACGTTCGGCACGGTGGCACAGGGGCCCGAGGAGACCACCAGGTTGACCGTCGTCCCGGGAGCCTCCTGGGCCCCGGAGCCGGGGCTGGTCGCGCTCACCAGGCCGTTCGCCACCCCGGTGGTCGAGCAGGCTGAGGAGGTGTTGCCCACCGCCAGCTGGGCGGAGGAGATCTTGCCCCCGGCGGCGGCCGGTCCCAGCCCGACGACGTTCGGCACGGCCACCGAGCTCTGCGCGGCGGCCACCGTCAGGTGGACGACGGTGCCCCGGGGCGCCTTGCTGCCCTTGGCCAGGTTCTGGGTGAGCACGGTGTTGGCCGTCTTGGGGCTGGGGACGAACTGGTCGACCCGGTAGCCGAGGTGTGCCTGGGAGAGGATGACCTCGGCCGCCGCCAGGTCCTGGCCGGTGACCTCGGGGACGACCTCCTGCACCGGGCCGCTGCTCACCACCAGATTGATCCGCTGGCCCTTCTTCACGCCGGTCCCGGCCACCGGGTCGGTGGCCACCACGTTCCCGCTGGCCCGGTTGCTGGCCCGGGTCGAGGTCGAGCCGATCACCAACCCCTTGGCCTGCAGCTTCGCTGCCGCGCTGTTCTGCGGCTGGCCCACCACGTTGGGCAGGCTGAACGTGCCACCCCCGAGGTAGCCGAGCGAGCGCAGCAGCAGGACCGCCACGACCACCACCGCGACGAGCAGCACCACCAGGGCCGCCACCGTCCGCCGGGTGCGTCGCCGGCGGGCCTCGTCCTCGGGCACGACGACCGCCGCCGCGCCGTCGGTGACCGGCACGGACCGGGTGGCGTTGGCCAGGTTGCCGGTGGTGCCGACCAGCCGGGTGGTCCCGGCGGCGGCCAGCGCGGCCGTCTCGGCCGGATCGGCCGCCAGCACCGGCCGGCCCTCGGCGAACCGGAGCAGGTCGGCCCGCAGCTCCTCGGCGGTCGAGTACCGCAGGTCGGGCGACTTGGCCATCGCCTTGGCGATCACCGCCTCGAGCGCCGGCGGCACCTGGGGGTTGAAGTCGGTGATCGGCGGCGCCGGCTCGCGCACGTGCTTGGACGCCACCGCCACCGGCGAGTCCCCCACAAAAGGGGTCCGGCCGGCCACCATCTCGTAGAGCACCACGCCGAGGGAGTAGATGTCGCTGCGCGCGTCGACCCCGAAGCCTTCGGCCTGCTCGGGCGAGAAGTAGGCCGCCGTCCCCATGACGGCGCCGGTCTGGGTGAGGCTCTCCTCGGTGTTGATCGCCCGGGCGATGCCGAAGTCGGTCACCTTGACCTGGCCGTCCTCGGTCATCAGGACGTTGCCGGGCTTCACGTCGCGGTGCACCACCCCGTGGCGATGGGCGTAGCTGAGCGCGTCGGCCACCTTGGCCCCCACCCCCGCCGCGCGGGCCGGCGCCAGGGGGCCGGTGGAGCGCAGGAGCGCCGACAGGGGCCGGCCGTCGATGAACTCCATGACGATGAAGTACGTGCCGTCGTCCTCGCCCCAGTCGAACACCGGCACGATATTGGGGTGCGAGAGGTTGGCCGCCGCCTGGGCCTCGCGCCGGAACCGCTCGACGAACGCCCGGTCCACCGACAGCTCCGGAAAGAGCACCTTGAGCGCGACCGGCCGATCCAGCAGCCGGTCGCGGGCCCGGTACACCTGGGCCATGCCCCCCCGGGCGATGAGGTGGGTCAGCTCGTAGCGGTTCGAGAAGACGCGCGCCGCCTGGACTGGTTCCATGCCGCCCAGAGCCTACGCGGCGACCGATTGGCCGTGAGGCCACCGACCGGTGCTCACGGAGTGGTCGCGACCGGGGTTGCCGGGGTCGGGGCGCCGGTCGTGGTGGCCGGAGCCGCCGGCGTGGTGGACGGCGCGGTGGTGGTCGGCGCCGCGCTCGCCGGGGTGGTGGACGGCGCGGTGGTCGGCGCCACCGGCGCGGTGCGCGGGGCGGGGGTGGTGATCCGGGTCGTGGTGGTGGTCCCGGTGACCGCCCCGTCGGCGGCGGCGTGGGCCACCGCCGCGACCAGCATGGCCTTCATGATCGGGCCGGCCACCCCGGCGCCGTCGCTGGACTTGTTCTGCTCGGGCACCACCACGGCCACGGCGATCACCGGGTTCGACGCCGGGGCGAAACCGATCATCCAGTCGACGTTGGCCCGGGCCGGGTCCGCGGTCTGGCTCGTCTGGGCGGTCCCGGTCTTGACCGCCACGTCGAGCGATGCGGGAAACCCGACCCCGGCGGCGGTCCCGGTCCGGGCCACGCCGAGCATGTCGTTGGTCACCGAGGCCGCCGCCTGACTGCTGATCGCCCGCTGGTAGACGGTGGGCGAGTAGGCCTTGACCAGCGACCCGTCGGACTGGCGGATCTGGGACAGCACGTGCGGCACCATCTCGAGCCCACCGTTGGCCACCGTGGCGGCGATCATGGCGTTCTGGAGGGCACTCGCCTGCACCTCGTACTGCCCGATGGCCGAGTACGCGGCGAACGCCTGGTTGGGCCCGGTCAGCTTGGCCGCGGCGGGGAAGGTGGACTTGACCACGAAGGGGAGGTCGATGGGTGGCACCGAGTTGTAGCCGAACAGGTTGGCCTGCTGGCTGAGCAGGTCGCCCCCCAGGGCGATGCCCAGGGCGCCGTACCCCGGGTCGCACGAGGACGGCAGCATCTCGACCATCGTCCCGCCGCACGGCGTGCTGTTGGCGATCGTCGTCCCGTCGTTGCACAGGGATTGGTTGGAGTTGGGCAGCTTGAGGCACGAGTCCTGGGGGTCGTTGGGGTAGGTGAAGCCGGACAGGGTCGGTTTGAGGTTGTAGACGGCGGCGCTGGTCACCACCTTCGACGTGGAGCCGGGGAAGAAGATGTCCTGGGTGGACATGGGGACGATCGGGGCAAAGTTCTCCCCGTCGGGCTGGCTGTAGGAGTAATGGGCCACCTCCTCGGTCTGGACGTCGGGGTTGGCCAGGGCGTTGGGGTCGAAGTTGGGGTTCGAGTAGTCCGCCTCGACCGCCCCGGTCTGGGGATCGAGGGCCACCACGGCGGCATCCTTGTCGACCCCGGGGATCGCCGCCACTGCCTGGCTGGCCGTGGCCTGCAGGTACGGCTCGATGGTGAGGGTCACGTTGTCGGTGGTCTTGGGGGGTGGGGAGAGCAGTTGGCTCAACGACCGGGCGGGCTGGGAATGGGCCGAGAGGTAGCTGTTGTACTGGTACTCCACCCCGGCGGTGCCGTACTCGAGGGAGTCGTAGCCGACCACCGACGAGTAGAGCGAAGCGCCGGTCCCCCCCGGATAGACCCGGGTGTACTTCCACGGCGTGCCGGGCGCCGACTTCACCGACTGGGCGAGGATGCTGCCGTCGGCGGCCAGGATCAGCCCCCGCTGGTTCTGGTAGCGCTGCTGCTGGTTGCGGGGGTTGTTGGGCGAGTCCGCCAGGGCGGGCCCCTTGCGGAACTGGATGTTCACCAGCTGGAGCAGCACCAGGGTGAAGCACACCACGAGCACCAGCGCCACCCAACGGATCCGGCGACCCATTCAGCTCCTCCGGCCGAGGACAGGTGGGCGGCGCGCCACCGTCACGGCGCCCCCGCAGGTGACGTGGAGGTCGTCACCGGTCCCGCGGTTCCGGCCGGCCCGGTCGTGGTCGTCGCGCTCGCCCCGGCGCCGGACTGCTGGGAGGCCTGCTCGAGCACCAGGTCGGCCACGTAGTGCTTGGCCGCCTTCAGGGACGGCTCCTGCACGTTGGCCCGGAGGTCCGGAACATGGATCGCGAGGACCTGCGAGGTCGACACCCCGGTGCGGTCGACCAGCTTGGGCTCGAACCACAGCAGACCCCCGGGGCGCCCCTGATAGACGACCAGCTCGTTCGCCCGCACCGTCACGTACCAGTTGTCCGTGGCGTACCAGCGCACCACGAAGTACGCCGCGGCGACCACGGCCGCCAGCAGCACGCCGAAGCCGAGCACCCGGAAGGTCAACCGGCGGGGCACGCCCAGACGGCGGCGGCGCTGGCGGCGGGTCTCGGGCCGGAGATTGCGGCCCACCGCGGGCGGGGTCCGGGGCGCGACCGCCGGTGCGCGCACCACCGGTGGCCCCACCGGCGCCGGCGACATCCCGACCGGCTGCGCCGACCCCCCGGGGGGAGCACCGGCCGGGCCGGGCGCGGGTGGACCCGGTGTCGACGCCGGCGTCGAGGCGGTGGTGGGGACCAGCGTGGACCCCGGGGCCGGGGCCGGGGTCCGGGACACCGGGGCGGCGTCGGGGTGCGGCGGCGGACCGCCGGCCGGCGCTGTCACCTGCGCTCCCACGGCGCTCGTCGACCCGGTCAGGTCCCCAGTGTCGCTGGGCCCGGACGGCGTGCCGGGGGTCGGCGGGGCGGGGGTCGGCACTCCGGGCGGCGTGGAGCGGGGCGGGCGCGCCGTGATCACGTCGGGGGTGGCCACGGCGTCGTCGCCGACCAGCACGTCGACCACCACCACCGAGATGTTGTCGTTGCCGCCGTGGCGGTTGGCGCTGTCGACCAGGGTCCGGGCCACCACCTCGGGCTCGGGCACGTCGGAGAGCACCCGGGCGATCTCCTCGAGCGGCACCTCGTTGGTCAGCCCGTCGCTGCACAGCAGCAACCGGTCCCCGGTCCGCAGGTGCAGCTCCCAGAGGTCGACGTCCACCCCGTCGCCGACGCCGAGCGCGCGGGTCAAGATGTGGCGGTGGGGGTGCACCGCCGCCTCGGCCGGCGTCATCTCCCCAAAGCGGACCTTCTCCTCGGCGAGCGAGTGGTCGACGGTGATCTGGGTGAGCTGGCCCGCGGTGAACAGGTAGGCCCGCGAGTCCCCGACGTTGGCGAGCGCCATCTTGTCCCGCCCGTCGCTGCCGACCACCAGCGCCGCCGCGGTGAGGGTGGTACCCATGCCCCGCAGGTCGCTGACCGCGTGGCCCTGGGCCCACACGGCGGCGTTGGCGTCGCTGACCGCCTGCTCGAGCCCCTCGGTCGAGGCCTGGCGCCCGAAGACCGCCTTCAGGGTGTCGACGGCCAGCTTGGCCGCCACCTCGCCGGCCACGTGGCCCCCCATCCCGTCGGCCACTGCGAAGAGGTTGGACGTCTGGAGCACGATGTCCTGGTTGACCGTCCGCACCCGCCCGACGTCGGTCGCCGCGCCCGACCGCACGACGGTCATCGGGTCACCTCGAACACCGTCGCGCCGACCTGCAGCAGGTCGCCCTTGGCCAGGCGGATCGCCCGGGCGATGCGCTCGGAGTTCACGAAGGTGCCGTTGGTCGAGCCCAGGTCCTCCACCCAGAGCTGGTCGCCCCGGCGGAAGAGCCGGGCGTGCAGCGTCGAGCTGAACGCGTCGTAGGTCGTGGGCACTCCGCAGCCCGGGGAACGGCCGATGGTCAGCTCGTCGTCGAGGTCGAAGGAGCGCCCGTGGTGCTCCTCGGGCTCGACCACCCGCAGGGAGAGGAGTCGGCGGCGCGACGGGGCACGCGCCGGCTCAGCGGCGTCGTCCTGGCGTCGGCGCTCGGCTCGGCTCAGGCGAGCTCCCGCGGGGCGCACCTCCACCCAGACCGCCCGGATCACCCGGAGGAAGAAGAGGAAGACCAGCGCCAGCACCAGCCACTGCATCGGCCGGAGGATCGCGGTGTAGTTCTGGGCGCCGACCAGCGGATCGAACCATCCGCGCCTCACGACATCTGGACGACGAGCGTGGTCGATCCCACCGTGATCTCGTCGCCCGACACCAGATGGTGCTCGCGCACCGGCGACCCATTGACCCGGGTCCCGTTGGTCGAGCCCAGGTCGGCGACGATCACCCCGTCGACGGTCCGCCGGACCTCGGCGTGGCGACGGCTCACGTTGGGATCGCCGAGCACCACCGCGCACTCGGGCAGCCGGCCGATCACCAGGGCTTCGGGGCCCAGCTCCACCCGCTTGCCGTCGGGGAGGACCAGCTCGACCACCGACAGCCCGCCGTCGGCCTCGCGGACCTCGGTCGTGATCGTGAACCGCCCGGTCCGCAGGCGCGTCCCCTCATAGATCTGCACGTCCACCGGGCCCACGAACGAGTAGCTCTCGATCCGGGCATGCTCGCGGGCGGCGTCGGCCAGCTCGCGCGAGAGCGCGTCGACGAAGTTGGCGAACCGCTCCACGTCACCGGGAGCCAGGGTGATGGTGAAGACATTGGGCGCGATGAGGCCCCGCACGCCCACCCGTCGGTGCAGGTCCATCTCACGAGTCAGCCGGCGGCCGATCTCCACCGGCTGCAGGCTGCTGCGGAAGGGTTTGGCCAACGTGCCCTCCACCAGACGCTCGAGGCGCTCCTCAAACTTCTGGAGTCCCATGGTCGGGCCCAGACTACTGGCAGGCACCCGGCCCGGAACGGGCATCACGGCTCCTTCCCTGGTCACGACGGTCGACGAGCCGCCAAGCGGGCCTCGACTAGCCTGGCGCCGGCACTCGGGCGAGTGGCGGAATAGGCAGACGCGCAGGATTCAGGTTCCTGTGTCCGAAAGGATGTGGGGGTTCAAGTCCCCCCTCGCCCACCACGGGGGCTGGACGCGACCGCCCCGCTCCTCCCGGCCCTGCTGGTGGCGGCCCGCGGGTTCCCGTCGGCTCCGTCCTCGCCCCGGATGGGCTCCGGCCCGACCGAGGGCCACGATCCGGGCAGGACCGGCGAGCGGATCGTCGAGCCTGTCTCCGAGGGCATCGCCGACCGGGAGTGGCGTGGCGCTAGAGCTTGTAGATGCGGGTGACGTTGCCCGAGGCGATGAGCTCGACGTCGTCGGCCGGCATGCCCTTGAAGTGGTCCTCGAGCACGGCCCGGCTGCGGGGCCAGGTGCTGTCGGGGTGCGGGTAGTCGGTGGCCCACA
>DASYAI010000029.1:0-34082 GCA_036501425.1 Acidimicrobiales bacterium | reverse complement strand
CGACGAGCGCTTCGCCACTCCCGAGGCCCGGCAACACCACCGGGCGCAGCTCGAGGCGCTGCTCGCCCCGATCTTCGCCACCAGTACCGCGGTGCAGTGGCGTCGGCGCCTCGACGACGCCGGCGTGCCGTGCGAGATCCCGGTCGAGACCCTCGACGGGGAGTCGGTGCTCTTCGACGAGGAGCTCCTCCGGCTCGGCCTCGTCGCCCAGCTCGAGCATCCGTTCTACGGTCAGGTGCATCAGGTCGGCAACCTCATGACGTTCTCGGATACGCCGGGCCGGGTCGAGCGGTCCTCGCCCTTGGTGGGGCAGCACACCCGCGAGGTGCTGCGCTGGCTCGACTACGACGACGCCGCGATCGCCGGTTTCGAGGCCAGCGGCGTGGTCGCCTGCAACGAACTCTGATCGCTCCGGTCCGGCACCGCCGGCCAGTTTGAGAACGGGTCCCCCGGGCATCAATTGGGTGAGCGAGAAAGAGGGGACATCCAGATGATCATTGCATTGGCATTGTTATTGGTGCTGCTGTTCTTCGGGTTGGGTTTCGCGGTCCACCTGTTGTGGATCGTGGCAGTGGTCTTTTTGGTGTTCTGGTTGATCGGCCTGGCGTTCGGGCGTGGGGCAAGCGCCGGTCGGCATCGGTTCTACCGCTGGTAGGCGAGCAGCACTGTTCCGATTGCCCAGCAATCTGACAGTGGCTCTCTCTTGAGAGGAGACAACCATGGGCATGGCAGACAAGGCGAAGGACAAGGCACAGGTCGCCGAGGGGGCCGTCAAGGAGAAGGCCGGAAAGGCGACCAACGACCGCTCAATGCAAGCAGAGGGGCGTGCCGACGAGGTGGCCGGCAACCTCAAGCAGGCAGGCGAGAAGGTGAAGGACGCCCTGTAGGCATCCGTTCTCTACGTGCTCACCGCCCCCCTTCGGGGGGGCGGTGGCGCGTCCGACGGGAAGCGAGGAGCCGGAGCTGGAGGATGCGGGCAGCGCCCACGATCAGGGTCACCGCCGCCCCCAACAGGGCGGCGAGCAGGAGGTCGATCCCCAGCGGGATACGCCAGTGGGCTCCGAAGAACACCGCATTGGTTGAGTGCAGGTTCTCCAGGATGAAGACGACCACGACGACCAGGCCGATCACCCCGACCGCCAAGAAGGCCCACGACGCCGAGGTGCGGGTGGCGAACACGCCGCGCCGGCGACGGGCGGCCGGTTCGGGCGCCGCGGCGGGCATAGGTGGCGTCTCCTCGGGGCGAGGAGGCGTTGCGGGGTCGGCGGGGTCGGCGGGCTCCATGGGGCCCATGTACCCGCCCTAGCCCGATTCGAAGCGCGGAGCGCCCAGATCCATCCGGGGAAGCTCGCCGACCGCCGCGAGGAGGTGGCGCTCCCAGGCCTCGCTGGCAGCCCGTAGGAACGGCGCGTCGGCCTCGATCCGTCGTTCGTGGACGTCGTAGGAGCCGCTCCGGTAGAGGCCGAGGTCATAGGGGGGCCCGACTGAGACGTTGGCACGGGCGGTGCTCATCATCGACGAGAGCGCCACCCTCACCGCCTGGTCGAGATCGACGTGCGCCGCCACCGCCAGCTCGAGCACGAGCTTTCCGTATTTGGTTTCTCCGATCTGGAGGAAGGGCATGTCGTCGGAGGCCCGGATGTAGTTGCCCTCGGGGTAGATCTGCAGCAGGTCGGCCGCTTCGCCGGCGATCTGGCCGCCCAGGATGAACGAACAGGTGGCGTCCGCGCCGACCGCCTCGAGCCGCTCGTGGTGTGCGTCCGCGACCGCGGCACCGAGCCGGCCCACATAGAGCGCCGCCTCGAACAGGTGGCCGACCGTGGCCAGGGTTGGCGATCCGGGGTCGCCGTGCAGATCCCGATGAATCCGGTCGAGCACCTCTTGGGTGGTAGCGAGGCTGCCCGCCGCCTGCAGGACGAAGCACCGGTCGGCACTCGGCCGGATCACGTGCAGCTTCCGGAACGTACTGACGTTGTCCACCCCGGCGTTGGTACGGGTGTCGGCCAGGAACAACAAGCCCTCGTCGAGCCGCATCGCCAGGCAGTAGGTCATCGGCTGATCGTACGGGTGGCCGCCGCCGCCCCCTCCACGACGAACTGCCTCGACGGCGCAGGCCCCAAGTCCGCCGGTGACGCGGCGGACCTCAGGGGAGGAGGGGACGCAGTTGGCGGTGCCAGAAGTCGAGGAAGCCGCGTTGGTCCTCGCCCACCTGGGCCACGAAGATCTCGTCGTAGCCGGCGTCGACGTAGGGCCGGATGGCGTCGAGGTGGCGCTCGGGATCCGGGCCGCACGGGATGGTCTCGGCGACCATGTCCTCGGTCACCAGCTGGGACCCGGCCTCGAAGTGCGCCGGCATCGCCAGCTCCTGGCTCAGCTGGCCGGGCAGCCCGGTGGACTTCCAGCGGTCGTGCGCCAGCTTGCGCGCCGATGCCTCGTCGGGCCCCCAGCAGACCTTCAGTGAGGCGACCGTCGGCCCGGTCCCGCCGGCCCGACGGTACTGCGCGAGCAGCTCTGCGTCCGGCGACGTGTTCACGTAACCGTCGCCGATGCGGGCCGCCAGGGCCGTGGCGTCGGGACCGAACCCCGACACCAGGATCGGCGGTGCCACGTCGGGCAGCGAGAAGATCCGGGCGTTCTCCACCGTGTAGTGGGGGCCGTGATGGGTCACGTACCCGCCCCCGAAGAGGCGCCGGATGACCCCGATGGCCTCGTCGAGCATCTCGAGCCGGGTCTCGGCCGGCGGCCAGCGGGTGCCCAGGATGTGCTCGTTGAGGTTCTCGCCGCTGCCGGCCCCGAGACGGAAGCGGCCGGCCGCGAGCAGCTGGGTGGTCGCCGCGGCCTGGGCGACGATCGCCGGGTGGATGCGCACGGTGGGGCAGGTCACCCCGGTCATCAGCCGCTGGGAGGTGGACGCGGCGATCGCGCCGAGGACCGACCACACGAAGGGGCTCTGGCCCTGGGACTCGAGCCAGGGGTGGAAGTGGTCCGACACGAACAACGAGTCGATGCCGACCGTCTCCGCGTAACGAGCTGCCTCCACCATCGCGCCGGGGCTCAGTTCCTCCGAGGACAAGAAGTAGCCATAGTGAGCCATAAGGCCACCGAATACCCGAGGGCGCCGCCGGCCAACCGCCGCCGAGTCGGCCCAGGGTTGAGCGCGCGGTGCCCGGGTACACCGATCGGGAACGGCCGTTCACCCGTCCGTTCGCAGCCCGGGCAGCCCGCCGCAAACCGTCCGGGCAGGACGTCGCCAACAGCGTCGCGAGTAGAGAGGTAGAGCCGTTGCCGAGGGGGTCAGCCCACAGGGTCCCACAGCGTGACCGACCCCGGCGGAAGGGAGCAGGAGGCGGGTCGCACCGGTTGCTGGCCCGTGGGATCTGGACCCCGAGGCTGCCGATGCGCGGCGGAATGGTGGCGGTGCCGATCGAGGCGTGCCCAGAGGGCGCTCGGTACCACGCCGTCTGGGTGGAGCCCGAGCGACCCGGGCCGAACTACCAGCGGATCAACGGCCCGGTGGAGCGCCACATCGCCCGATTGGCCGACCGTTGAGCAGTCTGCTCGCCGGGGCGAGCGTCGCCGAGCTGGTCCTGGCGGCGGCGCTCCTCATCGCGCTGGCGATCGGGCCGACGGTGTCCGATCGCATCGTCGCCCTCAACACCATGGCGACCCAGAGCACGCTCGCCGGGAGGGCGCTGTGGTGAACGAGGGAGCGGCGGCGTACCTGCCCGACGACCCGTCGGACCTCGCGGCACTGCGCCGGGCCAGCGCGGGCTGCGAAGGCTGCCCGCTTCACCGGCGCGCCACCCAGACGGTGTTCGGGGAGGGGTCGGTGCAGTCGTCACTCGTGTTGGTGGGGGAGCAGCCCGGCGACCGCGAGGATCGCGACGGCGCGCCGTTCGTCGGACCGGCGGGCCGTCTGCTCGACTCGGCGCTGCTCGACGCGGGCATCGATCGCCGCGCGGTGTACCTCACCAACGCGGTCAAGCACTTCAAGTGGCGGCCCCAGGGCGCCCGCCGACTGCACCAGACCCCGTCGGCGCGCGAGCGCGCCGCGTGCCGGCCGTGGCTGGTGGCCGAGCTGGAGGCGCTGCGGCCCCGGGTCGTGGTCTGCCTGGGCGCCACTGCCGGCCGCGCCCTGCTCGGCGAGTCCTTCCGGGTCGGTGCGAGCCGGGGCCGGGTGCTCCAGAGCCCCTACGGCCGGGTCGTCGCCACCGTCCACCCGTCGGCGGTCCTGCGCGTCGCCGACCCCGATGGGCGCGAGGCGGCTCGATCGTCGTTGGTGGAGGACCTGCGCCTGGCCGCGCGCAGCGCCGGGGCGGACGGGTGACGTTGGTCGTCGGGACGTCGGGCTGGCAGTACGAGCACTGGCGTGAGCGGTTCTACCCCCGGGGGCTGGCCCCGGCCCGTTGGCTCGAGCACTACGCGGGTCGGTTCGCCACGGTGGAGTCCAACAGCGCCTTCTACCGGCTGCCCGAGTCCCGGACGTTCGCCGACTGGGCGGCTCGCACGCCCGGGGACTTCGTCTTCGCGGTGAAGGCCAGCCGCTACCTCACCCACGTCCGCCGGCTGGCGGACCCGGTCGAGCCCGTCGGCCGGCTGGTGGAGCGGTTGGAGGCGCTCGGGACCAAGCGGGGTCCGGTGCTGCTCCAGCTGCCGCCCAACCTGGGCGTCGACGTGGACGCCCTCGAACGGACCCTGGCCGCGTTCCCCTCCGGCTGGCGGGTGGCGGTGGAGCCGAGGCACCCCTCGTGGTTCGTGGACGAGGTGCGCCGGGTGCTCGAGCGGCGCCGCGCCGCGCTGTGCCTGGTCGACCGGCGCGGCCTGCAGTCGCCGTCCTGGGTCACCGCCGACTGGGGCTACGTCCGGTTCCACGAGGGTCGAGCGTCCCCGTCCCCGTGCTACGGGCGCCAAGCCCTCGCCACCTGGGCCGCCCGGCTGGGCGAGCTGTGGAGCTCGCACGCCGACGTCTACTGCTACTTCAACAACGACTCCGGGGGATGCGCGCCGGTCAATGCCGGTGAGCTGGCCAACGCCGGGCACCGCCTGGGGCTCGGTACCAGCCGGGTCGGGCCGCCGACGGCCGGCGCCGCATGACCCGGTTGGCCGGCGGCGGGACCGGGCTCGCCGGGCCCAGGGTTCGCCGCCGGGTCCTCCGGGTAGTCCGGTGGACGTGAGAAGGCGCTTCGTACGGCTGGTGGTCCTCCCGATCGGATTGGCGCTGCTCCAGCGCGCACTGCGGCGAGCCCGCTCCCGGCGGACCGCCGTTTCGGGGTGAGTGGGCCATGGTGATGCAACGCCCGTCCGGCGCCCGGTTCCGCGTGAGCCCCTTTGAGGTGGCCCAGGGCTGGTCCCGGCGCGTGGTGGCTCCGGTCGCGCCCCGGGCGGGTCGACCGGCCACCGCGCGGCACGGGGTTCGCACGGCGGCGGACCGTCCACCGGGCGCGGACGCGGCGGCTCGTCCACGGGGCGCGGACGCGGCAGACCGTCGATCGACGCTGCAAGAGGCCATCCACGAATGGCAGGTGCAGATGATCGACGGTTCCTTCCTCGCCCGCCACCGACTGGACCGCAAGATCACGCGGGCCGAGTCCGAGCTCTGCCGGACGGCGGCGAGCACCGAGATCGGTCCTGCCGCCGTCGGCGGCCGGTGAGAGGTTGGCTGCCTTGGCTCTCCGGTTTCTCGCCCCGCTCGACGCTGCCCTGCCCGACCTCCGCCGGCCGGCCGGCGGCTCGGTGCGGCTGGCGGACCGGACGGCGCGGGTCCGGTACGTCGACTCGCCCGACCGGCGGCTGTGGTCGCGGGGGGTGACGTTGGCCCACCGGGGGCTCGGCGACCAACGCCCCGGCACCTGGACGCTGGCCGTCCCGGTGCAGCGGTCGGGTCCAGTGCCGGCCCGGCGGCGGGGCGAGCCGGTCGAGGTCGTCTGGCCGGGCGACGCCGCCGCGGTCCCGCCCGAGGCCCGCCGGGCGGTGCTCGGGCTGTGCGGGCGAGCCGAGCTGGTGACGCTGGTCGAGCTCGAGACCGAGGAGCACCGGTTCGCCCTGGGGGGCGAGGGCGGCAGCTCCCGGGCGGAGCTCGACGACGAGGTGGCGACGGTGACGGCCGGCCCGCAGCCGGGCCGCCGCCTCCGCCGCCTGGACCTGCGCTGCGAGGCGCTGGGCCCGGAGGGCGAGCCGATGGTTGCGCTCGTCGTCTCCGAGCTCCGGCAGGTCGGTGCCGAGCCCACCCGGGCCGATCCGTTGGAAGAGCTGGTCGATCGCCCGGGTCCGTTGCCGCCCCTCGACGCCGGCTCGAGCCTCCGAGCGGTGGTGCAGGATCGCCTGGTCGAGGGCTTGGACCGTCTGCTGGACCACGACGTCCACCTGCGGCTCCACGCCACCCAGCCCCGACCCCACGACGTTCACCAGACACGGGTGGCCGCCAGGCGACTGCGTTCGGATCTCAAGACCCTGCGCCCCGCGCTGGACCCGGTATGGCTGCACCACCGGCGCGACGACCTGCGCTGGGTCGGCACGCTCCTCGGAGCGGTGCGCGACCTCGACGTGCTCGAGCGCGCCATGCGCGACGGGAGCGAGCGGTGGGACCCCCAGGCAGGCGAGGCGGTGCTCGGTGAGGTGCGACGTCTCCGGGCCGACGCGGCGCTCGAGGTAGCGGTGGCCCTCACCAGCCCCCGCTACCTCGACCTCGTCGAGCAGCTCCGGGCGGGGGCGCTCCGGCCCCCCTTCTTCGGGGACCTCGACCCGGCCACGCCGGCCTCAGCGGCGCTGCCGGGGTTGGTGGGCGCCCAGTGGAGGAACCTCGCCAAGCGGGTCCGGCGGGCCGGGGGGCGCCCGAGCCACCGCGACCTGCATCGGATCCGGATCGGCGCCAAACAGTTGCGCTACGCGTCCGAGGCGGCGGCCCCGGTGATCGGCAAGGCGGCCCGGCGCACGGCGAAGAACGCCGAGGCGGTGCAAACCGTGCTCGGGGAGCACCACGACGCGGTGAGCGCGCAGGAGTGGTTGGCGTCGGCGGCGACCGAGCAACCGCCCGGGGTCGCGTTCGCCATGGGCCAGGCCGCCGAGGCGCAGCGCCTCCGCCAGTCGAGGGCGACCGAGGCGTGGGGTCCGTTGTGGCAGGACGTGGCGGCGAAGAAGTCACGGCGCTGGTTGTCCTGACGCAGGCGCCGGGTGTGGCGGCGAGCGTCCGTCCGTGGTCGAGGAGGATGATGAGCAGCACATGGGAAGAGCGGGGACAGGCGTCGGCGTGGCCCGAACACCGACCGGCCCCGTCGGACAGCGCTCCGATCGGGTCAGACGAGGCGTCGGGGAGCGACGCAAGGCGAGAGCCGCCCCTACCGCACGAGCAAGCACGGATCGATCCTCAGGACCGCGCATTCGGCGCCGCGGCCGCGGACGACCAAGAGGTCGTCGACGAGCTCGTCGGCTACGGCGCCGAGGAGCAGGATCTGCCCGAGGACCGCGACTGGGCACCCCGGGCTGCCGGCAAGGCGCCGGTGCCCGGGACGCTCGAAGGCGACATCGACAGCGACCTCCGGTCGGACAGCGCCGACGCGGCGGTCGACGGGGAGCACCATCGCCATGAGCCCGTGCTGCACCGGCACCGCCATTCCCACGTCACCCACAACTACAACGAGGCGACCGGGGGTTTCGACCATCTGAGCTCGGCGCACGAGCACGACCACCGTCACCCTGGGTCGTCCCACTCCCATCGGCCGCACGAGGACTTCGAGCTCGAGCACGGCGGCGAAGGGCACGACCACGACCACGACGATCCGACGCGATGAGCCCCGACGGGTTCGAGGACGACCCCATCGCCCGGGTCGAGGAGCCGGTCGAGGAGCCGGCCGACGAGCTGTCCGATGAGGGAGACGAACGTCGGCGCGACAATGAGGGAGCGAGCGCCCTCGACGGCGGGGGGCCTGTCGGGCAACGGGGCAGCGGCGGCGACCGGACCGGTGATCGGCAGGCGGCGATCAACCGGGAGAACGAGTCGCCGGCGTGAGTGCCGACCTGCGGCCGGGGGTGCTCTTCGACGTCGACGGGACGCTGCTTGACACCAACTACCTCCACAGCTTGGCGTGGTCCCGAGCGCTGCGAGACGCAGGCGAGTGGGCACCGATGAACGCCATCCACCGGCTGATCGGGATGGGTGGGGACCAGCTCGTCGAGGAGCTGCTCGGACATGACAGCCCGGCGGCCCAGGCCGGGCGGAGGGCTCGGTACCAGGAGCTGATCGCCGAGGTCCGGGTGTTCCCCGGCGCGGCCGAGGTGCTGCACCTCGCCCACGAGGCCGGGCTCGCCGTGGTTCTGGCCTCGTCGTCGCCGGCCGACGAGCTGGCCGTCCTGCGGGAGCGCCTCGGCGCCGACGACGCCATCGATGCCCAGACCACCGCCGACGACGTCGGCTCCTCCAAGCCCGACCCCGAGGTCTTCGTGCAGGCGCTCCATGCCGGAGGCGTCGACCCCCAACGGGCGCTCGCGGTCGGCGACAGCATCTGGGACGTCCGCGCCGCCCGCGCCGCCGGCGTCGGTTGCGTCGCGGTGGAGAGCGGCGGTTCGAGCCGGCACGAGCTGAGCGAAGCGGGCGCGCTGGTCGTCTACCGGGACGTCGATGAGCTGCGTCGCCAATTCCACACCAGTGTGCTGGGGCAGCTGGCCCGGACCGCGCCAGGTCGCCGGGGACGTCTGTTCCACCGGGGCGGCAGCTGAGCGACCCGGTGGCCCACGCAGGACGGATGCGCCGTCTCAGGACAGCGGGGGCAGCTGCTGGTCCTGTCGGAGCACCGGCTCGAACAGGTCGCCCCGCTCGGCGATCCGCTGCGCCGCGGAGCGGATGGTGAACCCGCCGGGCCGCAGGTCCGGGTCGTCCAGCTCGTCCCAGTCGATCGGGGCGGAGATGGGGGCTCCCGGCGCCGGTCGAGGGCTGTAGGGGGCGACCAGCGTCTTGTTCAAGGCGTTCTGGGTGTAGTCGAGCCGGGCGAGCCCGCTGCGCTCGCTGACCTGCCACTTCCAGCTCACGAGCTCGGGCACGACGGCGCCCACGGCCCGTGACAGCTGCTCGGTCCAGGCTCGGGTCGCCTCGAAGTCCGGCCCGGGGGCGATAGGGATCCAGATCTGGATGCCGCGGCGGCCGGTGACCTTCGGGTACCCCCGGACGCCGAGGTGCTCGAGCGCGGCGCGGTGCAGCCGGGCCAGTGCCAGCAGGTCGGCCCAGCCGGTCCGGGTGCCGGGGTCGAGATCGATGAGGGCGTAGGTGGGCTGATGGGGCCGCTGGGCCCGCGAGGTCCAAGCGTGCCATTCCAGGGCGCCGAAGTTGGCGGCCCACACCAGCGCCGCCGGCTCGTCGACGACGAGGTAGGTCCGGGTGTCGTTCGGCTTGGCCTCCGGATTGTCCCAACGGGGCACCCAGGGCGGTGCGTGACGGGGAAGCTCCTTGTGCCAGAAGCCCTTCGCGTCGGCGCCGTTGGGGTAGCGGTGCATGTTGAGCGGGCGGCCACGCAGGTACGGCAGCACGACCGGCGCGATCCGGGCGGTGTAGCCCAGCAGCTCTCGCTTGGTGACGGGGCGCCCGTCGGTCCCGGCCGGAAATAGGACCTTGTCGAGGTTGGTGACCCGCAGGTCCCGGCCGTGGACCGCCCAGGTCCCCGAGGCACCCAGATCGTCGAGCGCGCGCAGCTCGGCCGGATCGACATCGCTCGCCGCACCCAGGGCCACCGACGCCCGGGCGGGATCCTCATCGGCGCGCCAGAGCCGATCGGGCCGGGCCTTCACCTCGTCGCTCGTCCGGCCGCTGCGCACCGACCGGGGGTGCTCCTCGGGGTCCCATCCCTCCACGGCGTGCTCGTCGTGCTTGTGGAGGAGCAGCCACTGCTCGCGTCCGGTCCGGTCCCTGCGGGTGCGCACCAGCACGAAGCGGCCGCGCAGCTTCTGACCCCGCAGGTCGAGGTGGAGCTCCCCCTCGAGGAGCGCCCGGGCGGGGTCCGCCGGCCCGCCGGCGGGGTCGGCCTGCCAGGTCCCTTCGTCCCAGACGATGACGTCCCCGCCGCCGTAGGAGCCGGACGGGATGACGCCTTCGAAGTCGATGTACTCGATCGGGTGGTCCTCCACCCGGAAGGCGGCGCGCCGGACAGCGGGGTCGAGCGTCGGACCCTTGGGCACCGCCCAGCTCGCCAGGACGCCCCCGATCTCGAGCCGGAAGTCGTAGTGCAGCCGGCTCGCCCGATGCCGCTGGACCACAAAGCGCGCCGCGCCGTCGTCCGACGCGCCCGAGCCCGGGCCGGTGCCCTCCGGCTCGGGCGTGGAGGTGAAATCCCGCTTGGCCTTGTAGGGCTCGAGGGCATCGGCGGGCCGGGACCGGGGACCACTCGGCGACTTCGACGGCCGGGCAGGCACGAGCCGACCGCCTACCCGTCCTTCGGGTCGAACCAGGGCGCCTGCCAGGAAGCGAGGGTCTGGTCGACGGAATGCCCCGCCGCGGTGACCTCTTCTGGCTCGGGCCGGAGGGAGATGCGAGCCCCCATGGGCCGCGTCGTCGGTCTCACCCCGGGGGCGGTGGGGTGCCGCGCCGCTCGTTTTTGGCCCATCCAGCCTCCCCAAGGCGATCCACCACGAATGCTAGTGGGGCGCCGGAGCTCGCTCGTCGGGTGGGTGGCAGTGGCGCACGTGGGGTAAGGACCAACGGTGCCCCCGCCGCCCTTGCACGTCGAGCTGGTCCGGGACGAGCGGAGCCGCACGACGAGGGTCGTGGTGAGCGGTGAGGTCGACCTGGGCAGCGTGCCGGTACTCGGTCGGGCACTGGAGACGGCCGCCGAGCGCGGTGGCACCGTGGTGCTGGACCTGGCCGGCGCGACCCGCTTCGATGACCGCGGCACGGAGCCCGTCGTACGGACCGCCCAGCGGCTGATCGCCGCCGAGGGCTCACTGGTGGTCGCCAACGCCAGCCCGTCGGTGCGGCGCGGGCTCATCGGGTGCTCGCTCGGGCACGTTCTGGCCGACGGTCCGGGGCCGACCTGACCTGACCTGACCTGACCTGACCTGACCTGACCTGACCTGACCTGACCTGACCTGACCTGACCTGACCTGACCTGATCGACCGGTCCTCGTGCTAGCACGACCGAGCGCCAGGGGCTGGCCCCGTTGACGGCGCGCTCGGGCCGGACCAGGTTGAAGGGGTGCGCAGGCCTCCACCCGAGCGAGCCGCGGGCCGGTGGTGCCCGTGATGGATCCGGGGGCCGGACCCACCGTCCGGTATCGCTTCGGCGCCACCCTCCGACGTCGTTGGCCCGGGTGCCTTGCCGTCGTCCTGGTGATAGGGCTCACCGGCGGTCTTGCCATGGCGTCGGTCGCCGCTGCCCGCCGTACCCAGTCGTCGTTCTCGACCTTCCTGGCGAGCACCAATCCCTCCCAGCTGACCCTGGCCATCTTCCCGTCGGGCGCCGGGGGGTACTCGCCCGCCCTCACCCGAGCGATCGGCCACGTTCGAGGGGTCAAGCGGGTCCAGGCGTGGACTGAGGGTTACGCCGTGCCCCTCGGTGGGGGTGGCAAGCCGAGGCTCTCCACCCTGTCGGACCTGACGGTCGTCGGCAGCGTCGACGGCCTGAGCTTCGACATTGACCGTCCGGCGGTGCTGCAGGGCCGGATGGCCGACCCCGGGCGGGCGGACGAATTCGTGACCACACCCGACGGAGCCCGCCTGGCCGGTTGGCATGTCGGCCAGGTCGTTCCCTTCGGCGCCTACACGCTGCCCCAGGCAGAGTCCGCCGGCTTCTCCGAGGGCCACGTGAAGCCGAAGGTCCTCATCGAGGACAAGCTGGTGGGGCTGGTCAAGTTCAGCGACGACGTGGTCGAGGACCAGGTGGACCGGTACCCGACGTTCGCCCTCCTCACCCCGGCGTTCGCCGCCGACCTGGTTCGTACCGGCGCCTCGTTCGCCAGCTACTACGGCGTCCAGACCACCCAGGGGAACGCCAACGTGACCCGGGTGGAGCAGGCGCTGGCGAGGATCCTGCCCTCGGACCTCGAGTACCAGATCCACGTCACGTCGGAGGCAGCGGCCCGTACGGACCAGGCCATCAAGCCGACATCGATCGCGCTCGGCGTCTTCGGGCTGATCGCTGCGTTGGTCGCCCTGGTCCTGGGCGGGCAGGCCGTCGGCCGTCAACTTCGCCGGGGCCAGAGCGAGCTCGAGGTGTTGCGCGCCATGGGGGCGGGCCCGGCCACCACGCTGGGCGACGCCCTGTCGAGTGTGGCAGTGGCGGTGTTGCTCGGTGCGCTGCTGGCGGGGGGCGTGGCCGTGGCGCTCTCGCCGGTCGGGCCGGTCGGACCGGTCCGTTCGGTCTATCCCTACCGGGGGTTTGCCGCCGACTGGACGGTGCTGGGGGTCGGGGTGGCCGCGCTCCTCTTCGTGCTCGGGGGCCTGGCGGTTGCGCTGGCGCTGCGCTCGGCTCCCCATCGGGCGCCGGCCCGGATGGAGCGGTCCCGGAGGAGTCGGCCCGTGCTCGGCAACGTGGCGGCCGAGGCCGGGCTACCGCCGGCCGCCCTCGCCGGGATCCGGTTCGCCTTCGAGCCGGGCGATACCCTCCGGGCGACCCCGGTGCGTTCGGCCCTCTTCGGCACGGCGTTGGCCGTCACGGTCGTGGTCACCACCCTGACCTTCGGCAGCGGCCTCTCCACCCTGGTTTCCCGGCCGGCGCTCTACGGGTGGAACTGGAGTTACGCCCTGTTCTCCGAGACCGGTCCCGACGTCCCCCCCCAGACGGTGCCGTTGCTGCGCCACGACCGAGACGTGGCGGCGTTCTCGGAGGCGTCGACCGCCGATCCACAGATCGACGGGCGCTCGGTTCCGGCGATCTTCGAGCCCGCTGGCTCGGCGGTGGTGCCCCCCATCTTGAGCGGGCACGCACCCGAGGCCGACGACCAGATCGTGCTCGGCGCGGCCACCCTGGCCCAACTCCACGCCCACGTCGGTGGCACGGTGACGGCCGGCTACGGGACCCCGAAGGACGCACCGCTCTACATCGCGCCGACGGTGCTGCACGTCGTCGGCACCGCTACCTTCCCCGCGCTCGGCTTCCCGAGCGCCGAGGGGGACCACACTTCGATGGGCACCGGAGCGCTGTTGCCCAACGGGGTGGTCCCGGCGTCGTTCCGGGCCGCGATGGCGAGCCCCGACCCGACCCTCGACGGCCCGGAGTTCGAGCTGGTGCGGATGCGCAGCGGGCTGAGCCCGGCGGTGGCCCGGGCGGACATGGGCCGGATCGCCCGGGCGGGCGACCGGGCCTTCGCGGCGGCCCCGGGGGGCGATGGGACCGGGGACACGGTGCTCGTCTTTTCGGACCTCCTGCCGGCCCAGATCGTCAACTACCAGTCAATGGGTGCGATCCCGGTCCTGCTCGCCGGCAGCCTTGCCGCGGCGGCCGTCGTCGCGCTGGGCCTGACCCTGGTCGCGTCGGTGCGGCGCAGGGAACGGGAGCTGGCGTTGTTCAAGACCCTGGGATTCACCGGGCGGCAGATCTCGACCGCCATTGCGGTGCAGTCCACCTCGTTCGGGATCGTTGGTGCGCTCGTCGGCATCCCGCTCGGCATCGTGGCAGGGCGTTGGCTCTGGGTGCTGTTCGCGCGGGGAATCTATGCCGTCCCGGTCCCGACGGTCCCGGTGGTCGCGGTGATCGCGGTGGGAGCGGCGGCTCTGGTCCTGGCCAATCTGGCCGCGCTGTGGCCCGGACGCGCGGCGGCTCGCACCGCCACCGCGTCGCTCCTGCGAGCCGACTAAAAGGTCACGGCCCGGTTCTCGGCCAAGAGGCCCGGCTCCGATCGGCGGTGAGCCAGACGAGCGTCAGAGCCAGCGGACGATCGAGCCCAGCCGTTCGGCGTGCGTCCGGCGGACCAGGGTCATGGTGTGGTCGGTGTGCTCGGCCGTCGCCCGGTGAGCGCCTTCTACGTCACCTTCGAAGATCGGACCTCGGATCGGGTCGTGCGCCTTCCGGGTGCCCTGGGCGAGCTCGTCGAGGTCGAGGTTGGCCCGCAGATGCTGGTCCATGATCGACAGAACGGCGAGACCGAACCCCGGGCCGGTTCCAAGGCACGTCGGTGTTGGCACTCTCAACATGAGAGTGCTAAAATAGCTGGTGCCAGCCCGAAAACGGGGGCGAACGTCGAATTGTGAACGCATGGAGGTGATGGTCATGGCTCTGGTGCGAAGCGATCCGTTCAGGGAGGCCGACCGCCTGTTCCAGCAGTTGTGGGGGACGAACGGCGGGCTCCACTCGCTCACCATGCCGATGGACGCCTATCGGAAGGACGACTCCTTCCTCATCCGGTTGGATCTCCCCGGAGTGAGCGCTGAGTCGATCGACCTGACCGTCGAGGACAACGTCCTTACGGTGCGGGGGGAGCGCCCCGCTGCTCCGACGGCCGACGGGATCGACCCGGTGATCAGCGAGCGCCCCTATGGCACCTTCGCTCGCCAGGTGTTGCTGGGCACCAATCTCGATGCCGAGCACATCCGAGCCGAGTACGAGCGCGGGGTCCTCACCGTGGTGATCCCGGTGGCGGAGCACGCCAAGCCTCGGCGCATCGAGGTGGCGTCCCGGCCCGAGCACGAGACGCTGTCGGCCTGACGCCGAGCCGGCCCGGTGGGGCCAGTGGTGGACCCGGGGAGGCTGCGGTCGCCGCGGGCGGTGATCGCAGCCTCCGCCGGTCACTCGGTGATCGGTGTCGTGGTCGGTCACCGCCCCCTCGGCGCAGTGAGCCCCCGGGCCCGGTGCCCGCCCGGAGGCCAGTACGTTTGGCGGCCATGAGGGGGACCGCGACGATGCGTACCCTGCGGCCCCAATTCCGACCGGTCTCGGTGGTGGTGATGGTGATCGGGCTCGTAGGGACGGGCCTGCTCGTGTGGGCCGTCCACACCACCGACCAGCACAACGAGCAGCGGTTGCTGGCTCTGCAGACGCGCCAGGCGGGCCTCGCCCTGGGTGCCGCGGTCCCCGACATATCCAGCCCGCTCGCCACGGCCGCCTCCATCGCCGCCGTGACCGGCGGGGACGTGCAGAAATTTGCCGCCGACGTGGAACCCCTGGTGGCGCAAGGTCGCTCGTTCGACTCGGTGTCGCTGTGGCGGTTGGCCGCCAGCGGTCCGGTGCTCGTGACCCTGGTCGGCTCGGCGCCCGATCTCCGCCTCCAGCCCGCTCGACTGACCGCCGCCCTCCAGCGCGCCCGGGGGCCGGGCCTCGACGTGGTCGACCTGCTCGGGCAACGGCCGCGGCACATCGGCTTCGCGCTGTCGGCGCCACCCTCCCCACCGGTCTACGTCGTGTACGCCGAATGGGCGCTCTCCGGTCGACGGGTACGGGCGGCGAGTGGCTCGGCCTTCTCGGACCTCGACTTCACGATCTACCTCGGCACCGCCCAACGTCGGGCGGACCTGATCGGCGCCAGCCCGGCCCCGGTGCCGCCCTCGGCCCCCACCTCGCGGGTCACCGTCCCGTTCGGCGACAGCGCGCTGACCCTGATCGCCGCCGCCCGGGCGCCGCTCGCCGGCGGGCTGTCGGGCCAGCTGCCCTGGCTGCTCGCCGTCGCCGGGGTGCTGGTGACCGTGGCGGCGGCCGCGGCGGCCGAGCGCCTGGACCGGCGCCGGAACCTGGCCGAGCTGCTGGCGGCGGAGAACCGGCGCCTCTACGGCGAGCAGCGGGGCATCGCCGAGGAGCTCCAGCGCTCCATCCTGCCCGAAGAGCTGCCCGAGGTGCCCGGGCTGGTGGCGAAGAAGCGGTACATCGCCGGGGCCGCCGGCCTCGATGTCGGCGGCGACTGGTGCGACCTCGTCCCCCTGGCCGACGAGCGGGTCTTCTTCGCCGTGGGCGATGTGTCGGGTCGGGGCCTCGACGCGGCGAAGGTGATGGCGTCGTTGCACTTCGCCATCCGGGCCTACGCGACCCAGGGCGATCCGCCCGCGGAGGTCCTGTCCAAGCTGGCCCAGCTGGTGAGCCTCGGCCGCGACGGCCACTTCGCCACCGTGGTGTGCGGGATCGCCGACGTGGTCGGCCACCAGGTGACTATCGCCAACGCCGGGCACTTCCCGCCCCTGCTGGTCGGGCCGTCGTCGGCCGAGTTCCTCCGGATCGGGGCCGAGGTGCCGATCGGAGTGGAAGCGGATCGCCGCTACGGCCAGACGGTGGTGACCGTGCCCGCCGGGGCGACGCTGCTGATGTTCACCGACGGCCTGGTCGAGCGGCGGGGTGAGGACCTCCAGCTGGGGCTGGGCCGGTTGCAAGACGCCGCCCGCGAGGCCGACCAATCGCTCGACGACCTGCTCGATCACGTCGTGGCCCGGCTCATCCCCCGCGGGTCGGAGGACGACGCCGCGCTGCTCGGCATCCGGTGGCGACGGTGAGCTCGGGGCGAGCCGGCGGCAGGTCCCCGGCCCCTTAGGCGACGGCGAAGCCGCCGGGGAAGTACCGCACCATCACCGATTCGAGGTCACCGGCGTCGAGGTGGGCGCCAAGCTCGGCCAAGGGCACCACGGCGACCAACTGGTCGAAGACGGCCCGCCGGACGTCGACGTCGCTGGCCATGGCCGCGGTCACGATGCGAGCCAATCCCAGGGCGACCTCGGCCGGTTCCCGCTGGCAGACACTGCCAACCTGCAGGAGGTCGTGAGCGACCCGCACGTGCCGCTCCACCAGAGCGACCGGAATCCGGATTGCTCGCTGTTGGTCCATCGAACCCCCTGGTCATGATCGCGCCGCTGCCGCGACGTCCGGCGCATGGGGAGCACCGCCACCGGCCCCGGCAGGCGACACCCCGATTGCCGCACCGCCGGCACCGGCGGCGATTGCGGCACCCCCGGCAACGCGGCGATTGCGCCACCCCGGCACCGGCGCCGCTTGCGGAACCCGCCGGCACCGGCGCCGATTGCGGGACCCGCCGGCACCGCGCCCAGCCATGGCCGGCGGGGGAGCCAGCACGAAGACGCCGGTACGGTCAGCCACCTCGGCCGGCGCCGGACCCCGGTGCACACTGGGAATCCACAAGAGGCGCGTCGACGCGTGCTCGGAGGCATCGGGTGACATGAGGCAGACGCTGCGAGTGGGCGCGTACCGGTTCCGGGCGACCTTCGCCCGGCGCTGGGCCGGGTACGCCGCCATCGCCCTGCTCGTTGCCCTCACCGGCGGGGTGTCGATGGCCTCCGTCGCCGCCGCCCGGCGGACCCAGGCCTCGTACCCGACTCTTCTGGCGAGTACCAACCCGTCGGACATGAACGTCACCGTCTACGAGGCCACCACCGGTACGGCGGTGGCTTCCCTGACGTCGCAGCTGGCCGGGCTGCCCCAGGTGCGCCGGGTCGGCTCGGCGCTCGTCCCCCACGCAGTGCCCCTGACCCGGGCCGGTGCACCCCGCCTGGGCGTGCTGGGGACCATCAACCTGGTCGGGAGCACCGACGGGGAGTTCATCGCCCAGGACCGGCTGGCCTTCACCCAGGGTCGGGCGGCCGATTCCCACCGGGTCGATCAGGTGACCCTCGACGCCAGTGCGGCCCGCCAGTTGGGGGTGCACGTCGGCCAACGACTGCCCATCGGGCTCTACACCGACGCACAGACGTCGTTGCCCGGCTTCGGGACCGCGGCGGTGCCCCCCCGGCTGCGGGTGGCGGCGATGGTGACGGGGATCGCGGTCGACAACAACAGCGTGGTCCAGGACGACGTCGACCGGGCCTACGGGCTGGTCTACGCGACCCCGGCGCTGACCCGCGAGGCGGTGGCCCTCGATCCGAAGGACGCGGCGCCCGAGTTCTACGCCCTGCAGCTGCGCCACGGCGCCGGTGATGTCCCCGCGGTCGAGCAGGAGATCGCGCGCCTCGTCCCCCCGGACTCCACCGCCGAGTTCCACGTGACGGCGCGGGTGGTCACCCAGGTGGAGCTGGCCGTTCGACCCGAGTCGCTGGCCCTGGCCGGGTTCGGGGCGATCGCCGGGGTGGTGTGCCTGATCCTCGGCGCCCAGGCCATCGGCCGCCAGCTGCGGGCCGGCGGCGACGACGGCCGGGTGCTGCGGGCGCTGGGGGCCGGTAGTGCGGTGGCGGCCTCGGACGGGCTGATCGGCATCCTGGGGGCGGTGGTCGTCGGCTCGGTGCTGGCGGTGGCCGTGGCGGTCGGCCTCTCGCCCTTGTCGCCCCTCGGTCCGGTGCGGCCGGTCACCCCGTTCAAGGGGGTGGCGTGGGACTGGACCGTGCTCGGCGCCGGGCTCGGCACGCTCGGGATCGGGCTGGGCGCGGTCGCGGTCGGTCTCGGGGTCCGCGCCGCCCGCCGCGAGGCGGCCGGCCGCCGGGCGCCGGCGCGCACGTCGGGCGTCGCCCGGGCGATGGCCTCGGCCGGGCTACCGGTCGTGGGGGTCGTCGGTGTCCGCTTCGCCCTCGAGACCGGCTCGGGACCACGCTCGGTTCCGGTCCGCTCGGTGCTGGTGGGCACCGTGGTGGCCGTCGCCCTGGTGATGGCCAGCCTCACCTTCGCCGCCAGCCTGCAGACGCTGGTGTCCGAGCCGCCCCTCTACGGGTGGAACTGGACCTACGCCCTCACCCCGACCAACGACGTGCCGCCCCAGAGCCTGGCGCTGCTCCGGCGCGATCCGTTGGTCGCCGGGTGGACGGGCGTCGACTACAACAACGTGGACATCGACGGCCAGACGGTCCCGGTCCTGATGGCCCGATCGCTCGACGAGCCGGTGGCGCCACCCGTGCTCTCGGGGCACGCGCTGGCGGGCGACCACCAGATCGTGCTGGGCGCGGCGACCCTGGCCCTGCTCCACAAGCACCTGGGCCAGACCGTGACCGTGAGCTACGGGACCAAGGCCCGGGCGCCGGTCTACGTCCCGCCGACCCGGCTCACGATCGTCGGGACGGCCACGTTTCCCGCGGTCGGCTACGAGAGCGTGATCGCCGACCACACCTCGATGGGCATCGGCGCGCTCTTCTCGGAGGAGATCTTCCCGGGCCCCTTTCGCCAGGTCCTCCGCAGCCCCGATGCCAACCTCAACGGTCCCGAGCTGGTCTTCGTGCGCATGCGGCCCGGGGTCAGCCCGGCGGCCGGGCGAGCCGACATGCAGCGGATCGCCCAGGTGGGCAACCGGGTCTTCGCCGCCGATCCCGGCGCCGCGTCCAACGACATCGTCGTCCTCGGGGTGCAGCGCCCGGCGCAGATCGTGAACTACCGGAGCATCGGCTCCACCCCGTTGATCCTGGCGGCGGCCCTGGGTGCCGGCGCGGTGGCCGGCCTCGCGCTCACCCTGATGGCGTCGGTCCGCCGGCGGTGGCGCGAGCTGGCGCTGCTCAAGTCGCTGGGTTTGGGGCCCCGGCAGCTCGGGTGGACCATCGTCTGGCAGGCCACGGTGGCCGCGGTCACCGGGGTGGTCCTCGGGTTGCCGCTCGGGATCGTCCTCGGTCGCCAGCTGTGGACCCTGTTCGCGCGGAGCCTCGACGCGGTGCCCTCGCCGACGGTGCCCGCGCTCACGGTGGTGTTGGTGGGGCTGGGCACCCTGCTCTTCGCCGACCTGGTCGCCGCGTTGCCCGGAGCCCGGGCGGCCCGGGTCAGCGCCACGTCGTTGCTGCGGGCGGAGTGACGCCCCGGTGCCGGGCCGGCGGCCCCGACGCGCCCGGGCCCGGAGCCGCCCGGGCCGGCGTGGCGCGTCGGCTCAGGCGGTGCCCGGCGGCTCGCCGCCGGCGTCCAGGGTCAGCGCCCCGACCACGTCGCCCAGGGCGTGGCGGCGCCGAAAGGCACGTCGTTGGCGATCGGCCCCGTTGCCTCGCTCGAGCAACCGGGCCACCAGGCCGACCAGCTCGAGGCGGTCCCCGAGCTCCTCCATGGTGGGCCCGAGCAGCTCCACCAGCTGCGCCACCGCGGCGCTCGCCGGGGCGGCGGTCCCCAGAAGCGGGTCGATCAACTCTTCCCCCAGGCCGGCACGGGCCGCTCGCCAGCTCGCCGCCCGCTGCAGCTCGGGCCGTAGCGGGCGGTCGGCCTCGGGTCCCCCGCGCCCTTCGGCCGCCCATACGACGAGCGCCCGGATGACGCCGGCGACCGCCACCACCTCGTCGGTCGAGGGCATCACGTCGGCCACCCGCACCTCAAGGGTCGGGAAGCGCTGCGAGGGCCGCACGTCCCAGTAGGCCATCGCCCGGTCGAGGATGACACCGGTAGCGACCAGGCGGTCGAGCAGCGCTTCGTACTCGGCCATCGAGGCGAACCCGCCGATCGGCCCGGCCGTCGGCCACCGGACCCAGACCTCGGTGCGGAAGCTCGAGAACCCGGTGTCCTGCCCTTCCCAGAACGGCGAGTTGGCCGACAGGGCCAGGACGACCGGCAGCCAGCGCCGGACCCGGTTCATCGCCGGCACCGCCCGCTCGGGAGCGACCGACACGTGCACGTGGCAGCCACAGATGAGCTGCTCGGCGCCCAGGACCGACGCGTCCCGAGCGATCTGCTCGTACCGGGGCTCGGGGGTGACCAGGCGACCCGGAGGCCCCATTTGCCCCGGGTAGGTGCCGGCCGCCACCACCAGCGTGTTCGAGCGTCGCGCCGCCTCCACCACCTGGACTCGGAGCCGGGTCAGCTCGGCGCGCAGCGCGCCGAGGGTGCGGCACGGTTCGGTGGCGATCTCGATCTGGGCCCGGTGGAGCTCGGGCTGGGCGTTCTCGCCCGCCGTCCGGGCGGCGTCGGGCAGGATCTCGGTGATCCGAGGGGCCGGTCGTGCGGTGTCGGCGTCGAGGAGAAGGAATTCCTCCTCGACGCCGACCAGTACCTCGCCGGGTGCTCCCTCCGATCCGGTGACGCCGGCGCCGCCGGCGCCGCCGGCTATGCCGGTCACGCCCGTCACTTCGGCGCCTGCTCGCGTGGGCGGCCCATCGGCGGGCCCGACGGGCAGGGTGCCCGGCGCCGCTCCGTGGCCCGCTCGACCAGCCACTCGAAGAGCGCGACGTGGCGTCGATCCCCCAACAGGTGCTCGGGATGCCACTGGACGGCGAGCACCGGGCACCCGGGCAGCTCGAGCGCCTCGACGATGCCGTCGGGGGCCCAACCGACGGCAACCAGGTCGGGCGCCAGTCGGTCCACCGCCTGGTGATGGATGCTGTTGACCGCGAGGTCGGTCGCTCCGACGACGGCGGCCAATCGGCTGCCCGGGGCGAGCCGGACCGGATGGACCAGGGAGTGGGGCGGTGTGGCCACCAGGTGCTCGCACGCGGTGACCTCGGGAACGTGCTGCACCAGGGTCCCTCCCAGAGCGACGTTGAGCAGCTGGCAGCCGCGGCAGATCCCGAGCACCGGCAGCGCCTGACCGAGCGCGTTGCGGGCCAGAGCCAGCTCGAAGGCATCGCGAGCATCGTCGATCCCCCCGGCGAGGGGCGAGCGGGCCTGGCCGAACCGGGCGGGGTCGATGTCGCCTCCGCCGGTCAGCATCAGCCCGTCCACCGCGCTCAGGGCACCCTCGGCCAGGTCGGCCGCCACGACCGGTAGGAGGTGGGGCACCCCGCGGGCCCCTACGACGGCGTTCACGTACTCGTGCTCCGTCACGTCGATGAAGCGGCCGGCGGTCTCTACCCGCCGGGTGGTGAGCCCGATGACCGGCCGGTCGGCGGCCACCTAGAGGCCGGACGCCCGCTCGGGCCGGCCGAAGTCCATGTCGTGCCTCCTCGTGTCCCGCAGCGCTCCTCGAGCAACGTGAACTGCCCCCGGCGCGCGCTCGGGGGCAGTTCGAGTCCGTTCCCCCCTCGTTGCCAAAGGTTGCGGAGCTGCTCCCGCTGTACCCCGACCGCTCGCTCAGCCAAACTCCGGCGCTAATGTCATCACGCGATGTCATCACTTGCTGATGGAGGCGAGCCCGGAGGGCCGGACCCGGTGGGCACGAGCCCGGGGCCGGCGGTCGCCGGCTGGCGCGCCACGATGACCCTGCCGACCCTGGTCGTGGTCACCGGCCTGGTATCGGTGGTGAGCAGCCTGGGCGCCCCGCTGATCCCGGCCATCGCCCGCTCGGACGGGGTCTCGCTCAGCACGGCAGAGTGGTTGCTGACGGCGGCGCTGATGACCGGCGCGCTGGCCACCCCGGCCATGGGCCGGCTGGCGGACGGACCCTCCAAGCGGCGCGTGGTGGAGGTCGCGCTCGGGCTCGTGCTCATCGGCTGCGCCGTGTCGGCCCTGTCGGGCAGCTTCGTCGTCATGGTCGTCGGACGGGGCCTGCAGGGGCTGGGGCTGGGATTGCTGCCGGTCACGATGGCCATCGCCCGGAGCGAGGTGCCGCCCGAGGGGGCCCCCCGGGCCATCGCCGTGCTGTCGGTGACCGGAGCGGTCGGCGTCGGGCTCGGGTATCCGCTCACCTCGGTCATCGCCGACGCGCTGGACTTCCGGGCCGCCTTCTGGTTCGGGGCGATCATGGTGGCCATGGCCCTCGCCCTGGCGGTCGTGGTCCTCCCGCGCACCTCGCCCGCGGTGTCCCGGCGCTTCGACGGCCCAGGGGCGGTGACGCTGGGCCTCGCAGTGGTGGGCACCTCGGTGGTGCTCAGCGAAGGCGGCGACTGGGGCTGGACGTCGCCGCTCTCGCTCGGACTGGTGGCCGGCTGCGTGCTGCTCGTGGCGGCGTGGGTGCGCCATGAGCTGGTCACCGCCGACCCGCTCATCGACGTCCGGCAGGTGACCAACCGGTCGGTGCTGACGGCCGACCTGTCGGGATTCCTGATCGCCCTCGCCATGTACCTCTTCTTGCCCATCGTCGTCGAGTTCGTGCAGGTGCCGGTCAGCGCGGGCTACGGCTTCGGCGCGTCGATCATCGTCTCGGGCCTGGTCCTGATGCCCCTCTCGTTCGGTTCCTTCGTGGCCAGCCGGTGCCAGGTGGCCTACGAGCGTCGGCTCGGGACACGAAGCATGATCCCGGCGGGCTCGGGCTTCTTCGCCGTGGCATCCCTGTTCTTCGCCGTCGAGCACCGCGCCCTGTGGGAGGCGTTCGTGGCGTCGGGTCTGGTGGGCCTGGGCATCGGCTTCACCTTTGCGGCGATGCCCGGGTTCATCGTCCGGGCGATGCCGCCGAGCGAGACCGGAAGCGCCATGGGCTTCTACCAGCTGGTGCAGCGCACCGGCCTGTCGGTGGGCAGCGCGCTGTCGGCGGCCGTGTTGGCGGCCTACACGAAAGCCGGGCATGTCTTCCCGACCGCCAGCGGGTTCCGGGTCACGCTGACCCTGGCGGCGGCGTTGTGCGCGGCGACGGCCGTGGTGAGCTACCTCCTGCCGGGCGGCGAGAGCCGGGCCACGCCGCCCGCGTCGGTCGCCGTCGTCGGCGCCCCCTCGGGTGAGCACCGTGCGCTGCCACGGGACGGCGCCGTGGCGCCGCCACCGCAGGGCGCGGCGCTGCTCTCGTCGCGCACCGAGGCCGTGGAGGCCGACGTCGAGGACCCGCCGCGATGACGCCGTCTTCGACGGGGCTCGGTCGCGACGTGCGGCGGGGCCGACCCAAGGACGCCGCTGCGACCAAGGAGGCCTTGCTGGCAGCGGCCCAGCACCTCTTCGGTCAGCGAGGCTACGAGGCCACCACCACCCGCGAGATCGGCGAGCGAGCCGGTGTCGACCCGGCATTGATCGCCCGGTACTTCGGCAGCAAGGCCCTGCTCTACATCGCGGCGGTGGTGGCCGAGGCCCGGGGGGACGAGCCGACGCCCGACCTCGAGAGCGTGGCCGACGTGGCGCGGGCGCTCGTCCGCCGGACCGACCGGCACGGGGTCGGCCCGGTGACCCAGGCGCTCATCCGGTCCGACACCGCCCAGGAGATCCGCTCCGCCGCCCAGGCCCATCTGACCCGGCGGCTGGTCCAACCGATGGTCGAGGACCTGAGCCGCCGGGGGGTCGACCAGCCGCGGCTGCGGGCCGAGGTCGTGGTCGCGGCGCTGATGGGGATCACTCTCGGGCGGGCCAACGGTTGGTTCGACGAGCTGAGCGCGGTGGGAGAGGGGCCGCTCGTCGAGCTCGTCGCGGCCCTCCTCGACCAAGGTGGCCACGGGGTGGGCCGGACGCCGGGCCTTCCCTGAGCGGGGTCCGGGCGATCTCCGGACCCCCGGACCAGGGCAGTATGCAGGCATCGCCCCGCCCGGTCATACTGGCTCGGTGGGCAGCCTCCGCTCTCCGAGCTCGCTGCTCGAAGCCGTCGCGCTGGCCATCGTGCTGTCGGAGGCCTCGTTCGTGGTCACCACGGTCTTCCTCCACCGCACGCTGGCCCACCGGGCTGTCGTGCTGCGGCCCGGTGCCCGGGCGGTGGGTCGGGTGCTGCTCTGGGTCGGCACCGGGATCCGCCCGCGCCAGTGGGTGGCGGTCCATCGCAAGCACCATGCCCACACCGACGAGCCGGGCGATCCCCACTCCCCCTACATCTTCGGGTTCCCGACGGTCCAGTTCGGCAACGTCGGGCTCTACCGGCGGGTGGCCAAGGATCCCGAGGTGGTGGCCCGCTATGCCCGAGACCTGCCGCGCGATGGGTGGGATCGCTGGTTGTTCGACCACGCCCTGATCGGGCTGGGCCTCGGGACGGCGGTCCTCGTGGTGGTGTTCGGCTGGGTCGGCCTGGTGGGTGCCGGGCTGTACGCGGTCATTTACCTCCTCGGCAGCGCGGCCGTCAACGGCGTGGGCCACTGGTGGGGAAAGCGGCCCTCGGCCAACCTGGCCACCAACAACCAGTGGCTCGCCTGGATCGTGGCCGGGGAGGGCCTGCACAACAACCATCACGCGATGGCCACCGCGCCGCGTCTCGCCATGCGCAAGGGCGAGATCGATCCCGGTTGGTGGGTGGTCCGGCTGTTGGTGGCACTCCGGCTGGCCGAGCTGCGCCACAACGCCCGGGTCGCCGCGACCTGACCCCCGGGTCAGCCGCCGACGGTCGAGCGCCGCGCCGGCTCGGCGGCGAACGTCTCGAGCAGTGCGGCGCAGAACGCGTCGAGGTCGTCCGGCTTGCGGCTGGTGACGAGGGGGTTGGGTCCGTTGGTGCAGACGACCACCGGTTCGTCGACCCAGTCGCCACCGGCATTGCGGATATCGGTCCGCAGGCTCGGCCACGACGTCAGCCGGCGATCCCGCACGACGTCGGCCTCCACCAACGTCCACGGGCCGTGGCAGATCACGGCGGCGGGAGTGCCGGCTTCGAAGCTCTTCCGCACGAAGGCGACCGCGGCGGGGTCGGTGCGCAGGCGATCGGGGTTGGCCACGCCGCCCGGAAGCACCAGCCCGTCGACGTCGTCGACCCGGAGCCGATCGGTGGTGACGTCGACGTCGAATGTGTCGCCCCGGTCGAGGTGGTTGAACGCCTGAGCCCGGCCCGATTCGGGGGCGGCCAGCACCGGCTGACCCCCGGCTTGCACCACGGCCGTCCACGGACGGGTCAGCTCGACCTGCTCGACACCTTCGTTGGCGATCATGAAGACGATGTGCTTGCCGGACAGCTGGTCAGCCATGGGCTTCCCCTTTCGTGAGTGGGTTCTTCTTGAGCGGGGTCTTCGTGACCGGGGCCTTCTTGACCGGGCTCGCCGGAAGGGACGCGACGTTGTGGATCTCGCCCGCGGAGCCGCGATACCCACCGGGGCGCCCGGGGACACGCCGGTTCGGGTAGCGGGAGGGGCTGCCTCACCGCTCCGCCGCCACGCCGGTGTGCCGGTGTGCCCTGGCGCACGTAGGCTCCTGCGGTCAGCCGCCGGTCGGAGAGGGAACCCGGGCCGGGGCACCGTCCACGACGGGAGGGACCAGCGACGGCCGACCACCTCCGACCAATGCTCGCGGTGGCCGGCCCGCTGCCACAGCGCGACGAGGGCTGGGCCTACGAGTTCAAGTGGGACGGGGTCCGCGCCATCGTGTCGGTGGTCGAAGGCCGGGTGCGTGCGCTCAGCCGCAACGATAAGGACCTCACGGTCGCTTTCCCCGAGCTTCAAGCGCTCGGGGACCGGCTCGGCTCGACGGCCGCGATCCTGGACGGCGAGCTGGTGTCCTTGGTCGACGGGGTACCCAGCTTCGGCCGGCTCCAGCAACGCCTGCACGTCGAGGACCCCGCCGCGGCGCGCCGACGAGCGCGGGAGGCACCGGCCGCCTACCTCGTCTTCGATCTGCTCTCCTACGACGGCCAATCCTTGTTGGGACGCACCTACGACGAGCGGCGCGCCCTGCTCGAGCGGCTGGAGCTCGCCGGCAACGGGTATGCCACGCCCCCGGTCGCCCGTGAGGCCCGAGGGGCCGACGTCCTGGCGATCGCCCGGGAGCGCGGCCTCGAGGGCATCGTCGCCAAGCGGCGCGACTCGCGCTACGTGCCCGGCCAGCGCAGTGGGGACTGGGTGAAGGTCAAGAACTTCCGGACCCAAGAGGTCGTGATCGGCGGCTGGACGTCGGGCAGGGGTGCTCGGACCGGGGACCTCGGCGCACTGCTGGTCGGGCTGCCGACTGTCGGCGGGCTGGCCTACGCGGGCAAGGTGGGCACCGGGTTTTCGGCTGCGGCGCGCTCCGAGCTGCTCGAGGCGCTGGCACCGCTGGCGGTGGAGCGCAGCCCGTTCGTCGGCCGCCTGGCGACCGCCGAAGCGGCGCTGGCGCACTTCGTCCGCCCCGAGTTGGTCGGCGAGGTTCGCTACGGCGAGTGGACCTCCGACGGCCGGCTACGGCACCCGACGTGGCGGGGGCTGCGCCTGGACAAGGAAGCGGGCGAGGTCCTTCGCGAACCTTGAGCAGGCGGTCGCCCCGGCTCAGGTCCCCGCCGCCGGGTCGGGGGGCCTCCCGCCGGCCGGCTGGTCCTCGATCGGGAGCGCCCCGTCCAAGGACAGCAGCCCGAAGACCCGCCGAGCTTCGGCCCGGGGGCTACGCACGGTGAGCTCGCCGCCGTCCTTGCGCACTCGGTCCGCCGCGTCGAGGAGGACGGCGATCCCCGAGGAATCGATGAATTCGACCATCGACATGTCGACGGCGACACGGAGCGAGCGTTCCGCTGCGCTCCGGAGGACCCCGGCGAACTCGGATGCGGTCTCCATGTCGATCTCCCCCCACACCTGTACGACGGTGGGGGACCCGGCCCCGGGATCGCCGCCCGGGACGATTTCCGCTCGAAACTCGCCGGGTGCAGGGACCACGACCCCTCCTTCCCCATCGGTGGCTGCCGGACTGCTTGTCGAGCCGTATCGAGCCGCAGCCAGGTTACCGGCGTTGCGCTGCGGTTGGCCTCGCGTGGGCTGGGTACCGAACCAGCAGGCATGTTGTCGACCAGCCGGTCCTTTCTGCCCCGGGACGCAAGCCCGGCCGAGGCGCGGGCCTGGGCGCGGTCGTCGCTCAGGAGCGGTGGCATCGCGGGGGTGGACGTCGGCGACGTGCTGCTGGTGGTGAGCGAGCTGGTGACCAACGCGGTGCGCCACGGGTCGGGGGCCGTCGACGTCGAGCTCCGGGTGGAGGGGGACGCGGTCGGGGTGGGGGTCCACGACTCGGGGCGGGTGTTCACCCCGCCGCCGCCCGGTGCTCCTGACGGTGCCGGTGGCCGCGGCCTCTTTCTGGTGGCGGCGATCAGCCGGCAATGGGGGATCGAGGCGTCAGCCTCGGGCAAGACGGTGTGGGCACGGGTGCCGTTGCCGGGACCAACTCGGTGACTCCGCGCCTCGCCGGCTCGGCGTGGCTACGGTGGGACCGGTGCGTTTCTGGCGGAGACGACGCGACCAGCTGGCTCGCTACCTGTCCCATTCGAGCGGCAACGACGGTCCCCGCCACGTCCGGGTGCTGAGCCAGGACGAGCGGGACCGGCTCGTCCAGGCCGAGGTCGAACCGGCTCAGAGACCCGAGCCAGACCGTCCCTGATCGCGCGTCGAGTGAACGGGCCCCCGGGTATCCTGGGGGCGAGCGTCTCCGTCAGTCACAAGATCGATGCGCTCACCGGGGCTGCAGCGGCCGCCGCGCTCTGCGGCGGCCGCTCGTCCCGCCCCGTGGGACGCGTTCCGGCCGTCCGGGCCCGGGCCTCACCCTTCGAAAAACCCCGAAGCACCGGTGGAGGGCCGTCGACGCCCGCTCAGATGGCCTCGGCCGCCCGGCGCCCTTCGACGTCGCGGACTGCGTGGCGATCATTTCCCTCGAGGAGGCGGTCGATCTCGGCTACGTCCAGCGGTCGTGCGAAGAGGAAGCCCTGGCCGGTGTCCACCCGCTCGGCCCGGAGCCGGAACCGCTGGTCGTCGTCCTCCACCCCTTCGGCGATGGTCTCGAGGCCCAGTACCTTGCCCAGCTGGACCAGCGTGTGGACCAGGGCCGCCGCCTCGGCGGTGTTCCCGATATCCCGCACGAAGGATTGGTCGATCTTGAGGATGTCGATGGGGAACTGCCGGAGGTAGGCCAACGAGGAGTAGCCGGTGCCGAAGTCGTCGATGGCGATCCGCACCCCGAGATCCTTCAGCAGGTGCAGGCGGGCGGTCGTCGCCTCCACGTCGTGCATCAGCGCGGTCTCGGTGAGCTCCAGCAGCAGCATGCTCGGGTCGAAGCCGCTGGTCGACAGGGCGTCTCGAACGTCGTTCACGATCCGGTCCCGCTCGAGCTGCCGGGCCGAGACGTTGACCGACACCGTGACCCGGTGTCCCCGGCCGTGCCAGATCGCCCCCTGGCGGCAGGCGGCCTCCAGCACCCAACGCCCCACTTGCACGATCAGACCGCTGGACTCGAGCACCGAGATGAAGTCGTTCGGCTGGACGACGCCCCGTTGGGGGTGCTGCCAGCGCAAGAGGGCCTCGACCCCGGTGAACGCCCCCGTGCCCAGGTCCACCGTGGGCTGGTAGAGAAGGAAGAACTGCTCCGCCTCGAGGGCCCGGAAGAGGTCGATCTCGAGGTTGCGGTGGACGTCGACCGCGTCCTGCATCGACGGGGCGAAGAGGACCGCCCGTCGCTTTCCGGCCGCCTTGGCCTCGTAGAGGGCGATGTCGGCGTCCCGCAGCAGCTCCTCGGGCGCCGGGCGGTCGCCGTCGGCGATCCCGATGCTGGCGGTCACGGTCAGGGGCATCTCTCCGCCGGGGAGATCGAAGGGGGTCGCCAGCACGTCGAGGATCCGGTCGGCCACCACCTCGGGACCGGCTGCCAGCGACGCTCCCTCCAGCAGCACGACGAATTCGTCGCCGCCCAGCCGGCCGACGGTGTCCCCCTCGCGCAGCGCGCCGCTCAGCCGGGCCGCCACGCTGGCGAGCAGCCGGTCGCCCGCGTTGTGCCCCAAGGTGTCGTTGATGTCCTTGAAGTCGTCGAGATCGAGGAAGAGGACGGCCACCGGGCCGTGCTCGCGCCGGGCGCGCGCCAGCATCTGCTCGATCCGGTCGAGGATCAGCACCCGGTTGGGCAAGCCGGTCAGGCTGTCGTGGAGGGCCTGGTAGCGGAGTTGGTCGGTCCGTTCCTCGACCAGCGACACCGCCCGGGCCCGCCCGGTGCCCAGCACGTAGACGAGGGCCCCCAGCACCATGCTGAACGCGAGCCCCACCAGCAGCAGCAACAGCGCCCCCCAGTCGCCGACGATCCCGTTGCCTTGTACGGCGGCGAAGGTCTGGACCTGCCACCCGTTGTGGAGGTCGATGCTCACCGACTGGGCCCCGGCGGCTACCCGGCCCGAACGGAAGGTGACGTCCGAGGCACCGCCCAGGTAGTGGAACGCCACCGCGGTGCCCCGGTGGCCGGCCAGAGCGGTCGAGAGGACCACGCTGGGTCGGATTTCGGTGCCGGTCCAGCCGACGAACGCGGCCAGGCGACCGGCCGGAGTGCTCGGCTCCCGACCCCCCCGGTAGATCGGTGTGCCCACGCCCAGCTCGGTGTCGGGAGCGGTGCCGAAGGGCACGTACGAACCGCGGCCCGAGACCCGGGACCGCAGGAAGGCCCCGGCCAGGGGCGAGTCGCAGTAGTCGAGGCCGGCGACCGGCGCGCCCTGACCGGGGCGGGTCACCGACACCGTCGCCAGGCAGTAGAAGGCCCGGCTGCCCGGGGGGACGACCTCGTAGGCGCCCCCGGTCGAGGAACGGGCGGCGCCCGCGGCGAAGGTGCCGAGGTCGGACTCGGGGACGAGCGCCAGCTCGGCGATGCCCTGTAGCTCGGGGTAGCGAGCGAAGGCGTGCTCGGCGGTGGCCCACTGCTCGAAGGAGGACTCCGTGGTGGCCCCGTCGGCCGCCACGAAGGCCCCGGCGCTGACCGCCAGGTCTTGCTCGTGCTGGATGGCCAGGCGCAGCGTGCCGGCGATGGTCGCCGACGACGTGGCGAACGCGGCGCGGGCGCTGCGAGCGCGGTCCTGCGCCACGATGTGCGCTCCGAGGACCGAGCCGACGGCCCCGGCGGCCAGGATGCTCAGCGTGGCCATCGACCACAGCAGCCGGTGCCGCGACGCGTCGCTGCGGCGAGTGGCGGGTGCGGGCGAACCGAGGGTGCGGCTACGGGCCCCGCCCGCCGCCGGCTGGTCCGCCGGCACGGCGCCCGATCTCACCGGGGGCCCATCGGGGGGCGCGACCGGCCCAGATCGTGCCGCGCACTCCTGCTGCGAGTCTCCATCGCCTGTGCCCCTCTGACCGTCGCCCGACCGACAAGGCGCCAGCTCCCCGAAATGGTGCACCACCCGGGGGAGCATTCGGTGGCCGATTGGTTGCCGTTCGGGAGGTCTCGGCGCCGACGGCGGTGGGGGGAGAGGGACGGAGGCCACCTCCTCGCCCGGCGGCCGCCGCCGCCGACGGCCGAGGTGCGCTCGCCACGGGGCGCGCCAGGTGGGTCAGGAGGAGAGCTTCACCAGCGGCCCACACAAGGGCTTGGCGCCGTGGGTCGAGTAGTACTTCCCCGACCGGAGTTGCATGTAGTACTCGCACTGGGTCGCCGGCAGCCCCGCCGCGGTTCCGAAGTGGGTGAAGGTGAGGTTGTCGGGCAGGAGCCCCCCGGCGTTGTAGGTGCTGACGTTCCTCAGGTTGGCGATGAACGCCGGCCGGGTGGGGTTGGCCCCCGCCAGCTGGAGGCCCTCGATCATCAGGTTGGCCGACAGGTACGCGAACACCGTCCCGAGGTCGGGCAGGCCGCCCTTGTAGCTCTTGTCGTACTTCTTCAGGGCGCTCAGCATCGTCTTGGTGGCGGCGTTCGGATCGGTCATGTTGAGCTCGGAAAGGAAGTAGGCGCCGTTGAGCGCCGAGGCCGACAGCGGTTGCCCCAGGACCTCGTTGTCGTAGCCGGTGGCGTAGAGCTGCTTGGCCGTGCTCCCTTCGTTCTTGAGCGCGCTCGCGATCGCCACGTCGGTGCTGTCGACGGCCGAGACGTAGACCGCGTCGCAGTTGGAGTGGCTGATCGCCAGGGCGTCGACGGTGAAGTTGACGCCGCCGATCGGGACGTTGACGTCGTCGTAGCAGGTGACGATGTGGTCCTGCTTCTTCAGCATGGCGAGCGACTCGTTGAACCCCGTGCCCAGGGTGGTGTACGTGACGCCGGCGAGCCGCTTGACCCCGATCGACTTGAAGAACGGGCCGATGTAGTTGTACCCGTAGGTCGCCCCGTCGAGGGTGCCGCCCAGCCCGGGGACGTTGGCGCCGTACGCGTCGAAGACATCGGGGTCGACGGTGTTCGAGCCCCACGTGGTCACCGGCACCTGGTCGACGGCGAGTGCCTTGTCGCCGGTCTCGTAGTCCTCGTCGATCGCCGAGTCCTCGATGACGCCGAACACGTTGGACCCGGCGAGCTCGGTGCCGACGGTGCCGGCGGTGGTCGGGCTCGACTGGTCGTCCTTGGTGACCAACTGGAGCTTGCGACCGTCGACACCGCCCTTGGCGTTCTGGAGGGCGAAGCGGGCCAGGGCCCCGCCGGCACCGTCGGAGAACGTCGGCGCCGCCGGACCGGTCTCCGAGGTGACGAAGCCGATGGTGATCGACGTGGCGCTGACCCCTGGCACGCCGGCCCCGCTGCTCGGGGTGGCCGCCGACGCGGTGGACGTCCATCCGGCAACCGGACCGGCGAGGGCGAGAGCAAGCGCTGCGACCTTGACCCTGTCGAACATGGATTCCCCCCATGTGATGAAGCCGTTGGCAGATCGACGGCGGACAGCAATGTTCAACTGCTGATCGCAAGGTTCGCGCCGGGGCCGGCCCGGTGCCAAATCGACTACGGGGCGGGTCGGCCCCGGCGGGCCAGCGCGTCGACCGTGACCGCCGCCAACAGCACCAGGGCGGTCACCATGTACTGGGTGGCGGCGCTCATCCCGAGCAGGCCCATGCCGTTGTAGATCGTGGCGATGACCAGGCCGCCGAGCAGCGCGTGGATCATCTTCCCCCGGCCACCGAAGAGGCTGGTTCCCCCGATGACGGCGGCGGCGACCGCGTAGAGCACGAGCGTCCCACCGTCGATGTTGTTCGAGATCGAACCGAGCCTCGAGGCGTAGAGGATGCCCGCCGCGCCCGAGGTCAGCCCGGTCAGGGTGAACGCCCACAGGCGGGTCCATCCCAGGCTCACCCCGCCCCGTCGGGCCGCTTCGGCGTTGCCGCCGATCGCGTAGACGTAACGACCGAACCGGGTCCGGGTGAGCAGGAACGTCCTGGCGACGACGAAGGCCAGGACGATCACCACCCCGTAGGGAACGCCCCGCAGCACGCTGAACGAGCTCCGGTTGGTGTTGCAGACCAGAACGAGGACCACACCGGCGATGGCGGTCACGGTCACTTTCAGCAGGGTGATGGCGACGGGTGGCACGACCAGCCCGCTGCGCCGGCGACTCCGGTCCCGCAGCAGGGTGAAGCACCCGAACAGCCCGACGACGGCCGCCATGACGATCCAACCGGCGACGGTGCTCAGGTCGCCGTTCACCAGGCCGAGCAGCACGTTGTTGGTGATCGGGATGGTCCCGCCGCTGCCGTGCCCGTTGACCAGGTAGATCAGGACGCCTTCCCATCCGAGCAGCCCGGCCAGGGTCACGACGAACGAGGGCAGCCCGAGCCGGATCACCAGGGTCCCCTGGACGGCGCCGATGGCGGCCCGGCGGCCAGCCCGAGCACGGCGGCGGCCCACCACGGGAAGCTCTGAGGCGGCGCGGCCAGGATGGCGGTGACCACTGCGGCCACACCTGCGACGTAGCCGATGGACAGGTCGATCTCGCCCAGGACGAGGACCCAGACCTCGGCCATGCCGAGCAGGATGAACACCGTCCCTTGCACGAGCAAGTTGGTGAGGTTGCCGGCGGCAAGGAACACCGAGTCCTGGACCTGGAAGATGATCACCAGGATGACCAGGCCGGCCAGGACCGGCAGCACGCCGCTCTCGCCGAAGCGGATCCGTCTCGCCCAGGCGCTGAGGTACTGGCCGAAGGTGGAGTCGGGCGAGTTCTCGGGCATCGGGAGCCCCCCGAGCTTGCCCGGCCGGGCCCGGGGCATCGGGGCAGGGTCCACCGCAGAGCGGCGGGGGGAGGTCTCCGGTGGCGACGACATGGCTCCTACCCCCCGCCGGCGTCCGGATCGGACCGGTCGGGACCAGCCGGCGGGCGCCGGTCGTCACCGGTCGGCGCGGCCCCCCCGGCCGCCGCCCCAGCGCTTGCGCCGGTCGGTACGGCCGCCGGGGCGTCGTCGGAGGACAGGCGGCCGGTAGTGATCAGTTCGACCGGGCGCTGCGCGTCGTAGTGCCCGATCGGCCCGGAGCTGACCAGCCGTCCCAGCCGCAGGACGCCGATGCGGTCGGCCACGGCGAAGACGTCGGTGAGGTTGTGCGAGACGACCAGCACCGCGATGCCACGCTCCGCGAGCCGCCTGATCAGCTGGAGAACCTGTTCGGTCTGGCTGACCCCCAACGCGGCGGTTGGCTCGTCGAGGATGACGAGGCGGGCGTCGCGCATCACGGCTCGGGCGACGGCCACCGCCTGACGTTGGCCCCCCGACAGCGACCCGACGGGTTGGCGCACCGACTGCACCGTCGTGACGGCGAGATCGCCGAGCGTCTGGCGCGCCGAGTTCTCCATCCGATCCTCGTCGAGCAGCCCGAAGCGGAGCAGCTCGTGCCCGAGGAACATGTTCTGGACGATGTCGAGGTTGTCGCAGAGGGCGAGGTCCTGGTAGACGGTCGCCAGGCCCAGCTCGTCGGCGTCGCGCGGGG
>DASYAI010000028.1:0-3928 GCA_036501425.1 Acidimicrobiales bacterium | reverse complement strand
CCGGTTCCAGTTCCTCTCCGAGGCCGTCTTTCTCTCCGTCCTCGGCGGCGGCTGCGGGGTCGTGATGGGGATCATCATCACCGCGGTGTACGCCTCGACACGGTCGTGGGCCGTCGTGGTCCCGCCGAGCGCCATCGGCGGTGGGCTTGCCGCCGGACTGGCGATCGGTGCGGTGGCCGGAGTTCTGCCAGCAATGCGGGCGGCCCGACTGGCGCCGACCGAGGCCCTTCGGACCGTCTGATGCGGACGCTACGGGCGGCCTGCGGGCCTACGCCTCCTTCTTTCCTCCGCGATCGTGGGCGAGGTATTGATCGCGACCGGTCCCCCTTGGGGTGTCAGAATTCGGCGACGCTTGCTAGCTCGGGCCTCGGTCCTGTCGGATTAGGGTGCCGCGTCCGCGTGCGGGTCGGTTGTCGAGGAGCCTTGTGGTCTGGTCGTTCGTGTACGTCGCGGTGCGACCTGTCCCTCACCACGTACAGGAGCTGATCGTCCGACTGGCCCCGGAGAATCCCCGCTGGGGGTATCAGCGGATCCAAGGTGAGCTGACCGGCCTCGGCCATCGGGTGTCAGCTTCCTCGATCCGCCGGGTACTGCGGGCGCACGGGCTCGGGCCGGCGCCTGCCCGTGCTGCGGCGTCCATGGGCTGGCGGGCATTCCTCCGAGCGCAGGCCCACGGCATTGTGGCCTGCGATTTTTTCACCGTGGACACCGTCTGGCTGCAACGGCTATCTGTCCTGTTCTTCATCGAGGCAGACAGCCGCCGGGTACACCTGGCGGGCATCACGGCCAACCCGATCGCACCGTGGGTGACCCAGCAGGCCCGTGACCTGGTCATGACGTTGGAGGACAGCGGCCGGCGAGTTGCCCATCTGATCCGCGACCGCGACGCGAAGTTCACCGGGCCCTTCGACGAGGTATTCCGCTCGATCGGCGCCGGCGTCATCCTGACCCCGGTCCAGGCGCCGAACGCGAACGCGTTTGCCGAGCGTTGGGTGGGCACCGCACGCCAAGAGTGTCTCGACCATTTGCAGATCCTCGGACGACGCCATTTGCAGCGAGTCCTTCGCGAGTTCGTCCAGCACTACAACGCGCACCGGCCACACCGCGGCCGCGGTCTGTCACCACCTCAACCGCGCCCGAACTACGCCCAAGGTGGAGTGCCACCGATCGAACGGATCGCCCGTCACGACGTGCTCGGCGGTTTGATTCACGAATACCGGACGGCAGCCTGACGTGAATTGCCTTTTGGCACCCCACGGGGATGGCTGCGAAGTACTCAGCGACGTCGGGATCCACAGGGTGTTCGAGTCCAAGGTTGTAGGTGCCCATATTCTCTCTCCTCGATTGAGCGTCGATCCGGCGCTTCATAGATATAACGTCGAGGCTGAGGCAGCTAACCGGACATGACCCCCTCCAGCCGGGCGATTTGTCGGTTTAGGTAGCGCTCTTGTTGGAGGTTCGTGGCCTCCCGGACGGCGGCCCGAAAAGCATCCAGGGCCGCTGCCGGCTCGCCGTCCATCTCGAGCAGGTGGGCGCGAACTGCGTGGAAGCGACGGTCCCGGTTGATCCTGGCGTCGGCCCCGAGGCGGCCCAGCATCTCCAGGCCCGCCCGGGGCCCATCTGCCATACCGACGGCCACGGCGTGGTTGAGGGCGACGACGGGATTGTCGTCCAACCGGAGCAGTACACCGTAGAGCGCGGCGATCTGGGGCCAGTCGGTCGCCTCGGGGCTGTCGGCTTCGTCGTGGAGCGCCGCGATGGCTGCCTGGAGCTGGTATGCCCCGGTCGGGCCCCGGGGGAGGGCGGCCGTCACGAGCGCGGTTCCCTCGTCGATCGTCTCGCGGTCCCACAGGGTTCGGTCCTGCTCGTCCATCGGGACGAGCGAGCCGTTGGGGCCCGTGCGCGCCCAGTGCCGGGCGTGGACGAGGAGCATGAGGGCGAGCAACCCGGTCACCTCGCCGTCTTCGGGCAGGGAAGCATGGAGCGCCCGGGCCAAGCGGATGGCATCGTGGGCGAGGTCAACCCGCAGGAGCTCGGGCCCCATCGTGCTGGCGTAGCCCTCGTTGAAGATCAGGTAGAGCACCCGCATCACGGCGTCCAGCCGGTCCGACAGCGCATCGCCGCTCGGCAGGGCAAAGGGGACGCCGCTGTCCTTGATCGACTGCTTGGCTCGGGTGATGCGCCGGGTCACCGTCTGCTCGGACACGAGCAAGGCCCGGGCGATCTCGGCGGTGCTGAGCCCGCCCACTGCTCGCAAGGTCAGGGCGATCTGGGAGGCGACCGATAGCGAGGGGTGGCAGCACATGAAGAGCAGCACGAGGGTGTCGTCAGAGTCAGCAGGATTACGATCACCCAGCGGGAGCTCGTGCGCCCCAACAAGGGCCCATTGGGCAATGGTGTCCTCCCGACGGCGGCGGGCTTGATCCGCGCGCAGCAGGTCGGTGAGCCGGCGTGAGGCAGCCGTGATGAGCCACGCCTTCGGGTTCTGGGCAAGCCCGTCTCGTGGCCACTTCACTGCAGCCGCCAACAATGCCTCCTGTGTGGCGTCCTCGGCCCGATCAAAGTTGCCGTAGCGGCGGACCACCGCGCCGAGGACCTGCGGCGTCAGGCGACGCAGCAGGTCCTCAATCCCGGCACTCGGATGCCCCTCGTTCACCCTTCGTAATCCGGCTGGTGCTCGTCTATAGGCCGCACATCCGCGTAAGCCCGGGCCCGGACGTGTTCGGGGCCCGGGCAGTCGGCGAGGCGTGAGGCGATCTCTGTGGCAGCGTCGAAGCTCGCGCAGTCGACGACCCAGTAGCCGGCAAGCACCTCCTCGGCCTCGGCGTAGGGACCATCGGTCACCGCCGGGACGCCTTCTTGGAGTCGAACCCGCCGCGTGTGCACGGGGGCGCTCAGTCCCCTGGTCTCCACCAGCTTGCCCGAATCGAGCAGCTCCTGGTTGAAAGCCTGCATAAAGGCTCCGATCGCCGCGTAATCCTCCGGCGTCCATGCTGGCCTCTTAGAGGGCCGGCCGGCCATCTCCTGGTAGTCCTGCTGCGAGGCAAACGTCAGGATCATGTACTTCATCTCGGTATCCCTTCCTCCCGGAGGCGCCATTGCGCCTTCCAGCCGAGACGTCGAAGCAAGCCCGGCCGATCGGACATCGCGACCATCGTCCCGTGCCTACTCCTATAGGCCGTCCTGGTGCTCGAACACCACGTCGCCGAGCAGGGGACGACCGTACCCCTCGTAGAAGGGACGGAAGGTCTCGATGGTGTGCCCGGATCCTCGGCAGCCCGTTCGCCGCCGCCGGGCGGACCCCCGGCCAGCTGGCGAGGGCCAACGCCGCCCGCAATCCCCGGCGCACCGCAGCCACCGCCTCGGCTCTCATGATCGGCGTGGCTGTGGTCGCCGCCGTCGCCGCCCTGGGCACCTCCCAGAAGGAGGCGCTCTTGGGGGTCATCGACCATAGCGTTCGGGCCGACTACGTAGTCACCGGCGGCCAACGAGGATTCACGCCGGGTGTTGCCATGACCCTCGCAGCGCTACCCGTTGCGAGCCCACGTGGCCGAGGTCCGCCAAGGCGTCTGGCATGCCCCGGACGGCACCACCAAGGCCCTCAGCGCCATCGATCCCGCCACCGGACCTGGCGCTCTGACGCTAGACATGCGCACCGGCGCCACCGCCTCTCTGGCCAATGGTGGGGTCCTCGTGGACACCAGGACTGCCAGCCTTCAGCACCTGCGGGTTGGTGACACCCTGATGATGGGCTTCGATCACACTTCGAGGGCACCCATCACGTGGCCGTGCCCGCTGCCAATTTGGTCGCCACCGTGGTGGTGTCGAGGATAGCGGGAGTGTTCGCTGCCGCCTGGCCCGCCCGGCGCGCAGCGCGTCTCGACGTGCTCGGGGCGATCACCTTGGCTTGAACATCGACGTCGATCAG
>DASYAI010000027.1:0-46616 GCA_036501425.1 Acidimicrobiales bacterium | reverse complement strand
CAGAGCCTGCCCCTCATCGCCACCCCGATCCAGTTCGACCGGACCCTGCCCACCTTGAACCCGGCCCCCGAGTTCTCCGGGGACGCCGACGCCATCTTGGGCGACCTCGGCTGGGACGAGGAGCGGATCATCGAGGCCAAGGTCAGCGGCGCCGTCGTCTAGGGGTGGACGCCGCTCGGTGACGCGGCCTCCATCGTCGACGCATAGCGCCTCCGTCCGGGTGCCCGTGGGTATCGACCCCGGGTATGGACTTCGCGTTGCGAACCCGTTACGCTCGAAACGCTCAGTTCCCCGATGGACGTCAGCTGACCCAGGTGACGCCGGAAGCGAAGGGCACGGCCGATGGAGCGTCGACAGGGGGGGAATGCGAACAGCGTCGGTGCGTCTGAGCGAGGAGGCCGGGTCGACGACGCCACGGCCGTCTGAGCGGATCCGGACGAGGCGGCCGGCGAGGCCGGCTCCACGGACGGGCACGGGCCGGGGCGAAGTTGACGCGAGCGAGCCCGTCCGGTACTTGTGGAGCCGGAGAACATTCGACGACCGGTCGGCGACTCCGGCAGCAGACCGCAACGGAAGACTTCGGACGGCAATGGATGGATCTGGGAGCATGACGGGGGCCTCCCGCGCGGCAGTGGTGAGGCGCCGAACCGGTGCGTCGCAGCGGCCGGGGTGGGGCACCGGTGTTCAGGGTGAGAACCCGGGGCGCCAGCAGGCAGCAGTGAGCAGTGTCGGTGTGGAACAGGGAAGCGGGGGGGAACCATGCTCCAGTACATAATCGCCGGGCTGGTGCTGGGGGGGATCTATGCGATCGCCGCCAGCGGGCTGGTGATCACCTACCAGTCGGCAGGTGTCCTGAACTTCAGCTTCGGTGCGATCGCCTACACCGTCGCGCGCTTCTACTACTACTTGAACACCGAGCGGACCTGGCCGATCCTGCCCTCGGCGCTGCTATCGATCGCGGTCCTCGGGCCGGCACTCGGGCTGCTCTTCTATTTCGGGGTGTTCCGCTACCTGAGGATGTCGTCGACCCTGGTGAAGGTGATGGCGACTATCGGTGTCTCGGTGGCGCTGCCGCCCGCCGACACCCTCGTCTTCGGCAACCAGACCATCCTGAGCGCTCCCGGACTGGCCCCCCAGCCGGTACGCGTCTTCCGGTTCCTCGGGGTACCGGTGACGATGGACCAGATCATCGTCTATGCCTGCGTGGTCGTCTTACTGGGCGCCGGGTTCGTGATACTGCGCTATACCGACGTGGGGTTGCAGGTCCGAGCGCTGGTGGACTCGCCGGCGATGACCTCGCTGTCGGGGACCAATCCGGGCACCATGTCGACCGCCGTCTGGGTGGTCAGCGCGACCCTGGCCGGCCTGGCCGGCGTGCTGGTGGCACCCATCATCGGCCTCGACGCGGGTGACATGGCGACGGTGATGGTGACCGCGTTCGCGGCGGTGATCGCCGCAAAGCTTCGAAGTATGCCCATCGCCGCCGTGGTGGGGCTCGGCATGGGCATCGCGAGCGCGCTGGTGCAATACAGCCTGCCGGCGGCGAGCACCTACACGGCGGACCTCATCACCGGTATCCCGTTCATCGTGATCGCGGTGTCGCTCCTCATCTACATCGTCCGGGGCGGCGGCGTGAACGAGGAGGAGGGGATCGGCGGCGCCCTCGACCGCGCCATCCGCCCCCAGGGGCAGGGTGCCGCCCAGAACGTCACCGCGGCCGGGGGGGCGGCGGCCAACGTCTTGAGCTGGCGACCATCGGCCTTCGCCTTCGTGGTGATCTGTCTGGTTCCCCTGCTGCTCCATGGCTTCTGGGTGGGACTGCTCGCCCAGGGCATCGCGTACGCCATCATCTTCTTGTCCTTCACGCTGGTCACCGGTGAAGGCGGCATGATCTGGCTCTGTCAGGCCACGTTCGCCGGCGGCGGAGGGATGGGTGCCGCCCTGCTGGCGCAGGACCACCATCTCCCGATCCTCCTGTCGGTGCTGATCGGCGGGATCATCGCCGTGCCCTTCGGGGTCGTCATCGGCCTGCTCACGATCCGCATGGGCGACCTCTACGTCGCCCTGGTCACCTTGACCTTCGGGCTGCTGGTCGACGACCTGGTGTTCACCCGGCAGATCTTCAACAACAACGGGCTGGGGGTGAACGTGAACCCGCCCAACTTCACCGGGACGGGCCGGGCACTCACCTATCTGGGGATCGTGGTCTTCGCCATCGTCGCGGTGATCATCGTCAACCTCCGAAGATCGACCACGGGCCTGGGCATGAGCGCGGTGCGCTTCAGCAGCGCCGGCTCGAGGACCATCGGCATCAACGTGCTGCAGATGAAGCTGTTGGTGGCCGCGATCGCCGCCTTCGTCGCCGGCATCGGTGGCGGCCTGCTCGCCATCACCCTGGGCGTGGCCCTGCCGAGCAACTACTCGACCCTGGGTGGCGAGGTGTGGCTGGCGGTGCTGGTCCTTCAGGGCATCCGCTCCAACGCGGCGGCGTTGTTGGCCGGCCTGTCCCAGACGCTCTTCGCCGGGATCGCCCTCGTCTACCTGCCAAAAGCCTTCGGCAACGTGGTGCCGATCCTGTTCGGCCTCGGCGCGGTGGCCATCGTGAAGTTCCCCGAGGGCACGCTCACCATCCAGGCCCGCCAGGTCCAGGCAATGTTCGCCAAGCTACGAGAGATGCGACCAGCGACCTACCAGGTGATGCGTGTCGGCGGAGCCGCCTATCTGGTGCTCTTCGTGGTGCTCATCATCACCGTGCGAGACCTCTGGTGGCTCTGGTTGCTGATCAGCTTCGTGCTCCAGAACGCGGTGGTTGGTTACGTTGGCGTGGTCACTCGGGGCAAGACGTCCGTGGCCGATCCCCGGTTGCTCTCGCCCGATGGCGTGACGAGCGGGGTGGAGCGCGAGCCGGTCCACGGGCTGTCCCGGTAGGCGTCACGTGACCGACATCCGCAGCCTCGGGAGCAGTCCGGAGAGGGTCGGAGAGGGTCTGTTCGAGATGGGGGGGAAATGGTGAGCATCACCGAGGCGGCGTTGAGCCGTGAGTCCACCGAGACCGGCCCGTTGCTGGTGGCCAGCGACGTGACGGTCAGGTTCGGGGGTCTGCGGGCTCTGGCCGACGTGAGCATCGAGGTCCCGAGGGCCAGCATCATCGGGCTGGTAGGACCCAACGGCGCAGGAAAGAGCACGCTCTTCGGAGTCCTGTCGGGCCTGTTGCGGCCCAACACCGGCCGGGTGCGGCTGCGGGACAAGGACGTGACCGGCGCCTCGGCGCAGGCACGAGCCCGGCTCGGGCTGGCGCGCACCTTCCAGCAGCCCGAGCTGTTCATGGGCCTGACGGTTCGCGAGCACCTGGTGCTGGCGTACCGGGTGCGGCACTATCCGGAGCGGCTGTGGAAGGACGTGTTCACGCTGGCGAGCCTGCGGCGCCCCGAGGACGCCGAGAACGAGCGGGTGGACGGGCTGCTCGAGCTGCTGTCGCTCACCGACGTGGGCCACCAGCTGGCGAACGCCTTGCCCCTCGGTACCAGCCGCCTGCTCGAGGTGGGCCGGTCGCTGGCTGCTTCGCCGCAGCTGGTGCTGATGGACGAGCCACTGTCCGGGTTGGACCGCCACGAGGCCGAGCGGCTGGCCGACGCCCTGCGCCGCACGGTGGCCGAGGAGGGCGTCTCGCTGCTGCTGGTCGAGCACGACGTGGGCATGGTGCTCAGCCTCTCGAGCTACATCTACGTGTTGGATTTCGGGGTGCTCATCGCACAGGGCCCACCCGACGCCATTCGCAACGACCCCCAGGTACGGGCCGCGTACCTGGGTGACGAAGAGGTGGCCGCCCGCAGCGACCTCTCCCAGCCACCGGAGCACCACTCATGAGCTCGACCAACGGCACCAACGGGACCAACCCGAACGAACGGACGACGGTGAACGACCAGACCGCCAGCGGCGGGGGCAAGCTCGTCGTCGAGGACCTTCACGTCCGTTACGGCCTCTCGCAGGCGCTCTTCGGGGTCAACCTCCACGTCGAACCCGGCCACGTGCTGGCCGTGCTCGGCCCCAACGGGGCCGGAAAGAGCACGCTCGGCCGCTCGATCTCGGGCCTGGTGCCGGTGGCCTCGGGGCACGTGATCTTCGGGGACCGGGACATCACCGGCCTGGCGCCCCACAAGGTGCGTCAGGCGGGGTTGACCTACATCCCCGAGGGCCGCGGCATCTTTCCGGGTCTGTCGGTCATCGACAACCTGCGGATGGCGACCCGGCAGCTCAGCGGCCGTTCGGCGCGCCAGGCGGCGATCGACCGGGCCATCGAGTTGTTCCCGGTGCTCGGGGCTCGTCAGGGGCAGCGGGCCGGCAGCCTGTCGGGTGGGGAGCAGCAGATGCTCGCCATGGCGCGGGCGCTGTCGGTCGGCCCGCAACTCATCATCGCCGACGAGATGTCGCTCGGCCTGGCGCCGCTCATGGTCGACCAGGTCTTCTCCAGCCTCGAGCGGGCCCGTTCGATCGGGATCTCGATCATCTTGATCGAGCAGTTCATCCACCGGGCCCTGGCGTTCGCCGACCACTGCGTCATCCTCACCAGGGGAGCCGTCGGGTGGACGGGCCCGGCTTCGCAGGCCGGCTCGGAGGTGCTCAACCAGTACCTCGGCGACGCCGGAGCCGAGGCGGGCGCCGACCCCCTCAGCCCGGCAACCGGCCCCTAGGGCGGTCGTCGGCCGCCGCCGGGTGCCGTGGCGCCGGGCGGCCTGCTCGCCGCGATCGGACGATCGTGGGGTTCGGGCGATCTGGACGCCTGGACGATCGCTCGGAACGCGGGTGTCGCGGCCCATGTACCCTCGGGGTATGAACGTGGCGACTCGGACGAGCTCGGGATGGGACATCCGCCGTCGGGACACGACGGATCGGCTGGCTCAGGTGGCGCACGAGCTGTTCGTCCTGGCGGGATACGCCAACGTCAGCGTCGAGGAGATCGCCGCCGCCGGCGGCGTGTCCGCCCGCACCTTCCACCGCTACTTCCCGTCCAAACAGGACGTCCTCCTCATGCCCAGGGCCATGATGGACCGGATGATCATCGACCGGCTCGAGAAGCTCGGGCGCCCACGATCCCCGTTGCGAGAGATCCGCGACGTCTTCATCCAGCTGACCGAGGAGGCGGCTGACCTGGCGCCCTTCGTCCTGTGGCGACGGGCGATCGCCACGGCGCCCGACGTCGAGGCCCGGGCCTCCGAAGAGGGCCGTCAGCGGCTGATGAGGGCGCTGCGGCGGGTCTTCGCCGACTGGCTGGGGGTCGACCCCGAGGTCGACGTGCGGCCCGACGCCATGAGCTCGGCGGTGATCGGGGTCAACGCGGTGGCGGTCAACCGCTACCTGGCCTCCAACGGCACCACCGACCTCGGCGCGCTCTTCGTGGAGGCCTTCGAGTGCCTCGAGCGCGGCTTCGGGCCCCGTTGAGCGGGCCTCGCCCTCAACGCACGACGACGCGGGCGGCAGCCAGGTTGGGGATGCGGCGCGCCGTGGCTCGGGTGTCGCCCTGGCGGTGCGACTCCACCAGGGCAGTGGCGAAGTAGGTGCCGGGCCGGTCGTAGGTGTGGCGGGTGGTGAGCGTGACCGCCGCCTGCGAGCCGTCCACCTCGGGGGCGAAGGGGTACGAGCCGGAGCCGTCGAAGTCCCAGCGGACCCCGATGATCGTGCCGGCGCCGGCGGGGACCTCGGCCACCACCTCGAGCGACACCGGCTCGCCCACGAGCACCTCGGCCCGCTCGGCCCCGTTGGCCCGGACCGTGACGACCGGCTGGATGCCGCCGCGCTCGGGTGCCGAGCGGGGTAGGACGATGCGCCCGTCGACCAGCTCGAAGGTGGTGCCGGCCGGCTCGACGCCCTGCTCGACCCAGGCGGCCAGGTCCACCAGGCTCTGCTCGATCACCGGCTGGTAGTCCACCAGCCAGGTGGTCGATGCCCTCCGGGGGCCCGAGGCGGTCATCACCGGCGGGACGTGCTCGGCGTTTTCGGTCCACCGGAGCCGGAACCTGCGCGCCGCCTCCTGCGGGCCGACTTCGCGTTCGACGTTGCGCAGCATGCCGGTGCCCTGCGACGGCCACAGCGAGGCGTCGTGGGTGTGGTGGACCCAGAGCATCTTTCCGTCGAACCGACCGGTGTGCAGCACGCCCATGAAGGGGGACATTTCGAGCGGGGCGTGCTGGGTGTAGATGGGGTTGCCGTCGAGGCGCAGGAAGTCGTACTCCGGCGTGTCGCGGATGTGGTGCCGGTAGTAGTAGCAGTAGGCCAGGAAGTCGCGATTGGTCACGTGGACCTCGTCGCCGGCGACGACGCCGTCGAAGCGCTGGTTGCTGGCCTCGCCCTCCCCGTCGCACAGGAGCAGGTCGCCGACCCCGCTGATGCAGTAGAGCTGGCGGCCGGCCGCGGCGCCACTCAGGATCCGGACGCCGGCGCCCAGCCGGTACCCGTCGCCGACGCCCTCCAGCTCCACCGCCAGGGCGGGGTCGGCCGCCTGGGCGAAGAGCGCGGCCATGCCCCGGAAGGACCGGAACTCGGGGGCTCGGAAGGCCGGGTCGCGGACGATCTCCGAGGCCCGCACGACCCGCTTCACCCGCACGTGGACGTCGATCACGTCGCCCTCGACGGCGCGGGGCTGGTCGTGGCCGACGTACCCGGGCTCGTTCCAGAACGCCTCGAAGTAGGACGCGTCGTGGCTCACGAGGCGCTCGGCCATCGAGGCCCACAGCCAGATCTGGCCCATCGGCTGGGCGATCATCTCCTCGTCGCCCCGGGGGTAGCCGAGCCGGTACAGCGCGGCCAGCTCCTCTCGCTGATGCGCATCGAGGCCGCCGAACGGGTCGGCGCTCCCGCCGGGCGACATGGCGTCGACCACGTCGACGATCCTGGGGCCGAGCAGGCGCTGCACGTTGAACATCGCCGAAAAGTGGGGGGCGCCGTTGCTCAAGGGCCGCAGGTCACCGAAGTCCCCGTCCATGGCGTCGCCCATGAACGGGAGGGCGGCGTCCCAGATCCCCGGCGCGTAGGCCAGGCACAGCGGCGAGCGTCGGGCACCGCCGCTGCCGCCGAAGACGTAGGCGTAGGAGGGTGGCGCGCCGTAGACCTGCTCGGCGACGAACTTGGACAGGCGGGCGGACTCCGCCGCCGCCCGCCACCCGTAGATGGTGGGGTCCGGCCCCGCCTTGGGATCCATGACGTCGCCGATGTGACCCATGTTGGACTCCACCATGTAGCCCCCGAGGCGGGCCACCATGTCGAGCCCGCCGATGAGCGACCCCATGGGGCCGCCGAAGGTGTCCTCGTGCCCGGCGTTGGCGCCTTCGAGCGGTTGGTAGAGGCGACCCTCGTACTGCTCGGCGGGAGGGAAGGAGAAGGCGAAGCGCGTGTCGGTCCCCTCGAAGCCGCCGTGGACGTAGCGGTGGGGCGAGGACTCGGCGCGCTCCTCGTCGGTGTCGACGTACGGCGGCCCGAAGAAGGCGTCGGTGACGACGTAGGTGGAGAGGTCGACGCTTCCCATGGATGCCCCCGAGGTCGTGCCCAGTGCTGCCGACCCAGGCTGTCAGGGTCAGACAATCCGGTCAAGGCGAACCCGTCAGTCGCCCGACTCGCCCCCCCGCGCCCCGACCCCGGCGAGCACCGGCGCCTTGACGTCGGCTTCCTCGACCGACAGGTGGGGGAGGAACCGGTCGAGCCAGCCCGGGAGCCACCAGTTGGACGGACCCATGAGGTGCATGAGGGCCGGGACGAGCACGGTGCGGATGATGAAGGCGTCCAGGATGATCGCGGCGGCGAGCCCGATGCCGAACTGCTTGATGATGATGCTGCCGCCGAAGACGAACGACACGAAGACCAGGATCATGATGCTGGCGGCGGCGGTGATCACCCGGCCGGTCTCGGCCTGTCCGAGCGTGACCGCGAGCCGGTTTTCCCCGGTGTTCAGCCATTCCTCGTGCATGCGGCTCACGAGGAAGACCTCGTAGTCCATCGACAGCCCGAAAAGGATGGAGAACATCAGCACCGGAATGAACACCTCGACCGGCGCCGTCCCGGAGATCCCGAACAGCGAGTGGCCCCATCCCCAGGAGAAGACCGCGTTCATGATGCCGAGGGCGGCGCCCACCGACAGCAGGTTCATGATCGACGCGACGAGGGGGATGAGCAGGCTCCGGAAGACGGCCATCAACAAGAAGAACGCCAGCACCACCACCACCCCGACGAAGAGGGGCAACTTGGACGACAGCACGTGGGCGAAGTCGACCTGGATGGCGGTGGCGCCGCCCACCAGCACGCTCACGCCGGTGCCGGCCTCGGCCCGGGGGATGACGGCGGTGCGGAGCCGGGACAGCAGGGCCGAGGTCTGCGAGGACTGGGGGCTGGTGGTCGGGTAGAGGTTGGCCACGGCCACCCGGCCGCTCGGGCTGACGGTGGGGGTGCCCACCTGGGCCACGCCCGGCTGGCTGGCCAGGCTCTGGGTCAGGTCGGCGAAGGCGGCTTCGTCGGCCGGGTTGGAGAGCTGGGCGACCAGCTGGAACGGGCCGCTGAACCCCGGCCCGAAGCCGTCGGCGAGCAGGTCGTACGCCTGGCGGGTGGTGGTGCCCGCCGGGTCGCTGCCGGCGTCGTCGAGCCCGAGGTGGAGGCTGAAGAAGGGGAGGGCCAGGGCCACGACGATCCCGAGGGCCACCACGGCGGGGAGCACCGGCCGGCGCTCGATGCCGGTGGCCCAGCGCCGCCAGAACCCTTCGATCTGCTCGGCGACCGGACCCGAGGCAGCTAGCGCAGCCCGCTGGCGCCGGCTGAGCAGCCGCATCCCGAAGAAGCCCAGCAGCGCCGGGAGCAAGGTGAGCGAACCGAGCATGGTGAGGGCAACGGTGATGGCGGCCGACACGGCGACGCCGTAGAGGAAGGAGATCCCGAGGGCGAACTGGCCGAGCAGGGCGATGCACACGGTGATGCCGGCGAAGAAGACCGCCCGGCCGGCGGTATTGATGGCGTTCACCGCGGCGTCCTCGACCGAGCGCCCGCCCCGCAGGCCGGTCCGGTGGCGGGTCACGATGAACAGGGCGTAGTCGACGCCCACCCCCAGCCCGATGAGCACGCCGAGGATGGTGGCGAAGCTGGCCACCGGAAAGGCGTGGGTGAGCAGCCCGGTGATCGAGACGCCGATCGCAATGGCGACGAGGGCGGTGATGAGGGGCAGGAAGGCCGCGAACAGCGCCCCGAATGCCACGCCCAGCACGACGAGGGCCAGCACGATGCCGAGGAGGGTGCTCTTCGAGCTGTCCTGGCTCTCGGCGCTCTCGATGTCCTGCCCGCCCAGCGCGACCTGCAGCTGCGGGGTCTGCGCCGCCTGCGCGGTCGTCATGACCCGCACGACCGCCGCCTTGGGCAGGTCCTGGGGCTGCTCGTCGAAGGTGACCGTAGCGAACGCCACGGTGCCCGAGGCGCTGACCTGGTGGGCGCCGGCGGGGTCGAAGGGGCTGGTGACCGCCCGGACGTGCGGCAGCTTCGCCACCCGGTCGAGCATGGCCTGGGCGTCGGATCGGACCGGGTCCTCGGTGAGGGTGCCCGACCGGGCGTGCAGGACGATCTGGTCGGCGCTCCCCGAAACGGCCGGGAAGTCTTTCTGGAGGAGGTTCAGCGCCGTGGCCGATGGGGTATTGGGGAGCTGGAATTTGGTGGAGAAGTTGCTGCCCGCCGCCCGGTCGATGGCGAAGAAGCCGATCAGGGCTGCCAGCCACAACGCCAGGACCGCTCTGCGGTGGCGGAAGCACCACCTCGCCATTGCCTTCACGCCTCACACCCTTCGCCGCACGCCGCTCGGAAGTCGACAACCTAGCCTGCTCCCAAGCGGTCGATTGGTCAGTGCCGCTGGAGCCCCCGACGACCCCCAGGGATTCCGGGGCCACCTCGTGGGGTCCGGTGGCGCCCGGCGGACGGCGCAGTGCCAGACTAGGGAGATGACCGAGAGCTCCCGAGACGGGGCCAGCGGCGCCGGCGTCCCCGATCGCGGCCAGCGCGCGGATCCCGGGACCGGCTCGGGCGATCGGCCCACGGCAGCGCCGCTCATCCCGCCGGCCCTGATCGACTTCATGGCGGCCCAGTGGGCAGCGCCCGAACGCACCGTCCACGCGCCCGCACCGGCGGCGCCCTTCCGGGCCCGTCGACGCCAGGCCCTTTCGGCGCGCTTCGCGGACGACTGGCTGGTCGTCCCGACCGGGGGGTTGAAGGTCCGGGCGAACGACACCGACTACCGGTTCCGGGCCGGGACCGACTTCGCCTGGTTGGCGGGCGGCCAGGAGCCCGACGCGGTGCTGCTGATCGCCCCCGGCGGCGAGGCCACGCTCTACGGGGCACCCCGGGCGGACCGCTCGACCCCCGGGTTCTTCACCGACCGGCGCTACGGCGAGCTGTGGGTCGGGCCCCGGCTCGGGCTCGAGGAGACGGCCACCCTGCTGGGCATCGCCACCGCCCCCCTCGACGAGCTCGGGGTGATCCTGAAGGAGGCGTCGGCCGGCGCCGTGGTGCGGGTGGTGCGGGGGTTCGACGCCTCGGTGGACGACCTCGTCCCGACGGCCGACGACGAGCGGGACGCCGAGTTGCTGGGCGCGCTGGGCGAGCTGCGCCTGGTCAAGGACCGCCACGAGGTGCAATGCCTGCGCGAGGCGATCGTGGCGACCGTCCGGGGGTTCGAGGACGTGGTGCGGGCGCTGCCCGACGCGCAGCGGCACAGCGAGCGCTGGGTCGAGGGCACCTTCAACCGGCGGGCGCGGACCGAGGGCAACGACGTCGGCTACGACACCATCGCCGCGTGCGGCCACCACGCCTGCACGCTGCACTGGATCCGCAACGACGGGCCGGTGCGCCCCGGAGAGCTGCTCCTGCTCGACGCCGGGGTCGAGGGACCCGAGCTGTACACCGCCGACGTCACGCGGACGGTGCCGGTGGGTGGCCGCTTCTCGCCCGAGCAGCGCGAGGTCTACGAGCTGGTGTGGGCGGCCCAGCAGGCGGCGATCGAGGAGTGCCGTCCCGGCCAGCCGTTCATGGCGCCCCACCGCGCCGCGATGCGGGTGATCACCGCGTGGCTGGTCGAGCACGGCATCCTGACGTGCTCGGTCGACGAGGCGCTCGACCCCGAGCATCGGTTCCATACCCGCTACACCCTCCACGGCACCAGCCACATGCTCGGCCTCGACGTCCACGACTGCGCCAACGCCCGCGACGGCTACCGGGACCTCGATCTCGAGCCCGGGATGGTGCTGACGGTGGAGCCCGGGTGCTACTTCCAGCCCGACGATCTGACGGTGCCCGAGCCCTACCGGGGCATCGGGGTCCGGATCGAAGACGACGTGCTGATCACGCCTGAGGGCTGCGACGTGCTTTCGGTGGCGCTGCCGACGCAGGTCGACGAGCTCGAGGCCTGGATGGCGCCGTTGCTGGCAGGAGCCCGCCAACCCTGAGGACCCCGGGTCGGCGGGTCGGCGGACAGTAGCGTGGCGGGCGATGACCCGACGTCCCGTGCGCCGACGGCTGTGCGTGATCGCCCTGGGCCTGGGAGGGCTGGTGGCACTGGCCGGTTGCGGGTCCCCGGCCGCCACCTCCGGCTCGCCGTCGCATCACGCCCGGCCCTCCACCTCGACGTCGATCCCCTCGGGCCTCGACGGTACCGAGGCGGACCAGCTGCCCGGCGCGCCCAGCCCGACCGCGCCGCCCTCGTTGCCCGACCCGAGCACGCCGGCCGGCCGCCAGCAGTTCTTGGCCCAGGTGTTCGGCGACATCCAGCAGATGTGGTCCGGCCTGTTCGCCGACGCCGGCGCCCCGTACAGCCCGGCGAAACTGGTCTTCTTCACGTCACAGGTCTCGACCGGATGCGGGGTGGCCACTTCGGACGTCGGCCCCTTCTACTGCCCGGCCGACCAGTCCGTGTACCTCGACACCCGCTTCTTCGACCAGATGGAGAAGCAGTACGGGGTGACGGGCGACTTCTCGCAGGCCTACGTGGTGGCCCACGAGATGGGTCACCACATTCAGAACCTCCTCGGGATCAACGGTCGAGTGGCGGCGGCGGAGCAGACCGACCCGGCGCTCAAGAACCCGCTGTCCGTGCGGGTGGAGCTGCAGGCCGACTGCCTGGCCGGGGTCTGGGCCCATTCGACCTACGAAAGAAAGCTGCTGGAGCCGGGCGACCTCGACGAGGCGCTGCGGGCGGCCGCCGCGGTCGGGGACGACTTCCTGCAGCAGGCCGCGACGGGCCAGGTCTCGCCGGAGGCCTGGACTCACGGGTCCTCGGCCCAGCGCCAGCATTGGCTGACCGTCGGCTACGACTCGGGCGAGACCTCCCAGTGCGACACCCTGAACGCGTCCGGCTGAGCCGGTCCGGATCCCCGACGGAGGGATCGCCGGCGCTGGCGGGTATTTTTCGGGCCGCCATCTGATCTGATACGTAGGCCGCCGTCCGGTGGCGGCCCGGAAGGGGTGTGCGGATCGATGGCCCATCGGATGCCCCGCGTGGGTGGCTGAGCACCGCCGCCGGAGGCTCGAGGTGAGCCGTCGGCTCGCCGGGTCCGACCGGTCCCGGTCGGGTGCCAGCCTCCGACCGCCCTGGACCACGCGCCGGCGGGGCGCCGGGCCGGGTCGCCTGTGGTCGTTGACTGCAGCGGTCACGGTGATCTGCCTCGCCGCGATCGGGTTGAGCGTGCCCCACTTCACGGGGAGCCATGCGAACGCCAGGGCCCAGGCGAGCGCCGGGCACGGCACCGCCGGGCACGGCGCCAAGGGGGCTGGGGGCGCCGCCCCGGCCGCCCCGGGCGTCGGGACCGCCTCGACTGCCGCCGGGGTGTGCGGGGACCCCTCGCTGCTGACGGGGCCGGGCGCCGCTCCCCCCGGAGCGGTCACCATCCCCGCCGGGCTCGACAGCGGCACCTACGACAGCCCCGGCACCACCTATTACTTCGCGACCGGGACCCACACGCTCGGGCCCGGTCCGTACCAGCACATCGAGCCGGCAACCGGCGACACCTACATCGGGGCGCCAGGCGCGGTCCTTTCGGGTCAGTGGGTGAACAACGCGGCCTTCGTGGGCACCGCGAGCGGGGTGACGATCGAGGACCTGACCGTCGAGTTCTTCGATCCTCCGGGCGGCCAGGGGGCGGTCAACCACGACTCGGGCGAAGGATGGACCATCGAGGGCGACACGCTCGAGCACAACGCTCCCGGTGCCGCCCTCATGGTCGGGACCGACGACACGGTGAAGGGGAGCTGCCTCACCGCGAACGGCGAGTACGGGTTCGACGCCTACGCCACCACCGACGTCTCGTCCGTGACCGGAGGACCCTCGAACGTCATGATCACCGGGAACGAGATCAGCGACAACAACACCTGCAATTGGGAGGACGTCTCGCCCGATCCGGTGCCTGCGGCCGAGGTGCCCGCCGATTGCCCGGGCACCGCGGCCGGGCAGTTCGACGGCTGCGGTTGCGCCGGTGGCGGCAAGTTCTGGCAGGTCGACGGCGCGACCGTGACCGACAACGACGTCGACGACAACTTCGACGTGGGGCTGTGGGCCGACACCGACAACACCGGGTTCGGCGTCGATGCCGACACGTTCTCGGGCAACTGGGGTCCTGGCTGGCAGGAGGAGGCGAGCTACAACTTCTCGATCACCGGGGACACCTTCAGCGACAACGGCTGGGGCGCCGGGGCGTCCAACAGCGGGTTCCCGACCGGCGCCGTGTACATCTCCGAGTCCGGCGGTGACGCCCGTGTGCCCGGTCCCTACAGCGGGACCGCCCTCGTGTCGGGGAACAGCTTCAAGGACAACTGGGGCGGGGTCGTGCTCTGGGAGAACTCGAACCGGTTCTGCTCGGACGGCTCCGACGGGGTCTGCACCCTGGTCGACCCCTCGGTCTTCACCCGGGCGTCGTGTGCCGCCAACCTGCCGACGACCGCCAGCTCGGGCGATCCCGACTACTTCGATGGGTGCCGGTGGCGGACCCAGAACGTCCGGGTGACCCACAACGTCTTCGAGCTGACCCAGTCGAAGGTCCCCGGCTGCGAGCTGGCCACCAACTCGTGCGGGCAGAACGCCCTGTTCTCCGAGTACGGCTCCAACGCCCCGTACGAGGGATGGGTGGTGCCGCTGACCATCTCGGACCACCAGGACGACCGCTTCGCCGACAACACCTACGAGGGCCCGTGGAGCTTCGTCGCGTTCAACCAGGGCGACCGCGTCACCTGGGCGCAGTGGACCGGTGGCTTCGAGGACTGGAACGGTTCGGGTGACTCGTTCGGCGCCCAGGACGCGGGCAGCACCTACCACCCCGGATCTCCCTGACCACCGGGCACCTGCCGCCGGGTCGGCGCGTATCACGACGAGCAATCTCGGCTCGTACCGCCGGGGTGGTCTCGTCACGCCAACCGGATCTCGAGGGCTGAACACGATGAGGGCTGTGGTCGCGAGCGGCCCGACGGGGGGCGAGAAGCGCAGGGCCGCTGCCCTCTGGCACCTGGCGCGTCAGGGGAGCAGGCGCCTGGGATGGGGCGTGGCCGATCAGGGCATGTCGAGCATCACCAACTTCGCCGTGAGCATCTACATCGCCCGCACGGTCGGTGCGGTGCAGTACGGCGCCTTCGCGCTCGCCTACGTCACCTACTCCTTCGCGCTCAACGCGTCCCGTGGCCTGGCCACCGATCCGCTCCTGGTCCGGTTCAGCGGGAGCGACGTGACCCGCTGGCGGTCGGCGGTCGCCAACTGCACCGGGACCGCCATCTGGGTGGGGGTGGTGACCGCGGCCGGCGTCCTGGCGAGCGCGGCGCTGCTCGGTGGCACCGCCCGGTCGGCATTTCTCGCTCTCGGGCTGACGCTCCCCGGGCTGCTCCTCCAGGACAGCTGGCGGTTCGCCTTCTTCGCCGTCGGGCGAGGCGGCCAGGCCTTTCTCAACGACTCGATCTGGGCGGCCGTCCTGCTGCCCGCCCTGGCGCTGCTGCGGACGACCGGCCACGCGAACGTCTTCTGGTTCGTGCTCGCGTGGGGATCGGCCGCCACCGTCGCCGCCGCTGCCGGACCCCTGCAGGCGCGGGTTGTGCCGCGGGTGTCGGGCGCTCGGCAGTGGACCTCCCAGAACCGTGACCTCGGTCCGCGCTATCTGGCGGAAGGCACGGCGAACAGCGCTCAGTCCCAGTTGCGCATCTACGCCATCGGTCTCGTCCTGGGTCTGGCCGCCGTCGGGTACGTGCAGGCCGCGAGCACCCTGATGGGCCCGTTCATGGTGATCTTCTTCGGGATGGGCCTGGTCGGGCTGCCCGAGGCCGTCCGCCTGCTGGCGCGCTCGTCGCGTCACCTGGTGACCTTCTGCACCCTGTTCGGGGTGGGGCTGGCGGCGACGGCGTTCCTGTGGGGGACGGTGTTGCTGGTGGCGCTGCCGAGGGGACTGGGGCAGTGGGTCCTGGGGTCCCTCTGGCGGCCGACGTACCCCCTCGTGCTGCCCCTCACCATTTCGGTCATGGGCGGTTGCGTCGCGGCCAGCGCCGGCATGGGCCTCCATGCGTTGGGGGCAGCCCGGCGGAGCCTGCGGGCAATGCTCGTCTCCTCTGCCTCCTACCTGGTGTTCGGCGTGGTCGGGGCCCTTGGCGGGGGGGTGCTCGGGAGCGTGATCGGCGTCGCAGTGGCCGGGTGGTCCGGGGCGGTCGTGTTCTGGTGGCACTTGCGAAGCGCCCTCGTCGAGTCCGGGCACCTTCCGGCGGCGAGACGGCTCTTCTCGAACCACCGGATGGCGCCGGCCCGAGGCGGGCCCCCCGCAGAAACGCCCCCCGCAGACGAGCCCCCCGCCGGCCAGTCCCCGACTGACCGGCCCCGGGTGGACGAGCCGCCCGCCGTACCCGAGCTGGTCGACGGAGTACCCGAGCCGGTCGACGGCCCGCGTATCAGGATCGCACGAGGTCACTCCTATCAGCGGGCGGGCGGCCTTGCCCGCCGTCCAGACCTCGAGGGATGAACACGATGCGGATCCTGGTTGCCGGCGACCGTGGGTACATCGGAGCGGTCCTCGTCCCCTTCCTCCGGGCGGCCGGCCACGACGTGCACGGGCTCGACGTCGGCCTCTACGAGGGATGCGATTTCGGACCCGCCCCCGAGGACGCCACCGGACGACCTCTGATCGACATCCGGGACGCTGTCGCCGGAGACCTTGCCGGCTACGACGCCGTCGCCTGCCTGGCAGCCCTCTCGAACGACCCGCTGGGCCATCTCAACCCGTCGACCACCTACTCGGTCAACCTCGACGGAACCCTGTGCCTCGCCCGGGCGGCCAAGGCGGCCGGCGTCGAGCGCTTCGCGTTCGCCTCGTCGTGCAGCCTCTACGGGGCGGCGGGATCCAGCGGCGTGGGCGAGGATGCCGAGCTCTTTCCGGTCACCCCGTACGGCGAGACCAAGGTGCTAGCGGAGCGGGCCCTCTCGCTGTTGGCCGACGACACCTTCAGCCCGACCTACCTCCGTAACGCCACCGCCTACGGTGTCTCGCCGCGCCTGCGCCTCGACATCGTGGTCAACAACCTCACCGCCGTCGCGATGACCACCGGGGAGGTTCGGCTCGAGAGCGATGGCTCACCGTGGCGGCCGCTGGTGCACGTGGAGGACATCTGCCGGGCCTTTCTCGCCGTGCTCGAAGCGCCCCGACAGGTGGTCCACGACGAGCCGTTCAACGTCGGCCGGACGGAGGACAACGTACAGGTCCGTCAGATCGCCGAGCGGGTCCACGACGCGGTGCCGGGCTCGCGGCTCGCCTTTGCCGAAGGCGCCGGTCCGGACCTGCGCGACTACCGGGTGGACTTCTCCAAGCTGAACGAGACCTTCCCGGATCTGCGGTTGCGCTGGAGCGTGGGAGCCGGGGTAGAGGAGCTGGTCGACGCCTACGCCGGCTACGGCCTGGGTTACGAGGACTTCGTGTCGTCGCGCTTCGTCCGGCTCCGGCGGATCAACGAGCTGCTCGGCGCCGGCGTGATCGACGGGCTGCTCCGTCGACAGGAGACCGCGTCGACGGAGCAGATCGCCCAGGGGGTCCGCTGATGCCCGGACGCCTACCGGGTCGGGTGCGTCCGGCGGGCCGCCGGCGGTCGGCAGGCGGTGCGAGACGAGGGACATGGGCGCGCCACCTCGGTTGACCGTCGGGCTACCGGTCTACAACGGCGAGAACTACCTCTCGGAATCGCTCGACGCGCTCCTCGCCCAGAGCTACGAGGACTTCGAGCTGATCATCTCGGACAACGCCTCGACGGACGGTACCCCGAGCATCGGTCGTCGCTACGAGAGGCTCGACTCGCGGGTCCGCTACGTCCGCCAGCCCCGGAACGTGGGCCTCGCCCCCAACCACAACTTCCTCGTGGACGAGGCGAGGGGGGAGCTGTTCAAGTGGGCGTCCCACGACGACCTCTACCACCGCCAGCTGCTCGAGTCCTGCGTCGAAGCGCTGGACGAGGATCCCCGGGTGGTGCTGGCCCACTCGTGGACGGCCATGATCGACGGGTCGGGCGCCGTCACCGCGGCCGGCGAGTACCCGCTCGCCACCGCGTCCCCCCGGCCACCAGAGCGCTTCGAGAGCCTGCTGTTCGACAGCGGCGGCGACGACGACGGAGGGGTGATCCGTACCGGCGTCCTGCGCCGGGTGGCGAGGAAGGACAGCTACCACCACGCCGACCGCACCATCATCGCCGAGCTCGCGCTGCACGGTCCGTTCGTTCAGGTCAAGGACTGGTTGTACCTGCGACGGGATCACCCCGACCGGGCCGAGCGGGCGTGTCCGACCGTACGGACGCGCTGCGCGAACATGGACCCCCGGCGGTTGGACCCGATCCGCCACCCGGTGATCCGGCTCTACGGCGAGTACGTCTGGGCCTACGCGGCGGCGATCCGGCGTGCACCGCTGTCGCCATCGGACCGTCGCTCCTGTTACGCCCACCTGGCCCGATGGCTGGCCACCCGGGCGCGTCCGGGCGCCGCCGTCCCCGAGCCGGCGCCGCTCCCCGCCGGCGCGCCGGACCGGGGGGTCCGCGCCGCGCGGGACCTGGCAGGGCGCGGGAGCGGACCTCCGAGCCCGGGGCAGTGGCGGGAAGGCGGCGCACCGTGATTGGTCGGCGCACCGTGATTGGTCGGCGCACCGCGCCCCGGGGCCGGCCTGGGCCCGCTCGGGCGCCGCGGGTGGGGGTGTTCGGGCTGCTCGGCTCGGGGAACCTGGGGAACGACGCCTCCTTCGAGGTGGTCCTCGACTACCTGCGAGCACGGCATCCCGAGGTGGTCGTCGACGCGATGTGCATGGGATCGGAGCAGCTGAGCAGCCGCTACGGCATCGATGCCGTAGCGATGTCGTGGTACCACCGCTACGAGGGGCGGGTGTCCGGCCCACCTGCGGCGGCCTTGAAGGTGCTGGGCAAAGCCATCGACGCGCTGCGGACCGTGCTCTGGGTTCGGCGCCACGAGGTGGTGATCGTCCCCGGAATGGGGGTGCTGGAGGCCAGCCTGCCGTTGCGGGCGTCCGGGGTTCCCTACGCGCTCTTCCTCCTCTGTGCCTCGGGGCGGCTCCTCGGCACCGAAGTGGCGTTGGTCAGCGTGGGGGCTGGGCCGATCCACCAACGCGCCACCCGCTGGTTGTTCGACTCCGCGGCCCGGCTGGCGGCCTACCGCTCGTACCGCGACGAGCAGTCGCGAACGGCCATGCGGGACCGGGGCCTGGACACCTCGCTCGACCACGTCTTTCCGGACCTGGTCTTCGGCCTGCCGCTTCCGGCGGGGATCCCGACCGACTCCGGCACCGTCGGGGTGGGGGTGATGGCCTACCACGGCGGCAACGACGATCGCCGACAGGGGCACGACATCCACGTGCGCTACGTGCGGGCGATGGAGAGCTTCGTCGGTTGGCTGGTCGACCGCGGCTACCGGGTCCGGCTGTTCTGGGGAGACCGGGACGACGGAGCGGTGGCGGCGAAGATCCTCGCCCGCGTGTACGAGGAGCGACCGCAGCTCGGCCCGGCGACCGTCGTTGCCGAGCCCTTCTCGTCGCTCCGGGCGCTGATCGACGAGATCGCTCCGATGGGAGCATTCGTGGGCACCCGGTACCACAACGTCCTCTCGGCCCTCAGACTGTGCATCCCGACAATCTCGGTCGGCTACTCGGGAAAGTTCGACGCGCTCATGTCCGACATGGGCGTGTCGGAGTTCTGCCTGTCGGCTCGGTCGGTGGACGTCAACCAGCTCGAGGAGCGCTTCGGCGAGCTCGAACGACGGGCCCCCGAGCTGCGGGCCACCTTGGGGGAGCGCGACGCGGCGAAGACCCGCCACCACGAGGAGCAGCTCGCCAGGCTGTCGTCGATGCTCCTGGGCGCCGAGGCGGCCGGGTCCGGCGTGGCGCCCCTACCCCCGTCGGGTCGGCGGATCGCCCGGACCACGGCCACCGAGGCCCGGCCGAGCCCGTTCCCCGAACGAGCGGCCTGAGGTGGAACCCGGGCCCGCGAGCACGAGCAGGAGACCGCAACGATGAGCTTCACGACCGGGGACCTCCGGTACTACAAGAGGGACTTCTGGAGCGTCGAGCACCAGAAGTTCGCGGTGCCCCACCACCGCCTGCAGAAGGTGGCCGGGCTGGTCAACAAGATCGCCGGCGCACGGGAGGCCTCGTTGCTCGACGTGGGTTGCGGCCCGGGAACCCTGGCGCGGCTGCTCCGGCCGAACGTCGCCTACCACGGCATCGACATCGCGATCAGCGATCCGGCACCCAACCTGCGGGAGGCCGACATCCTCGAGGAGCCGGTCGGGTTCGCCGGAAGGCGGTTCGACATCGTGGTGGCCCAAGGGCTGTTCGAGTACCTGGGGGACCGCCAGTCGGCGAAGTTCTCGGAGATCGCGGGGATCCTGTCCCCTGAGGGGACCTTCATCGTCTCGTACGTCAACTTCGGCCACCGTGACCGCGAGGTCTATTGGCCGTACAGCAACGTCCAGCCCCTGCAGCGCTTCGAGGACAGCCTGCTGCGGGACTTCGTGGTGGCCCGCAAGCTCCCGACCTCCCACAACTGGCGGCACAGCGAGCCGAACCGGAGGCTGGTGAGGGCGGCCAACAGGTACTTCAACGCCAGCGTCCCCTGGGTCAGCTCGAGGCTCGCGGTGGAGTACATCTTCATCTGCTCGCCCCGGCACCCGGTCGGCGGCTGAGGGAGGGGGCACTCGTGGACGTGAGCCAGGTGGCCGCCATCGCAGGGACGCTGATGTTCAGGCCCACCGCGCACACGGACGAGCGCGGCTTCTTCTGCCGCACCTTCGACGCCGAGGTGGCTCGCGGCGCCGGGATCGACCCCGACGCGTTCGTCCAGGACAGCCTCTCGCGCAGCGTCCAGGGCGTCGTGCGGGGCCTGCACGTTCGGGGCGGGGAGGGCGAGGCGAAGCTCGTTCGGTGCTCGTTCGGGGCCGTCTTCGACGTCGTGGTCGACCTCCGCCCGACGTCGCCGACGTACCTGAGCTGGGAGCGGTTCGAGCTGCGGGACGACGAGCAGGTGTCGATCTACGTGCCCGCCGGCTGTGCCCACGGGTTCCAGGCGCTGACGCCCATTGCCGACGTCGCGTACCGCATCGACCGTCCCCACGACCCGAGCGAGGACCTCACGATCGCCTTCGACGACCGTGACCTGGCGATACCGTGGCCGCTGCCGGTGGCCGGGCTGTCGGAACGAGACCGGCTGGCCCCGCCGCTCTCCGCCGTGACGGCGCCGGGGAGTCTGGGCGGCCCGGGGGGCTTGGGGGGCTTGGCCGGCTTGCGACCGGCCCCTATCGCCCGGCGCCCGGACTGAAGATCAGCATCGCGTCCGAGGGCGGCGGCCCGTAGAGCTGGCGGACGAGGTCCTCGTCGAAGGTGCGGTCGTCCACCACGCGGCGGAAGTCCCGGATGGAGGTCCCGCTGCACATGACGTCCACCGCCGGGGCGCCACGGCGGTGGACGACGTCGGCGACGTCCACCGTGCGGAAGTCCACGCTGAAGCGCGACCGGGCGCTGGTGTTGGGGACGGAGCGGTGCAGGTGCGCCCCGGCGAAGAGCAGGATCGATCCCGGAGGGGGCAGGACCACCAGCTCGTGCGCCGGGCGGTAGTGCAGGGCGGCCGGCCGGGCCTGCCGTTCGTGTCCGACCTGGGACGCCGTGTCCCGGCGTGCCCGGTTGTTCTGATAGTAGTCGAACCCTCCCGAGCTGTTGGGAACCTGGCGGTCGAAGCTCTGCAGGTCGAAGCTCATCGAGTTGTCCTCGTCGGCGCCGAGCACCGGGAGCCACCAGTTGATCTGCTGGGCCGGTGCGCCGTACCAAAGGTCGCGGTGCCATGGGAAGGCGTAGGCGATGCCGGTCGTCAGGTGCCCGACCGGAAAGGAGGTTCGTGGCTTGGGAAGGTCGTAGTGGGTGCCCTCCGGGGGGAACCCGGCCTCTTCGACGATGGCACGGACCAGGTCCGTGGACGTGGTCGAGTGGATGAAGGCGGGCTTCCAGCTCCCCAGCATGTCGGCCATCTCGACCGCGTCGAAGTGCTCGTGGGCGTGTCGGGGGTCATGGGGGGCGAAGAGGTCGGCGAGCTGCCGACGGGCGTGGTCGACCAGGCGGCCGACGGCCCCGAGGCGGGTGAGGACGACGACACCTCCCCGGTAGAGGACCCCTCGCAGCTCGGCCGGGTCCAGGTCAGGATCGACGAGGATGCTCATCGCGCTGCTCGGATCGCGCTCGGTCGGCGCGGGTCGGCACCGGGCACCCGGGGTGCCACGTTCCTAGCCCGCCAACGCGGTGTCGCGGGGCCGGCATCCGGGCGACATGACCGCCCATTTCGTGCAGGAGAAGGCCTCGGCGTACGGGGATCGGCACTCCATGCCTCGCAGGCGGGCCAAGCCGAGGAAGACCTCGTCGTCCCACCAGTCGCGGGCTCCCTGGGAGGGGAAGCACTCGTGGAGCAGCGCCACCTTGCGCCGGACGACGTCGGCGGACAGCGGGAAGTACATGGACGGGCGCCCGATGTCCCCGTCCCACTTGGGGATCTCGTAGGCCATGTAGAGCGCGTCCCGAAAGACGCTCGGAACGATCTCGCCGATCGTCCGGTGGTCCTGGTGCGCATCGTGGTCGTGCGGCGCCATGACCAGGTCGGGAGAGAAGGAACGGGCGACGTCCTCGAGCGTGTCCTTGACGTCACCCCATTGGGCCGGCAGCCGCCCTTCGGGCAGGTCGCGCAGGTCCACGGTGACCGCCGCACCGGGCAGGAACGCCTCCGCAGCGCGGCGTGCCTCGAGCCGACGGGCCGAGGTACCGGTCAGCACCAGATAGTGCACCACGAGGCCCGGATGGCTCCGGGCCAGCGTGAGCAGCGTCCCGCCGGCACCGATCTCGATGTCGTCGGGGTGAGCCCCGACGGCGAGCACCGCCAGGGGCCGCCCCGACGGGAGGTCCAGATGGAGCGGCATCACAGGTGGGCACCGGAGCGCTCGGGGTCCCAGATCATCCAGGGGCACGATCCCCGCTGGTACAGCTCGTCGAGCTGCGCCCGCTCCTTGACGGTGTCCGCCGGTGACCAGTAGCCCTTGTAGGGGTACGCCAACACCCTGCCGCGGCGGACGAGGCGCATGATGGGGCCTTCGACGAGATCCTCGCCCTCGTTGAGCTCGTCGAAGATCGTCGGCCGGAGGAGGAAGTACCCTCCGTTCTCCCAGTGGCGCAGGTCTCGCATCGGCGTGACCTGGCTGATGAGCCCGTCGTCGGCGATGTCGACGGCATGGTGGGACGACTGGGGAGGAACGGCGAGCAGGCTGGCGACGGCACTGCTGGACTCGAACCGCTCGATCATGTCGGGGAGGGGGGCGTTGGTGAGCACGTCGGCGTAGTTGGCCATGAACATCGGCTCCCCGTCGACGAACTTGCGGACCCGACGCAGCCGTTCTCCGATCGGCGAGTGGAGTCCGGTGTCCACAAAGGTGATGCTCCACTCCGAGATGTCGGTCCTGAAGAGCCTGACGTCGCGCGCGCCGTTCTCGAGGACGAAATCGTTGGACCGGGTCTCGTCGTAGTTGAGGAAGAAGTCCTTGACCGCCGATGCCCCGTAGCCCAGGCACAGGACGAAGTCGGTGTGCCCGAAGTACGCGTAGTAGCGCATGACGTGCCAGAGCAGCGGACGCTCGCCAACGAGCGCCATCGGCTTCGGCCCGTTGGTGACCCCGTCGCGCATCCGCATGCCCAGGCCCCCGCAGAACAGCACGACCTTCATGGTTCACACCTCACTCAGACGACCTCGAGCGCTGGGATCGGGAACACCAGCCGTCCCCCCCAGGACCGGACGTACTCGAGCTGCCGGCTGATCTCCTCGCGGAGGTTCCACGGCAGCACGAGGACGAAGTCGGGCTTGGTCTCGGCCAGGTGCTCGGGGGGGTGGATCGGGATGTGCGTGCCGGGCAGAAACCTCCCCTGCTTCACCGGGCTGCGGTCGACGGTGTACGCGAGAAGGTCCGACCGGATGCCGCAGTGGTTCAGCAGCGTGTTGCCCTTGCCTGGAGCGCCGTAGCCGGCCACCGTGGACCCCGCCCCAGCGGCGTCGAGAAGGAACCGGACCAGGTCGCTCTTGATCCGCAGCACCTCTTCCGCGAAGCCGCCGTGCCCCTCGAGGGTGTGGAGCCCGGCGGCGTCCTCTTCCTCGAGCACCTCTTTGACCCGGGCGCTCGGCTCGCCGGCGCCCTCCGAGGGACGGGCGTGGACGCGCAGCGATCCACCGTGGGTCTCGATCTCGTCCACGTCGACCACCTGCAGCCCGGCGGTGAGCAGTGCCCGAGAGGACGTGAGGAGGGAGAGATACGAGTAGTGCTCGTGGTAGATGGTGTCGTACTGCCGCCGCTCGATCAAGCGGAGGAGGTGGGGGAACTCGAGTGTGACCAGCCCCGTGTCCTTCACCAGGGCGCGCAGGCCGGCGACGAACCCCCGGAGGTCGGGTACGTGGGCCAGGACGTTGTTGGCGACGACCAGGTCGGCCCGCCCGTGGCGCCGGGCGATCGCCGGCCCCGTCTCCGACGTCAGGAACTCGACCTCGGTCGGGACGCCCCGGTCGCGCGCCACCTGCGCCACGTTGGCGGCGGGCTCGACGCCGAGCACCGGGATCTGGGCCGACACGAAGTGCTGGAGGAGGTAGCCGTCGTTGCTCGCCACCTCGACGACCCGGCTGGTGGGCCCGAGACCGAGCCGGACGATCATCTCGTCGGCGTACCTCCGGGCGTGGGCCACCCAGGAGTCGGAGTACGAGGAGAAGTAGGCGTAGTCCGAAAAGATGTCCTCACCGGGCACGTACGCCGGAAGCTGCACGAGCAGACACGTCGGGCAGACGCGCACGTGCAGCGGGTAGAAGGTCTCCGGACCGTCGAGGTCCCCGGCGCCGACGTAGCTCTCGCAGAGGGGCGACATGCCCAGATCCACGAAGGTGTGGTCGAGGTCGGCGCCGCACAGGCGGCACTGGCATGACGATGACATGTCCCTCCTGCAGTCGGCCGGCGAGGGTCGTGCCGGCACGATGGAGGAGGTCCGAACGGTCGGGTTGATACGTCGTGTTCCGCCGCCGTGCCTCAGGGGCGGAGCGTGTCGGCGTCGACCCACCGGCCGCCGCCGGCCTCCACCTCGGGCAGCGAGCTCCGGACCTCGTCGAGCAGGTCGGGCACGAAGAGCAGGACGTCGTCAGGGCGTTGCGCCACCAGCTCGGAGGGGCGGACGATCGGGACGTTGGTCCCCGGCATGCGCAGGCCGTGCTTGGCCGGTGAGGCGTCGGCGACGCCCCGCAGGAGCATCCGGTCCGCCCCGGCCCCGAGGACCAGGGTCACTGCCCGCGAGGCGGCCCCGTAGCCGGCCACCGTTCGCCCGGCGATCCGCTGTGCCACGAGCCACTCGCGCAGCGCCGATGCGTGGGCCTCGGCGTGGTGCTGCAGGCCAAGGAGGGCTGCGGGGTCCCGGACACCGGTCCGGCGTTCGGACGCCAGCAACGCCCGCACCGAGGGGCCGGTGGCCCCGGCGCCGGTGTGCCTGGTGGCGGCCAGAAGGACCGTACCGCCGTAGAGGTCGAAGGTCCACGCCCTGTCGGGGGCGAAGCCCACCCCCGACAGCATGGTCGTCAGGGCGGTGGTCGAGTAATAGGCGTGGTGCCCGTGGCGGAGGGAATTCCATTGCCCTTGGCCGATGATGGTCTCGAGCGAGTGGAACTGGAGCAGAAGGATCCCACCGTCACCCACCCGGTCGGCTCGCTCGGCGATGGCTTGCGCCTGGTCCCTCGCGTGCATCAGGCCGAAGCAGTCGACCACGACGTCGGCCCGCCCGTCGCGGTCCACCGGAGTGAGCCCGCGGCCGGCGAGCAGCTCGAGCCACGAGCCGCCGTGCGGGCTGCCGTACTCGGCCACGGTGAGCCGGCCGGCGAGCAATCCGCACGCGGCGACGCGCTCGACCGCGTCGGCTGCCTGGGCGACCAGTGCGGCCGGCTCGCGGCCGAGGGGCTCCTCGGGCAGCGTGGGATCGGTCACGAGCTGGGCGAGACCACAGGCGGCGCACAGCCACATCTGGAGCGGGTAGAGGGCGTCGGGTCCCGGGTCGTCCGCTGGCGGGAAGTAGTCACATGCCGGTTGACGACCCAGGTCGAGGACCAAGGTGCCCGAAGAGCCCCTGCACGCCCGGCAGGCGGGCGCGTCCTGCGCAGGGGGGCGTTCCCCACCGCGGCGGTCACCCGCACGCGGCGGGCGGGGGCGATGGGTGGCGGCGGTGCCGCGTGGCGTGCTCGAGACCATGGTTCGTCCTCATCTGCCCTCGGCTCCGGGGCGAGACTTCCTCCACAGATCAGATGCGTCGCGTGAGCGCGTGATACCTGGGCGCGTGGCGGTCCCCAAAATCTGGGTATCTGGCGCGGCGCGTTCGCGCTCTGTGCCTCCGTGCACGTCGGTGTGGATCCTCGAACGGCAGAGCGGGCCAGGGCATGAAGGTCGCGGTCTTCGGGCTGGGGTACGTCGGGACGGTGACCGCGGCCGTGCTGGCGACCAACGGGCACCAGGTCCGCGCGGTGGATGTGGACGGGGCAAAGGTCGAGATGATCAACTCGGGGACCAGCCCGGTCGTCGAGCCCGGCCTGGGCGAACTGGTGGCGGCCTCGATCGCTGCCGGGGCGCTGTCAGCGAGCGGCGAGGCACGAACCGCCCTCGAGGGTGCCGAGCTGTCCCTCATCTGTGTCGGGACACCGTCGGCACCGACCGGCGGCGCCGACCTGCAGTTCGTCCTACGGGCGGTCACCGACATCGCCCAGGCGCTGAAGGAGCGGGGGAGAGGTGCCGGCTTCCACGCGGTGATCGTTCGGAGCACCGTGCCGCCGGGAACCACCCACCGGGTCCTCGAGCCCGCCGTCTCGGCGATCCTCGAGGGGACCGGGGTGGCGGTCGGCATCGGCATGTGCCCGGAGTTCCTGCGGGAGGGCTCGGCGATCAGCGACTTCTACTCGTCGTCGCTGATCGTGGTCGGCAGCGGCGACGCCCGGGTGATCGAGAGCAGCCAACGCCTGCTCGGGTTCCTCGAAGAGCCCGTCCGTGTGGCATCGACGAGCGTCGCCGAGGCCCTGAAGTACGCGTGCAATGCCTTCCACGCCACCAAGGTGTCGTTCGCCAACGAGCTGGGGCGTCTGTTCCGTAGCCTCGAGGTGGACGCGCGAGAGGTCATGGACCTGCTCTGTGTGGACACCAAGCTCAACCTCTCGGCGCAGTACCTGTCCCCGGGCTTCGCCTTCGGTGGGTCGTGCCTGCCCAAGGACCTCCGGACCCTCCTGTACCTGGCCCGGGTCAACTTCCTCGATCTTCCCCTGCTGTCGGGGACCCTGGCCAGCAACGCGCTGTCGGTACGCGACGTGGTCGACCGGGTGGTGGCGAGCGACGGTCGCTCCGTGGCCATCCTGGGTCTGAGCTTCAAGGCCCACAGCGACGACCTGCGGGAGAGCCCCTATGTCGACCTGGCGGAGACCCTCATCGGCAAGGGGTTCGACGTCCGCATCTACGATCCCGTCGTCGACCCGGAGCATCTGGTGGGGGCGAACCGGGACTTCGTCCGCTCCCGGCTCCCGCACCTGCGAGGCGCCCTCACCCCCGACCCGTCGGTCGCCCTGAAGGGGGCGGACCTGGCGCTCGTGTCGAGCTCCCACCCCGCGGTGATCGCCGCTCTCAGCCTCGCCCCGCCGCCGACGGTCGTCGATCTCGGTGGGGGGCTGGGTCCGGCCATCGAGGCCCTTCCCGGCTACCACGGGGTGGCGTGGTGATGGTCGACCTCCAGGACGCCCACCACGCCGAAGCGACCCTCCGGGCACCCGCCCGGGCGCTGTCGGTCGTGGCCCCGCCGACGTCGCCGGAGGCCGCCGGCCGGACCCCGTCACCGGAGGCCGCCGATCGCACGTCGGGCATCCGGGCGAGCGTGCTCATCATCGTCCAGAACCTGCCGGTCCCGTTCGATCGCCGGGTATGGCTCGAGTGCCGGGCGCTGAGGGACGCCGGTTACCACGTGTCGGTGGTCTGCCCCCGGGGTCCGGGCGACCCGGCCGAGGAGACCGTCGAAGGGGTCACGCTGTACAAGTACCGTCCGGCGCGGGGAGGCAACGGGACGCTGGCGTTCCTTCGTGAGTACGCCTACTCGTTCGTGGCGACCGCCTGGCTCTGTGCGAAGGCGTGGCGCAGGGAGCGCTTCGACGTCCTGCAGGCCTGCAACCCGCCCGACATCTTCTGGCCCCTCGCCCTCCTCGCCCGTCTGCGCGGGGTCACCTTCGTCTTCGACCACCACGACCTGTGTCCCGAGCTCTTCGAGTCACGCTTCCCCGGGGGCGGGCGGGCCGCGCTCTGGGGCCTGCGGGCGCTCGAGTGGTGCACGTACCGCAGTGCCCGGCACGTGATCGCCACCAACGACTCGTACCGGGACGTGGCGTTGCGGCGGGGCGGCAAGCGACACCACGAGGTGACCGTCGTACGGACCGGTCCGGACCCCGACCAGCTGCGAGCCGTTCCCCCCCTTCCCGAACTGCGTCGAGGCCGTGCGCACCTGGTCGCCTACCTGGGCGTGATGGGTCCCCAGGACGGCGTGGACCTGGCCCTGCGCGCCGCCGCCCACGTGGTCCACGTGCTGCACCGCCAGGACATCGCGTTCACCCTGATGGGCTCGGGTGATTGCCTGCCCGAGCTGACGGCGCTGCGCGACGAGCTCGGGCTCGGCGATGTCGTGGAGTTCACCGGCCGGGTGCCCGACGGGACGGTGGCCCAGGTCCTCTCGACCGCCGACGTCGCGCTCTGTCCGGACCCCAAAAACCCTCTCAACGACCTCTCCACCATGAACAAGACCATGGAGTACATGACGTTCTCCCTTCCGGTCGTGGCGTTCGACCTGCGTGAGACCCGGGTCTCGGCCGGGGACGCCGCGGTCTACGCCGCTCCCAACGACGTGGCCGACTACGCCTGCCGCATCGTCGACTTGGTCGACGACCCGGCTCGGCGCAAGGCAATGGGCCGGATCGGAAGGGCCCGGATCCTCGAGGTGCTCTCGTGGCCCCATCAACGCGACGAGTACCTCGGCGTCTACGGAGCGCTGACCGCGCCCCCGTCACTGGGGCGCTCCCGAAAGGACAAGGAGGTCGTTGTCCGGCCAGGACTGGCCGGCTGACCATGTGCGGCATCTCGGGGTGCTACCAGCAGACCGACGGCAGCCAGCTCGTCTCGGTCATGAACGCGCGGATGGCCCACCGAGGGCCCGATGACGAGGGGGTCTTCGCGTATCGGGAAGGCCGGGTATCGGTCGAGTTGGCGCACCGGCGCCTCTCGATCATCGACCTGAGCCGCAACGGCCACCAACCGTTCAGCCGCAACGGCCTGACGCTCGTCTACAACGGCGAGCTGTACAACTTCCGCGATCTGCGGGCTCAGCTCGCCGCCAGGGGAGTGCGCTTCGAGACCCAGTCCGACACCGAGGTGGTGCTCGAGGCGTGGCGCTGCTGGGGTCCCGACGCGCTCCGCCGGTTTCGCGGGATGTTCGCGCTGGCCATCTTCGACGAGCGCTCGGGTGCACTGGTGCTCGCCCGGGACCAGCTCGGGATCAAGCCGCTCCACTACCTGCCCCGCGGCGAAGGGATCGTGTTCTCCTCGGAGCTGAAGGGCATCGTCAGCGCGCTCGGCCAAGGCTTGACTGCCGATCCGGGGGCGCTGGTCGCATCGATCCTCTACTACTGGGTCCCCCCCGCACAGTGCGCCGTCAGCGGGGTCCGCAAGCTGCCGCCCGGGTCGTGGGCCGAGTTCCGCCCGGACGGCACCAGCAGCTTCACCCGGTACTGGAAGGTGGAGGAGGTCGCGGCCAGCGCCGCGGCCGGGCCGCCGGCGGACCTGGGGCAGGTCATGGAGGACTCGATCTCGCGCCACCTGGTGTCCGACGTGCCCGTGTCGAGCTTCTTGAGCGGGGGTCTCGACTCGAGCATCGTCACCGTCCTGGCGCGTCGATCGAACCCGGCGATCGACGCCTACACCATCACCTTCCGCCGGCAGGACCACCGCGTCGAGGCGATGCCCGATGACGCCGTCTACGCCCGGAAGGTCGCCGACCGGTTCGGCATCGAGCTGCACGAGATCGAGGCATCCCCCGACATCGTCGACCTGCTCCCGCGGATCGTCGACGTGCTGGACGAGCCGGTGGGGGATCCCGCCGCGATCAATACGCTGCTCATGTGCGAGGCGGCGCGCGACGCCGGGGTCAAGGTCGTGCTGTCGGGGATGGGTGCCGACGAGCTCTTCGGCGGGTACCGCAAGCACCTGGCCTGTGTGATGGCCGCCCGGTACCTCGAGGTACCGTCCTTTGCCCGCCAGGCCATCCGTGGTGCCGTCGACCGGGCGCCGGTGGTCGCAGCAGGACGGGGACTGCGCCACGTACGGTGGGCGAAGAGGTTTCTCACCTTCGCCGAGCTGTCCGAGGTCGAGGCGTTCCGGCGCAGCTACACCCTCTACGACCGATCGGCGCTGACGGCGCTCTTGAGCCCGGACCTCGGACCCCTCGTCGACCAGGTGATCGACGAGCATGACGCCGTGTACGCCGATTCCACGCTGGACGATCCGGTCAACCGGATGTGCCTGGCCGACGCCCGCCTGTTCCTTCCGGGGCTGAACCTCGCCTACACCGACCGGGCCAGCATGGCCGCCTCGGTGGAGGTGCGGGTGCCATTCGTCGATCCCGAGGTGGTCGGCGCGGCGTTCTCGCATCCGGGCACGGCCAAGATCCACGGCCGCACGACCAAGGCCTCCCTCAAGCGGGCGGCCCGGGCGTGGTTGCCGCCGGAGATCGTCAATCGGCCCAAGGCCTCGTTCAGCGCGCCCCTGCGGGCGTGGATCTCGCGGGACCTGCGCACGGTCGTCGACGACCAGCTGCTCGGAGGGAAACTGGTGGGTAGCGGGTTCCTCCAGCGGCCGGCCCTCGAACGGCTCGTGGCCGACGACCGGGCCGGCCGTCAGGACAACGCCAAGCAGATCTGGCAGCTCCTCAGCCTCGAGCTGTGGTGCGACCGGGCACGGTCTGTCGGAGTGTCGCTGTGAACGCCGCGGCACACCCCGAGGTGGCCGGATCGTCGTGGTGGGGGTCGTGGAGGGAGAGGTCGAGCGTCCGATGAAGCAGGTCACCCAGAACTACAAGTCCGGAGAGCTCCGGGTGCTCGAGGTGCCGGCGCCCACGTGCCGGCCCGGCGGGGTGCTCGTCCGGTCCCTGTACTCGTTGATCTCGACCGGGACCGAGATGATGAAGGTCAGCGAGGCGAGGATGTCGCTGGTGGGCAAAGCCCGGGCCCGGCCCGACCAGGTGCGCAAACTGGTGGACAGCGTGTCGCGGCAGGGAGTGCGCTCGACCTACGCCAAGGCGATGTCACGCCTCGACTCGTTCACCCCGCTCGGCTACTCGCTGTCGGGGATCGTGACCGAGGTCGGGGCCGGTGTTGACGAGTTCAAGGTGGGTCAGCTGGTGGCGTGCGCCGGCAACGAGCACGCCCTGCACGCCGAGGTGAACTGGGTCCCGGTCAACCTGTGCGTCCCGGTCCCCGACGGGGTGGAGCCTCGCCTGGCCGCATTCGCCACGGTGGGCGCCATCGCCATGCACGGGGTGCGGCGGGCCGAACCCCAGATCGGGGACGTGGCGTGTGTGGTCGGCCTCGGCCTCGTCGGGCAGCTGGTGGTACAGCTTCTGGTGGCCGCCGGCGTGCGGGTGGTCGGGCTGGACGTGGTCGAGGCACGGTGCCGGCTCGCCGAGCGGTCCGGCGCCATGGCCTGCGAGGTTCCCGACACCGAGGGGATCGACCGGCTCGAGCGGGCAATCGGTCGGGTGACGAGCGGTCGGGGCGTCGACCACGTCCTGCTGGTGGCCGGGGGGCTCTCCAACGGCCCGGTCGAGGTGGCGGCGCGCCTCGCGCGCGACCGGGCCCGGGTGGTCGACATCGGCAAGCTGAAGCTGGACCTGCCCTGGAACGCCTACTACGACAAGGAGCTCGACGTCCGCTTCTCCCGATCGTACGGTCCGGGCCGCTACGACGAGGTCTACGAGCTCGACGGGGTCGACTATCCGGCCGGCTACGTCCGGTGGACCGAGCGGCGGAACCTCGAGTGCTTCGTCGACCTCCTGGCCGGTGGGAAGCTGGCAGTCGAGGCGCTCGTCTCGGAGGACTTTCCGGTGGCCGACGCCCCGGACGTCTACGGGCGGCTCCACTCGGGTGATCTGGAGGGTATCGGCTTCCTCTTCCGTTACCCGGACCCCGACGTCTCGCCGGGCGCCATGTCGTGGCGCACCGTCGCTCGCGATCCCGACCACCGGCCACAAAAGGCGACGGCGGGGGGCGGGGTGAAGGTCGGCTTCATCGGGGCGGGCAACTACGCCTCCTCGATGCTCCTTCCCCACCTGGCCGGCCGGACGGACGTCGAGCTGAGCCTCGTGGCCACCGCCACGTCACTTTCGGCGGCCAACGCCCAACGGCGGTTCGGCTTCCGCCACGCGTCGACGGACGTCGAGTCGGTGCTCGGGGACGACTCGATCGACGCCGTGTTCATCGTCACCCGGCACCACACCCACGCCGCGCTGACCTGCCGGGCGCTCGAGTCGGGAAAAGCGGTGTTCGTCGAGAAGCCACTGGCCATCGACGACGAGGAGCTGTCCGTGATCGCGGCCACCGTGACGGCGACCGGCAACGATCGGCTCATGGTCGGGTTCAACCGCCGCTTCTCGCCCTCGTTGGGCGAGTTTCGAAGCCGGATCGGGTCTGGGCCGGCCGGCTCGGTCGTGCGCTACACGGTGAACGCGGGAGCGCTCGACGCCGGGAGCTGGTACCGCAACGTCGAGCTGGAGGGGTCTCGCTTCGTCGGCGAGGGCGGCCACTTCATCGACACCCTGAGCTGGCTGGTTGGTGCGACGCCGACCGTGGTGCACGCGACGGGCACGCCTGACCGCAGCGATCTGCACGTCGTCCTCTCCCACGAGGACGGGTCGATGTCCAGCATCGACTATCTGACCCATGGGAACCCCCGTACCCCCAAGGAGGTGGTGGAAGTCGCCGCGGGCACGCTGAGCGCGAGGTTCGAGAATTTCCGTCGCACGTCGGTGTGGTCGGGACGCCGGCCGAGCACCCACCGCGTGCGCGGCGCGGTGGACAAGGGCCAGCGCGCCCAGCTCGACCACTTCCTCGGTTCGGTGCGGTCGGGCTCGCCGATGCCGATCCCCCTCGGCTCGCTGATGCACACCACCGCGGCGACGCTGGCGGTGGAGCGGAGCCTGGCCGCAGGGAGGCCGGTCGAGCTGTGAGCGAGGCGCTCCGCTGGCGTGCGCAGCGGCTGGGGCGGATGACGCCCAAGGAGGTGGGCGGGCGGCTGCTGGACCAGTGGCACCAGCAGGTGTGGGCGGTCCGGCGCGCGGTCCCGGTGCCCACCCGCCCCCACCGGTCGACCGGCGACGCCGGGCGGGGGACCGCCCAGGTGGCGCCCGACTGGTCCGGTTCGCTTCCGGCGAACCGTCGGCAGGAGATCCTCGACGCAGCCGACGGCCTGCTGATCGGCCGTTGGGAGGTCCTCGGTGTCGAGCGAGGGGATCTCCTCGACCCGGACTGGTCCCTCGACCCGACCAGCGGTCGCCGCTTTCCGGCCGATCGCTGCAGCTTCAAGATCGACTACCGGTCCGGGGACGAGGGCGGGAAGGTGAAGCAGGTCTGGGAGCTGTCGCGTCACCACCACCTCACCGTCCTGGCTGCCGCGTGGCGACTGACCGGCGACGAGGAGTACGCGGCGATGGTGTCGCGGCAGCTGCGGTCGTGGTGGCGGCACAATCCCGTGGTCTCGGGAGTCAACTGGGCCAGCGGGATCGAGCTGGGCATCCGGCTCGTCTCGTGGGTCTGGGTCCGGCGCCTCCTCGAAGGGTGGCACGGTGCGGCGGCGCTCTTCGAGGACAACGAGGACGCGGTGCGCCAGGTCCACGCCCACCAGCGCTACCTGGCGACCTTCCGGAGCCGCGGCTCGTCGGCCAACAACCACGTCATCGCCGAAGCGGCCGGGCAACTGGTGGCCAGCTGCGCGTTCCCCTGGTTCGGGGCGAGTGCCCGGTGGCGCGTCCAGGCCCAGGCCCTGCTCGAGGCGGAGCTCTCGGCCAACACCTTCGCCAGCGGGATCGACCGCGAGCAGGCCTTCGAGTACCACGGGCTGGTGGCTGAGCTCGGGATCGTCGCCGGGGTCGAGGCCGAGCTCGCCGGCTTCCCGCTCGCTCCCGACACCTGGCGCCTGCTGTGCCGGATGCTCGACGTCCTGGCGGCGGTGGTGGACCAGAGGGGGCGCCCGCCCCGGCAGGGGGACGGCGACGACGGGAGGGCGCTCCTCCTCGGGTCGCCCGCCTCGGATCGTTGGGGGTCGTTGCTGGCGGTGGGAGATGCCGTCTTCGGCCGTCTCCCGTGGTGGCCGGCCACGTCACCCGATGCGGCCTCCCTGGCCCTGGGCCCGCTGCTCGGTCGCCGGATGGACGGCGGAGCCCGCCCCGAGGTCCGCCCCTCGTCGTTCGCCGACGCCGGGTTGGCCCTCCTGCGCTCGCGCGGTGACGACGAGATCTGGTGCCGGTGCGACGGAGGACCGCACGGCTTCCTCTCGATCGCTGCCCACGCCCATGCGGACGCCCTCTCGGTCGAGGTCCGCCACCGGGGGGTCGACGTACTGGCGGACCCCGGAACGTACTGCTACCAGGGAGAGCCCCGTTGGCGCTCGTACTTCCGCTCGACCATCGCCCACAACACCATCGAGCTCGCCGGGCGGGACCAGTCAGCCTCGAAGGGTCCGTTCCTCTGGGTACGCCATGCCCGGTCCGAGGTGCTCGAGTCCCCGGTCGCCGGTAGCGGTCTCCAGCGGTGGTCCGCCTCCCACGACGGGTATCTCGACCTGCCCGAGGCGGCCCGTCACCAGCGCACCGTCGCCCTCGACGTCGAAGGGCACTCGCTCGAGATCGTCGACCGGCTGGCGAGCGCTGGGGAGTGCCCGTTGCGCATGGGGTTCCACTTGGGTCCCGCCATCCGGGCCACCCTGGAGGGCCCCCGCGCCGAGCTCGAGTGGGAGGACCCAGACGGAGCTCTGGCCCGAGCCACGCTCGAGCTCCCCCAGTGCCTCGATTGGTCGGCGTACCGTGGCAGCACCGAACCCATCTTGGGGTGGTACTCGCCCGGCTTCGGTCGCAAGGTTCCCTCGACGTCGCTCGTTGGCCGCGGGGAGCTGGCCGGGGCGACCACCTTGACCACCCGACTCCGGTTTTCGGGTCGGTCGTCCGATCGAGCCGCCGCTGGCTCCGTCGCCGGGCTCGTCAGTGGGGACGGAGCTCGGGGACCCGCAACGGTGCCATGAGCACCGACATCGCCACCGCCAGGTCCAGGAGGTAGGTCGAGGGCTGGCCCAGGCCCGTCTCGGTGTACGTCGCCACGCCGCAGTACACCACGAGGAACAGCGCGACGGCCCGGCGCGGGCCGGCCGGGCTGGCAACGGCGACCGCCAGCAGCGTCAGCAGCACCAGGCCGTCGAGCACGTCGCCCACCAGTCCCTGGTCGAGGTAGGTCGACAGCCAGCTCGAGTCGATGGGAAGCCCGTCGTAGGAGTCGTTGGACATCCCGTAGCCGAACAGGGTGTTCACCTCGGTGCGGGGCGCCGCCAGCAGCGCCGACCAGGTGGTTGTACGACCCGTCAGGTTGGTGAGCTCCTGAGAGCTTTCGCCTCTGGTGAACCAGCTCGACAGGAAGGGAGCGAAGCTGAACAGCCCGATGGCCAGCACGACCAGGGCCAGGCTCAGTGCCTTGCGCACCCGTCGACGGGTCAGGAACAGGCTGAGGCCGCCCACCAGGGTGCCGATGAGAAGAGCGAGGAGCGCGGTGCGGGTGTGGGTCAAGACGAGGACGGCCATCCCCCCGAGCACGGCCGGCCCGGTCCATCGGGAGGTGCCCACCCCCCCGAGCCACATCACCACCGTAAGGCCGGTGAACACCGCGGCGTAATGGGCTACCTGAGTCGGCGGGATCGGCCAGAGGGTTCCGCCCAGACGTCCGCCCCCGGCGGCGGCGAAGGCTCTGTGGGGGGAGACGAGCAGGCCCACGAGGACGGAGCCGAGCACGAACGCCAGGGCTCGCCGGTGGAACCGGCACAGCAACAGATCGGCCCGGCCCCACCACGGGGTGATCAGCCAGAGCACGGACACAAACCCGAAGTAGCGCAGCCACCGGGTCATCGATCCGATCCCGAAATAGCCCCGGAAGCTCATGACGGCCGCGCTGGCGCAGAGGCACGTGCACAGGACCAGGAGCACGTTGCGTCGGACGAGCAGGCGCTTGTTGAGGGTCAGTGCCAGGACGAGGGCCACTCCGAGCGCCCCCTCGGTGAGCGCCTTCCCCAACGCCGACGGCAACGGCACGAGGTTGTCGGGTCCTTTGGCGTACGTGAGGACGTCGAAGAGCAGCAGACCCCAGATCCACCCGAGCCGCTGCCGGACCGCTCGATCGGTCGGCGCGGACGCCGACGCCCAGGCACGGGACATCACGGGCGACACCGCCCGCAACCGGAGGCCGGGGGAGACGGTGCTCACGGCCGCGTCGACGCCGTGGGGACTACTTCGAGGGCGCGGCCGGCCGGGGGGGTCGCGGGTATCACGAGGCCGACCGTCTGGTCGTCGTCGTCGGCGTCGAGGAGCACGGCGGTGGTCACGCAGAGGCCGGCGGCGCGTAGGAGCTCCCCGATCGCGCTGAGGCGCTGGGCGCCGGACCGCCCGGCGGTGACGACGACCACTGCCTCCTCGGCCCAGTCCAGATGCCAGGCGCCCACCCCCGGGTCGAGGGTGGCCAGGGTCAGGACGATGTCCGAGCCGCTCTGGGTCGGGTCGGTGACGCCGACGACGGCCCCGTCGGGTCCGGCGGACCCGGCGAAGAGTGACAGCTCCCCGGCGTCGTCCGGTCCGGCTCGCCCGGCCGTCGAACGGATCACGCCCATCAGCCCGGCCAGGGTGCGGCCCTTCGTCAGGTCGGCGACGAGGACCGATCGCCCGAGCGAGGCCAGGCGCGACGCCACCACCGCCATGGCGGCCGCAGGGATCTCGTGACGGTCGGCGGCGACCACGAGCAACGACGACCCAGCCCCCGGCGCCTCGCACCGTCGGCCTAGGAAATCGGCCAACGCCCTCACCTCGGGCCCGGGCCGGACCACCATCCGTTCGGTCCGCCGCCGCCCGATCGACGCTCGCCGGTGCCGGCGGCGGCGCACGCTGAGCGCAACGGTGGTCCCGAGCAGGGCCGTGACCTCGGCGCGGCTGCGGACCCGCTCGGATAGGAGGGCCCGGAGCGCCACCAGCGCCACCCCCGCGGCCAGGCCGGCCACCAGACCGGTGATCCCGTCGAGGCCCAGGACCTTGGCAGTCGAGGTGGGGACGGCGGCACCGGGTGTGAGAACCCTGCTCCCGTTGGCCACGGCGAGGTCGTCGAGCTGGTCCTGCTGCACCGTCTGCTCGAGGGTGACCACCTGGCTGGCGTCGGACGACCGATCGCTGACCAGGGTATCCAGGTCGGCTCCCTGGGTGGTCGGGTCGAGGCCGTTGATCTGCGCGGTGAGTTGGTCGACCTGGGTGTTCAGCGCCCGGATCTGTCGTTGCAGGGCGTCGGTGGTCGCCGCGGTCTGCCGGCGGACCTGGGCAGAGCGGAAGGCGAGGAAGGCAGTGGCCAGATCGTCGACCCGACGCACCGCCTGGGTCTTGGTCGGGCCGCTGACCGTGACGGTCATCACGTTGACGCTGTCCGCCGTGCCCGGCGCCTTGCCGAGCAACTTGGAGGCAGCCAGGTCGGGTTCGCCCAGCAGCTTGACCGCCTGCTCGCCCACGGCAGAGGTCCGCAGCAGGGCCAGGTCGTTCGCCATGTCGACGTTGTCGTCGGAGCCGGGGAGGTGGGCCAGGTACAGCGTCGCCGCGGCCTGGTACTGGATCGGCACGACCACGTGATATGCGGCTCCCGCGAGCAACCCCACCACGGCGAGGCCGAGCCAGACCTTGCGACTGCGCCGCAGGGCCGACGCCACGAATCGGAGGCTGATCAGACGACCGACCAGATAGGTCGGCACGGGTTCCTCGGGGGCCCGAGCGTGCTCGTCCACCGCCAGGGTCGACTCGACGGTCATCGCAGCCCCCCCGACCGCCGACGGCCGACCCCGCGACGACGGCCCCCTTGCCCCGGACTCACGGCAGCTGCTCGTGGGAAACGGCGAGCCAGTCGGGCAGCTCGCCCGACGTGCGGAGCCCGAGGACCTGTGCGGCCCGCCTCGTTCGGGAAGGATCGGTGCCGGCGGTCGTGTCGTCGCCGGCAGGGTTCGTCACCACCACGCCACTCATCGACAAGCCACCCTCGCCCGCCGCGATGAGGACCCGGGTGACCTGCTCGGCGCTGGTGAACCGAGCGGTGACGGCCAGCACCACCGGCCCACGAGCGACTTCGGCAGGGATGTCGGGCTGCTCGGGATCGACCACGATGGAGATCACCGTCAGCCCGGTGTCGGCGCGCACCTCCGGTCCCTCGCGGGTGATCTGGAGGTTGGCCCGGACGGTCCCGTCCCGCCCCACCAGCAGGTCGCGGGCCTTGCGCACGCCGACCGAGGCCTCGTCGTCGGAGGTGAGGACCAGCGCGGTCGGGACCCCGAGCTCGGCCGCGGCGATGGCCAGCCGGGTAGTGGCCACGAAGCTCGCCGTGTCGTCGGCCACGCCGACGACGGTCAGGTACGAAGGACCGTCCTCGGGGAGGTCAAGGTGGTGGAGCGCCTTGCGAACGTTCCAGCGCTCAGCGGTCCCCGGCTGGTGGTCTCGGAGCAGGTTGAGCCAATTGCTCGACCGGCGCCACCGCCCCACGGGCAATGACAACACCACGGGCGCCCCGACCGTCTCGGCGATCTGGTCACGGCTGACCAGCCGCCGCTCCTTGTGGCGCAGGATCACCAGCAGTGCGCCGGCCACGAAGCCGATCGCCGCCCCGATCAGCACCCGCAGCGCCCGATCGGTCAGTGAGGGCGGGCTGGCCGTCGTCGCCCGTTGGATCACCTCGGTTCCGACGTTGGTCGCGCCGACGCTCAGCTTTGCCGACGCGATCTCGCTGTTGACGTTGGCCAGCGCCAGCGAGGCATTGGACTGGGCGCTGGTCAACGAGGCCAGCAGCGCGGTGTCCTGCCCGGTCGCGTTCGTTCGGATCTCCTGGTTGAGGTCGTCGAGCTGTTTCGTCAACTGCGTCGCCTGGGCTTCGAGACCGGCCACCGCACTGTTGCCCGTCGCCGAACCCGACGAGGTCACGAAGCTGACCAGCGACGCTGCCACCGCGTTGGCCAGGGCCTCCGCCCGGCCCGGCGTCGTCCCGGTGGCGCTGATCTGGACGATGTCGGTTGCGGTGGGCGCCGCCCGCACGCGGCTCCGGGCTGCACCGGGGGACAGCGACGGGTCCACCTTCGCCAGAGCGGGGCTCAGGACGGCCGAGCTGGTAGCGATCACGCTGTCGGTCGTGCTGTTGCCGGGGGCGGGTGAGCCCGACGATCCCCCGACGGCGGCGGCGGAGTCCGGAAGGAGCACCAGCGAGGTGGCGCTGTAGGTGGGCGGATCGAGGGCCGCGAGGACGACCGACACCAAGGCGCCCAGGACCGCGAGCGCACCGACGGTCCCTCGGTGCCGGCCGAGGCGCCGCCGAAGCTCCCGCGTATCGAACGCTTGCTCAGCCAACCAGAAGTCCTTCCCACCACGCGGGGACTCTTCGTCGCCCTGGCCCCGCGCCACCGGGGGACCGTTGATGGGTGGACGAGACCGGCCTCGGGCGTTCTGATACATCAGATACATCGGTGGAGGTGGACCCGGTCGACGAGGTCCCGGCACCCGCCGATGCCGTCAAGGCCCGAGCGGCGCTAGCTGCCCTGGGACACCGATGCCGTCGTGGTCACCGAGTCATCGGGTGTCGGGGTCACCGAATCGATGCCGTCGGGGTCACCGAATCATGTGGTGCAGCTCACGAGCCAATGCTGCCGGGTCGGAGGAGCTGGTGGCCTCGTCGCGATGCCCGCTGAGTACCCGGATGCACAGGTGGTTGCTCGTCCAGTCCTGCCCAGTCGCGCGCTCGACGGTGGTGCCGTGGCCTTCGGCCCCAAGCACGGAGACCAGCCGGCGGAGCGTTCCAAGCAGCTGGCCCTGATGGGCCTCGGACAGGTCGCCCAGGGTGGGCACGTGCACCGACGGCGCGACCAGCACCTCCTGCAGACCCGGTCGAAGCAGGACGACGACGTCGCCGACCCGGTCGATCACCGCGGCATCGTCGGGCCAGCCGACCGCGCCCGCTGCCGCGGCGCACAACGGGCATGGGCGCGCGTCCGAAGGGGGGACCGTCAAGACCGTGGACCTCGCCTCACGAGAGCCTTCGCCCGAGCGAGCACCTGGCACTGTCCTGCCACTGGTCCCCTCTCGTGGCGCCGTCGATACATCACAAGCTATCTCCCTGTACCCATCTGCAATGTGGATATGCCGACTTTCACGGCAGAACCACTCACTGCACGATCCAACGCTCGACGAAGTGCAATTTGGCTCCCGCCTGGTCGACGTTGCGGAGGACCCACGTGCTGGTACAGCTGTCTGCAACCCAAAGCCCCGGCCCGATGACGATTTGGGACCCGGTGGACCGGGCTCTCGCGAACAACCGACCTGGCGCAACGAGGACCGGATACATCCATTTGATACCCGGCCATTTGATACGTCCGAGGGTGGTTCCCCCGGTCGGGGAGCGGTCGCGGCGCCGACGACAACCCAGGGTGGTTATCGGTACGACGCGAGGTATCAGATCGCGTCCGGAAGCCTCCACCCAGAAAATCTCGCCTGATGAAGCGTACCGACTGCCTCGTGCCGGACCCACCGTGCCACGGCGACGAAGAGGGGCGGAGTGCAGATGGACATACCATTCAGACACGACGGGCTCCCCGTGGACCCGCAGCCGCCGGGGTACGCGCTGCCGAGCGGTCCGGGTGCCGCGTTCGCACGCCGCGAGGGCGCGCTCGTCCTGCCACACGTCGCGCCGCGCGAGCCACCGCTCGGCACGCCCGACGCGCCGGTGGCGAGGCTCGTCCGGCCGTCGGGCGTCGCCACCCGCACGCCGGCAGAGCGGTCACGACCTGGGGGCAATGGTTCCCTTCGAGCCCGCCTGGTGGTCTGCGACTGGTCGGCGATCGTCCTGACGTGGATCGGCCTCGGCCTCGTCCTGCTGGCCAGCTCCGCGCCGGTCAGGCGCCTCGAGCTCGGCGTGGTCGGTGCGGTCGCCACGGTGCTGGCCATGCGCCTGGCCGGGCTCTACCGTTCCCGTCTGTGCGTCCGGCGGTCGGACGAGCTCTGGAGGATCGTCCTCGCGGTGACCGCGGGCGCGCTGGCGTTCGCGTACGCCCAGCACCGCTCCGGGACGACCGGGTCGCAGGCCGTGTCCATCGGTGCGGCCTGCATCGTCGCTCTGACGGCGCTGCGCTGGTACTACCGGAGCTGGCTTCGTCATCAGCACGCCCTGGGCATGTACCTGCGAAGGGTCGTCCTGATCGGGAACAACGAGGACGCCGCGACCCTCTTCACGATGCTTCGCGCCGAGCCGGAGCTGGGGTTCGAGGTGACCGGGACCATCGGTGACCCCGGGGCCGACCTGGTGCGGGCAGAGCTGCCCTGGGGGGCCGGTGTGGGGGCCATTGCCGACCTCGCTCGGTCGACGGGAGCGAACGGCGTGCTGATCGTTCCGAGTGCATTGTCGAGCGTCGGGGTGCGCGACGCGATCCGTTGCGCGGCGAGCGCCGGGCTGCACGTGCAGATCTGGCCCGGCATCGGAGGCATCGCCAGTCGACGGCTCCGGCAGGTGCCCGCGTCGGGAGAGGCGTTCTTCTACGTCGAGCCGAAGCTCGCCCGTCCCTGGCACAGAGCCCTCAAGCGGTTGATCGACGTCGTCGGGTCCTTCCTCGTCCTCAGTATCTCGGCGCCGATCATCCTTGTCGCGGCCGGCCTGATAAAGCTCGGGGACCGTGGCACGGTGTTCCATCGCCAGGAGCGCATCGGGCTCGACGGCCGGTCGTTCGTCCTCTACAAGCTCCGGACGATGACCAGCCACCACGGACCGGTCCCCTTCGACCCGGGCGAGCTCAACGAGCGGGTCGACGGACCCCTGTTCAAGTCGGCTCGTGACCCGAGGGTGACCCGGGTCGGCCGATACCTGCGCGCCACGAGCATCGACGAGCTTCCCCAGCTCTGGAATGTCTTGTCCGGCTCTATGAGCCTGGTCGGTCCACGACCCGCCCTGCCCGAGGAGACGGCGCAGTTCGACGTCGACCTGCTTCGCCGTCTGACCGTCCGGCCGGGCCTGACCGGGCTCTGGCAGATCGAGGCCCGCGACAACCCGTCGTTCACCGCCTACCGGCGGCTGGACCTCCACTACGTCGACAACTGGTCCCTCGTGCTGGACCTGAGCATCCTTCTCTCGACGCCGGCGGTGGTCCTGTCCCATGCCGCGCGGACCCTGAGCGAGCGCCGCCAGGCGGCCGAGCGTCGGTGAGCTGAGCCGCCAAGACCGGCGGGCGCCAGTGAGGACTGGCCAGCGTGGGCCGGGGAAGACCGGTGAGCGCCGGTCGGGGGGACCCCGGCCGAGCGGATGGGTCCGCTAGAGGTCGTGACCCAACTCGTGGATGATCTTCCTGAGGTGCTCAAGGCATCGGCCCCGGGTCGGCCCGATGCTCCCGATCGGCATCGACAGCGCCGCCGAGGCCTGTTTGTAGGAGGGCGACTCCTCCCCGGACAAGTAGGTCAGGAGGCGCTGGCAACGCGGAGGTAGCTGAGCGAAGGCCGCCCGCAGGACGACCGACTGCTCCTCGGCCAGGGGGCGGGCGTCGAGATCGAGGAGGGTGTCGTCGACCAACCGTGCCAGGGTGTCTTCGTCGAAGGCCAGAGGGCTGCGATTGCGCACCATGCGGAGGCATTCGCGCTTGGCGGTGGTCGCGAGCCACGCACCGATCCGTTCGGGGTGCTCGATCCGTCCGATGTTCTCGACCAGCCGGAGCCACGTCGTCTGGTGCACTTCCCACGCGTCGGCCTCTCCCAGCCGGCAGCTCCGGGCGATGGCGATGATCATGCCTCCGAACCGGCGAGTGAGCTCCTCCCAGGCTCCGGCGGCACCGGCAGCAGCTTCCACGACGACGTCGTGCACGGACGGCTCCGCGAGCGGGTCCTTGCCCGCCCGGGCCGACGCGTCGTCGATCAGTTGCATTCCAAGCCTCCATGCCGACAGTAGGAGCCCTCGTGCACGTCGCGCCTGGAGTGCACCGGTACCTCGATGCCAAGTGTGGCCATACGGCATCGCTTCGTCATCATCACGTTGGACGAGATCAGGGGTCCTCCCGCCATACGCACTTTTTGCGGATCGGACGTGGAGCGACCGCACCGGACCGCGGTGCTCGAGGCGTCCGACGTCATCGGGGCGCCTCCCGAAGCGGGATGGCGGCGACGTCCGTCCCGCCCCCGGAGCGCCCGGTCGCGCCAGCCGGTGAGCTCCCGAGCCATGTCGGGCTCCCGATGGCGAAGCGGTAGATGGCTTCGAGCTGGCGGATGTTGGCCCGGGGCTCGAAGCGCCGGTCGTAGGTCCGCCGGGCGTTCCCGCCGAGAGCGTCGAACCAGTCGGGACGGTCGGCGGCGCTGCTGAACGCCTTGGCGAGCTCGGCGGCGTCGCCCGACGGGTAGAGCACGCCGTCGACGCCGTCGGTGATCAGCTCGGGGAACGAGCCGTGCGCCGGTGCGATGGGCGCGACGCCGGCTGCCATGGCCTCGGCGGCCACGAGCCCGAACGGCTCGCGCCACTGGGACGGGACGACCGCCGCCCTGGCCCGGGCGAGGAGCGACGCGCACTGCGCCGGGCTCTGCAAGCCGACGAACTCGACCGACGGGCGTTGGCGTGCCCATGCCCGCACTGCTGACTCGAGGGGCCCGGCACCGGCCAGGGCGAGCCGCAACCGCGGGTGCCGGCGGTCCCCGTCGAAGAGGTCCCAGGCCTCCATGAGCAGGGGAAGCCCCTTCTCGTCGTTCATCCGCCCGAGGAAGACGACCAGGTTCTCGGTGTCCGCCCTGGGCGGAGCGGGAGGCACGAGGTTCCCCTTGACGAAGCAGCGGTCGGCGGTGAGATCGAGCGATGCGAACTCGGATCGTTGGGCCTCGGAGAGGAAGATGTACGCCGACGGCATGGTGCGCCACGCGTGGTGGTGCACCATGGAGGTGGCCGCTCGCAAGGCGCTGGACGGCGCCGACCCCTGGTAGCAGCGGTGCCGGACCGCCGGCAGGGGATGCTTGCCCACGCACTCGTGGCAGACCGCGCCGGACCGGAACAGGACGCCGCTCGTGCAGATCAGGTGGTAGTTGTGGATGGTCGCCACGACCGGGATGCGGTGCCGCCGGCACGAGTACATGACCGAGGGGCTGAGAAGGGGAAAGAGGTTGTGGACGTGGACGACGTCGGGGTCGAAGGCCTCGAGGGTGTGCGACAAGGAGCGCGCCGCCCGGGTGCTCCACAGGGCCTCGGCGGGAAGCGCGGCCTTCTGGGCCCAGGAGAACCCGGCGACGTCGTCGCTGAACCTCTCCAGCCGCTCGACCGTGTGGCCTGCCCGGCCGAGGGCGTCGTACTCCTGGTCGACCACCCTGTTCTCGCCGCTCGGCGATTGGGACCGGTAGCGGTTGTGGACGATCAAGACCCGGAGCGCGCTGCCGGGACCGGCCGGTCCGGCGCTCGCCTCGGGCCCCCTGGCCGTCGTCGTGCCCGGGCGCGGCGCGCCGACCGGGAGCCGACCTCGGGGGTGGGGACCCCAGTTCGATTGCGACACCGACATGCCGACCTGCCCTCAGAGCCCGCACGCTCGGCGCGTCGTCCGGCGCGGGCCACGTACGGTACGAGCCTTCAGAGTCCGAATCAGGCAGCGTGATACGTCAGGTGGTTCGGCGACGGCCCCCGGGCCTGCTCGTGGGACCCGCTACGACGGATGGGGCGCGCCGTGGCGACGTGCGTAGAACCACACGGAGGTAAGTACGTCGCAGCGGGTATCTCGGGCCCCGGCGGGGACTCGTTGTCGTGTGCCCAGCGACGGTCGGGACCGAGGCTCGGCCGCGGTGACGGAGCCCGACGAGGCTCCGCCGCGCCCGTCGACGGTCGGGGATCCTCGGTCGCCCGCCTCGAGCGCCCCCGGGCGAGGGCGCGCCGGAGCCCGTACCCGAGCCGGTACGCATCCCCGCCGGTGGCCGAGGCGGGTGCTCGGCGGGCTGGGGGTCGGGGCCGTGCTGTTCGTGGCCGCCAGCCTGGCGCTCTTCGTCTGGCCGCCCACGGGCCACCCCACACGGGTGGACGCCATCGTGAGCTTCAACGGCCCAGCCGAGGGAGCCCGAGAGGCTCTGGCCGTGTCGCTGGCGCGACAAGGGTACGCCCCGGTGCTCCTCTTCTCGCGCGGGGGGTTCGCCAGCGACACGTCGTGTCCCAAGGTGCCCGGCGTTTCGGTCGTGTGCTTCGTCGACGTCGCCAACAACACCCGCGGCGAGGCTCGGTGGGCCGCCCGGTACGCCGAGCGCCACCACTGGCAGAGCCTCCTCATCGTGCCGGGGAGGCCCCAGGCCACCCGGGCCCGTCTGCTTCTGGCCCGGTGCTTCCCGGCCCGCATCGTCGTCGTTCCGGCATCGGAGCCGCTCGTGCGGTTCCCGTTCGACGTGCTCCACGAGTGGGGCGGCCTTGCCGAGGCGCTGCTCGTCGATCGAGCCTGCTGAGGCGCGGCGAGCAACGCGCCAGCTCCCATCTCCGGCGATTGCCCGGCGATTGCGTCCGCCCTTGCTTCAGATGCTTGGAGGCCGCAGATGCGGAACACTCCGGTCCGGACCGTGTGTTTGCATTTTGTCCACCCCCCTTGACACCATTGCGCTCGACGTGGCGGATGATGTGCGGCCTCTCTCCGTGTTGGGCAGCGCACGCAAAGGAGAGCCCTTGACGAGGCGGCGGCTTGCAATCCTCGTCATGGCTGGGGCCGCGACGGTGGCTGCTCAGGGTCTCTCCAGCGCCTCGGCGCAATCGGCAACGACGTCCCCCCTCAGTGGTCTCTCTGCCGCTCAGGCCTTGGCGGCCAGCGAGGCGGCAGGCGAGTCGGCCGGATCCGCGCACATCTCGGTGCGCATGACCGCTGGACGGACGTCGGCGACCTTCGTTGAGGATTCCGGGATCCAGACCGGCGAACAGATCATCACCCAAGGCAAGGTCAGGGCGACGGTCATCCTGGCGGGCGGCATCGCCTACATCAGAGGGAACAAGACGGCGGTTACCTCGTACTTCGGATTCTCAAAAGCATCGGCTTCCGAGCTCACCAACAGGTGGATTTCCCTGCAGTCGACCGATTCGGGCTACGCAACGGTCACTTCGGGCGTCACCCTCGCCTCGGTGTTCGAGCAGATAGCACCGACGGCCCATTTGTCGTTGGACAAGACCTCCGTGGTGGATGAGCAGCACGTCGTGGGCATTTCGGGCACCATGGCCGAGGGCCGTACCACGCTGTTTGTCGCTGCCGAGGGCGCCCCTCTGGTGGTGGCAGCGAAGGTTTCGCTCGTCAGCGGGTCGACCGAGGGAAGTGAAGCTGCGACTTTCTCGCATTGGGGCGAGGCATTCAACCTGACCGCTCCCGCCGGTGCGATCCCGGTCAGCTCCCTAGTCTCAGGCGGCTAGATCAGGATTTTCTGCCGGCGCCGTGCACGGGCGATCCCTGCCTGGTCCGGCACGATCATCCGAACGTGGCCGGGTGCTCCGGTCTCGGCGTCGGGCCGCAGGTAGACCCAGAGGCCCCCACTCCCCGAGGCGCCCTGGTGAAGAGCCTGTGCCGTAGAGTGCTCATGGCGGGACACGACGCTACGAGACGCCATTTGAAGCTGCGGTGAGAGTCGCGAATGGCGTCGTGTGGCGATGTAGCATCGCGACAAAAGTGCACGTCAAGCGTATTTAGCCCCCGTGGCCGAGTGGATTAGGCGACGGACTTCTAA
>DASYAI010000026.1:0-29583 GCA_036501425.1 Acidimicrobiales bacterium | reverse complement strand
GCCCCGAACGGTCGCTCGGGGTGGACGATGGCGATCTCCAGCACCCAGAGGTTGGGGCTCGGGTGGAACGCGACGTCGGCCAGGCTCCCGTCGTAATGGGCCGAGTGCGGGAAGTCGGAGAGCCGGTGCCCCGAAAGGTCCAGGTTCAACTGCCATCCCCGGCTTTCGGCTGCCGTCGTGGCGAGGTCGTACAGCTCGTGGCCGCTTGCGCCGGTCGAGAACCATGCGCCCCGCACCTGGTCCCAGATCGCCCGGACATCCCGCTTGGCCCGGTGGTGGTCGGGGTTCCCGCCGAAGACGAAGGTGTCCCCGGCGTCGCCTTCGCAGTCCTCGTAGATGGGTCCGATGTCGACGAAGTAGATGTCGTCGGGACCGAGCACGACCCCCGGCTCCGAGCGCGCCATGAAGTCCTTGGTGGTATTGGGACCGAACCGCACGATGACGTGATGCCATCCTCGACGCATGCCCAGTCCCGACAGGACGTCCCGGGCCGTCGCCCGGGCATCCTCTTCGACCATGCCCACCTGCACCTTGTCGGCGATCATCCCGACCGCGGTCCGGGTGCGGGCACGGACGGCCATGAGCTGCTCCAACGAGAACTGCGCGCCGGTTCCTTCGAGAGCCGACAGGATCGTCACGTCGATACCTCCATTCGGGAATTGCTCGCGGCCTGCAGGCCTGCCTAGTGACCGAGCGTCAGCCGCAGCCCGCCGTCGGTCACCGCGATCCCCTCCTCGCCCCGGCGCTCCGCCATCGGCGGCGGCGCCCGCTCGGGCTCGATGGTGATGCGGGGTGGCTCCATAGGGAGAGACTCTGACCCCAGTTTTCCCCGGAGGCAACAGGATTTACCAAGGTTCACACGCCCGAAACGGAGCCGAACCGGGTCCCGACCGCCACGATGAGAGGAACCCCGCGACCTCAGTGCTCGGCCGTGCTCAGTGCTCGGCCGGGCTCAGCCTCCCCAACGCTCCGAAGGCGTTCGTTCCCGCGCCGGTGGTTGTACGAGCTCGTCGGCCAACGCCGCGTAGTCGCGGGCCGAGACCGCAAGGGGTGCCGGCGCGGCGATCACCGGAAGGGAGGTGAGCCGCATCGTGCGCTCGGTGACCCGGCCGGAGAACAGCGCGGCCCGGCGTCGGCGCGCCGTCCCGGATCCGAGGATGATCGCGTCGGCGCCGCACTCGTCGGCCACCGACGCGATGCGCTCGGCGATCTCGCGGTAGGTGGCCCGGCGAACCGTGCCGGTGGCCGGTATCCCGGCGGCGCGCAGCTCGGTCAGCGCCTCGAGCACCAGCTGCGTCGCCTCGGCGTCGGTGCGCAGAGGGACACCCGGGCTCCCGACGACAAACTCGTTCACGTGCAGCAGCGTCACCTCGGAGGCGTGCCGTGCGGCAACAGCCAGCGCAAAGCTGAGCACCACCTCGCCCCGTTCGGTCCCGTCGATGGCCACAAGCAGTCGTCCGAACACCGGCACCCCGTCGTCCTCAAGCCCCTAAATGTTTCCTCCATGTTAACCGGCCGTCGCCGCAGCGGGCGTCGACAGCCGATTGGCCATCCGGCCCGGTGGGGTTGACGACCAGATCACCGACCCGGTCCGTTCACTCCGTCGGGGGCGATGTCAGCGCGTCAGGCACCTCACGCCTGGCGATGATGTGGACGTCGACGCCCGCGGCCGTGGCGAGGCGGGTGATCCGCTTCACGATCGACCCGCCGCCCCTCAGCTCCTGCCACCGGCTGCGTTGGCTCGAGCCCAGCACGATCTGCGTGATCTGCTGATGACGGGCGAAATCGATCAGCGCTTGGACCGTGTCGTCGGCGTTCAGCTCGTGCCAGTGCGCACCGACGTCGGATGCCACGAGGCGGAGCCTCCCGAGGCGCTCGTCATCCCCTCGACGCGCCCCCTCGCCGCTCATCACGTGGACCACGTGGAGATCGGCCTTGATCCGGGCAGCCATTCTGGAGGATCGGCGGACGACCGCATCGGTACCCGGGGCGGCAGTGACTGCCACCATGATGCGCTCCGCCGTCTCCCACAGGACCCGAGTCTCGTGCTTCTGGAGGCGTTCCATCAGCTCTTCCTCGGTCTCGTCCGCGAGAAACCGCAGTGCCATCTCTCGCAGGGCCGAGAGGTTGTCGGCGCGAAAGAAATGGGTGAGGGCTTCGGACACCTTCTCGCGGGGATAGATGTTCCCGTGCAGCATCCGTCGTCGAAGCTGCTCCGGCGAAGAGTCGACGAGCTCGATCTGATCTGCTCTCCGCACGACCCAGTCCGGGACCCGTTCACGTACCCGCGCATCGGTGATGCGTTCGACCGCGTCGGCGATGCTCTCGAGGTGCTGGATGTTGACCGTCGTGATGACGTCGATTCCCGCGTCGAGGAGCTCCGTCACGTCCTGCCAACGCTTCTCGTGTCGACCCGATCCAGGCACGTTGGTGTGGGCCAGCTCGTCGACGAGCGCGACCTGTGGACGGCGTCGCAGCACGGCGTCGAGATCCATCTCCTCGAAGGGGACGCCGCGATGGCGGGTCACAAGGCGAGGAACGATTTCCAGATCGCCCACTCGCTCCTCGGTCACCGGGCGGCCGTGGCTCTCGACGAAGCCGACGACCACGTCCGCTCCCCTGGCCGCTCGGCGGTGGGCCTCGTCGAGCATGGCGACGGTCTTTCCGACTCCGGCCGCTGCACCGAGGTAGATGCGGAAGTGGCCGGCACCCTCCACGATGCCCGCCGCGTCCGGGTCGGCCTCGACCCTGGCCGTCGGTCCGGGTGGGAGCGGGCGGCGCGCCGGGACTTGTGGCATCGGGGCGTGGGGCATGTCCTCTTCGTCGGCCACGCTCCCATGGCCATCCGGTGGCTCCAACTGGTACCGCGGGTTCCACAGGACCAGTCGGCCGCCGTCCGCCCTCGCCGTCCCTTCGACCCGGCACCGGGTGCCCGCACGCAGACCCGCGACCGAGGTTCGCCCAAGGAACAGGATGTCGATCTCGCCGGTACCGTCGCCAAGCACGCAGCGGAACGACACGCCGGTGCCCAGGGACACCACGTCCGTACGACTGATCGTGCCGGTGACGATCACTCGGCTCCGTGCCTGGACCTCGGCGATCGATCGAGCCACCGGTCGACCACCCCACGTGGTCGTCTCGGAGAACTCGGTGCCGCTCATGGCGACGCCACCGCAGTCCGACTCGTCGCCCGCGCGGTGCCCAGTACTGTGGAAGGCACCATGTTCGTGCAGGTCGAGAGGCGGATTGTCCGGCCCGAAGGACCTCGGAGCTCCCGATGACGACCATCCTGCTCGTCGACGACGATCATGCGCTCCTGCGAGCACTGCGGATCGGCCTCGGAGCGCGAGGTTACGACGTGGCGGAGGCCTGGACCGGAGGGGATGGCATCGCCCAGGCGTCCCTCCGGGCTCCCGACGTCATCGTGCTCGACCTCGGGCTGCCCGATCTCGATGGCATCGAGGTGTGCCGCCAGATCCGCCAGTGGAGCGACGTCCCCATCATCGTGCTGTCGGCCGCCGGGCATGAGGGCCGCAAGGTGACCGCGCTCGACGAGGGGGCCGACGACTATGTGACCAAACCGTTCGGCATGGCCGAGCTGGAGGCACGTATCCGGGTGGTGCTGCGCCGCCGCTCGGCTTCCTCCGCCGACGCCAGCCGGCCCGAGCTCTCGGTGGGTCGCCTGGCGGTGGATCTCGTGCACCACATGGCCACCCTCGACGGTGAGCCACTCGACCTCACCGGCCGCGAGTTCGACTTCCTCGCCTACTTGGCGCGGCATGCCGGAAAGATCTGTACCCACCACATGATCCTCACCGAAGTGTGGGGTGCGGGTTACGGGGACGAGGCGCATTACCTCCGGGTCTACGCCCACCGGATTCGACAGAAGTTGGGCGACGCGGGCGCCATGCTCCACACTCAGCCGGGCATCGGCTACCAACTTCTCGACCATTGACCTTGGAATCTTCACCTCCCCGCACCGTCGAGCTTGGCGAGTGCCTGGTTCAGCTGGAGCACGTCGACGAACGGCGAGCCCAAAAAGCCCCAGTACGCACCCCGGGCCTGCTGGGCGACGAGCTGCCGGAGCCGGCCGACGGGAACGCCGGTGGCTTTGGCCACCATCGGGATCTGGACATCGGCGTCGGCCGGGGTGATGTCGGGGTCCAAGCCGCTCCCCGAGGTGGTCACCAGGTCAGGAGTGGGGTTGGCAACGCCCAACCGGTTCCAGTACTTGACCAGTTCCTTGGTGTTCGAGACCAGCGCCTTGGACCGGGGACCCAGGTTGGTGGCGGCCGACTCCCCGCTGCTCCCGTTGGCCACCAGCGGATCGTCACCGCCAGAGACGTCCTGCTTGGGGTGGGCCGCATACGGGCCGGTGTCGTCGGGACGGCCGTGGAACACGCAGGTACCGGTGCGATGCCCCGGACACTTGGTGTCCGACCAGTTCTGCCCGATCAGGGTCGAGCCCTGGGCAGTGAGCGAACCGTCGGCCTGGCCCCTGAAGAAGAGCTGGGCCACGCCGGTGCCCACCAGGGGGAACACGATGCCCAGGCCGACGAAGAAGACGACGGCGATCACGACGGAGCGACGGAGTTGCGTGAGCATGCGGGCGACCTCAGTACCAGTGGACTGCGGTCAGGAACAGGTCGATCAGCTTGATGAAGGCAAACGGCAGGACGATCCCACCGATCCCGTAGACCAGGACATTGCGACGCAGGATGGAGGCTGCTCCGGCCGCCCGGAACCTGACGCCACGGAGCGCCAGCGGGATCAGCGCCACGATGACCAGCGCGTTGAAGATCACCGCCGACAGGACGGCCGAGGTCGGGCTGTGCAACTTGAGGACGTTCAGGGCGTCGAGTTGGGGATAGGTGGCCGCGAACAACGCCGGGATGATGGCGAAGTACTTGGCCACGTCGTTGGCGATGGAGAAGGTGGTCAGCGAGCCCCGGGTGATGAGCAATTGCTTCCCGATCTCGACCACGTCGATGAGCTTGGTCGGGTTCGAGTCGAGGTCGACCATGTTCCCGGCCTCCTTGGCCGCGGTGGTCCCGGTGTTCATGGCCACGCCGACATCGGCCTGAGCAAGGGCCGGGGCGTCGTTGGTTCCGTCCCCGGTCATGGCCACGAGCTTTCCGCCCTCCTGCTCGGCTTTGATCAGCTGCATCTTCGTTTCGGGGGTGGCCTCGGCGAGGTAGTCGTCGACGCCGGCCTCCTGGGCGATGGCCGCAGCCGTCAGCGGATTGTCGCCGGTGATCATCACCGTGCGGATGCCCATGGCCCGCATCTCGGCGAACCGCTCGGCGATGCCCTGCTTGACCACGTCCTTGAGTTCGATGACGCCGAGGATCACCGGACCGTCGGCCACCACCAGGGGCGTGGACCCAGCGCGCGCCACCCGGTCGACGATCTCTCCCAACCCGGGCGGAGCGGTGCCGCCCTGCTCGGCCGACCACACCCGCACCGAATCGGCCGCACCCTTGCGGATCTGACGGCCGTCGACGTCGAGCCCGGACATCCGGGTCGTGGCGGTGAACGGGACAAAGGTGTGCTCCGCCGTCAGCTCGCGCTCTCGGATGCCGAACCGTTCCTTCGCCAGCACCACCACCGAACGCCCCTCCGGGGTCTCGTCGGCCAACGAGGACAGCTGGGCCGCGTCGGCCACCTCCTGCTCGGAATGCCCACCCACCGGGTAGAAACCCGAGGCCATGCGGTTACCCAAGGTGATGGTGCCGGTCTTGTCGAGCAGGAGGGTCTGGACGTCTCCCGCCGCCTCCACCGCTCGGCCGCTCATGGCGAGCACGTTCTTCTGGACCAGGCGATCCATGCCGGCGATGCCGATCGCCGAGAGCAAGGCCCCGATGGTGGTGGGGATGAGGCAGACCAACAGCGCCACCAGGATCACCACGGAAACCGTCGCCCCCGCGTAGTGGCCGAAGGGCTGCAGCGTCACCACGACCGGCAGGAACACGATGGTGAGGACGGCCAGCAAGATGGTCAGGGCGATCTCGTTCGGCGTCTTCTGGCGGTTGGCTCCCTCGACCAGACCGATCATGCGGTCGAGGAAGGTCCGTCCGGGCTGCGCGGTGATGCGTACCACGATGCGGTCCGAGAGCACCCGGGTCCCACCGGTAACAGCCGATCGGTCACCGCCCGACTCCCGAATCACCGGTGCCGACTCGCCGGTGATGGCCGACTCGTCCACCGAGGCCACCCCCTCGATGATCTCGCCATCCGAGGGGATGACGTCGCTCGCCTCGCAGATCACCAAGTCGCCCTTGGCCAGTGCGGCGGCCGCCACCCGGATCTCGGTCCCGTCGGAACCCAGCTTGCGAGCCTCGGTCTCCGAACGCATGCGCCGGAGCGAGTCGGCCTGGGCCTTGCCCCGACCCTCGGCCATGGCCTCGGCAAAGTTGGCGAAGAGCACGGTCAGGAACAGCCAGATGGTGATGGACCAACTGAACAGGGTCGAGCCGCGCACGGCCTCGATGAAGGAGACCACGGTACCCACCAGCACGACGAACATGACCGGACTGCGTACCTGGACCCGCGGGTCGAGCTTCTTGAACGAGTCGACCAGCGCCTGGCGGAGGATCTCCCCGTCGAAGATGCTCCGCGCCCGGGCTACCCCGTGGTGACTGCCGGGCGCTCCCGACGGTGCGGCGGCGGTCAACGTCGCCGCACCACCTGGGTCATGGTCTCGGGTCGTCGTCATGTCGTCCTTTGCCATGTCTCCGGTCTCCATCAGAAGAACTGGTGGTGGCTGAGCTGTTCCACGATCGGCCCGAGCGAGACCGCGGGGAAGAAGGTCAGCCCTCCGATGATCACGATCACCCCGGTGGTCAGGCCGACGAACATGCCGTTGTCGGTTCGGAAGGTGCCCAGGGACACGGCGACCACGTTTTTGGCCGCCAACGTGCCCGCCAGGGCGAGGGTCGGGATGATGATCGCGAACCGACCGACCAGCATGTCGATCCCACCCACCACGTTGTAGAAGGGCGTATTGCCAGTCAGGCCGCCGAACGCCGAGCCGTTGTTGTTGCCCTGGGAAGTGAGGGCGTAGAGGATCTCGGTGAACCCGTGCGGTCCGCTGTTGAGCGGACCGGCGCGACCCTGGTGGATCGAGACTGCGATCGCGGTCAGCACGAGGACGATGATGGGCATCACCAGGGCCCCCAGACCGGCGAGTTTCACCTCCCTCGCCTGGATCTTCTTGCCTAGGTACTCGGGTGTTCGACCGATCATCAGGCCACCGATGAAGACGGCGATGACCGCATAGATCAAGATGGTGTAGATCCCGCTTCCGGTTCCCCCCGGGGTCACCTCCCCGAGCATCATGCCGGAGAGGAGCCCGAACCCGCCGATCGGGGTGAACGAGTCGTAGGAGGCGTCGGCCGACCCGGTCGAGGTGCTGGTCGACGCGACGCCGAACAGCGCCGCGCTGGTGTCGCCGAAGCGAACGTCCTTGCCCTCGGTATTGCCGGTGGTCTGATGGACCCCGGCCGCCGCCACGGCGGGGTTCCCCTGGTGCTCGGCGTAGCTGGTGAACCCCACCCAGATCCCGAAGATGAGCACCATGGCAGCCAGCAGCGCGGCACCGTGCCGGATGCTGCCGACCATCTTGCCGAAGGTGTAGGTCAGGGCGAAGGGGATGACCAGTAGGAGGAACACCGACAAGATGTTGGTGAAGCCCGTCGGGTTCTCGAACGGATGGGCCGAGTTGGTGTCGAAGAAGCCGCCGCCGTTGGTGCCCAGCTGCTTGATCGCCTCCATGAAGCCGACCGGGCCCCGGGGGATGGTCTGGGTCACGCCGTTCAGCGCGTCGCTGATGTGGGCCGGCCCGGCCAGGGTCTGCACCGCTCCCTGGGCGACGAAGATGACGCCGGCCACGAAGGCCACGGGCACCAGGATGTAGAGGATGCAGCGGGTCATGTCCACCCAAAAGTTCCCGATCGTCGGGGAATCGCGGCGCGAGAAGCCGCGGACGACCGCGATGGCGACCGCGATGCCGACCGCCGGGCTGACGAACTGCTGGACGGTGAGCGCGCCCATCTGGGAGAAGTACGACAACGTCTGTTCGCCGCCGTAGTTCTGCCAGTTCGTGTTCGTCACGAACGAGACGGCAGTGTTCCAACTGAGGGCATTGCCCACCGCGCCCATGTGTTGGGGGTTCCAGGGCAGGCTGCCCTGAAGGCGGAGGATCAGATAGGTGGCCAGGATCGAGACCCCGGAGAAGACGACGACCGAGGTCGCGTAGCGCTTCCAGGTCTGCTCCTGCTCGGGATCGGTGCCGAGTGCCTTGTAGACCGGACGTTCGGCCCAGCCGAGGAAGTGCACCCGTCCCTCGAACACCGCGGCCATGTACGAGCCGAGGTACCGCCAGGCGACGGCGAGTGCGACGACGAGGAGGACGATGGTCCAGAAGAAGCCCATCAGAACCGCTCGGGCTTGAACAGGGCGACGCCCAGATAGAGGAAGACCGCCGCCGAGACGGCGAGCAGGATCCCCTGTTCGACGCTCACACCCGCTCCAGCGCCCAGATCAGCCCCAGCATCGCCGCTACGAACACGGCGGTCCCGATCACTGCGAGAAAGTCACCCATGACGACATGATGAGCGCGGAGCATCAACAGGACGTGAACGGCAGGACGAGCACCGTCAATATTTCGTGAACTGAGGACCGGGACCTTTCAACCACCGGCTGGCGCCGGCTCGCAGTGGTGCCCGGACGATCGACCCCGGGCAGGTGTGGCACCATCGGGGTGGCTGGCCACAGCAGAGTGCGGTCCGGAGACGAGTAGAGCACGATGATCTCACGGCACAGAAGCATCGTCGGCTCGGGTCTCGCCATCTTGGGCATCGCCGTTCTCTCCGCCGTGATGGTCCCCGCCCGATCGACGCTCTCCGTAGCCACGGCCGCCCTCGTTCTGGTGATCCCGGTGGTCATAGGGGTGATCGTCGGCGGCTTCATCGCTGGGGTGGTCGGCGTCGTGCTGGGCTTCTTGACGTACGACTTCCTGTTCATCCGGCCCTTTGACACGCTGTCGGTGGGCGGTGGGCAGAACTGGCTGGCCCTGGCGGTCTACGCCGTGGTCATGCTGGCCGTCGCGCAGGTGGTCGCCGTGCTCCAGCGGGCCCGCGCCGAAGCTCACCGGCGAGAAGCCGAGACCCGGCGGCTCTACGAGCTCTCCGAGGAGCTGATCGGCGACAAGCCACAGTCCGAGCTGCTCGAGCTCGTGGCGTCGACCGTCCAGACGGCGTTCGGCGCTCGCTGGGTGGCGGTGCTCCTCCCCGGCGATGGCGATCTCTCCGTGGCGACCACCACCGGCGAGCCCCTGAGCGACGAGGAGATGAAGCAGCTTTCACCCGCGCCCGGTCGGCTCGAGCAGCTGGGCACCGGTGGCGGCCGGTCGGTCGGGATCGTGCGGGTGGTCCTCATCGCCGCCGGACGACCGGTGGGACTGCTGGCCACTTCGGGGACCGACCTCGACCAGTACGACAGCGAGCTGCTCCACACCTACGCCAACCACGCCGCCCTGGCCCTGGAGCGCGGTCAGCTACGGTCCCAGGCAGTGCGGAGCCAGCTCCTCGAAGAGGTGGACCGGTGGCGGGGCGCCATGATGGGCGCGGTCTCGCACGACCTGCGTACCCCACTCGCCTCGGTGAAGGCCGCCGTGTCGACCCTCCGCCGGTCGGACGTCTCCCTGACGCTCGAGGAGCGGTTGGAGCTCCTCGAGCTCATCGAGACACAGTCCGACCGGCTGGACCGATTGGTGACGAGCCTGTTGGACATGACCCGTCTGGAGTCGGGAGCGCTCGAGCTCCATCGAGAGGTGCAGCCGGTGAGTGATCTGGTCGACGACGCGGTGGCTGCGTTGAACCTGGGAGCCCCTCGGGTCGGGGCCAGCGCCGAGGGCCACCGGGGAAGGGTGGATGTGGACGTTCCCGACGATCTGCCACCGGTCGACGTCGATCAGCTCCTCATGCGTCAAGTGCTCACGAACCTGTTGGACAACGCCCTCCGGTTCAGTCCCGAGGGAACAGCCGTCGAGGTGACGGCTCGATTGGTCGACGATCGGATCGAGTTGTCGGTTCGAGACCACGGACCGGGCATCCCTCCGGCCGACCGAGAGCGAGCCTTCGGCATGTTCAACCGCATCGCCGGCGGGGGGAGAGCCGGGCTGGGGCTGACCATCGCCAGGGCGTTCGTCGAAGCCCATGGCGAGAGCATCTCGATCCACGAGGCGGCCGGCGGCGGGGCTCGCCTGGTGGTCACGTTGCCACTTGCTCCGGTCGACGATCGAGAGTGACGCATCGAGAGAGTGAACCGGGAGAGCGACCCGGGAGAGTGACACGGAGATCGCAGTGACCCGTGGCTGACGACGCCTCGAGGTTGACGTCTGAGCAAGGCCCGCCCTAGCAGGGCAAATTTCCCGCGTGGTTCGTAGTGGCGGAGGCTGCCGCTGGCGGTGGCCGCTTGTTCGCCTCGCTGGGCGGGCGGGGGCGAGGGGGCTTCTCTCGTTCATCATCGTTGCCGCGGCATTGTTCGGGCTGGTGGCGGGAGTGGTCGCGGTCGCCGGACGGGCGCCGCCGGCGGGCGCCGCCACGAGCGAAACCTGCAGCTTCGCCACACCGGGCACGGCACGTATGCCAGCACGCTGTGTTGGTTCGACCTCTCCGGCTACAACGCCGCCGCGGCGGCGACGGCGGGCGGGCAGTCCATGTCGGTCTCGCTTCCGGGTGGCTACACCATCTCGTTCGCCCTGCACCTCTCGGGGAGAGCAGTCACGCCAGTGGCCTTCCCCACCTTCGGCGATGCCTACCTCGGCAACAACGGCCATTACACCGGGGTGGGCGGCAACCCAGCGCTGTACCAGAACAACCAGGGCGCGCCGGGAGCAACGACGGCGACCCTCGACAACATCTCGGTCCGCGACGTCGGCGGAGCCGCACTCAGCGGCTACGCCTTCGTGGGTGCTGACGCGGAGTCCACGGACAACAACGAGTCGGTCACCTGGACCTCGAACACCCCGCTCACCCTGATCTCCACGATCGGGAACTCCTGCAACTCCGGCGCTCTCCTGACCGGCCTGGGCACCACCACCGTCCAGTGCGCGGCCACCGTGTCGGGAACCAAGACCGGCACCCCCATCCTCGCCGCCCAGGCTCCGACGACCCTGGGCCAAAGAATGGTCGGCAGTGGCCGCCAGGCAGTGGCATTCGGTGTGCTGGTATCCACCGTCCAGCTGACCAAGACGGTCGTTGACCGGTTGGACCCGGCGGACAGCTTCGGCGTGGCCATCGGCACGTCGTCGGGTTCAGTGCTGGCCTCGGCCAACACTGGCGGCGGCGTCACCGCCACGACGGGCCCGATCACCGTGCTCACCAGCAATCAGGGCTCGGACTACATCCTCTCCGAGCAGGTCACGTCCGGGCTCGCCTCCAACTACACCGTGTCATGGTCCTGCACGCGCAACGGCGTGGCCGACGACGACCTGCCTTCGGCTGACGCAGGACCCTCGGCGACCGTCACCCTCGGGATCGGCGACTTTGTGAACTGCACCATCACGAACACCGCAAGACGGTGAGCCTGTCACTGGACAAGCGGGCTGATCCCCCGGTCGATGTCAACCGCGACGGTCTTACCGACGCCGGCGACACCGTGGACTACACCTTCACGGTCACCAACACCGGTGCCCTCGCGCTCAGCGACATCGGAGTGACTGACGACAAGGTCGGGACGGTCTCGTGCCCGGCGTCGATGTTGGACCCCGGTGCGTCGGAGATCTGCACCGCGGCCACCTACACGATTACTCCAGCCGACCAGACGGCCGGGGTGGCGGAGAATACCGCGGTGGCGAACGGCACGCCCCCGGGCTCGACCACCCCGGTCGACTCTCAGCCGTCGTCCACCTCGACCCCGGTCGGCACCCCCGCTCCAGCGGTGTCGATCGACAAGACCGGGAGCGCGTCGGGCTGGGACGGCAACTCGCTGACCGCGGGAGAGACCGTCGACTACTCCTACCTGGTCACCAACATCGGCAATGTCGACCTGACGTCGGTGGCGGTGGACGACCCGACCGCCGACCCGCTGGTCGGCCCGGTGACGTGTCCGGCGCTGCCGGCGCCGGGGCTCGCCCCGGGCGACTCGATGACGTGCACGGCCGCCCCGTACACCGTGCTCGTCAACGGCGCCACCCTGGTCGACACGGCCACCGCAACCGGCAGCTCCGTCGACGGTCCCGCCCCGCGCTCGGACCCCTCCACGGTGACCCTCCCGTCCCTCCCGGACCCGCGGGTGGCGTTGGAGAAGACCGCCCTGGTGACCCCCTCGGCCGACCAGGGCGGCTACAAGCGGGGCGACACCGTCGCCTACTCGTACCGGGTCACCAACATCGGCAACGTCGACCTCGACTCGGTCGCCGTCGACGACCCGACCCACGGAGCAGTGAGCTGCCCCACCCCCCCGCCACCCGGCCTCGCACCGGGTGACTCGGTGATGTGCACGGCGGAGGAGCCCTCCGTCGTCGGCCAGTTCGACATCGACACCGGCCAGGTCACCGATACCGCCACCGCGATCGGAACGGCCACGACCGGTGAGGACTCGCCTCCCTCGGAGCCCTCGACGGTGACGAACCCGACCCTCGCCATCCCGCTGGTGTCCATCGAGAAGGCCGCCATGGTCTCGCCCTTCGCCGACCAGGGCGGAGCCAACTCGGGCGACTCGATCGCCTATTCCTATCGGGTGACCAACGTCGGTAGCGTCACCCTGGCGTCGGTGAGCGTCGACGACCCCACCCTCGGCACGGTCACGTGCCCGGCGTTGCCGTCGCCCGGGCTCGGACCCCAGGGCACGGTGACCTGCACCGCCGACGCCACCCACACCGTCACGAAAGCCGACGTCGATGCCGGCCTGGTCGTCGACACGGCCACCGCCACCGGGACGACAGCTACCCAGAGAACGTCCCCGCCCTCGGACCCCTCGACCGCAGTCGTTCCGACGGTGGCGACGCCGAGCGTGTCGCTGGTCAAGGTGGCCACCGTGTCGCCCTCGGCCGACCAGGGCGGAGCCAAGCCCGGCGACACCATCTCCTACACGTACCGGGTCACGAACACCGGAAACGTCGACCTCGCGTCGGTGGACGTCCCGGACCCCAGTCTCGGGGCGGTGAGCTGCCCGAGCCCGGCGTCGCCCGGCCTCGCCCCCGGCGGCACGGAGTCGTGCGACGCCGTCTCCCCGCACCCGGTGACCATCGCCGACGCGTACGCCGGCCGGGTGGTCGATACGGCGACGGCCACCGGGGTGGGGGTGCGGGGGGGACAGTCGCCGCCATCGGCCCCGTCGACGGCAACCGTCCGGACGGTGGCCCCCGACGGTCTCGGATCGATCGACACCGACCTCGCACGCTCGCCGCAGTGGGCGTCACCCGCCCACGGGACCCCCAGCAGGTTGCCCTGGGTCCTCGGCGCGCTCGGCCTCGTCGTCGTGAGCGGTGTCGCGCTGAGCGGTCTGCGTCGGCGTGGGAGGCGGGCAGACCCAGGGTCAGGGCCAACCGGCCACGGACGGGGGACCCGGATCGCGCTGCTGAGCGCCGCGGTGCTGGTCGTCGCGGCCACGGCCGTGTGGTTGCTGCCAGCGGGCGGACCGGTCGACCGATCGCGCCCCTTCCCTTCGGTCGGCGCCGGGCCAGCCGGTTCGGCCACCACCGCGGCGCCGACGGGCGGCTCGACGCACACTCGCAAAACCACGGCGACCCCCGCGCCGGCATCGCTCGTCATCCCGTCCGTCGGCGTCGACGCTCCGCTCATGCCGGTCGGTGCCGCCGGCGCCCCGGCAACGGCGTCGCTGACCGTCCCCGAGGACGTCCACGACGTGGGGTGGTGGGATGGGAACGTCACCGACGGACATCAGCGTGCGCAAGAGGAGGCGCCGGCCCCCGGTCAACCGGGAGTGGCCATCCTCGCGGGACACGTCGACTCGGCAGCGGGCGGGCCGGGTGCCCTCTCTCGACTCGGCGCCGTGAAGCCCGGTGCCACCATCGAGGTGGTCGCGGCAGACGGGAGCGTCACCAGCTGGCTGGTCACCGCCCCGCCAGAGACGGTCGGCAAGACGACGCTGCCACCGGCACTGTTCGCCACCACCGGCGCGGCGCGCCTGGCCATCGTCACTTGCGGTGGCCCGTTCGACACCGCCACCGGCCATTACGAGGACAACGTCATCGTGTGGGGGGCGCCCCTCTCACCGCCGACCTGATCACTCGCCCGCCGGGTGTCGATTCGGTGCCAGTGACTTCGTAGTAGTGGTGGGAGCCGTACCGACCGGCTCGAACGAGAGGAGAGACCGCCATGACGCAGTACCTGCTCGCGGTGCACCACGCCGGCGACGGACCGGACCTGCCACCGCAGGAGATGCAGCAGTCGTTCGCCGACGTCGGGGCGCTCAACGACCAGCTCATGGACGCCGGGGTGTTCGTCTTCGCCGGCGGCTTGCTCCCGGCGGACTCCGCGACGGTCGTCCGCCAGGCCGGAGACGACATCCTCATCACCGACGGTCCGTACACGGAGACCAAGGAACACCTGGGTGGGTTCTGGGTCATCGAGGCGTCCGACCTCGACGCCGCCCTTGCCTGGGCCCGGCAAGCAACGGTCGCCTGCCGGTTGCCGGTGGAGGTCCGCCCGTTCGGCCAACCGGAGGTCCCCGAGGAGTGACCAGCGACGTCGCGGCCGTCTTCCACCGTGAGTACGGACGGTGTGTTGCCAGCCTCATCCGCCTCCTCGGCGATATCGACGCCGCCGAGGAGGCGGTCCAGGAGGCGTTCGCGGTCGCCGTGGCGAAGTGGCCGGCCGAGGGACTGCCGGCAAACCCCGGCGCCTGGATCGTGACGACCGCCCGGAACCGTGCGATCGATCGGTTTCGACGGGAGTCGATCCGCCATGAGCGCCATGCCCAGGCCCACGACCTATTCGGACCGGCCGTTGTCGGACCGCCGGCCGTCGAGGAGGAACCGCTGACCGATGAGCGGCTCCGGCTGATCTTCACCTGTTGCCATCCGTCCCTCAACCGGCACGCGCAGGTCGCCCTCACCGTTCGCCTGCTCGGTGGCCTCGAGACAGCGGCGATCGCCCGCGCCTTCCTCGTCCCCGAGCCGACCATGGCGCAGCGGATCGTCCGGGCGAAGCGCAAGATCAAGGACGCCCGCATCCCGTACCGGGTACCGGCGGAGGCCGAGCTTCCCGGTCGACTCGCACCGGTGTTGGCGGTCATCTACCTGGTCTTCAACGAGGGCCACTCCGCCACCACCGGCGATCTGATCCGTCTCGACCTGTGTGACGAGGCGGTCAGGTTGGCACGCGTGCTGGCCGGGTTGATGCCCGATGAGGCGGAGGTGAGCGGCCTCCTCGCGCTCTTGCTCCTGCTGCACGCCCGACGCGCGGCCCGGGTGGCGGCCGACGGCTCGCTGGTCCGCCTGGCCGGGCAGGATCGGGGCCTGTGGGACGGCGATCTGGTCGCCGAGGGCCGTTCCATCGTGGCGGCCTGCGTCCGGCGCAACTGTCCGGGGCCCTATCAGATCCAGGCGGCGATCAACGCCGTGCACTCGATCGCCCCGAGCGTCGCCGAGACCGACTGGCGCAGCATCCTCGCCCTCTACGACCAGCTCCAGGCCGTTGCCCCGAGCCCGGTCGTCGCGCTCAACCGCGCCGTCGCCCTGGCCGAGGTGGAAGGCCCAACTGCCGGGCTCGCCGTGCTCGACCCCCTCGACCTCGGGTCCTACCACCTGTTCCACGCCGCCCAGGCCGACCTCTTGCAGCGGCTCGGGCGGACCGAGCAGGCGGCCAGGGCGTACCAGACCGCACGAACCACGGCGACCAACCCGTCCGAGCAGGCGTTCCTCGAGTCACGCATCGCCAACCTGCACTTGCCCACGTAGGTCGCGGCCGCCAGAACGGGTGGCAGCTGCTCAGATGACCGTGGCGGGGGCTGGCCTCATTCGGCGGTACGACAGACCGCCTCGACGTTGTGACCATCCGGATCCCGGACGAAGCAGCCGAAGTAGCCCGGCCCGTACTCGGGAAAGAGCCGCGGCTCGTGGAGGATCTCGGCACCGAGCGCGAGCGCCGCCTCGCCGAACTGCCGGACCACCGCACGGGTCGGGGCCGAGAACGCAAAGTGCAGCTCGCGGTCCGCATTCCTCGCCGCGGGCAGGATCCAGAAGGGCGCGCCCTCGTCGTTGGCAAATCCGACGGCATCACCGTCCGTGTACGCGGCACGCAGCCCGAGTGGCGCCAGGAGCGCTTCGTAGAAGGCGCTGCTGCGCACGACGTCGGCCACCTGCAGCGAGAGGTGATCGATCATGCCGGGACGGATCGAGCTCACCGGCTCGAGCGTAGCGCCGGACAATTCCCCTCCCCGACACCGAGATTCCACTGCCGGACACGTGACCGACCCGGAATTGCGCACCTCGTAGGCGCAACTAGGCGAAACGACGTTCACTGGGGCAGGCGCAAACACTGGTGCTAACCCCCGCCCGGAAACGCCCGGGAGCACCATAGATTTCCTCCGGCCACTTGTTAGCATGCCGGCTATACACAGCTCGGAGCGGAGGCCGCCACCGGCCTCCGCCGCACGAGGGGGGGATCGTCCGGCTATGACCACCGCCACGCTGGCGAGTTCACCGGGGGTAGCCGCCGGCGATGGCCAATGGGCCGTCGAGACGCACGGCCTGACGAAACGATTTGGCGAGAACGTCGCCGTCAACGACGTCGAGCTCCTGGTTCCCCGGGGCTGCGCGTTCGGGTATCTCGGCCCCAATGGCGCCGGCAAGACGACGTTGATCCGAGTGCTGCTGGGACTGACCCACGCAGACGCGGGCACCATGTTCCTGCTCGGTCACGCCGTCCCCCGCCGTCGCGACCTGGCCCTGGCCCGCGTCGGGGCCATCGTGGACGAGCCCCGCTTCCACGGCCACCTGACCGGCCGCCAGAACCTGCAGATCCTGGCGGCTGCCCGCGAGTCGGCAGCCAAAAGCCGCATCGAGCCGGCGCTCGAGCGCGTGGGCATCCTGCACCGGGCGAATGACAAGGTGTCGAAGTACTCCATGGGCATGCGCCAGCGTCTGGGCGTCGCCGCCTGCCTCCTCGGGGACCCCCAGCTGCTGATCCTCGACGAGCCCATGAACGGCCTCGACCCCGGGGGGATGCTCGAGATGCGCGACATGATCCTGTCCCTCGTAGCCGAGGGCCGCACCGTGGTGCTGTCGTCCCACCTCCTCGACGAGGTCGAGCGGACCTGCGACGCCGTGGCCATCGTCGACCGGGGCAGGGTGATCCGCCAGGGCCCGATCTCCCAGCTGTTGGCCGGTTCCTCCTTCGAGGTCCAGGTCGAGTGCTCCGATCCCGATCGGGCCGGCGGCTTGCTGCAGGCGACCCCCTTCGGGGCCCACCTCGAGGTCGGGCCGGCCGGGCTCGCCATCTCCCTGCCCGACGGCACCGAGCGCGACGCCATCGCTGAGATCAACCGCCTGCTCGTCGAGGGAGGGATCTCGGTCTATCGGCTCCAACACATCCAGGCCTCCCTCGAGCAATGGTTCCTCGAGGTCACCAAGCGTCTGGGGGAGGCTGAATGACCACCATCTCCGACCTCGGCGCACCGGCTGCCGCTCCCTCGCCGATCCCGGCGGAGCCGCGGGGCGACCGCCGCGCCTCGTGGATCCCATCCTGGGCCATGGTCACCACGCGCTTCATGGAGCTGCGCAAGCGACGGGGCCTGATGATCGCCCTGATCGCGGTCAACATCGGCATCCCGGTCGTCTTCCTCGGGGTACGCCTCGTTTCTCACGCCATCGACCCCAGCTCCTACGGCCCGGCCGGCGGCTACAGCATCTTCACCCAGCTGGTGGCCGGTGTCATGTACATCTTCGGTTTCGTCGTGGCGGCGGCCGTGGGCTCCACGGCGGGATCGGTCGATCTCACCGAGGGAATGTTCCGCCACCTCGTGATCACCGGGCGTTCCCGCCTGGCCCTGTACCTGGCGCGCATCCCGGCCGGGCTGGCCATCGTCATTGCCATGGTGGCGGTCGGCTACACCATCGTCTGCGCGGTGTGCGTCTTCGCCGCGCCGACGCAGCTCAACTATGACGGCGTCAACGTCCCAGTGGGGCTGTCCCGCCCGGCCCTGGACAGCTGGGCGGCGTCGCACGCCGACGAGGTGATCTGCAACTTCAACTTCCATGGAGGCAACGGACTGAGCGGGCCGCCGCCGAACGTGCCCTGCGGACACGGGCAATCGAGCGGCCCACCGCCGGGGACGGTGATCAAGACGCCGAAAGGGACGATCACCGTCCCCGGGAACGAATCGTCGGCCCAGATCCGGGCGTTCGCAGTCACGGTCGCCGACCAGGACTACGCGGACTACCACTCGAACTTCTTGGCCCCCTCGATCTCACTGATGGTCGACGTCGGGCTGTGGATCGCGCTCGAGGCGACCATCGGCTTCATCGTCGGCCTCGGGCTCGGCTCGCTGATGGGCCAGCGGACCGTACCCGTGATCATCCTGATCGTGCTGGAGCTGATCCTGACGCCCATCTTCAGCCGCCACATCATTTCGCACCTGCTCAACGTCCAGCGCGGGGTCGTGGGCGTGGCCATGACCCACCTCGAGCCGGGGGGTCTGCCGGCACCGTTCAGCGGCGGAGGTAACGGAGGGCCTGGAGGAAACCCGCTGATCCCCGAGTCCACCTTGGCAGCGTCGCTGGTGATCGTCGGGTGGATCGTGTTCTGGACCGCTATCGGCGCCTGGCGCATGAAGACGCGCGACGCATGACCGAAGGGTCAGCCCGGGCGAGCACTCCGACAATAGCTGCGCCGACGTTCCTTGCCGTTTCGCGGCTCCCTGGTCCAACAAACCACTCGGCCCGGCCACCGGCCCCGTAGCCGGCGTCGAGCACGGTGTCCCTGGCGTGGGAGTCGTCGGGTTATTGAGGTCGAGACGCCCACACCTCGACGAAGGGGCCGCGCTCGACCTGGTTAAGTGTGAAGCCGGCGTTCGCTACCGCCCCGGCAAAGGCGTCGTGGTCCCATATCTGGTACCACCGTCGCCCGTCGGGTTCATCCAACCAACCGGTTCGGCCGGTGGTGTTGACACACACGTAGAGCCGGCCGCCACGGCGCAAGACGAAACCGAATTGTTGCAGGACATCCACAGCATCGCTCTCGGCAAGGTGCACTAAGGAGGCCGAGGCCCATATGCCATCGAACAGCCCTTGTGGGAATAACGAGGTGAGCTGTCGCAGGTCAGCCTGCCAGGTGGGTGCATGAGCAGCGGCTTTCGCCGCGAAGATCGGATTCAACTCGACGCCGCGGGGGACGTGCCCAAGGGAGGCGAACCGGGCCAAGTCTCGACCCGGACCACAGCCGGCGTCGAGGATCAGCGAGGGGGTCGGAAGTGATCCAGCGAACCGCTCGACACGATCAAGCATCTTCGGCGCATGGGTGGCCTCATACTCGTCGGCGTGCTCGGTATAGGTGGCGACCGACAAAGTCACGGGGTCAGGTGATCCAGGTTCTGGCGGCATCGCTCTCTATTCTCGCTTCGCCGTCAGCCCGGGGGCCTCGCACACAAAACCGCCATTTGAGGTCTGGGCGCCCCTCGACGTCGAGGTTGTCCGGCTGCGCCTGGCCGAGCCGCCCGGCTGGCCCCGAAGTGCCGTGCCCACTGCGGCTGGCCCCATCGAAGAAATGGGGCTGGCCCCTTGTCACACGAGGTGGTAACGAAGTAGGATACTCAGTATCGTACTGCGGAAAGGGAACGTATGAGCGTTCGTCATGCCCTCTTGGCCCTACTCAGCGAAGGACCCAAGTACGGCCTCCAGCTCCGCCAGGAATTCGAGTTGCGGACTGGCGAGGTATGGCCGCTCAACGTCGGACAGGTGTATACGACCCTGCAGCGCCTCGAGCGTGACGGGCTCGTCGAGTCCGACGAGTCCCTGGAGGAGGGTCCCCAGAAGGGCTTCCACATCACCGCCGAGGGTGCGGCCGAGCTGTCCCAGTGGCTGCGCACCCCGCCCGACCTGTCGTCCCCCCCACGGGACGAGCTCGTTATCAAGGTTCTGGTCGCGTTGGAGCTGCCGGGGGTCGATGTGCACGCGGTAGTCCAGGTACACCGGCGTTACCTGGTCGAGCTGATGCAGCAGTGGACCCGGCTCAAGGAGGATGAGGGCCGCTTCGACCTCAACTTCGCCCTGGTGGTCGACGCCGAGCTCTTCCGGCTCGACTCGCTCGTGAGGTGGTTGGACTCGGCCGAGGGCCGGCTGAAGCGAGCTGCTGCAGGCGTGGACCCGCCGGCCCCGCGGTCCTTCCCTCTCCCCAAGGCCCGGCGCAAGGTCGGGTCGCCCCGATGAGCTATCTCGAGCTCCGCGGCATCACCAAGGTCTACGGGGAGGGGGCCGCCGAGGTGCACGCTCTCTCCGGCGTCGACCTCTCCGTCGAGGCCGGGTCGCTGGTCGCTGTCATGGGCGCCAGTGGATCCGGCAAGAGCACCCTGCTCACCATCGCCGGCAGTCTCGAGGACGCCACCACTGGCGAGGTCTCGGTCGGGGGCCGCCCCCTGTCCTCCATGTCGCGCAACGTCAAGGCGCAGCTGCGCCGCCGGTCCATCGGCTATGTCTTCCAGGACTACAACCTCCTGGCCGGGTTGAGCGCGGTCGAGAACGTCGCTTTGCCCCTGGAGTTGGACGGCACCTCGGCCCGCAAGGCCCAGGCGGCTGCGATGGAGGTCCTCGAGGAGTTCGGGTTGAGGGAGCGGGTGTCGCATTACCCGGACCAGCTCTCGGGCGGGGAGCGCCAGCGCGTTGCCATCGCCCGGGCGGTGGTCGGTGGCCGCCAGCTCCTGCTGGCCGACGAACCTTCGGGCGCGCTGGACTCCACCAACGGCGAAGCCGTCATGCGCCTCATCCTGGCCGCGTGCCACCGCGGGATGGCCGCCGTCGTCGTGACCCACGACGCCCAGCTGGCCTCATGGGCCGACCGCGTGGTCTTCCTGCGCGATGGTCGCATCGTCGACCAGACGCTGCCGGCCGAGACCGCCGAGGCGTTCCTCACCGACCTCCCGAACCGATGAGCGCCGGCGTTCTCGTGCCGCCGGTGACCTCACCGGTAACCCCCGCACCGAGCAGCGGCGGCGCGACTGCGCGACGAGCCATGATCCGCTGGGGCTGGCGTCTCTTCCGGCGCGAGTGGCGCCAGCATCTGCTCATCTTGCTGTTGGTCGTCGTCGCGGTAGGCGCCGTGGTCGTGGGCGCGGCGGTCGCCACCAACACGCCGCCACCGGCGAACGCCGGGTTCGGCACGGCCCACGAGCTCGCGACCTTCAACCTCACCCCGACGAGCAAGCCCACCGATAAAGCCAAGAACACCCTGGCCTACGCCGAGTCGCAGATTGCATCGCTCGAGCACCGCTTCGGCACGGTGCAGGTCATCTCGAACCAGAACCTCACCGTCCCGGGGTCGACGGCGACCTACGACCTCCGCTCGCAGGACCCGCACGGCCCCTACGGCGGTCCGATGCTCCAGCTCCTCTCCGGGCGCTATCCGACGGGGTCGGACCAGATCGCCCTCACCCCCGGGCTGGCGTCCGAGCTCAGGCTCCGCATCGGCGATACCTGGTCTCCGGGGGGCAAGACCGTCGTGGGCATGGTGCAGAACCCCCAGAGCCTGCTCGACGAGTTCGCGCTGGTACCGCCGGGGCAGGTGGCCAACCCGACGGAGGTCGAGGCGCTCTTCGACGCACCACCGTCGGCGCTCGGCCACCTCCCCTCCTACGTCTCGATGCCCGGCTCGCAGAACAGCAACGTCATCGGCCCGTCGACCATCGTGCTGGCGCTCGCCACCGTCGGCATGCTCTTGATCGCCCTGGTGTCGATCGGGGGCTTCACCGTGCTTGCCCAGCGCCGGATGCGCTCCCTCGGCATGGTCGAGGCGATGGGAGCGACGGACAGGAACGTCCGGCTCGTCTTGGAGTCCAACGGCGTCATCGTTGGCGCGGTGGGGGCACTGCTGGGCCTGGCACTCGGGGTGGTGTTGTGGCTGGCCTACCGCCCGACGAACGAGCAGAACGCCCACCACCTCATCTCGACGTGGGCCCTCCCCTGGAACGTCATCGTGCCGTCGATGGTCCTCGCGGTCCTCGCCACCTTTGCCGCGGCCAGCTACCCGGCACGCGCCATCACCCGGGTGCCCGTCGTGAGCGCGCTGGCCGGCCGCCCCGCTCCGCCGCGCCAGATTCGCCGCTCGTTCGTTCCCGGCGTGGTCGCGCTCGGTCTCGGATTCGCCTTCTTCTCGCTGTCGGGCGCCAGCCACGGTGGCGGCGGTGTGAAGTGGCTGATCCCTGGGTTCGTGGCCATGGTGGGCGGGATCATCCTGGTGTCGCCGTTCTTTCTGGCCCTCCTCGCCCGAGCCGCCGTCCGGTCGCCCATTGCCGTCCGGCTCCCGCTGCGTGACCTATCGCGCTACCGGGCTCGCTCCGGCTCCGCCCTCTCGGCCATCAGCGTCGGGATCATGATCGCGGTGATCGTCTGCGGCGTCGCCGTCGCCCGCTACAGCAACGTCTTCGACTACGGGGGGCCGAACATGGCGGCCAACGAGCTGAACGTCTACCCGCCTCCCGCCGGCCCGACCTTCGGACCGCAGGGTTCGCAATTGCCGGCGACGCCGGCGCCGAGCCTCCAGACCCAGAAGGCCGCCGTCGGGTCCATCGCCGCCGACGTCGCCGCCGCCCACGTCGTCGAGCTCGACCAGCCGGCGATCAGCCTGCAGAACCCGAGCGGCAACGGCCGGCAGTGGGACGGCCCTGTCTATGTCGGCACACCGGCCCTGCTGCGGGCATTCGACATCGACCCGACATCCATCCCCTCTGATGTCGACGTCATCAGCTCCCGGCCCGGGCTGGTCGGCTCCGGGGTGCAGCTGATCTACGGCGATGACAACGTCGGCGGTAAAGGCGGCCCGTCCCCGGGTGGAGGCCTCCCGAACCCCTGCCCGCCAGGTTCGTGCCTCGCCCATCCCGTCGTCATGGCCGAGAGCCGGCTGCCCACCGGAACGTCCGCACCCAACACGGTGATCACCGAGGGCGCCCTCCGCCGCCTGGGCCTCTCGGGCCAGAGCACGCTCGGCGGGTGGCTGCTGCTGGCCGACAGCCCGATCACGAGCTCCCAGATCCTCAACGCCCAGAGCGCGGCGGCCGCAGCGCAGCTCAGCACCGAGTCGAAGAACGACCAGCCGACCTCGTCGGAGATCGTGAACTGGGCGACCGTGTTCGGTATCGCCCTCGCGCTGGGCATCCTCGCCATGAGCGTGGGCCTGATCCGGAGCGAGACCGCGAGCGACCTGCGCTCGCTGACCGCGACGGGGGCAAGCTCACGCACCCGACGCAGCCTGACTGCGGTCACCGCCGGCGGTCTCGCCTTCCTCGGGGCATTGCTCGGCACCCTGGCCGCCTACGTCGGCATGATCGGTTTCTTCCGATCGAGCTCCCTCGAGGGCGGGGTGTCGGACATCCTCGATCACGTCCCGTGGGACAATCTGTTCCTCATCGTGGTCGCGATGCCCGTTGCTGCCGTGCTCATCGGCGGGGCGCTGGCGGGGCGCGAGCCTCGGGGCATCGCCACCCGGCCGATGGAGTAGGTCGTGAGCATCGAGGCCGGCCCCGGGTCGGTGACCGGAACGACGGGCCTTGCACCACGGCGGGACTCGGTGACGCAGGGCCGCCGTATGCGGCTCCGCTTCCTCGTTCACCTGGTGCTGCTGGCGGCCTTTGCCGCCTCCTTGGCCACCGTCACCATCGTCACGGAGGGCTGGCCGCACCTCGTCACGGGGTCGGTCTTCCTCGGCCTGGTTCTCGTACACCTGGCGCAGCGTCGCCACACGGTCGTGCGGTTGGCGGCCAGCGTCGGTCGGCCGATCGTATGGCTCACCCACCGGGGCCGGATGGCCTGGTCGGATCTCCTCCTGGCTCTCCTGACCCTCAACGTGCTCATCTCGGGGACCTACGACCTCGTCACGGGTACCAAGGTCATCCTTCACCCGCGCCAGCTCGGGATTCCCTTCCGCGACATCGGGTGGCACGTCACGGCGGCGCTTCTCCTCCTCGCGTACCTGTGCGTGCACACCGCGCGACGCTGGAGACGTATCCGCCGCTCGGTCATTCGCTGAGTCGTTCGTGGCCAGCGTGGTGATCGGCCCCGACGGATCCCGTCGCAGAACTCGACCGGGTCGCCGGTCAGATGCCGGATGAGGACGTTCGTCTCGACGAACGCGCTCACCGACGCTTGGCGACCCTCGCCGCTCTGGTCCTCTGGATGACCTCGTCCCAGGCGGCATTACGTCTCGCTGCGGGAACTGGGATCGTGCCAGCAAGATCGAGAAAGTCCGGCGTGCGGGCCAAGATGGCGCGGTGACCCTCGACCCGGAATACGACCTCATCTCCCTCGCTGATTCCCAGCGCCTCACGCACGGCCTTCGGCACAGTCACCTGGCCCTTCGACGTCACCCTCGCCGCAGCGTCCATCACCGTCTCCTTACTTCTTCCTGATTGTAATGATGCTCGATGGAGTTGACCGACCATCCACGCCGTGATGGCCGGCACAGCGCCGAGAGGTGGCGCGTCAAGAGCCAGTCCCGAGTCCGCCTCGCCTCGGGAGGGCCTTGGGTACGCCGAAGCGGCCGAAGAGCGCGGGCTCGACGAACAGCGAGATGTGGGTGAGGTGGGTCGTGGTCGCTCGCCAGGACGACGATCGCGAATGGACGGTAGGCGTCGTCGCCGTCGAGGTGGTAGGCGGCGACGGCCAGCTGGCCGTTGACCCGGAGGGGAACCATGCGCCAGTCGCCGGCCTGGCCGATGGCCTGAGCGGCGATGAAGGGCACACAGGTCGCCTTGCCGGAGAACCACGTGGAGGTGCCGGTCATCTCGAGGATGGCGTCGTCGACCAAGAGGCGCTCGATGGTTGCCATGTCCGACTGCTCGAAGGCGGCCATGTAGCGCTCGAGGACGCGCCGGGAGCCCTCGTCGGTGGGCTCGGCGAGCTCCTCGTCGCTCACGGTCTGCCTGCGCCAGGCGCGCTCGGGCTCGCTGTAGGAGGCTCTTCAAAGCTCCGATCGACACGCCGAGCACCTCGGCCGCCTCGACTCCTGGCCGGGCGAGGACGTCACAGAGGAAGAAGGCCGCGCGTTGGGCGTGCTGGCAGGGTCTGCGCAGCGGCGACGAGCGCTAGACGTATGGACTGCCGAGCGGCAGCCACCTCTGCCGGATCGGCGCGCTCGTCGAGGACCAAATCGTCGGATATCGGCTCCAGCCAGACGACACCGCCGGATGCTGGGGTGGCCGCTGGGTAGGGATCGGACGATGGGGGGGCGCCAGACCCGATGGCAGCACGCGTCGCCCTCGACCGTTCAACTGGGTCAGGCACACGTTGGTAGCGACGCGGTACAACCAGGTCCGCACGGACGAGCGCCCTCGAAACGGCCGAACGCCCGCCAGGCCTGGACGTAGGTCTCCTGCACCAGATCCTCCGCGTCGTGGGCGGAACCGGTCATCCGGTAGCAGTGCGCGAGCAGCTCCCGCCGGTACGGGGCCGTCGCTGCCTCAAAATGGTCGGACTCCGCACTAGTCATCGGCATCACCATGTTGACTCCCACGGATCTCGACACAAGCGCCTCTCTCGCGGTCAGTCCGTGAGCAGCTGTACGAGCTTGTCGAGTTGCTCCGACCAGCCCTGCTCGGCACCGGCCATCGCCTCGGCGGGCGGCATCGGCTCGAAGTAGGACTGTCGCATGGTGAGCGCGGTGCCCCCGTCTCGAGCCTCAAACGTCACCTCGATGAGCGTTGCGAAGAGTTCGCCCGGCTCGTCGTCGACAGCCCGGCCGCTCATGACCAGACGATTCGGACGATCGATCTCGTAATACTCCCCGGCCAAATAGTGGGAGAACTGGGCCTCGCCAGGGATCGAGCCCGGCCATTCCATCGCGAGCCGGTACGTACCTCCGACCCGCAGGTCCACCTCTGCCGCGGGGCAAGCGAACCCAGACGGCCACCACCATTTCGTGAGCTGGTCGGGATCCGTGAAGGCGTCAAAGATGCGCTCCGGCGGGTACTCAAGGGTGCGCTCGATGACGAGCTGCTTGACCACAATCGCAGAGCGGACGTTCAGGGCGGCACGGGTCTCAGGCATCGGGGATCTCCTCAGTAGTCGTTGATTCGGTTTGGGCGGCGAGATGGGCTTCGAGCCGGTCGAGGCGGTCGGACCATTCCGTGTGCGCCCGGCGCAGCCAGTCGTCCACTGAGGCCAAACCGTCTAGCTGGAGTCGCGCTGGGCGGCGTTGGCCATCACGACCCCGGTCGATCAGACCGGCTCGCTCCAGCACCTTGAGGTGCTTGGTGATAGCGGGCTGCGTCAGCGTGGACGCCTCTGCGAGTTCAACGACACCAGCATCGCCGGCCGCGAGGCGCTCCAGAATCGCCCGGCGGGTGGGGTCTGCAAGGGCCGCAAAGGAGCGGCTCAGTTCATCCGTAGCAACCATTACCGCCAAGTTATATAACTAGATGGTAAATGTCAACCGGCATGTGACCGGCGGAAGGCCGATCCTGGTCAACGGCAAGAGTTCACGGAGCCGCAGGTAAGCGGGAAGGTCGGAGGACAGATGTCCGGGTCACGAGGCCGGGATCTCGATCCCTGCGGGGAGGTTGAGCGGTAGATCCGGGGTCTCCCTTGGTCCAATTCGGCCGCTGGCAGAACCGGCTTGCCCCGCGGCTGAGCCTCCCCCGGCCAAGTTCGGTCGGCAATCCGAGGTGGTCGAGCGCATCGCGGGTGGATCGACGTGAGCATCTCGCACCGGTTTCGCACAATGACACTTCGTGGCCCTGGGGTGTCAGTATACGAACACCCCCAGATCTGAAAAGGGCCAGCTCACGGCCATCCTTGAGGGCGAACCGATGGGCCTGGCGTCGGCTAACGCGGTCCTTCGACTGGGAGACGGAGATCGCTAGGGGCCAGTGGCAAGGTCGGCGGTTCGAGTCACACCGATGACCTCGGCGATTCGGACGCGGCGGGTGGCCGCGTTCGCATATGGGCGAATTACGAGCTGGGGTGTGTGGTGAGGAGACGTGCCTCTGACGCCGGCCGTTCCCGCTGTCGCCAGGTGCCGGGCGGCTCTCCGTGGTGGCGGCGGAACGCTGCGGCGAAGGCGAAGGGCGAGCCGTAGCCGACGGCGCTGGCGATTTGGGCCAGGCTGAGGTCGTCGGCGCGTAGGTGGTCGCGGGCGAGGGTCATCCGCCATTCGGTCAGGTACTGCATGGGGGCCTGGCCGAGCGCCCCTCGGAAGATCCGGGCGAAGGCAGCCCTGGACAGGCCACTGAGCGCGGCGAGTTCGGGGACCGTCCAGGGGTGGGCGGCGTTTTCGTGGATGGCCTGGAGCGCTGTACTCAGCCGCGGGTCGGCGGAGGCCCGGTACCAGCGCGGTGCGGTCGTGCTGCGGCGAAAGTCGCTGCGGATGGCCAGCACGAGGAACAGGTCGAGGAGGCGGTCCAGCACGAGCTGCTGGGCCGGTTCGGTACCGACAAGCTCACGTGAGAGCAGGGTGACCACGTCCCGGAGGGGGTCGTCGATGGCCGCCGAGAGGGTCAGGATCTGGGGCAGCGCATCGAGCAGGCCCCCGCCGACGTCGCCGCTGAACTGGTAGGCACCGCAGAGGAACACCGTGGCTTGCGGGTTGTCGCCGGGGTCTGCCTGGGGGTATCGAGCCCGGAACTCCTCCGGTCCCAGGCAGGCGGCGCCGGCCTCATGCCCGATGTGGTGATCCGGCCCGCCACGCACGAGCACGACGGTTCCCGGTGAGAGCTCCACCGCGTTTGTGGGGGTGTCCAGCCACAGGTAGCCCCGTCCGCGGACGACCGTGTGCACCGCAAGCTGGATCGAGCCGCCGAGGCGAAGACCCCATGGCGGCTCGGCGACCGTCCGGGCGAAGACGGCTCCGGTGGCCCGAGCCCGCACCAGGTGGTCGTACAGCAGGTCCATGACACCACACTGCGCAGCACGAGCATCCAGGTCAATCCAGTGAGAGCCTCGCACAAATCTTCGAGCGATCTACACATTGATTCACTCGACCGAAGCTCCGATCATGGAGCATGAGCAACGAAGCACCTATCACGCTGATCTTGGGAGGCACCGGCAGGACCGGGTCACGGCTGACCGAGACCCTCGCCCGGCGCGGGATCGCGACCCGTACCGCGGCGCGCAACGGCGCCGACGTCCGCTTCGATTGGGAAGACCCGACTACCTACCCCGATGCCCTGGTCGGCGTGGACCGGCTCTATCTGGTGACTCCGGTGCTGCACGTCTCGTACGCCGAGCGGGTCGCCGGCTTCCTGGATCTCGCCGAGACCGTCGGGGTACGCCACGTCACCTTCCTCAGCACCTACAACGCGGACCGGGCGCCGCAGGGGATCGACATTGCTGCAGTCGAGGCCGACCTCGCCGCCCGAGGGGCCGTCACGCACTCCGTCCTGCGCCCGGCGTGGGTGATGCAGAATTTCAGTGACGACCATCTCCCGGTCCTCGACGGGGTGATCACGGCGCCGAGCGGCGGCGGCACGGAGGCCTTCGTCGACGCGGAAGACGTCGCTGCAGTAGCGGCCGAGACGCTGGTGGATCCCGACGCCCACGCTGGCGCGCTCTACACGCTGACCGGTCCGCAGGCCCTGACCTTCGGTGAGGTCACCGAGATCATCTCTTCGGTGTCCGGCCGGCCCGTCGTCTACAACGACATCGACCTCGAAGCGTGGATCAGCGGCGCCGTTGCCGCGGGTGTCCCCGCGGAGTACGCGGTGATGCTCCGCTGGCTCACGGGAGCCGTCATTGCCGGCAACGGATCCGTGCCCACCGACGACATCGAGAAGGTCACCGGCCGGACACCAGTCACCTTCCGCCAGTTCGCAGAACGCAACGCCCAGGCCTGGTCCGTGGGGACGAAGTGAGCAAGACCGACAGTGACGATGCCCCGTTCGGCGCGAACAGCCCGTTCTTTCGGATCATCAAGGAGGGGCTGGAGGGTTTCGTCGACGGTGACGACTACTTCGACCTCCTGGCCGAAGACGTCGTCTTCGAGTATGTGATCTCCGTGCCGGGATACCCCAGGCGGGTCGAAGGGCGACAGAACATCGTCGACCTCTACCGCGACTACGGCGACTACATGGAGCTGCACAGCGCGGACAACCTCCGCGTTCACCGAGACCCAGAGACCTCGGTGATCGTCCTGGAATACGAAGTGCACGGCACCTCAGTGCAGACCGGTCGCCCGTACGACAACCACTTCGTCTCCATCGTCACCATCGGCGACCGCAAAGTGACTCACTGGCGCGACTACCTGGACCCCATCGCCGTGTTCGACGCAGCAGGATGGCCGCAAAGCCCCGACTGACAACCCTGCACAGCAGTCATCACCAGCCGCGCTCACGAGGTCTCGGCGCACGACACAAACGCCCATCAAGTTGGATCATCGGGGAGATCCGTCAGTCCGGGTATTGCCCATGCTGGAGCCT
>DASYAI010000025.1:0-2605 GCA_036501425.1 Acidimicrobiales bacterium | reverse complement strand
ACCGGTGTCCGGGTCGTACAGCGCGCGCTGAGCGAGCCGGCCCGCTGGATCGCCATGAACGCGGGCCAGGAGGGTGGGGTCGTGGTGGCCAAGATCGCCACCCTGCCCGTCGGGCACGGCTTCAACGCCGCCACCGGCGAGTACGGTGACCTGACCGCCCAGGGCGTCATCGACCCGGTGAAGGTGACCAGGTCCGCCGTGCAGAACGCCGCGTCGATCGCCGGCATGCTGCTGACCACCGAAACCCTGGTGGTCGAGAAGCCGGAAGAGGAGAAGGCCACCGCGGCCAACGGCCACGGGCACAGCCACCCGCACTAAGGCACAGCAGGCCTGCCAAGGCCCATATGAAGGCCGGGTTTCCCCGAAACCCGGCCTTCATGCTGTTCCGGCCCGGGCGTTCCGGCCCGGGCGTTCCGGCCCGGGCGCGGGCCCGACGTGCTGTTCCGAGGCGCGGGCACTGGCTGTGCTCGTGATGCCGGTGCTGTTCCGGCGCGTTCCCGTGACCGCTGATACCCTCACCGCTGTCCCGGACCTTCCCGCCGATACTGCATGGCTGCCCCAGCCATGCAGTTGGAGCGACATGGCTGGGGCAGCCATGCAGTAGGATCCCGGCCCGGGTGGTGCGGCGGTGACCGGAGCGATTGCCGTGCCCCGTGCGCCGCCCCACAGTGCCAAAACGCCAAGCGGCATAGAAACCTGACCGGAATACCCGATTCCGCGCCCTCGCCGCCCGCCTGATGTCACGCGGGGCAACATCCCGCTGACGCTGAGGTCATAGGAATGTGGCGTCCGCGTCCGGCGTTTCGCCGGGACGGCCGCCCGTCATCCGGGCATTAACTCTGCGTGACGGGATACGAGCACCTCGCGGTTGCCGGCGGGGAAACAGGAGCCACGACCGACGACGACCACCTGCTGGACCCAGGCCGCCTGAAACCGCCAAAACACCTGAAACCGCCAAAACCCCCGATACCCCCGACGCCCCTGAAATCCCTAGAGCATCAGGATCCATCGCCCCGCCCGGACGCCGTCGAGGCGCTGCTGCGCCAGTTCCGGCCCGCGATCGTCCGCTACTGCCGGGCTCGGCTGGGCCGCACCGGCACCCGCTCCGGCAGCCTGGACGAGGATGACGTGGCCCAGGAGGTCTGCCTCGCGCTGCTGTCCGCGCTGCCGTCCTACCGGGACATGGGGCGGCCCTTCGGCGCCTTCGTCTTCGCCATCGCCGCGCACAAGGTGGCGGACGCCGCGCGCCGCGCCGCCCGCGCGCCGTTGCCCGTTCCGGTCCTGCCCGACCTGCCCGACCGGTGCCTCGGGCCCGAGGAGACCGTCATAAAAAGCGCCGACGCCAGGCTCGCCCGGGCCCTGCTGGCTCACCTGCCCGCCGCGCAGCGGCGGTTGCTCCTGCTCAGGGTGGTGGCGGGGCTGTCCGCCGAGGACACCGGGTACGTGCTCGACATGTCACCGGGCGCGGTCCGGGTGGCCCAGCACCGGGCCCTGGTCCGGCTCCGGGCGCTGGCCGCCCATGAGAGCCGAACGGGTGAGGTCGGGGCACTCGGCCCCGGCCAGCCGCGGTCTCAATAGGATGGATACATTCCCCGCTGCCACTCCCGGTGAAGGTGTCATGACTGATCAGCTACCTCCGGGCCCGGACGGCAAATTCGCGCCCGTCGGCCTGACCTTCGACGATGTGCTGCTGCTGCCCGCCCACTCCACGGTGCTGCCCGGCGAGGCGGATACCAGCACCAGGATCACGCGCCGTTACCGGCTCCGCGTCCCGCTGGTCTCCGCGTCGATGGACACGGTGACCGAGGCGCGGATGGCGATCGCCATGGCCCGCCAGGGCGGCGTCGGCGTGCTGCACCGCAACCTGTCCGTGGAGGAGCAGGCGCAGCAGGTGGACATGGTCAAGCGGTCCGAGGCGGGCATGATCACCGACCCGGTGACCTGCGGGCCCGACGCCACCATCGCGGACGTGGACGGCCTGTGCGGCCGCTACCGGATCTCCGGCGTCCCGGTGACCAACAGCGACGGCGTGCTGGTCGGCATCGTCACCAACCGCGACATCAGGTTCGAGACCGACCAGAGCCGCCGGGTAGCCGAGGTGATGACCCCGATGCCCCTGGTCACCGCCCCGGTCGGCGTGCACCCGGACGAGGCCCTGAAGCTCCTGCGCCAGCACAAGGTGGAGAAGCTGCCGCTCGTGGACGACAAGAACCGCCTCAAGGGCCTGATCACCGTGAAGGACTTCACCAAGAGCGAGAAGTTCCCGCACGCCACCAAGGACCCGGCCGGGCGGCTGGTGGTCGGGGCCGCGGTGGGGGTCGGCGAGGACGCCAAGCGCCGGGCCCAGGCGCTGGTCGAGGCCGGGGTGGACTTCCTGGTCGTGGATACCGCGCACGGGCACGCGCAGGCGGTGTTGACCATGATCGGGCAGATCAAGGCCAACTCCGACATCGAGGTGATCGGTGGCAACGTCGCGACGAAAGCGGGGGCCCAGGCCTTGGTGGACGCGGGCGCGGACGGCGTCAAGGTGGGTGTCGGGCCGGGCTCGATCTGCACCACCAGGGTGGTGGCCGGGGTGGGCGTCCCGCAGGTCACGGCGATTTAC
>DASYAI010000024.1:0-25568 GCA_036501425.1 Acidimicrobiales bacterium | reverse complement strand
GGACCGCCTGGTGCGGGCTCCTCCTCGACCAGGGTCTGGACCCGAGCCAGGACGTCCTGCTCGAAGCGGGTGCCGAGGTCCTTGCCCACCGCCGAGTGGACCGAAGGCGCACGGCCCTGGTCGATCATCCGGGCCACCGACAGCGAGAGCTGCCGGATGCCCCACCACCGGGCCACGACGTCGCCGAGGAAGGCCAGCGCTCGCTCCCCCATCGCGTCGCGGTGCTCGGCCACGAAGTGCTCGACGACCAGGTACGGCGACAGCCAGCGCTCGGGTCCGGCGCGCTCGAAGCTGAGCTCCGAGGTGTTCTGCGCCCACCCCTCACCCTCCACGCCCAGGAGGTCGTCGTCGGGCACGAACACCCGGTCGAACACCACCTCGTTGAAGTCGGCACCACCGTCGAGGAAGCGGATCGGCCGAACCGTGACGCCGGGCGAGCGCAGGTCGACGATCAGTTGGCTGAGGCCCTGGTGGCGGTTGGTGCCCTGCGAGGTCCGGCAGAGCGTGACGATGTAGTCGGCCATGTGGGCGTAGCTGGTCCAGACCTTGGTGCCGTCGAGGACCCAGCCACCGTCCACCCTGGCGGCCCGGGTGCTGACGTTGGCCAGGTCGCTGCCGGCGTCCGGCTCGCTCATGCCGATGCAGAAGCACAGCTCGCCGCGACAGATCCCCGGAAGGTACCGCTGCTTCTGGGCCTCGGAGCCGAACCGGTTGATGACTGGGCCACTCTGGCGATCGGCGATCCAGTGGTGCTCGACCGGGGCGCCCCGGCGCAGGAGCTCCTCGACCACCACGAACCGCTCGACCGCGCTCCGGTCCCCGCCCCCGTACTCGACCGGCAGCGCCATGCCCAGCAGTCCCCGCCGCCCGAGCTCGAGTGAGAGCTCCTTGGAGGCCCCCGCCGCCATTCCCAGGCCCGGGACGTAGCTGCCCGGCGCGAGCAGGTCGTCGAGCAACGAGCGGACCTCGGCCTGCAGCCGGCGCTCGGCGACGGTGAGCGTGGCGGGCTCGAACCTCACTTCGCCCACCGTACCGAAGGGAACAACGGTCGTGCGGGGGCTGTTGACCACTCCATGACCGCACGCGCAACGTACAACGACACCGTGATCGCCGAGAGCGACGACACCATCATCGTGGAGGGCAACCACTACTTCCCGCCGACCAGCGTCCGGCGGGAGCACCTCGTGCCCAGCGACACCCAGACCCATTGCCCGTGGAAGGGCGATGCCAGCTACTACACCGTGCAGGCGGACGCCGGCGTGGAGCCCGACGGCGCCTGGTACTACCCCCAGCCGTTCGCCGCCGCCGAGGAGATCCGCGACTACGTCGCGTTCTGGCGGGGCGTGAAGGTGACCGCCGAGCCGACCGACGGGCGACCCGGTCCCACCCCGCCGCCCCGCCGGTGAGCCTCGCTCGGCACCGGCCGCTCAGGAGGGCGTGAGCGGCCGGTGCCGAGCGAGGAACGAGGTCACCGCGGCGTTGAAGGGGTCGTTGCGATCCCCGGCCACCATGTGCCCGGCGCCCTCCACGTCGGCGAATTCGGCGTGGCCCACCAGCTCGAGCAGCTCGTGGGCGCCCGCCTCGCTCAGCAGGTCGCTCATCCGTCCCCGGACGAGCAGCATCGGCACCTCGACGCGGCGCGCCGCCGCCTCGAGCCGGTCGGGATCGAGCAGGACCCGGGGCCGGGTGACGTCGGCCCGGTCCTGCCAGGCCATGAACGCCGGGTCCCAGTGCCAGGTCCACCGACCGTCGGGGCGCAGCCGCACGTTGCGCTGGAGCCCGGAAAGGTCCGACGGGCGGGGGCGGTGGGGGTTGTAGGCCGCGACGGCGTCGGCCACCTCCTCCAACGAGCCGAACCCCTCCGAAAGGTTGGCCCTCATGAAGTCGCCCACGCGCTGGGCCCCCGAGGGCTCGATCCGGGGCGCCACGTCCACCAGCACCAGCGAGCTGGCCAGGGGCCCCTCGGACTCCCCGACCGCCAGCAACGAGGCCACCCCACCGAGCGAGGCGCCGACCAGCGCCGGGGGCTCGGGGAACTGCAAGGCGACCGCCGCCACGTCACCGGCGAAGGCATCGAGGCTGTAGTCGCCGTCCGCCGCCCACTCGCTCTCGCCGTGGCCCCGGAGGTCGACTGCGTAGGCCAGCCAACCGGTCTCGGCCAACGCCCGGGCCGTCGCGCCCCACGAGTGGCGCGTCTGGCCGCCACCGTGGAGGAGCACGACCGCAGGCGAGCCCCGGTCACCGACCACGTCGGCGCGCAGGCGGATGCCGTCTCGCCCCCGGACGTCCACCTGGCGGGCGGCGGCGTCAGCAGTCACGCGCCGCGGCCCGGGTCGGCAATGCGCTCATCGGTCCGAGGTTAGTGACCCCGCCCGCCGATTGACTTCACCCGCACCCACCCCTGACAATGCCTCCATGACCTCGGGGGACCTCGCAACGGGCGGTGCGCTGTCGATCGTTCCCCTCGGCCTGCTCGAGGCGGTGCTCGTGTTCTTCGTGCTGCTTGCCGCCGTCGGCATCTTCGTGGTGGTGGTGGTGGCGAACCGGGCGGATCCCGATGCGGCCGGCCGGCGGCCCCTGGCCGTCTACTACTTCGGCGTCTCCTTCTTCGCCGCCTTCGCGGTCCTGTTCGGCAGCTTCGGCGTCGTCGACGCCCTGGTGCAGCTCATCGGCAACCACGGGCCGGTGGCGGGTGTGGCCGCCTTGCACCCGGTCGGGGACGCCGTGGCCCGAGCCGCCGTCGTGACCGGGATCTTCACCGTCATCGGCGCCGGGCTTCTCGCGTCGCACCTCCCCCGGGGCCTCGCCCTGGCCGAGGGGGCCGACAGCCGCCTCGGGCCGTCGGGCCGCGTGGCGCAGAGCTACGCGACGAGCGTGGCGTTCGTGGCGGTGTTCGTCGCTGCCGGCGCGGCGGTGGTGCTGATCTACCAGGTGGTCCGGATCCTCGGCCCGGGGGTCTTCGAGCTGGCCGGCACCCGGATCGACGCGTTGCGCCTCGTCATCAGCGCCCTGTACCTGGTGTTGGCCGCCTCGCTGCTGGCCGCCTTCCACATCGGCCTTCTCCCGCCCGACATCCGAGGGATCCGGGCAGCGCTGCCCGGCCCGCCGGCGCCGCCGTACCCGCCGGCGACACCGGGGCTGCCCGGATCCCAGGGCGTCCCGTCGCCGCCGAGCGCACCGGCACCCCCCGGACCACGCCCACCCGCCGAGCGGGGGCCGGGGGCAGGCACCGAGGCGCCGGGCTACGAGACCGGTCCCGGCGGTCCGGGCACCGGTTGGTTCGCCCCGCCGCCGGCCCGGCACGCCGCCCCTCCCGTCGGGTCGCCTCCCCCGCCCGAACGCGGCTCCCCCGCGGCACCGGCCTGACACTGCGGCTGCCCGCGCCGGTCACGGCGACGGCGAGCCGCCGATCTCGCCCGCCGCCCGACCGGCCGGCGCCGCCATGGTCGCCGCCGGCCCGCGCAGTTCGGCCGCGTGGGCCTCGCGTCGGCTGAGCACCACCAGCATGGCGCTGCCGATGGCCGCCACCGCCCAGCTGGTGATGACCCGGTACACGATGGTCGCCACCACCGCGTCGCCCACCCCGGCACCGGCCAGGGCAAAGCCTCCGATCATGCCCCCCTCCACGAACCCCACCCCGCCCGGCAACGGGGCGATGCTGCCCGCTACCTGGGCCACCGCGTAGGCGAAGAGCGCGGCACGCCACGGGATGCCGAGGCCGAGCAGGCCGAAGGCCCCGATCACGACGAAGACGTCCATCGCCCAGTTGGCGACGCTGAGGACCAGGACCGCCGTGCCGCCCCGGACGGTGGCCCGGAAGCCCAGGACGTTCGTCGCCCGGCGGGCCAGTCTCTCGACGATCCGTACGCCCGGCCACCGGGCGTGCCCCTCCAACCATCGCGTCACGCCGGCGAGCCGGTGCGACGAGGCCACCACCACCGCCGAACCCCCGGCCAGGGCCACAAGGCACACGAGCAGCGCCCACCACGGGAGCAGACCGGCCACCCCGGCACCCACCGCCAGCAGGAACAGCACCGAGACGGTGGCCGAAAAGCCTCCGGCGAGCACCGCCCACAGTGCCAGCGGCATCGGCACGCCCCGACGGCGGTACTGGCGGACCAACCACCCCGACGCCGTCGCCGAGCCCCCCGGGACGACGTTGGTCACCCCGGTCGCCGCCAGGGCCAACGCGGCCATGGTCCGCCGGCGCAAGTGGGCCCCACCGGCCCGGAGCAGCCGGCGCTGGACCAGCGCGTAGCAGTAGAAGGACAGGACCTCAGCCGCCAGCGCGGCGAGCAGCCACGGGATACGCGACCAGCTGAAATGGCGCCAGGCGGTCACGACGTCGTGCTCGGCGGAATGGAGCCGCGAGGCGATCAGCACCAGGGCCGCCACCCCCAGCACGGCGATCAGCGAGCGCGGGCGAGCCCACCATCGCCCCCTCGGATTGGCGTCCGGGGCGTCCGGGGCGTCCGGGGCGTCCGGAGCCTCACCACCCGCTTCGATCACCACACCGCGTCACCGTAGCCAGGCCGGGCCGAGGCGCTTGTCGGGCCGGCACTGGCCCCGGACGACCAATGCGCCGAGCGCTGCTGCGCGGGCCTCGCTCGAGCAAAGTCCCTGGTCATCTGCTCACAAACGCTCGTGCGCCTTGCGTGCGGCCACCACACAGGCTAGAACGTGGCGCCATCGTGCACTCGTCGAGCGCTCCTCGGCGCCCTCAGACGTGGAACCGTCACTCGCTCCCCGAGGCCTGGATCGCGTGCTCCGCCTGATCTCCGTGGCCTGTGGGATCGCGCTCGGCCTGGCCGGCGCGTGGGGCGCCGCGGCCCCCGCCGGCGCCGATACCGTCCCGACCCTGCAGGCCCGGGCGGCCCAGCTCGCCAGCCAGCTCACCGAGGAGCAGCTAGCGGTCTCCGGCTACCAGCAGCAGTACGAGACGGCCACCGCGGCGCAAGCGCGCGACGTGGCGGCCATCGCCCGGGCCCAGCGGGCCGCCGCCGACGACCGGGCCCGGCTCGCCGGCGATCGCCGGCGCCTGGCCACCGAAGCGCTCACCACCTACGTCGACGCCGGCGACACCGGCGCGAGCGGGGCTTCGGAGCTCTTCGAGACCGGCACCCGGACCAACCTGCAGCGCACCGAGTACCAGCAGATGGCGGTGGGCGACATCGAGGTGGCGGTCGTCGTGGTCCGCGACGACCAGGCTCGGCTGGCCGGCGTCGGCGCCCAGCTCGCCGCCCAACGGGCCCGCGACGCGGCGCTGGTGTCCGAAAAGGGCGCCCTGCTCGCCCAGGCCGGAGCGACCCGGAACCTCATCGAGCAACAGCAAGGGCAGGTCAACGGGCAGCTGGAGGTGGCGGTGGAGCACCAGCAGAGCCTGCGGGCGGCCCAGGCCGTCGCAGCGGTGCACGTCGCCGCGCCGGCCCGGCCCGGGGTCACCGCGCCGGCCGGGCCCGGCGTCGCCCCCCCGACGGGCGGCCACGCGACCTCGGACCCCCCGCTCAACCCCTTCCTGCAGTGTGTCGTCCAGCGGGAGTCCAGCGGGAATTACGGCGCGGTGTCCCCCAACGGCGACTTCATGGGCGCGTTCCAGTTCAGCCAGGGGACGTGGAACGAGGCGGCGTCGCTGGCCGGCCTGCCGGCGTTGGTCGGGGTCCCGCCCAACCTGGCCAGCAAGGCGGACCAGGACACGCTGGCGGTGGCCCTCTACGCGGTCGACGGCGAACGACCCTGGTACGACCCGTGCCGATCGGCGCACTGAGCTGAGCGCCACGGCCGTCGCACCGGTCGCATCCCGAGCCACACGGATCTTCTAGGCTGGCGGAGCGGAGGCCCCGAGCCACAATCGGTCGATGATCGACCAACCGGTCGATGCCCCGATGCGTTCCTCGCGGACCGCCCGTGACCAGTTGCCGATCACCGGAGAGCCCAGGTCGATGACCACCAGCCGAGGTTGTGCGATCACCGGATGGGGCGTGGCACTCCCCGAGCGGGTGGTCACCAACGCCGATCTGACGACCATCTTCGAGACGAGCGACCAGTGGATCGTCGAGCGGTCCGGCATCCGGAACCGGCGGGTGGCGACGGGGCCGTTCGTGCCCGAGCAGCCGCCGGCCCACCCGCCCGACGGGCTCGGGACCACGGCAACGCTCGCCATCGAGGCGGCCCGGGGGAGCCTGGCGCACGCCGGGCTCCGGGGGGCCGACGTGGACATGGTGATCGTCTGCACGATGACCCCCGACCAGGTCATCCCGGCCACCTCGGCCCCGGTCGCCGCCCAGCTCGGTATCACCGGCGGGGCGATGGACATCAACGCCGCCTGCGCCGGGTTCACCTACGGGTTGGTCACCGCCGCCGGCATGATCGCGGCCGGGGTGGACCGGGTCCTGCTGGTGGGGGCGGACACCATGACCCGGGCCACCAACTGGCAGGACCGCACCAACGCGTTCCTGTTCGGCGACGGCGCGGGCGCCGTGGTGCTGGAGGCGACCGCCGGCTCGTCGGCCCTGCTCGGGTGGGACCTGGGGGTGGACGGCACCCTGGCCGAGATCCTCTACGCCGACCACGGCCAGGGGATGGTCATGAAGGGCCAGGAGGTCTTCCGGCGGGCGGTGCTGGCGGCGGCCGATTCGGCGACCCTGTCGCTCGAGCGGGCCAAGGTGCGGGCCGAGGAGGTCAGCCTGTTCGTCCCCCACCAGGCCAACCTCCGGATCATGACGGCGGTGGCGCAGCGGCTCGGGATCACCGAGGACAAGGTGGCGTCGGTCATCGAGGAGACGGGCAACACCAGCTCGGCCTCGATCCCGCTCGCCCTGGTCGACGCGGTCGAGTCGGGCCGGCTCCACGACGGCGACCTGGTGCTCATGGCGGGGTTCGGCTCGGGCCTCGCCTGGGCCACCGCCGTCTGGCGCTGGGGCCGCTGAGGCCGACGCGGCCCGTCAGCCGGCGAGCTCCCTCACCTGCTCGACGAGGTCGGTGGCCCGCTGGTCGCCGACCGGCACCGGCGCCACGATCAGGTGGGTGACCCCCGCTTCGGCGTAGGCGGCGATCCGCTCGGCCACGTACCCCGCCGGCCCGCAGAGCGTCGTCGACGCGACCAGCTCGTCGGGGATCGCCGCTGCCGCCTCGGCCCGCTTGCCGCCCAGGTAGAGATCCTGCACCTCGGCTGCCGCCGCCTCGAACCCGTAGCGCTGCACGACGTTGTTGTAGAAGTTCTTCCCCTTGGCGCCCATGCCGCCCACGTACAGGGCGAGCTCGGGCCGGGCCTGGTCCCGCACCGCGGCGACCTCGGGACCCTCGCCGATGGCGAGTAGCCCGCCGGCCGCGATCTGCAGCGGCCCGAGCGCCGGGTCCCGCCTGGCCTCGCCCGCCCGGAGCGCGGGACCCCACGCCTTGGCGGCGAAGTCGGGGGCGAAGATCATGGGCAGCCACCCTTCGGCGATCTCGGCCGCTAGCGCCACGTTGCGCTCCCCGAGCGCCGCCAGCCAGACCGGGACCCGAGCCCGCACCGGGTGGGTGATCAGCTTGAGCGGCTTGCCCAGCCCGGTACCCTCGTCCGCCGGCAGCGGCAGCTGGTAGTACGTCCCATGGTGCTCGACCGGGGCGGCCCGTTCCCAGACCTGGCGGCAGATCTCCACGATCTCGCGCGTCCGGCCGATCGGCGCGTCGTAGGGCACCCCGTGGAAGCCCTCCACCACCTGCGGGCCCGAAGCGCCGAGCCCGAGATGGAACCGGCCGCCCGACAGCGCGTCGATCCCCGCCGCGGTCATCGCCATCAGGGTCGGGGTCCGCGAGTAGATCGGCAGGATCCCCGAGCCGATCTCGACGTGCTCGGTCAGGGCGGCCAGGTAGCCCATGAAGCTCGGGCCGTCGAAGCCGTAGGCCTCGGCCACCCAGACCAGGTCGAGCCCCGCTCGCTCGAGCTCGCCGACCTGCGCCGCTGCCTCGCGGAAGCCGCCGGCGTAGCTCAGGTTCGTCGCGATCTTCATCGGTCCTCCTCGGCTGGTCGCGTCCTGTAACTATCGCGGACCGCGGCACGCCGTGCGGCACCACCGCCGGTCGGTCGACGAACGGGCGCTGTAGCCTGGTCGCGTGGACGATTCCAGCCTCGACATCGACCTTCTGGCCTCGTCGCTCCACGCCGACGACGGTGACGTGCAGATCCTGCTGCGCGCCCTCGTCGAACGGCTGTCCGGTGCCCTCGGCAACCGGCTCTCGGTGGTCCGCCAGCGTGCCCGGCTCTTCTCGCGTGGGGACCGGTCCGACCGGGTGGAGCGGATCTCGGTCACCTTGGGCAACGACCAGTTCGACGCGGCCGTCGTCGGGGGCGCCCTGCGGTGCACCGTGGGACGCAGCTCGGGGGGGATCCGCATCCGCTCGTCGGAGGTGCCGATGCACGAATGGCTGCGGGCCCTGCTCGGGGCGCTGGCCGAGGAGGCCACCACCAGCTCGCAGACCCGCCGGGCGCTCGAGGCGATCGTGATCGGCGGCGCGTGAGCGACACGGGGGCTCGGTGAGCGAGCCGGGGGACCTGACGCCCGAAGTGGCCCTCGGGGACGACCTTCCGGTCGACGCGGCGCGCCGCCTGGCCGAGCTGGAGGACCGCCCCGGGCACAAGGGCATGTTCACGTCGGACCTGTCGGTCAACGAGTTCCTGCTCATCAAGGAGGTCGGCTTCCACCCGCTGGGGTTCGTGATGGGCAGCTCGATCTACCACCTCGGGATCCAGACCCGGCGCTGGTCCCAGAGCCAGGAGCTCGCCAAGCTGACCGAGGCGATGTACAACGCCCGCGAGCTGGCCATGAACCGGATGGACGAGGAAGCGATGGCGCTGGGCGCCGACGGCGTGGTCGGCGTCCGTCTCGACGTGAACTACTACGAGTGGGGCTCGGACACCGCCGAGTTCATGGCCGTGGGCACCGCGGTCAAGTCCGAGGACGGACGGTCGTACCGGAACAACCAGGGCAAGCCGTTCACGTCGGACCTCTCGGGCCAGGATTTCTGGACCCTGATGCAAACCGGGCACGTGCCGTTGGGCCTGGTCATGGGCACCTGCGTGTACCACATCGCGCACCGCGGCCTCGGCCAGACCCTTCGCTCGGCCGGCCAGAACGTCGAGCTGCCCAACTTCACCCAGGCCCTCTACGAGGCCCGCGAGCTGGCCATGGTCCGCATGCAGGACGAGGCGAACGACCTGGGGGCCACGGGGATCGTGTCGGTCCGGCTGGAGGAGAAGTCCCACATGTGGGGCGACCACACCATCGAGTTCCTCTCGCTCGGGACGGCGGTCGCCAAGACCGACGGGGAGCACACCATCCCCCAGCCCCGCACGATCATCTCCCTCGACGGATGAGCATGCCCTCGGTCGACCCGGACCCGACCCGGTCCCCCCCGGGCCGAGCGGGGTCGGGCGACGGACCGTCCCGGGGGGCGTGGGTCTCGGGCCTGTCGGTCCCCAGCTTCGCCGCCTGCCTCGAGCTGGGCATGGAGCCGCTGGGCTTGGCCCAAGGGGTCGCGGTCATGCAGTGGGCCTGGTACGTGGGGACCTACGGGATGCCGGCGCTCCCGGCCCCCACCGGCCGGCGCCAGTACTCGGAGACCTGGCGGTGCCCGCACGGGTTCGTGGGCGCCGAGCACCGCTCGTACGGCTTCAACTACGAGCAGACCTGGGTCGAGGGCAACTGGGCCAACGGGTTCGGCCTGGCCTATCGCCGGATGCTCGACGAGGCGGAGGCGCTGGGCGCGCACGGGGTCATCGGGGTCGTCGACCAGATGCGCCACACCGCCGGATCGGGGACGGCCGAGTTCCTCATCCGCGGCACCGCGGTGCGGGTCCCCGGCGCCGCCGTGCCGTCGACGCCGTTCGCCACCTACCTGTCGGGTCAACGGCTCACCAAGCTGGTCGACACCGGCTACGTCCCGGTGGGCATCGCCGCCGCTCTCAGCTCGGTGCAGATGATCGGCTACTGCACCACCCAGTACCAGCTGGCCGGCTCGACCGCCATGACCTGGGGCGGTGGTGGGGTCGAGCCAATCACCCAGGTGGTCCGGGCCAAGGGGGCGGCGCTCCGCCTCGCCCGCGAGCATGTGCGGGCCCAGCTCGGCACCGACGCGCTGCACGGCGCCACGTTCGACGCCTTCGAGCACGAGGTGGGCGAAGCCGACTTCACCTTCCAGTGCCTGGTGAAGGGCACGCGGGTGCGCTTCGTGGGCCACGTCGAGCCCCCGGCCCAGCCGGGGCTGGTGGTGTCGCTCCGGTGAGCTCGCCCACCGCCGAGCGCTTGCGGGCGGCCGTCGACACCCTCGCCAACGGCGGCTCGGGACCGGCGGGGACCAAGGAGCACGCCCGGGCGATCACCTCGGACCTCACCATCGACGAGGTGCTGATGCTGCACTCGATCGGGTGGCAGCCGGTGGACCTGGTGTTCGGCCTGGCCTGGTGGTCGATCCCCTGGGGGGTGTGGCAGTACCGCACGGGAGAGGTCGCGGAGGCCAGCTCGGCCTTCGGCGCCGCGGTCGACGAGGCGTCGCGGACCTTGCGCGAGGAGTGCCGGGCGGCCGGCGGGACCGGGGTCGTGGGAGTGCAGCTCGACCTCGACGTGCGCTCCCACCACGTGGAGATCGCCCTGACCGGCACCGCCATCCGGCCGGTGCCCGGCGCGCACGGCTCGGGCGTGACCCCGCCGAAGGGACCCCCGTTCACGTCGGATCTGTCGGCGCGGGACTTCACCCTGCTGCTGCGGGCCGGCTGGTGGCCCACCGAGCTGGTCGCCGGGGCCAGCTTCGTGATCGCCCCCCGCCGCTCCGCCCGCCAGTGGGCGGCCCAGAAGGGGCAGAACGTCGAGCTGACCAACCTGACCACCGCCCTGTACTCGGCCCGCGAGGGGGCGATGGCCCGGATGCAGGAGCTGGGGGTGTCCCAGCAGGCCGACGGCATCGTCGGGGTGCGGCTGCGCGAGGGCCCCATCGGTCGGGGCGTGCGGGCCATGCAGTTCGTGGCCCTCGGCACCACCGTTCGAGCGCTGGGGGAGGGCCACCGGGCGTTGGCGCCCGAGATGGTCGTCTCGATGGTCGACCCGGTGGACCAGTTCGACGCGGCCAGCCTCCGCCGACGTCGCTGAGGCCGGCTCCGAGCCTCCTGGTCCTAGCCCCCGCGCCCCGCGCCGGGCGTCGGCCGGCTCGCCGAGCGGCCGGTGGCCCCGCAACGGGTGGCCACCTCCGACCGACCGATCCGAAGGCGCTGCAGGGTGGCGGCCCGCTCGTCGCGGAACGCCCGCAGCCGGGCCAGCGAATCGTCGAGACGGTCCAGCAGACGCTCGCTCGCCTCGACGGCCTCGTCCAGCATGGCGACGAGCGCCTGACCGGCCACCCGATCGACCGAGTAGGCGGTCTTCAGCTGGTGGATGACGTCCTCCGTCTCGAGCACCATGCGCACCTCGGCCAGGGAGAACCCGAGCAGGTCCTGGAGCTCGCGGATCCGACCGGCCCGGGCCGCGTCGTCGGGGGCGTACATCCGTTCGCCGCTGTCGCGGTAGGCGCTGGGGGCCAGCAGGCCGATCTCCTCCCAGTACCGCAGCGTCCGCGTGGTCAGGCCCGTCAAACGGGCCACCTCGCCGATGCGGAGGTTGGCCCCGAGGTCCTCGCCGGAACCGGCTTCGGGCGGCGACGTCTCGCGCCCGTCGGTAGCGCCCGTCGTCGAAAGATCCGGATCCGTGGTGGTCATCGGCACTCCAGCCATCAAACGTGCGGGACGATCATAAGCGGCCCGAGCCCTCCGAAGCGGTCGAGCGGGACCAAGAACCTTGGCTGGGTCTGACACTTCCGACGGCTCGCGGCACCCGGCCGATCGGGGCCGGTAGGGCCCCGGTTCGCCCGCGGCCGGGCGGTCGAGTGATCACGGCGCCCTGGTTAGGCGTTCAGCAGCGAGCGGGCGGCCAGGTCGAAGTAGGCCAGCAGCTCCTGCTGGACGTCGGGTGGCGCGCCGCTCCCCTGCACCGCATCGGTCATGTGACGCAGCCAGGCGACCCGCTCGAGATCGCCGATCACGAAGGGGGCGTGCCGGAGCCGGAGCCGGGGGTGGCCCCGCTGCTCGCTGTAGGTGGCAGGACCGCCCCAGTACTGCACCAGAAAGGCGGCCAGGTGCTCGCGGGGGGCGGTCAGATCGGTCGGGTAGAGCGGTCGAAGGACGGGATCGCCGGCCACGCCCTCGTAGAACCGCTCGACGAGGCGCGAGAAGAAGTCGTCACCGCCGACCCGCTGGTAGAGGCTCTCCACCCCTGTGACCGTAGACCGGCGCCGGGCCGGTGCCGACCGCCGTCCGAGCGAGGCGGCCCCGGCCTCGTGGCCCCTGGCCCTGGCTCCGTGGCGCTCCGACCTCAGGACCCGAGCGTCGCGACCGCCGACCTAGAGTGTTGCCGCCGCGTCTCGGCGCCGCCGCGGGTGTAGCTCAATGGTAGAGCTCCAGCCTTCCAAGCTGGTCATGCGGGTTCGATTCCCGTCACCCGCTCGCTTGTGATGTCTCAAGACATCGGAGAGACCGATGTCGCGAGACATCGTAGACCAGGGTTCTCGTCGTCAACCGATGCGCTGGTAGTCCGTGGTCGGATCAAGGACCAGGCGCCGCAGTGGTGAGCCGTCGAGGCCCACGATCTCGATGTCGAGCCCGTCGACGAGCATGGCGATGCGCCAGCCGGCGTAGGCATTGCCGATGCCCAGGTGGTGGAGGCGTCCCCGGTGGCGCAGCGTCACCCGCCCGGACCGGTCCACCCGGTCCAAGCGCAGCGTTGGCCCACCTGCACGAACGAGGGAGACGGCCCGGCCTTCTCCCGAGCGCCGTAGAGAGCGGCCGGGGTCCGGCGCCCGATGCCCCGGTGCGGCCGCACCTGGTTGTAGTAGGTCACGAAGCGGTCAAGCTCTCGCTGGAGCTGCTTCTTGGTGCAGACGCCCTCCTGGGCGGCGAGAAACCTCTTCATCGTCTGGTGGAAGCGCTCGACCTTCCCACAGGTCTGGGGATGGTAGGGCCGCGAGTGCTTGGCCTCGATGCCCAGTGCGAACAGCTCCTGCTCGGTCACCACGGCCACCTGGTGGTGGCGCTTCGTGCTGAAGATGAGCCCGTTATCCGAGAGGAACGAGGCGGGATAGCCCCAGGTCTCGGCCGCTTGGTGGAGAACCCGGACCACGTCGGGGGCTTTCACCACCCCCATGGCCCTCGATGCCACGCACAACCGGGAGTGGTCGTCGATCATGTTCAAGACTTCGTAGACCTCGCCGTTCTCCAGCGTCACGTGGGTCATGTCGGCCTGCCAGCACTCGTTGGGCAGGTCGGCGCAGAACCGGTGCAGGGAGCTCTTGGGGCGCTTGTGGGGCTCGAGGGTGACGAAGCCCCGGGCCTTGAGCACCCGAAAGACGCTGGAGACCGACGGCGGCTGACGGTGGAGCTGGGCCAGGTGGTACTGGATGGTCACCGCGCCGGCGTCGAGGCCGTCGTCGGCCAGCTCCTTGTGCAGGGCCACGATCTCGTCGCTGAAGCGGTCGGTGGTCCTGGTCGGGGATCCATGGGGCCGCCGCGACCGGGGGGCGAGGCCCTCGGGTCCGTCCAGGCGGTGGCGGCGCAGGAGCTTGAACAGCCAGCTGGCGCTCACGTCGTGCGCAGCCGCCAGCTCCTTGATCGGCCGTCCCGTCCGAAGGTGCGTCTCGATCAGGAATCGACCCATGTCCATAGGAGCACCCCTCGCCTCGGCGGTCTCCTATGTCTTGACACATCCCCGAGGCCGGCGGTCTCCTATGTCCTGAACGCAGACACCGTCACCCGCTCGCTGCCCGGCCGATCCCGCTCGCCGGCCGTTCTCGCCGGCCGACGTCGGGGTCAGCCTCCGATGACCTTGCGGTACGCCAGGGACCGTCGTAGTCGTTGACCGCGTAATGCCAGGTGGCCTGGTTGTCCCAGATCACGAAGTCGCCCGGCTTCCAGCCGAAGCCGACGGTGAAGTTGGGGGAGGCGGCGTGGGCCAGGAGAATGGAAGGAGCGCGTTGCCCTCGGCGTCGGTGACCCCGCTGAGCCCGAGGGCCGAGGAGCTGATGAGGAGGCCCTTGCGAGCGGTGTGGCGATGGGTCCGCACGACCGGCAGCTCGATCGTCGCGGTCACCGGCGGCCGGTTGTAGGTCCCGTCCCCGGGGTGGCCGCTGAATTTATGCAGTGCCCCTGTTCGCCCCGGCTGCCCCGCCCCGCTCGAACTGGCGCACCTCCTCCTCGATCGCCCGAAGGGACAACGACCCGGGGGCGAGGCGCTGGCGGGCCATGCGGTTGGCCACCCGGCGCAACACCTCGTTCACCGGGGTGGCCACGCCGTGGAGCTGGCCGAGCAGGACGATCTCCCCGTTGAGCCAATCGGCCTCGATGGTGCCGGTGCTCCTCGCCAGGCTCTGCCACGAAGAGCTCCCCTGGTGCGCCACGCCGCCGGCGGCCCGCAGCGGCGACATGGCTGCACGTCGGTCGAGGTCCTCGTCGGGGCGGGCGTAGTCGATGCCTGCGGCCTCGTAGCACGCCGCACCCTCGGCCAGGGCCTGACCGAACAGGTCGCTGCGGCGGCTGCCGGCGCCAACGGCCGCGTCGAGCGCGTTGCCCAGGTTGTTCAGCAGCTTGGCGTACTTCCATCGCATGATCTCGCCGTCGGCCCGGGACTCGAACGCGGCGCTCCGCAGATCGGCCGCCAGCCGCTCGGCGGTGGCGTCGGTGCCGCCCGGGTAGCGACCGACGTCGAGGATGCCCGCCACCGGCGCCGCGTGGAGATGGACCACGCCCGGCTCGAGATGCGTGGCCGGGATCACGACACACATGGCGTACGTGGCGAAGCCCCGGCGCGCCGCCATCCGCTCGTTGTCCACACCGTTCTGGGCGCACACCACCGCAACCTGGGCCCCCGCGACCGCCTCCAACTCGCCCAAGGCCGCTTCGGTTCCCTGGGCCTTCATCGCCAGGACCACCATGTCACCAGGCTCGGGTGCCGCCTCGGCCGGTGATCCGGCCACTGCCACGACGGGATGCAGGTCTTCGTCCGGCGTGACCAGTCGCAGCCCCCCCGTGCGAAGAGCCTCGAGATGGGCACCCCGAGCGATCAAGGTGACGTCGTGGCCGGCACGGGCGAGCCGCCCGCCGATCGCGCCACCCACTGCCCCGGCTCCGTAGATGATGTACCGCACGTCGAGCCGCTACGGCTGCCGGTCGGTGTCCGTCATGCTCGTGGCGCCTCGCTCCTCGGTCGGGCCGGGAAACCGAGGCGGGCTGTCTGGTCGATGCATGATCAAGTCACTCTAGTTTCGGGACTTCGCGGGACCGTCACCCCGTCTCGATGACGAAGGCCTGCTCCACGCCCGTGATCTGCAACACCCGTCGGACCTTCGGCTGCGGATTGCGGAGCCTGAGCGTTCCACCGACCTCCCCCACCCGACGACGGGCACGGATCAGCGCCGAGATGCCCGAGGAGTCCAGAAAGCTGACCGCCGACAGGTCGACCACCACGTCGACCGGTCTGCCGTCGAGCTGGGCGAGGATGGCTGCCTGCACCCGCGGGGCCGTGGCCACGTCGATCTCGCCGGAGGCCGTGACCAGCACGGCTCCGGGGTCGAGGTCGTCGAGCGAGACGACGACGGCGAACGGCGAGGGTCCTGACGGTGCCATGTCCCTTCAGTCGTGCACCACGACGTAGATCCCGTAGACGACCCCGGGCACATGCCCACAGAGCTGCAGCAGAAAGGCCCACAGGACCTTCAGGCTCGGGCCTTCCTTCAGGAGCACGGCAAGGAAGGGCAGCACCAGGCAGAGCAGCACGAGCAGCACCTTCACCATGCGACCCCTGCTCCCGCCATGCGACCACCGCTCCCGTCTCGTCGTTCTCCGTCCAGGCGAACGACGGGGCCCTACCCGTCGGCCGCGGGGTGAAACCCCCACTGCCGGGTGCTTCCTCGCGGCGCCCGCTACGCTCGGCCGCTGGTGCAGGACCGGGCATCGGGTGCCGGCCCGGGGGAAGGGGCAAGGATGGACTTCACAGGCAAGGTCGCCCTGGTCACCGGAGCCAGCCGGGGGATCGGCGAGTACACCGCCTACGAGTTCGCCCGGCTGGGCGCCGACGTCGTGGTGATGGCCAAGAGCACGGCCGACAGTCCGCACCGCGTGTTCGCCGGGACGGTCGAGTCGACAGCCGAGAAGGTGGAGTCCTACGGGGTGCGGGCGCTGGCCCTGCGCGGCGACGTGTCGCTCGCCGAGGACGTCCAGTCGGCGTACGAGCGGACGATGGAGACCTTCGGTCGCTGCGACATCCTGGTCAACAACGCCGCCGTGTCCTACGTCGCACCGTTCCTCGAGCTCACGGTCAAGCGCTGGGAGATCCTGCTGAAGGTGAACGTGCTCGGGCCGGTGATGCTGGCCAAGGCCTTCCTGCCCCAGATGCTCGAACGGGGGGACGGCCGGATCGTCAACATCTCCTCGGGGGCGGGGCAGGTGCAACAAGACCCGACGGCGATGGCCACCAACGTCGAAGGGGGTGGCGGACCGCTGCGGATGGGCGAAGCCAGCTTCGGGGAGGCAGGGCAGGGCCTCGGCGACAGCCTGCTCGCCTACGGCACCTCCAAGGCGGCGCTCAACCGCTTCACCGTGGGTCTGGCGCAGGAGATGCGGGGCAAGGGCATCAGCGTCAACGCCCTGGGCGTCGCCGCGGCGACCCCGGCCTACCGCTTCACGCTGCCCAACGCCGACTACTCGGCCAATGAGCTCGAAGAGGCTCCGGCCCAGGTGATCTGCTGGTTGGCCAGCCAGCCGCCGGAGGTCACCGGTAACATCCTCGAGCAGGGCGCACTCATCGGCGACCTCCGCGCCCAGGGCATCGTCCGGCCCAAGGTCGACCCGGCCTGAGGGGAGGCTGGTATGCCGCAGAACCTGCAACCGTTCACGGTGGGCATCCTGAGCGACGGGGCCGACGGCGACCGCGACTCGTTCGAGCAGGGGACCGGAGCGCTGCTGCGCTTCCGCTTCGACGAGGCGTTCGAGACGGGTGAGCTGGACCGCCCGGTCGAGACGGTGTTCGCGGCCGGTCGGGGCCTGCCCCTGGGATCGGCCAAGGGGGTGGTCGACGCCTGGAACCAGCTCGCGGACGCCGGAGCTCTGCTCGTGATCGGGCCCGGGATCACCGACAACTGCATCGCGGTCGTCCCCCACTTCGAACAGCGCCGGGTGCCCACGATCAACTATCCGGGGACGACCCGCTCCCGCGGAGAGTACGGGTTCCACTACCAGCTCGGCGCGCTCTACGGCGACGGTCCCCTCATCGCCCGAGCGATGGCGCGGCGGGGCCTGCGCCGGGTGGCCGTCATCCGGGACCGCTCCCCCATCGGCGCCGAGTTCTTCGAGTACTTCGAAGAGGAGTGCGAGCGGTCGGGGTTGACCATCGTGCAGGACGCCAAGTGCTCGCCGGTCGCCGACGATCTGCAGGCGGAGGCGCAAGCCGCGGCAGCGGCCAACCCCAGCGCCCTCGTCTACCTGGGCTTCGGCGCGGTGCTCCTCGACCTGTCCAGGGCCCTCACCCGGATCGGATGGGACCCGCCCCGGTTCACCACCAGCGCCGGCATGCACTTCTACGCCAAGTCGCCCGACGAGCGCCGCGAGATGAGCGGTTGGGTCTACGTGGACCAGGTGGACGAGGACAACGAGACGTTCCGTACGGTCCTGGACCGCTTCGAGGCTCGCCGCGGCAGCCGCCCGTTCACGTCCTTCGCCGCCTGCATGTGGGACCTGGCCACCCTGGCCGTCCTCGGCATCCGCTACGCCACGGTGCACACCCCCGAAGGCGTGAAGGAGGGACTCGAGCGGATCCAGCAGGTGCCGGCCGCCCTCGGCGGCTCGAGGACCGTGCTCGGCTTCGGGCCGTGGGAGCGCACCGCCCTCAAGGGTCCCGACTACCTCGTGCTGCGGGAGATGCGCGGCGTCGAGAGCGTCAAGTACCCGCTGTAGGTCGCTTGGGCCGGCGACGCCCGCAACATGCCGTCGGCGACGATCAGTCGTTGACGATCAGGACTTGGCAGCGCCCGACCAGGCGGTCGTCGTGTCCCTCAGCACTCCCTGGCATACCGATGGCTTCCTCCGGGCCGCCAACGAAGCCATCGTGCTGGGTCAACTGATCGTTCTCGGTCGAGACGACCGGCTCGCCACCCGGGCACTCGCCGGCACGGCACTCGGCTCGCTGCTGGTCGGCGCGATGTACGCCTTGGCGCTGTAGGCGAAGCCGCCGTCGACGGCGAGAGGTCGCCCCGGGCTACGGGGCTCCGGGCTACGAGCGCTCCGGGCTACGAGGCCGAGAGCAGGTGAGCAAGGCCGCAGATGACGAACTCTCGCCGCACCAGCGGGCTCGCGTGCTGGACCACCAGCGATCCGGTGGCATCCCTCAGGCGACCGGCCAGCCGGGCCAGGACGTTCAGCCCCGCCGCGTCGAACAGGTACACGCCGGCCAGGTCGACGACGATGTCGACGCCCGGCTCGAAGATGAGCTCGAAGGCGTCGTCGAGCGCCGGGGCGGTAGCGATGTCCACCTCGCCGGTCACCCAGACCCGTGCCCGGTTCGGCTTGTTGCGGATGACGTCGACGTTGAACGGCATCACGGGACAGGATACGGCCACGATGCCGGGTCGGGTCGGCCCACGAAGGGACGCGCCTTCGCACGGCCATTGCAGATCCGCCGCCCGCATCTGCGCGAGGCTCCGAGCGTGGACAGCGCGTCGCCCCGCAGCTCCCGCGAGCCGGCAGCCGGCAGGCTCCACTTCCGTCCCCGGCCGAGCACCGGCACGTCGGCGGGCCGCGAGGTCAGCCTCGGGCTCGGCCGCGAGCGGGACGGCGTGCTCTACGTGCCCGACACGGCCGAGCGGGGCGCGCCGGTCATGTTGCTCTTCCACGGCGGCGGCGGCACGGGCCGTCACGCCTTGCGCACCGTGCTCAGCGCCGCCGACCGCTACGGCGTGGTCGTCGCCGCTCCCGATGCCCGAGCAGAGACCTGGGACGTCATCGCCTCGGGCAGCGCCGGGCCCGACGCTGACGTCGCCGGCCAGGTGCTGGACCGGGTCGCGGACACCTGCGACGTCGACTTCGACCGGCTCGCGGCCGGCGGGATGTCCGACGGGGCGTCCTACGCCCTGTCGATCGGGGTGACGAACGGCGACGCGTTCTCGAGCATCGTCGCCTTCTCGCCCGGCTTCGTCTCCACGCCGGCCATCGTCGGCCGACCTCGGGTCTTCATCTCGCACGGGACCCACGATCGGGTCCTGCCCATCGACCTGTGCGGGCGGCGGCTAGCGGCCGGGCTCAGCTCCGACGGTTACCCGGTGACCTTCCACGAGTTCGACGGTGGTCACAGTGTGCCACCGGAGGTCGTGGGGGTCGGCTTCCGCTGGTGGCTCCAGCGCTCCAGCGCCTTCGACGGGATCCTTGCTCGGCCGGCGGAGCCCGGCGACCCGGGGCCCCAGGCCCGGGGCCCGACCCCCTAAGCGCCCATCCGGCACAGCTCGGCCTCGGCCCGCATGATCTGGCGCTCGAGCCGGCGCCGTTCGACCAGCGAGCCGTAGACCATCTGGATCCGGCACTGCTGGATCTCGTCGCGGAGCTGCGCCTGGCGCTCCATCGGCTCCCCCGACATGGACCGCTGGTGGATGGCCTCGTTCATGGGGCAGAAGCTACCGACGGACGGGTCGCACCAGGTGGATGCCGGCCCCGCCCGGCCGGCCGGGGACCGATGGGTCCGCCGGCACGGGACCGCTGGGCACGGCCGTCGTCGAGGGGCTCGCTCCGACCGAGGTCCAGTCAGGGGGTCGACGAGGGCAGCGGCGCCAGGGAGGGACGTCGCCGGGCGGCGCGGCGCTCGAGCACCCGGGTCCCGACGAGGAACACGGTGATCGCCAGGGTCCAACCCACCAGCTCGTCGATCACGAAGTGCTCCCCGGTGTAGACGAGCGTGAACGCCATGGCCAGGACGTAGGTCACGAGCAGGGCGCGCAGGGGGGCGGAGGCCCGCTTCCAGAAGAACACCGCCAGCAGCAAGGGGTAGGCGGCGTGGAGCGACGGCATGGCGGCGATGTTGTTGTCGAAGCGATTGCCTCCGGTGAACAGGGCGGCCGCCCCGTGGACGCCCACGTGGTTCCACACGACCGGGATGATCCGGGTCGTGTGGGCGAGATGGCCGGTCTGGCTCGCCAACCACGGTGGCATGGCCGGGTAGAGCACGTATCCCACGTACCCTACGAAGGTCAGGGTGACGAAGAGCGCGATGTAGCGGCGGAAGCGGGCGTGGTCCCGCTTCCAGAGGACCGCCGCCACCACGAAGCTGGCGAAGAAGTGGCTCATGTACACGAGCCAGGCCGCGTAGTCCCACGGATGCAGGTCGCCGGGCCGGAACAGCCAGCGCTGCAAGGTCACGGTCGGGGCCTGCCCCCCGCCGATGAACGAGTCGAATGCCACCTGGGGACGGACGAACGGGCCCCACAGCACGTGGCTGGCGTAGCCCCGGAGCAGGCCGTAGCCGGCGAGCACCGCGTAGAGCGGCAGCCAGTCGACCAGCAGGCCCCGGCGCCACTTGCTGGTGTCGCCCAGGCAGGAGACGAACAGGGCGGCCGTCAGCCAGATCAAGATGTCGTCTTCGCTGTAGGGCAGCCCCAGGCTGACGGTGAACGCGACGAACGCCGCCCCGAACACGGACCAGCCGATCACGAGGCGCTGGCGGGGGCTCGTCGCGGCCAGGGCCCGGGCGACCCTGCCGGACCGTGGTCGCGACGGGGCAGACCACGGGGGAGTGGAGGACTGCTGGGCGGCGGCGCCCGGGTCCGGGTCCGCCCTAGCGCGGCCGAGGCTGTCGGACCCCGAGAGCGGCCGGACCAAGGTGACCTCGCGCGCCGCGGGCAGTGCTCCGTCGATCTCGACCGACGGAGCCTCCTCCGAGGAGCCTTCGTCGGTCATCCGTGGCTCATCGGTGACTCATCGGGCGTCGCGAGACTCCTACTAAAGTGATCGGCATCCTCAAGTTCTCAGGGCAGACCCAGGATGGTATCGCCCTGCGGTCACCTCGTTCACCATCCCGTAACCTGCGCGCAAGGTTCGAGGGGTGGGGCGGGACGTTCCTGGTCGTCCTCGTCGCCTCCGCCGGGTTTCTGGGCCTCGGACTGCACGAAGCCTGGGTCGACGCGCCGACCTTCGACGAGCCGGTCTACGTGGCGTCGGGCCTGGCGGCCGTGCTGCACCAGGACCTCGACCTCAACGACGAGCACCCGCCGCTGGCCAAGGTGCTCGCCGTGCTGCCCGTGCTCTTCGTCCACCCCTTCGTGCCCGCCGACGGCCACTGGGATCACAACGACGAGCGGACCTACAGCGCCGCCTTCGTCGACGCGCAGGTGCACGCCGGCACCCTTCGCTCGGTGACCTTCGCGGCGCGGGTGGTGCCGCTGCTCGAAGCGGTGGGCCTGGCCCTGGTGCTCTACCGCCTCGGCCGGGACCTCTTCGGTCGGGCGGCCGGGACCACCGCTGCCCTCCTGTGGCTCCTGTCGCCCTGGGTGTTGGGCCTCGGCCACCTCGACTCGGTCGACGTCTCGTTCGCGCTGGCGGTGGCCCTGTGGTCCTGGATGCTCCTGCGGTGGTTCGTGCGGCCGGACTGGGGGCGCACGCTGGCCTTGGGGGCCCTGAGCGCGGTGGTCGTCACGTGCGATGTCCCCGGCCTGCTGCTGGCGGGGCTGGGGGCCCTCTGCGTGCTCGTCGCCGCGAGCCGACGATCGTGGCGGGCCGGCGTCGCCCAGGGCGCCGCGGTGCTCGGCACGGCGTGGGTCCTCACCTGGCTCCTCTACGTCTGCCTGGATCCCCGGGTCCTGCTCGACCCCACCGTCATCCTCCCCGCCCCCTACCTCCACGGCATCAACTACCTTGCCACCAACGACACCGTTGCGGGGCCCGGCTACCTGCTCGGTACCTCGTGGGTGGGGGGGCGCTGGTGGTACTGGCCGGCCGGCCTGCTGGTCAAGATGGTGCCCACCACCCTGCTGGTGCTGATCGTGGGACCGCTCGGGTGGCGGTTCGTGGACCCCTTGACGCGCCGGCGGGCCGGGGCCGTCCTGGCCCTTCCCGGGCTCGGCCTCCTGGCGGTGACCGTCGCCACGCCCCGTGACATCGGGGTCCGCTACCTGCTGCCGGTCGTGGCCCTGTGGCTGGTGGCAGCCAGCGCGCTGGTCCCCTGGCTGCTCGGGCATGCCGGAGGTCGGGCCGCTGTCGCGGTGGCGATAGGCCTGGCCGCCGCCGCCGCGGCGTCGTCGGCGCCAGCCTCGTTGGCGTGGGTGTCGCCTCCGCTCGGTCCCGGCTACCAGGTGGCGTCGAACTCGGACATCGACTGGGGTCAGGGGTTCTTCGCCCTGCAGGCCTGGAGCGCCGGTCGACACCCCTGGGTGGCGTACTTCGGGCCCCGGGGGCTCGGGGTCCGGAACGTTCGGGGCGCCCGACGACTGCTGGGCGTGCCGCCGGGCCGGGTGACCGGCTGGGTGGCGGTGTCGGCGACGGATCTGACCACCGCCGAGCGCAGCCGGCTCTTGTGGCTTCGGGCCTACTGCCCGGTCGGCGACCTCGGGGGGTCGATCCTCCTCTACCGCTTCGTGCGGCCGCCGTCGGCCGCCCCGGGGCCGAGCCGGCCGGCCGCGCTCTGCCCGGCCACCGACCGGGGGGTGAGCGCACGGGTCGGCGCTCGGTCCTAGGCCGCGATCCGCGCTCTTCGGCCCGCCACCTGGGATGCTGCCCTTCATGGTGATCCGTACGGCGCCCCAGTGGGCCAGGTGGTCGACGGCGGTCTCAGCAACGCAACGGCAACCGCTCGGCGACCCGCCCCCACCGCGGACGGACCAAGATGCCTCGGAGGACCCCACCAACCGGCGTGACGAGCGTCCGGTGGACCACGGAGGGACGATGGCCCGACACAGCAAGGAACGGAGCCTGGTCGCCATCGCCGGATCGCTCCTCCATCGGGACCCGCCCGACGGGCCCGGGCGACGACGGCCTGCTCGCCGCCACGCGGGGAACGATCGGTCCCCGGCACCGTCTCGACCCCTTGGCCAGGGCGCCGGCGAGCAGGTGCCACTCAGCGGCACGTGCTCGTGCGGCCGCCAGCGCAACGACGTGGTGGCCCCGGGCGTCGTGGGCGACCGATGGTTCCGCCACGTCTTCACCCAGTGCGAGTGCGGTGAGGTCCTGATGCTTACGATCGGACGTCGAGCGGAGCGCTGAGCCGGCTGGCCGGCCACCGGTGCAGTGGACGGCGCGACCAGGCGAGCGTAGGTTTCAGGGGTCCGTCAGCCGCACTCCGCCCCGTGGACCGAGGTCCTGGCGGAGCCCGCAGAAGGGAGCCCGCCATGCCGCTCGATTCGGGTGAACTGGTCGCCATCCATCAGCTCTATGCGAGCTACAGCTTCGCCAGCGACCACGGCGACGGCGACGCCTATGCCGCCTGCTTCACCCCCGACGGCAGCTTCGACATGCCGGGCCGCCACCTTCAGGGCGCCGACGAGCTGCTGGCGTCGACCGGCGCCGGGCGGGACCCCGGAGCACCGGTCGGCATCCGCCACATCCTCTCCAACATCGTGGTCGACGGTGAGGGCGACAAGGCGACCGGCAGGGCCTACGTCACCCTGGTGGGCACCGCCCCAACCGGCATCGTGATGACCGGCGAGTACGAGGACCAATTGCAGCGCCTCGACGGACAGTGGCGCTTCAGCGCCCGCCGCTTCACCCCCGACGCCGCCCCGGGCTGAGCACCAGCACCGCTGAGCACCAGCCACCGCTGAGCACCAGCACCATCCTGCCCCGGGTTTCGACCGTCGGGTCCCCACGTTCCCTGCTCTCCGTTCGGACGCGGCCCGGCCGAGCCCGGCGAGCCCCGTGGAAACCAAACGGTCCGTCGCCGGCCATCAGGTGGGGTCGTCATACGTTCGACGTAGGGCGATCACGCGACGAGATGATGCGTCACCGGGTGCTGGCGCGGACAATGGCGCCACTTGGGTACGTGAGGGGAGGGGACGAGGGGGTCGACGGATTAGGAGCCGTCCCGAGGGAGCGGCAGGGTCAGGCCCGCAGGTCCTGGGCGCTCAGCGCTGTGGTCCGGGACTGTCCATCCGAGCCCCGTCGGGCTCACGGTGCTCGCCGCTGCGCGAAGGCACGGCGGCGAGCACCCGGGTTGTTCCGGCTCCTCCGACAACCGTCGCCGAGCGGCCATGGCCGGAGTAATCGCGGTGGCCGTATAAGCCGGCCCACGCGGTTTTGTCGTTTTGTGGCCGTAGAAGTCGACGGAGGCTCGGACTCCCCCTAGAGTCAGGCGAGCGTTTCCGCCGGGACGGCAGGTCGGTGACCCGAGCGTCGGAGACAACTGGAATTGGCTGGGTCATCGTGACGACCGACGCGCGCTGCGGGTCGGTCCGCAGATCCGGACCGGCTCGCGACCTCGAGGTCGCCCGCTGCCCGGCTCGCGCCATATGAGAGATTGGACGGAGCCCAATACATGCAACGGCGGATGCAAAGGAGCCTTGGAATCGCGGCCGGCAGGGGCCGCCGCGACCGACAGGCTCTGGGCTCAGTAGCCACGCGGCGCCCCGGCGGCCGCCGGTTGAGCTCCGTCGTCGTGGTGGGAGCACTCCTCCTCGCCGCAGTGCTCGTTCCGGTCGTGATCAACAGCACGAGCGCCGGCCCCAACACGACCGACCTGAAGGTGCTGCTCATCGGAGCTTCTCCAACGTTGACGATTCCGGACCCGACCACGCCCGCTTGGGCGGCCGAGCTGGCTAACGAGGGCGTGGCGTACACCGAGGTTGACGCCGCTGGGACCACACTCGGCTCCGAGACGGTGACGCTGCCAACGTTGACCTCCTCGTCGACTCACGGCCTCTTCGACGCGGTGGTGGTCGCCGACGGCCCGGCAGACTTCGCAACAGGCCAACTGACCGCGCTCGACCAGTACGAGTCTGCATTTGGGGTTCGTGAGATCGACACTGACGCCTTCCCCTCTCCGGCCCTTGGTCTCAACTCGGTCACCGAGAGCAACAACGGCGACCTCTCCAACACCACGGCCACCCTTACGGCCACCGGCCTCGCCATCTTCTCCTCGTTGAAGGGCCCCGTGCCGCTGGACACCGGCACGTTCGCCTCCCCAGCCACCGTGGCTGGGCCGTTGCCGGCAGGGGCCAGCGAGACGCCCCTTCTCGACGACGCCAGCGGCAACGTACTGATGGGCATCTACCAACACCCCTCGGCCGCCCAATCCCCGACAGACCCCCAAGCAGGGGTCGCCGAAATGACCCTCGACTTCAACTACAACGCCACCGACATTCAGTGGCTAATCCTCGGTCCCGCCCTTATCGATTGGGTCACCGGTGGCGTTCACCTGGGCCTCTACCGCAACTACATCGGCCAGGACGTCGACGACGTTTTCATCAGCGACAACCAGTGGAGCACCGAGTACCAGTGCACGCCGGCGGCCACAGATCCCTCCGACTACACGTGCCCCGCCGGCGTGGCC
>DASYAI010000023.1:0-24980 GCA_036501425.1 Acidimicrobiales bacterium | reverse complement strand
GGCCGCGTACTGGGCCTCGGCCGCCTCGACCTTCTGGCGCAACTTGGACGACAACTGCTCGTGCACCAATTCCTTCGGAATGGTGACGTGCGAGTCCGCTGAGATGATGCGAACGAGATCGCTCATGGACGTTCCCCCCTCCGGGTGGTCCTCTCCCTGGTGGTCAGGCTAGACCGATTCGGTCCTCTTCACACTCCCCTCTGTGGGCACCCGATCGACCCGATGGCGTTACGCCCCCCGAGCTCCCGGGTACCGAGGAACCATGGCCCCCGACATCCCCTACGACCCCGATCGGTTCCCCCCCGACGAGCCGAGACCGCCGGTCCTCGGGGCCCGACCCTCACCGGTGGAGGATCCGTCGACCGGCGAGGCAGAGCGTGCGGTGCGGCGGGAGCTGCTGGGTCGGATCGAGAGCGTTTCGTTCCCCGCCACCCGGAACGATCTGTTGCGCGCCATCGGGCCCGACGACCGCAGCCCGCTCCACGCCCACCTCCGGGCGCTTCCCCCGGATCTCGAGTTCGCCAACGCCCAACAGGTGGTGGCCGCGTTCGGGGCGATGGGACCCCAGTCCTAGAACCGGCCGCCGCGCCGTCCGCCGGCGGGAGTACTCCGCCCGCTGCGTCGAGCTGTCCGGTGCCCGGGCCCATGGCAAGATGCGGCCATGACCCTTCCCACCTCGGTCCTCGGTCGGACCGGCGAGACGGTGACCAAGCTCGGGTACGGCGCCATGGAGCTCCGGAGCCGCCGGGTCGACCCGGCGGACGCCGATCGCATCCTCAACGCGGTGCTCGACGCCGGCATCAACATCGTCGACACCTCCCCGGACTACGGACGGTCCGAGGAGCACATCGGCCGGGCCATCGCCCACCGCCGAGACGAGTACTTCCTCGCCAGCAAGTGCGGGTGCCCGGTCGGCGAAGGGGTGGGCGAGGACCTCACCGGCCCCCGACCGCACGTCTTCACGCCCGAGAACGTGCGCGCCGCGGTCGAGCAGAGCCTGCGCCGGATGCGCACCGACCATCTGGACCTCGTGCAGGTGCACATGAGCCCGGCGCCGCAGACCCTGACCGAGCAGGGCGCGCTCGACGAGCTGGTCTCGTTGCGCGACGAGGGCAAGGTCCGGTTCATCGGCATGTCCGGGACTCTGCCCAACCTGCCCGACCAGATCGCCATGGGGGTCTTCGACGTCTTCCAGATCCCGTACTCGGCCGTCGAGCGCGAGCACGAGGGGGCCATCACCGCCGCGGCCCGGTCCGGCGCCGGCACGGTGATCCGTGGTGGGGTGGCCAAGGGCGTGCCCGAGCCCCGGGCCGACTACCCCGAGCCGTTCCAGCAGGTGATGCGGGAGCGCAAGGCTCGCTTCGAGCAGACCGACATCGACGACCTCCGGGGCGACACGGACCCGCTCGATTTCATGCTCCGCTTCACCATCAGCCATCCCGACATGCACACGACCATCGTGGGGACCAAGAGCCCCGAGCACCTGGCGGCCAACGTCCGGGCGGCCACCCTCGGGCCACTGCCCCCCGACGTCTACGCCGAGGCCAAGCGCCGATTCAGCTGAGCTGCTCGGCGGCGGCCCGGACCCCGTCGAGCACGGCGAGGATGTCGTCCCCCCACCGCTCGAGACGGACCGGCCCCATCCCCCGGCACCGGGCCAGGTCGGCCAGGGTGACCGGATCCCGCGCCGCCACGCCGGCCAGCTCGGCGTCGTTGAGCACGACGTAGGCGGGCACCCCGGCGCCCTTGGCGGTGGCGCCCCGCCAGGCCCGCAGGGCCGCCTCCGCCTCCCCCACCCCGGGGCCGGGGACCCTATCGCCTGCGCCCGCGCCCTGACCCACGGCGGGGGCTCCACCTCGACGCGCCCGCGCCCGGCCGGGCCCCGTCGCCCCGGCGCTCCCCCCACCCGGCCCCGCCCGGGTGCTCCGCTCGGCCGGCCCGTCCGCGGCGTTCGGCTCCGGCGCCATCCGGTCCAGCTCGTCGACGAACGGCGACGGCGCACCGGCGTCGGCCAGGACCACCACCTGCACCCGGGCCCGGGTGAGGGCCACGTGGAAGACCCGGCGCTCCCCCTCCTCGTCCTCGCTCAACCGGTGGGGCATGAGCCCCTCCGACGCGCCGTAGAGCACCACCCGGTCCCACTCCTTGCCCTTGATCCGGTGGATCGTGGAGAGGACCACGGCCGGCTCGGGCGGAGCCGGGCGGCCGAGCAGCTCGCGCAGCCACGAGGCGAAGGTGGTGGGGTCGGGGTGCAGGGACGCCACCGACTCGAGGGCCACCAGGTCGTCGATGTGCGTCGAGCGGTCGGCGTCGCGGCGCGAGGCGTCGAGCACGTCGAGGGTGGCTCCGAGCCCGATGCCCACCCGCACCGTGCGCAGGACCGCCTCCGACGAATGCCGGCCCGCTTCGACCACCGCGTCCAGGTCGTCGGCGTACGCCCGCAGCTTGGCCACGTCGCGCCCCGACAGGCGGGCGGCCAACCGGCGCACGTCGTGGACCGAGGTGGCCCGCCCCGAAGTGAGCATGTCGACCACCATCGGGGCCACCCCGCGCGAGGGCCGTCGGATGGTGTCGCGCACGTCGTCGGCCCGGATGTGGCCCGGATCGGTGGCGATGCGCAAGTAGGCGAAGGCGGTCCGGATGCCGGTCCGGCCGAGGACCTCGGGACCGAGTGGCGCCGAGGACGGCACCCCGGCCTCGGCGCAGGCCACCTGCACCGGCAGGAGCGCCGCGTTGACCCGGGCCAGCACCGCGATCTGGTCGGGCGCCACACCGGCCTCCCCCCACGCCGCGACCACGTCGACCGCTGCCCGGGCCAGTTCCGCCGCCGGCGCCCGCCGCACCACCAGGCTGGCACGGGCCCCCGGCGACCCGTCGGCGCTCTGGTTCGGGTCACCGGTCGGCGAGGGCGAGCGCAGGACCTTGGCGACCCGTCGGCGGTTGTGGGAGAGCAGGTGCCCGGCAGCTCGGACCACGTCGGGCGGACAGCGGTAGTTCACCTCCAGCGGGTGGTCGCCGGCGCCGGGGAAGTACCGTCCGAACTGGATCAGGAACTCCGGCGACGCCCCGGCGTGGCCGTAGATGACCTGGTCGTCGTCGCCCACCCCGAAGCAGTCGAAGCCGGGCGCGCAGAGCAGGCGGATCAGCAGCAGGTGCGCCGGGGTCAGGTCCTGGAACTCGTCGACCAGCATCCGTCGGCACCTGGCCTGCGCCGCCGCCCGGACCTCGGGCTCCTCGACCAGGATCTCGATGGCCCGGTAGATCTGCTCGTCGAAGTCCATCGCCCCGAGGTCGGCCAGCGCCGAGCGGTACCCGTCGAACCCCGCCGCCAACCCGGTCGCGTCGGGGAACGCCTCCTCGGCCGCCGCCGGGCTCTGCAGCCCGAGGCGCACTGCCGCCAGCGCGTCGAGGTACGGCGCCACGGTGTCGGCGTTGGCCACCCGCCGGATCTCGAAGCGCTGCTGGAGCAGGTCGCGCACCTCGCGCTCGGGGAGCACCCGCGGCCGGCGGCCCGGGCCGAGCTCCGAGCAGATCCACAGGCCGATGCTGTTGAGGGTCCGTATCTGGGGGCCCGTCGGACCGAGGACGTCGGCACAGCGCTGGCGCATCTCGTCCGCCGCCCGGGTGTTGTACGCCAGCGCGCAGATCGAGTGGGGGTCGGCACTCCGATCGGCCAGCAGGTGACGGAGGCGCTCGGTCAGGACCCGGGTCTTGCCCGAGCCGGCCGGGGCGATCACCCGGGCCGGGCCGCCCCGATGGGCCACCGCCGCCAGCTGGTCCGGCGCCAGCTGGGCCCCGGTGGCGCGATCGGTGGCCGGCACCATCCGCCCCGCCTCGGCCGCCCACCGGTGCACCACCCCGATGCCCGAGGGCATCGGGGGCGGGTCCGCCGGCCCCCCGTCGACGTAGAGGGCGGTGCCGTCGGCCAGGACGACGTCGGCCGGGCCCCCCTCGCGCACTCCCGCGCCGGCCATCCGCCGGGCCGCCCGGCGACCGTGCCACCACCGCGGCTCGCCGCCGCGGGCGTCGTAGGTGTTCGCCCAGACCAAAAAGGCCAGGCGTTCGAGGGGGAACTCGAACCCCGGGGTCAGCTCGTACACCGGGCCCGCGTGGCGCTGGGGAACCCGGAGCACCGCCGGATCGACGTCGAGCTCGACCACCACCGGTGTCCGGGTCGCCCAGGCGTCGTGCAACCGCCCCGCGGCAGCCGCGGGGTCCTCGGCCTCGGCCGGGCCGACGACGACCCGCGGGCAGGCGGCCCACGGTGGTGGTGGCGGGTCGCCGGGACCGACCACCACGCCGCGGCCGAGCTCCGCCGGACCCGGGACCGACGTCAGGACGCGTCCTCCCGCGATTCGGCCGACGCGCAGGCCGCACGCCAGCCGCCGCGTCCCGGCGAGCCCCCCGAGTCCCCCGGACCCCTCGAGTCCCCGGGACTTCCCGAGCCCCTTCGGAAACCGGTCGTCACGTGGGCTCCTGGTCGGTTGGTCCCCCGAGCGACGCGAAGGCCGCGAACGAGATCTGGCGGCCGCCCGGCGCGGGCGGGCAGCCGCCGGCAGCGGTGAGCGGGTAGTAACCGGGCACCTCGGCGATCGGCGAGTCGAGGTAGATCTTGGCCTCGGGCACGCCACAGAACCGTCCGTGGCTCCACCGGATCTCCACATGGCCCCGGACGGTCCGGGTCACCGAGGTGGTCCGGTCCTCCACGGTGGCGGTCCAGTCGACCCGGGGTTGCCCGGCGCCCGAGGGCACGATGTCGAACGCCTCGAGCCGGAAGTCCTGGCGCCAGTCCCACGGGGTGGCGATCCGCAGGCGAACGCTACCGGACGCCTCGGCCCCCAGCACGAAGTAGGGCGAGTCGGCGAGGCGCAGGAGACGCCACAGCATGAGCTCGCGCTGGCGCAGCGAGGGGAGCGCCAGTGACCACCGGCGGGCGGTCGCCGTGGCGACCGCGGCGCAGAACCCGGAGTACACGGCCTCGACTGCCGCCGGCCATCGCCGGGCGCAGGCCCGCCCGATGGTCGCCCGATCGGCGGCCGTCAGATGCTCGAGCCTCGGCGGGAGCTCCGGGTCGACGGCCCGGCGCACCGCGTCGAGGAGCTCGCCGTAGGCGTCCGGCGCCACGACGGCGTACCAGTCGTCGGCCCGGACGAGGGACCGGACCTGCAGGAGGTTGTCGAAGAGGTGCTGGGGCGAAGCGTTCATCAGCACCCGCGACCGGTACTTGCACGAGACCAGGTAGACGAAGTCGGCTCGCAGGTCGGCCGGCAGCAGGTCATACCCCGGGGGCCGGTCCGGACCCTTCCACTCCACCCGGGCCGGAGGGCGCCCGCGCAGGCCCTCGGGAGCCGCCAGGAACGCCCGGCCGTTGGCGAAGGCGGCCGCGGCGACCGTCCCGTGCTTGCCCACCTCCACCGCGGCGAGGAGGCGGTCGAAGGTCGCCGACGGGACGTTGAGCACTTGCTCGGGTCGCGCGTCCAGCGCCGCCGGAAGCGAGTCGTGCCCGAGCATCCCCAGCCCGGTCGCGATTTCGCTCAGCTCGGTGCGCAGGTCAGCCACGGGAACCGGCGCCACTCGTCCCCACCGGGACCGGCGAGGGGTTCCGGGCGGGACCGGCGACGGTTCGTCGCCCGCGAGCGCCCAGCTGCACCACCCGGTCAGGCTACAACCTGGTAGTTCGCCGGCCCGCTCCGGCCGGGTCAGTCGAAGATCGGCGACCGATCGCGGGTGCGCTTCAGCTCGAAGAACCCGTCGGTCCCGGCCACCAGGCGCACCCCGTCCCACAACCGGCCGGCGGCCTCGCCACGGGGAATCGGGGTCACGACCGGTCCGAAGAAGGCGTGGCCGTCGACGCTGATCACCGGCGTCCCGACGTCCAGCCCCACCTGGTCCATGCCCTGGTGGTGCGACGCCTTGACCGCCTCGTCGAGCCCGGCGTCCTCGGTCGCCTCGATCAACGACTCGGGCAGGCCGACCTCGGCGAGGGCTTCGACGAGCGCCTCTCGACCGCGGAACTGGCGCTCGTGGAACCGGGTGCCGATGGCCGTGTACAGGGGCAGGAGAACCTCGTCGCCCTTCTCCCGCGCCGCGGCGACGCACAGCCGGACCGGGCCCCAGGCCTGCTCCATCCGGGCCCGGTACTCCTCGGAGATGTCCTTGCCCACGTGCTGCATGAGGTTGAGGTACGCCAGGGACATCACGTGCCAGTTGGTGGTCACCGGCCGTACGTCTTGCACCTCGAGCATCCAGCGCGACGTGATCCACGCCCACGGGCACAGCGGATCGAACCAGAAATCAGCCTTCGTAGGGTCAGCCTTCGTAGAGTCCATGCAAGCCCGAACACCCCGCCGGGGGACCTTGTTCCCGAGCCGTACCCCCGGTTCCCAAGTTGCACCCCCGGCAGCTAGCCTCACGCCACGATGCCCCCGAGCGAGCCCGAGATCGGCCGGGCGGCCGGCGGCCGGGCCGGCGGGCCTCCGGCGGGCGGGCCGCTCACCGAGCCCCCGACGTCTGTCGGCCGGACGGACGGGACGCCTCCGGGCGGAGCCGGGGCCGACGGGACGCCTCCGGGCGGAGCCGGCATCGACGAGCCGCCCGAGCGCGGCGCGCGCAGCCCGGCGGCGCGGACCGGCCGGTGGCTGCTCGAGGCCGGGATCATCGTCGTCGTCGCCCTCGTCGTGGCGGTGCTCCTGCGGAGCTTCGTCGTCCAGACCTTCTACATCCCCTCGCAGTCCATGGAGCCCACACTGCAGGTGGGCGACCGGATCCTGGTGAACAAGTTGAGCTACCACCTCCACGGCGTCGACCGGGGCGACATCGTGGTCTTCCGCCGCCCCCCGCGCGAGGAGGAGACGTGCAGCGGTCCGCTGGTCAACGACCTCGTCAAGCGCGTGGTCGGACTTCCGGGGGAGACAGTGTCGCTGCACGACGGAGTCGTCGACATCAACGGCAAGCCCCTCCGGGAACCCGGGCTGCCGGCGGGGGACGTCACCACGCCCGGACCCGGCGACACGCCGTACTCGCTCGAGAAGCCCTTCCGGGTTCCCGCCGGCGACTACTTCTTGATGGGTGACAACCGGACCGCCTCGTGCGACAGCCGGTACTGGGGCCCGATCAGCCGGTCGCTCATCGTCGGCAAGGTCGACGTCCGGATCTGGCCGGTCTCCCGACTCCACCTGTTCTTCTGATCTCTGGCGCTCCGCTGATCTGTACCGCGTCTGGGCCCGGCACGGCCCGTCGTCTCCCGGATCCGGCGCTCCGCCAGGCCGCCGGCCGGTCCGGCGTGCGGCCTCGACTCGCGCGACCACCGGTACGATGCGCTGGGGGTTCGAGGAAGGGGCAGCGTGATCCTGCATCGTGATGGAGCGTCCCGCCGCGAGGAGGCGGTGGAGCCTGTCTCGGTGCCCGAGATCGGGAGGTTCCTGCGCCGGGAACGGACTCAGCAGGGTCTGTCGGTCCCCGAGGTGAGCGCGGCGATGGGCGTCCCGGCCGACTCCCTCGAGGCGTTGGAGGCGGGAACGGTCGACCGCCTGCCCGACCGCATCCACACCGTCAAGGTGCTGCGCCGGTACGCCGATTTTCTGGGCCTTCCGGGGGCCGCGTACGCCCTGGTGCTGATCGAGCACTGGCCCAGCAGTGCCGCCGCGGCGGCGGTGGTCAACGTCCACGCCGGCGCCCCGCTACACCCGGCCAGTTGGCCGGCGGGCCCCTCCGGGTCCGTCGGCAATCCCGACGACACCGCCACCATCCCCGCGGTGGGCGCCCGATGGGCACTTCCGGGGACCGGCGACCTACCGGTCGGCGGCCACGGCGCCGCTCCGGCCACCGGAGCCACACCGGCCACCGGAGCCGTCGCCAGCACCGGGGTCGGGCTCGGGGTGGAGCTTCCGGGCGGCTCGATCACGGACGGCGGCGGCGAGGATCCGCCCACCGCCCAGGTGCCCCGGGTGTTCGACGAGACCGGTCCGCTGCCGGTGATCGGAATGACGCCCCAGGAGCGATCGGGCGGTTCATTGGTCCTGCGAGTGCTGGTCACGGTGCTGGCACTGGCGCTCGTGGTCGGCATCGCCGGCATCGTGGTCAACCGCGTCCGGCCCCAGTGGCTCCAGAAGCTGGGCATCACCACGTCGCCCACCTCGGCGCCGACCACCACGACCACCGCGCCCGGATCGACCACCACGACCAGCCCCGACGTCTTCACCCAGGTGTCGGCGACCTCGGGATCCGCCACCTTCGCCGTGCGGGCCAAGTCCTTCGAGGTCACCGTGTCGGCGGTGGGCAGCGCGACCTGGGTCTCGGCGACGTTGCCCGGCTCGTCGGACTCCCTCTTCGCCGGCATCGTGCAGGCCGGTGACAAGCAGCCCTTCACCGTGCACCAACAGGGGCTGGCGCTGGAGATCGGCTCGTCGGCGGCCCGGGTGGCGGTCACCGTGGGAAACCAACCGCCGTCGAACTACGTGCCGCCGGCGGCGCCGTTCTCGATGACGTTCCGCTCCACCGGCTGAGGCCGACCGCCACCGGCGCCGCGTGCACCGCCCGGCGGCCCCGACTCCGTACGGGCTTCGGCTTCGGGCTTCGACTTCGGGCTCAGGACGGCGCGCCGACCGCCTCGGTCTCCTCGGCACCGACGACCGGGGCCGCCGCGGCCACTGCCTGGCCGTCGTCGAGGTTCACCACCCGCACCCCGGTGGCGTCACGCCCCTGGGACGCGATCTCGCGCACCGGCATCCGGATCGTCACCCCGGCCGAAGACACCAGCAGGATCTCCTCGTCCAGGGAGACCATGAACGCCGCGACCACCCGGCCCCGGCGCGCCGTCAGCCGGATGCCGCGCACCCCCTGGCCGCCCCGGGCCTGGCGGTTGAACCGCTCGAGCTTGGTCCGCTTGCCGTAGCCGGCGTCGGTGACGATGAGGATGTCCGTGTCGTCGCGCGCCACGTCCAGCGACACCACCTGGTCGTCGGCCCGCAGCCGGATACCGCGCACCCCTGCCGCGTCGCGACCCATCGGCCGCACCTCGTGCTCCGAAAACCGGATCGTCATGCCGGTCCTCGTGACCTCGAAGAGGTCGTCGTCGCCCGCCGTCGGCACCACCCGCACCAGCTCGTCGGCGTCACGCAGGTTGATGGCGATGAAGCCCTCGCGTCGTGACTTGTCGTACTCGGAGAACGGTGTCTTCTTGACCTGCCCTTGGGCGGTCGCGAACATCAGGTACTGGTCGGTGGGGAAGTCGCGCGTCTGGACGATCGCCTGGACCGTCTCCCCCACCTCCAGCGGGAGCAGGTTGACCAAGGCGGTGCCCCGGGCCGTCCGCTCCTTCATCGGGATCTCGTGACCCCGCAACCGGTAGACCTTGCCCCGGTTGGAGAACAGCAGCAGGTACGCGTGCGCGGTGGTGTGCACCACGTGAGTGACCAGGTCCTCTTCTTTCAACCGGGCCCCCTGGACGCCGCGCCCACCCCGGCCCTGGGTCCGGAACGCCGCGCCGGGCACCGATTTCACGTAGCCCGCCGCGGTCATGGTGACCACCAGCTCCTCGTCGTCGATGAGGTCCTCCACCCCGAGATCCCCCGGATCGTGGGTGATCACGCTGCGGCGCTCGTTGGCGAACTTCTCCTTGATCTCGCCCAGCTCGTCGCGGATCACCGCGTGCAGCTTGGCCGGGTCGGCCAGGATCCCCTCGAGCTCGGCGATCTCGGCCCGCAGCTTGGCCAGCTCCTCCTCGAGCTCGGTGCGGCCGAGGCGGGTCAGGCGGCCCAGGGTCATGTCGAGGATGTGCCGGCCCTGCTCCTCGCTGAACGCGAACGGATCGGCCATGAGGGCGCTGAGCGCGGACGCCCGGTCGTCGGAGGCCCGGATGGTCGCGATCACCGCGTCGAGCATGTCGATCGCCCGCAGCAGGCCCTCGACGATGTGCTCGCGGGCCCGGGCCTTGCGGAGCCGGAACTCGCTGCGCCGGGTGACCACCTCTACCTGGTGGGCCACGTAGTGACTCAGCACCTGGGCCAGGTTCAGCGTCCGGGGAATGCTGTCGACCAGCGCCAGCATGTTCACCCCGAAGCTGGTCTGCAGCGGGGTGTGCTTGTAGAGCTTGTTCAGCACCACGTTGGCGTTCGCGTCGCGCTTGAGACGGATCACCAACCGGGTCTGCTTGCCCGCCGACGAGTCGAGGACCTCGGCGATGCCGTCGAGCTCCCCGGACTTCACCAGGTCGTCGATCTTCTGGGCGATCACTCCGACCGACGTCTGGTAGGGCAGCTCGGTCACGACGATCCGGGTGGCGTCCCGGCCCTCTTCGATCTCGGCGACGGCGCGCATCTTGATCGAGCCCCGTCCGGTGCGGTAGGCGTCGAGGATGCCCTGGCGGCCGAGGATCTGCGCTCCGGTCGGGAAGTCCGGGCCCTTCACGATGCGCATCAGATCGTCGGGGGTGGCGTCGGGATGCTCGATCAGGTGGATGGTGGCGTCGATCACCTCGCCCAGGTTGTGGGGCGGGATGTTGGTGGCCATGCCCACCGCGATGCCCTGTGAGCCGTTCACCAGCAGGTTGGGGAACCGGGCCGGCAGCACCACCGGCTCGGTGGTCGAGTTCGAGTAGTTGGCCGTGAAGTCGACGGTGTCCTCGTCGATCCCGGCCATGAGGTCGAGCGCTATCGTCTGGAGCCGGCACTCGGTGTAGCGCATGGCCGCCGGACCCTCGTCGGGCCCCGGGCCCCCGAAGCTGCCGTGGCCGTCGACCAGCGGGTGGCGCATGGAGAAGTCCTGGACCATGCGGACCAGCGCGTCGTAGATCGCGCTGTCGCCGTGGGGGTGGTACGTCCCCATGACCTCGCCGACGACGGCCGCGCACTTCACGTGGGGCCGGTCCGGGCGCAGGTTCTGGTCGAACATCGAGTAGAGGATCCGGCGATGCACCGGCTTGAGGCCGTCGCGCACGTCGGGGAGCGCCCGCGACACGATGACCGACATCGAGTACTCGAGGAAGGACCGCTCCATCTCCTCTTGGATCTCGATGGGCTCGACGAACCCGAGCACCGGTGCCTCGCCGTTCCCGTTGGCCGGGGCCCCGTTGCCGTTGGCTGCGCCGCGAGACGAGCTCCGCCGGGCCGGGGTCATGACGTCAACCTCGTCGGACTGGGATCGTGCATCGGGACCCTCTCTCCGCGTCCCCTCAGATGTCGAGGAAGCGCACGTCCTTCGCGTTGGTCTGGATGAAGTGCCGCCGCAGCTCGACGTCGTCGCCCATCAGCACCGAGCAGACGTCGTCGGCCAGGGCGGCCTGCTCGACGTTGATCTGGAGCAGCGACCGGCGGGTCGGGTCGATGGTGGTCTCGCGCAGCTCGCCGAAGTCCATCTCGCCCAGACCCTTCAACCGCTGGAAGTCCTGCTTGTGGTCCGGGTGCTCGGCGACGAACGCGTCCTTGGCCATGTCGTCCTTCAGGTACACCTTCTCCTTGCCCACCAGCGTGGAGTAGAGCGGCGGCTGGGCCACGTAGACGAACCCGCCCTCGACGAGCATCTTCATCTGGCGGAAGAAGAAGGTGAGCAGGAGGGTCCGGATGTGGCTCCCGTCCACGTCGGCGTCGGCCAGGATGATCACCTTGTGGTAGCGGATCTTGGTCACGTCGAAGTCCTCGGCGAGCCCGGCGCCGATCGCCGCGATGAGCGCCTGGATCTCGGTGTTCTTCAGCATCTTGTCGATGCGGGCCCGCTCGACGTTGAGGATCTTGCCCCGGATGGGGAGGATCGCCTGGGTCCTCGGGTCGCGGGCGTCCTTGGCCGAGCTGCCGGCCGAGTTTCCCTCCACGATGAACAGCTCGCACTCGCGGGCGTTGCGCGACGAGCAGTCGATCAGCTTGCCGGGCAGGCCGGCGCCGTCGAGGCCGGACTTGCGCCGGGTGAGGTCGCGCGCCTGCTGGGCCGCGACCCGGGCCCGGGCGGCGAGCAGCGACTTCTTCACGATCTGGTTGGCTTCGGTCGGGTTCTCCTCCAGCCACTCGGCCAGCTTCTCGTTGGTCGCTCGGTCCACCAGCGAGCGGATGGTGACGTTCCCGAGCTTGGCCTTGGTCTGCCCCTCGAACTGGGGGTCGGTCAGCCGGACCGACACGATGGCGGTGAGCCCTTCGCGGATGTCCTTGCCGTCGAGGTTCTCCTCCTTCTCCTTGAGGAGGTTGCGCGACCGGGCGTAGCGGTTCACCACCGAGGTCAGGGCGCGCTTGAAGCCCTCCTCGTGCATGCCCCCCTCGGTGGTCGAGATGCCGTTGGCGAACGAGAAGATCCCTTCGTGGAACCCGGTGTTCCACTGGAGGGCGACCGCCACCTCCTGCCCCGCCTCGGCCTGCTGGTAGGAGCCGACCTTCTTGAACAACGACTCCTTGGACGCGTTGAGGTGCTTGACGTAGTCGACGATCCCGCCGTTGTACTTGAACACCTCGCGCTTGGCTCCGCCCGGACGCTGGTCGGTGAAGCGGATCTCGAGCCCCCGGTTGAGGAAGGCCATCACCTGCAGGCGCTCGCTGATGGTCTGGGCCCGGAACTCGACCTCCTCGAAGATCGACCCGTCGGGCCAGAAGGTGACCGTGGTACCGGTCCGGCCCCGCGGCGCCGGCCCGGTCACCTGCATCGGTCCCTGGGGCACCCCGCCGTCGGCGAACTCCAGCCGGTGGTGGTTGCCCTCGCGGTCGATCTCGAGCACCAGCCGGCTGGACAGGGCGTTGACCACCGACACCCCCACCCCGTGCAGGCCGCCCGACACCTTGTAGCCGCTGCCGCCGAACTTGCCCCCGGCGTGCAGGGTGGTGAGCACCAGCTCGGCCGCGGTGCGGTCGGGGTACTGGGGGTGGCGGTCCACCGGGATGCCCCGGCCGTCGTCGCTCACCCGGCACCCGCCGTCGGCCAGCAGGTCGACCTCGATCAGGGTGCAGTGACCGGCCATCGCCTCGTCGACCGCGTTGTCCACCACCTCCCACACCAGGTGGTGCAACCCGGTCGGCCCGGTCGAGCCGATGTACATGCCCGGCCGGATCCGGACCGGGTCCAGCCCTTCGAGGACGGTGATGTCGTTGGCGTCGTAGGACGTGCTCTCAACGGCCAATGTGCTGCTCCACGGTCACTTCCACGGGCGCGCCCTTCCAAAGCCCTCGATCGGACGCCCGCACCGCCGGTCACGGCCCGCCAGGTGCGGACCGGTCCGTTCGGTGGGGACAACTCATTCTACCCGACCGGCCCCGACCTGGGGCGCTTCAAAAGGAGCGCACCACCACATCGAGCCGGGCCGGCCGGGCGCCGGTCTGCTCCCCCACCCGGTCCAGCAGCTGGGCCCCCAGGGAGCGCACCTTGGTCGCCCAGGCCGGATGGTCGGCCGCCACCACCAACGTCCCGCCGTGCAGCCGCACCGGCCGGACGTGGGGAGCCAGGGTGGTCCCGGCGATCGCCTCCCAGTGCCCGAACAACGTCGCCAGGGTCGTCGTCGTGGTCCCCCCGCCGAGACGGTCCATCGCCCGACCGAGCAGCTCTCCGAGCGGCCGGGGTCCGGGGTCCGGGGTCCGGGGTCCCCCACTCCGGCGACCCGGGCCCCCCGATCCGGCCCGGCGAGCCGGGCGGGGACCGGGGGCGGGGGGGCTCACAGCTCCCCCGCCACGACCACCGCTCCCACCTCGACCCCGGGGGGCAGGGGCGACGCGGTGGTCACCAGCGCCTGGCCGGCCGGCAACAGCTCGACCAGGGCCCGGCTGCGCGCCGGGTCCAGCTCGGAGAAGACGTCGTCGAGCAGCAGGATCGGCGGCCGCCCCCGGACGGCGGTCACCAGTTCGTGCACCGCCAACCGCAGGGCGATGGCCATGCTGCGCTGCTCGCCCTGGGACGCCTGGTGACGGGTGTCGCGACCGTCGAGGGCGATGGCCAAGTCGTCGCGGTGGGGACCCACCGTGCTCACCGCCCGGCGGACGTCGTCGGGCCGGGCCGCCCGCAACGCCTCGCCCAACCCTCCCGACCACGACCGGACGTAGCGCATCGTCACCGAATGGTCGCGCTGCTCGGCGCCGGCGCGCCCGGCGGCGGCCAGGCGCTGGTACCGCCGGCTGACCAACGGCGCGAGCGCGTCGAGCAGCGACTCACGGGCCTCGACCAACGCCGTCCCCGCGGCGTCCAGACGGTCGTCCCATACCTCGAGGCTCAGCTCGACCTCCGGCCCGAGCCGGCCGCCGGCCTGGCGGAGCAGCGCGGCACGCTGTCGCAAGGCCCGCTCGACCTCGTCGATCCGGGTCGCGGCCTGGCGGTCGACCACCGCGAGGGCATCGTCGAGCAGCTCGCGCCGGGGTCCGGGACCACCTTGCACCACCACCAGGTCCTCGGGACTGAACACCGTGGTCGGCGCGGCGTCGGCCAACCCCCGCCGCGAGCGGACGAGCTGCCGGTTCACCTGGGTGCGGGCGCGCCCCTGGGCCCCGATCTCGCACTCCACCAGCACCGGCAGCTCGTCGCGTACCAGCTGGGCCCGCACGATCGCCCGGTCGGCCCCCGCCCGCACCAGCACGTCGCGCGGCGCGCCCCGGAACGACCGCTGGGTACCGAGATACGCCACCGCCTCGAGCAGGGTGGTCTTGCCGGTGCCGTTGGGGCCGGTGATCACCGTCGTGCCCCCCGGATCGGGCGCGAACGACACCTCCCCGAACAGCCGGAAATCCTGCAGCCCGAGCTGGATCAGGGTCACCGCGTCCGAGCCCTCAGGAGACCCGGACCGGCATGAGCAGGTAGCGATAGTGGTCGTCCTCGGCGCCGCGCACCGTCGCCGGGCGCGACGCATCGGCGGTCTCGATCACCACCTCGTCCCCCACCACCGCCTCGACGCCGTCGATCAGGTAGGACGGGTTGAAGGCGATCACCAGCTCGTCGCCGGTGAAATCGCCGTCGACGGTCTCGCTGGCGTCCCCGACCTCGTTGGACACCACCGTCAGGTCGACCCCACCCTGGCGCATCGCCAGGCGCACCGGGGTGGTGTTGTCCCGAACCAGCAAGCGAACCCGGCGCAGCGCGCTCACCAGGGACTCCTTCCCCAGGTGCAGCACGTTGGGGTAGTGGTCGGGGATCAGCTGGCGGTAGTCGGGATAGGTCCCGTCGAGCAACCTGGTGCTGATGCGCACCGGTCCCCGGACGAAGGTGATCTCGTGGGGCCCCACCGCCACCTCGACCATCGGGACCTGGTCCCCCTCCCCCGCCGGCGGGGCCGGCAGGCGCTGGAGCTCCGCCAACGCCCGAGCCGGCACCAGGACGTCCTCGTCGGGGGCGGCACCCTTCGTGCCCTCGAGGTCCCGCAGGGCCAGGCGGTACGAGTCGGTGGCCACCAGCCGCACGTCGCCCTCGAAATTGGTGAGCAACACCCCCGTCAGCAAGGGACGGGCGTCGTCGTTCGACGCGGCCCGCACCACCTGGCGCAGGCCCTCGGCCAGGATCTGGGCCCGCAGCTCCACCCCGCCGCCGACGTCCTGGGACACGGCGGGGAACTCCACCGCCGGAAAGGCCCGCAGCCCGAAGTGCGAGCGCGCCGCGGTGATCTCCACCTTCTCCTCGTTGCCCTCGAGCGTCACCGCCCCCGGCTCCAGGGAGCGCACGATGTCGGCGGTCAGCCGGGCCGGAACGACACAGGTGCCGTCGTCGATCCCGATGACCTCCTGTTGGACCCGGATGGTGAGGTCGAGGTCGGTACCGGTGGCCGTCAACCGGTTACCGGCGCAGCGCAGCAGCAGCCCGGACAGGACCGGCGAGGACGTGCCCCGGGACCCGACGGCCCGGCCGGCGGTGCTCAGTGCCTCGACGAGGGAATCGCGTTCGGATCGGAATTTCACCCGAGGTCCTTTCCGGAGAGCAAGAGAATTCCTCTCTTCAACGGTAATAAGGGCTGGGGATTGTGGACAGGATGCATCGCGGCTGGTGGGCGCCCTTCGGCCGTCCACCGCCACGCACCGGTGCCCACCGGGCCGAGCCGGGGCCCGGCCGTCTGGGCGGGTCCGCTGGGGAAAAGCGGCCGGGCGTCCCCAGTGTCGGCGGTGGCCCTCCCCAGGGATTGGACAGCGGGATCCACAGGGGTCAGGTGCCCGAGCGCATCTCGTGGATGAGCTCGGTGACCTGCTCGTAGATCTGGCGCCGTTCCTTCATCTGGGTGCTGATCTTGTCGACCGCGTGGATCACCGTGGTGTGGTCCCGGCCACCGAAGACCCGGGCGATCGCCGGGTAGCTGTAGTCGGTCAGGTTCCGAACGAGGTACATGGCGACCTGCCGGGCCGTGACCAGGGGCCGGGTGCGGCTCGGGCCGCAGATGGCGTCCACGCTGAAGCCGTAGCTGGCGGCGGTGGCGTCCAGGATCATCTGGGGGGTGATGCGGCGGGGCTCCTCGGCCGAGACGATGTCGGAAAGGACCCGTTCGGCGACGTCGAGGGAGATCGGCTCGTGGCTGAGGGTGGCGAACGCGGTGACCCGGATCAGCGCCCCTTCGAGCTCGCGGATGTTGTTCTTCACGTGGACGGCGATGAACTCGAGCACGTCGTGGGGGATGTCGTCGTGGTCCGCCTCGGCCTTGGAGCGCAAGATGGCCAGGCGGGTCTCGAGGTCGGGTGGATCGATCTCGGTGATCAGCCCGGACAGGAAGCGGCTGCGCAGACGGTCCTCGAGGGTCTCGATGGAGCGGGGAGGCCGGTCCGAGGTGAGCACGATCTGCTTGGAGGCGCCGTGGAGGTCGTTGTAGGTGTGGAAGAACTCCTCCTGGAGCCCCTCCTTGTTCTCCATGAACTGCACGTCGTCGATCAGGAGGACGTCGCACTCGCGGTAGCGGCGCTTGAAGGCGATGGTGGTCGACATCCGCAACGAGTCCACGAAGTCGTTCATGAAGGTCTCGGTGGTGACGTAGAGGACCTTGCGTTGGGGGAAGTTCTCCTCCACGTAGTTGCCGATGGCGTGGAGGAGGTGGGTCTTGCCCAGTCCGGAGTCGCCGTAGACGAACAGCGGGTTGTAGGAGCGGCCGGGCGTCTCGGCCACCGCCTGCGCGGCCGCGTGGGCCAGCCGGTTCGACGAGGCGGCGACGAAGGTGTCGAAGGTGAAACGCGGGTCGAGCGAGACGGCGACGGTGTCCCGGGACGGCGCGACCCGGGTGGTCGTGGCCGCCGGCCGGAGGCCCCGGTCATGAGGCTCGTCGTACGCAGGCGCGATCGGCGGGCCCGGCCCGGCGCCCGGGCTCTCGTGGGCATCGGGCCGCTCGATCCGCAAGCGGGTCGTCACGGCCACGCCGGCCTCGTTGACCAGGGTGTCCTCGATCAGGGGCAGGAAGCGGGACTCGACCCGCTCGCGGACCAGGGCGTTGGGCACCCCGAGCACGAAGACCCCGTCCTCGAAGGAAACCGGGTGCAGCCCCGACAGCCACATCTGCCAGGTGGCTTCGGAGACCTGGTCACGGAGGGAGGCGACACAGCGTGTCCACAACCCGTCGGTCTCGTTCACCTGCTCCTCCCCCGGGCCGGGGCGGGGTTGATCCACAAGTGGGTCCACAGGTGTGGAACACGGCCGGGGGTCATGGTCGATCGAACGTACACCGTGGCAGCCGCTCCGACTAGTGGGAACCGCCAGATCGCGCCTACCATTGGGGCCCACTCCCCGACGGCCAGGTCGTGGACCCCCGGAGCCGTCGGATGTCCTGCTCCAGATCGACGTCACCGGTGCCCGACCGACCGGTGGAAGGTAGGCAGCGTGAAGCGCACATACCAACCCAACACCCGGAAACGGGCCAAGACCCACGGCTTTCGCAAGCGTATGTCGACCCGCGGCGGACGTGCCATCCTGCGGGCGAGGCGGCTCAAGGGACGTCATCGCCTGACGGTGTGAGCGGTGCGTCGGGGCCTGATCGAGCCGGTGCACGGACGATCGCAGTTCGCCCAGTTCCGCCGGCCCTCGGGCCGGGGCAGCTCCGGTCCGGTCCGAGTGCGGTTCGTGGACGGGGCCGAGCACGGCGATCCGGGGATCCGGGTCGCGTATGCCATCGCCCGCCGGTTCGGGTCCGCTGTGGCCCGCAACCGGGCTCGGCGGCGACTGCGCAGCGCGGTGGACGAAGTGGCACCCCACCTTCGGGCGGGGGCGTACCTGGTGCTGCCGGATCCCCAGGTCGGCGACATGGAGTTCACCGTGCTCGTGGGGGCCGTCCGGGACGCGATGATGGGTGCGGCACGCGGGGGGATCTTCCCGTCCGCTCCAGCTCCCGGAACCGGAGGTGCCCCATGAACTCGGACGAACCGGCCCGGGGGTGGCGATTGGGACGCCGACTCGGGCTGGGATTGATCGCGCTCTACCAGGCCGCGCACGCCGGCCGGCCGTCGCCGTGCCGGTACTGGCCGAGCTGCTCGGTCTACGCGGCCGAGGCGATCGAGCGCCACGGGCTGTGGCACGGGTCGCTGCTCGCCGCCCGGCGCCTGATCCGGTGCCGGCCGCTCGGGCCCCACGGTGTGGACCCGGTGCCGCTGGAACTGCACGGAGGCCGCTGACCTGATGCTCGCGTCGCTCCTACCCCACGCCCTACTGGCGGAGAACTCGCTCTTCAAGCTCGTCGGCGACATCTTCCATCCGATCTTCATCGCCGTGGCGACGGTGCTGGCCGCCATCTACGGGGTGATCCCGAACTACGCCCTGGCCATCATCCTGCTCACGATCCTCATCATGGCGGTGCTGACCCCGCTGACGATCAAGAGCACCAAATCGATGATCGCCATGCAGCGCCTCCAGCCCGAGCTGACCCGGTTACGCCAGAAGTACAAGGGCCCGGAGAACCGGGAGATGCTCAACCAGGAGATGATGCGGATCTACAAGGAACAGGGGGTCAACCCCGCCGGGAGCTGCCTCCCGATGTTCCTCCAGATGCCCTTCCTGATCGTGCTCTACGACGTCATCCGGGGCCTGTCGACCACCGTTGCCAGGGGCAAGGTTCTGCCGGCGGGGACGATCGGGGCCGGCCACAAGTGCGTCCAGGCGGTCTGTGCCATCCCCAGGTACATCCCGACCTCGTCGAAGATGTTCCACAACCTGGTCGGCAGCGCCGGCGCGATGAAGGCGTTCGGTCTCAACCTGGCGCTCAAGCCGTTCTCCCACCACGGTCACTGGTACGCGTACGTGCCCTACTTCGCCCTGGTGTTGATCGCCGTGGTGCTCCAGTACGTGCAGATGTCCCAGATGAGCAAGCGGAATTCCGGGGCGGCCCAGCTCAACCCCCAGATGCAGACGATGCAGAAGGTCATGCCGGTCGTCTTCGCCTACATCTATTTCCTGATCCCGGCGGCGGTGGTGATCTACATGATCGTCTCGACCGGCATCCGGATCGGGACCCAGGACGTCCTGTTCCGCACCGGCATCGTGCAGTCCCCCGGGGAGCGTTCTCTTCCCGGGTCACGGGGCGGGGCGAAGGCGGGATCGCCCGCGATCGCGGCGAGGTCGAGGGAGCGATCGCCCAAACCTGCCGACGGGAACGGCAAGGCGAACGGCAAGGCCCCCGACGGGCCGGCGGCGGAGCGCTCCCCCGGAAACGGGACCGGGGGTGGGGGCAAGGTCGTCCCGGCCAACGGCGCTCGGGCCCCGGCCAACGGGACGGGCCGTCCGTCAGGTGCCCGTTCGGGTCCCAACCAGGCCCGGCGTCCGGCGCCGGGGAGCGCGAAGTCAGGTAATACCCAAGGTGCTACCGGATCCAAGGCCCATCCTCGGGCCAGGGACAAGCGAACCAGAAAGGCACGATAACGGGTGGAGTGGGTAGAGGTCACCGGGCGAACCCTCGATGAGGCGCGGGATGCCGCGCTCGACCAGCTGGGCGTCGCGGCAGCGGATGCCGAGCTAGTGATCCTGTCGGAGCCCAAAGCGGGGCTCTTCGGGAGAATGCGGGGCGAGGCCCGGGTCCGGGCCCGGGTCCGCCCGGCTGGGCCACGCCCCAAGCGGGCCCGCCGCGGCCGTGAGGGGGGTCGTGACCAAGGAGGGTCGAGTCGGGCGACCGAGCGACCTGACAGCGGGCCACGCAACCCCGCGGCCGAAGGAGCGACCGATCATGGGCGCCGACCTCAGGGCACACCTTCGCGGGTCGCTGCTGGCGGCTCCAGCGAAGCGGTGCCGAAAGACGAGGGGGGGCGGAGCCGCTCGGCTCGACGGCGGAGGAGCTCTCGCGCGGGTGGCCCGGGTGCCTCGGCAGGAGCTGGGCGACGTAACACCCCACAACGCGAGGCCGGTGACGGCCCCGAAACGAACGTTCGCACGAAGGAGACGGGTATGGCAGAGGGCATGACGCTGGAAGAGCAGGGCGAGGTGGCCCGGGGGTTCCTCCAGGGGCTGTTGGAGGAGTTCGGCCTCGAGGGAACCGTCTCGACCCGCCTGGTGGACGACGAGACGGTGGAAGTGGCGGCGCTCGGGGAGGACCTGGGGATCCTGGTCGGGCCCCGGGGTTCGACGCTGGCGGCGATCCAGGATGTGACCCGCACGGTGGTCCAGCGGCAGTTCCCGACCCGAACCGACCGCATCCTGGTCGACGTCGCGCGCTACCGGGAGCGCCGGGCCGAAGCCCTGGAGCGTTTCAGCCGCCAGGTGGCGGCCGAAGTCCTCGAGTCCGGGTCTGCCCGGGCGCTCGAGCCGATGTCACCGGCCGACCGCAAGGTCATCCACGACACCGTCAACGGGATCGACGGCGTCGCCACGCACTCCGAAGGCGAAGACGCGGCGCGCCACATCGTGATCGCACCGGCGGGCTGAAACGGGGACGCAGGGCCACCGCCACCCCGCGGTGGCGCTCCCGGATCACTCCCCTGCTCTGACGCCCGGCCCGCGAATCGCCGGCATGAGCACCCGCCTCGAATCGGGAGGCCCTACGCGGACCGGAGCCGGTGTCGTCCGCCCGTTGCTGGAATTGGCCCGATCCCACGGCTATCTGGGCCCGGGTCCCCTGTCGACCCAGCTTCGCCATGCCCGTGGGTTCGCTCGCGCCGTCAGGCAGATGGACCTACCGACACCCCGGCACGCCGCCGATCTCGGAGCCGGTGGTGGATTGCCGGGGCTGGTGCTGGCATTTGCGTGGCCGGAGACCGTCTGGTGGTTCGTGGAGGCCAATGCTCGCCGGGCCGGATTTCTTCGGGATGCGGTGCGCACCGCCCGGCTCGACGATCGGGTCGAGGTTCTCGATGACCGAGCCGAGGTGCTTGGTCACTCGGACCGCTATCGGGGCCGGTGTGACCTGGTGGTGGCGCGGAGCTTCGCTCCTCCGGCGGTGACGGCCGAATGTGCCGCCGGGTTGCTTGTCCAAGGCGGTGCGCTGATCGTTTCAGATCCGCCCGCGGGCACCAGCCAGTCGAACCCGGAGACCCGTTGGCCACCGGCAGGGCTTGCACCGCTGGGGCTTCGGTTGCGCTCCGTCGTGAGCTCGCCCGAACGCTTCGCCGTGCTGGTGCAGGAGCGGCCCTGCCCTGACCGCTTCCCCCGCAGGGTCGGGGTGCCGGGTAAGAGGCCCTTGTTCTAACCGCCGGGCCCCACCGGGAAGGCCACTCCCACGGTCTCAAGGCTCCCCCGGGTTCCACGTGAAACGAAGGGCCGCCCAGAGCACCCGGCTCCCCCGGGTTCCACTCTCGCTGCCCTCCGCCCACCCTTCCCCACCCCTTCTCCCCCACCCTCCGGCGGTCCGAAGACCCTTAGGGGACTGACGAGCTATAGCGGGTGCCGTACCCCGCATCACCTGCAGCCATCGAGACGCCCAGGCGGGCCGGACCCCCAAACCACCCCGTCCTCCCACGACGACCAGTGTTCGGTGTCCACATGGCCCTGCGTCGCCATCCGGCTGGAGAGGAGGCCGTACCAACCCACGTTGCCCCGGGGGGTCCCACCAACACTGCGGGGACTCCCCCGGTGCTCCCACCTCCCAGCCGACCCGTTCGGATCACGGTCTCGGTGGCGATCCAGCACCCCCGTCTGGGTCAGCCACCCTCAACGGAGCGCTCGGACGGACGTCCGCTCCGTTGACGGCGGACCTGGGCGACGGGCGAACCCAGGCGGGTGCGCGCGCTCCAGCGGCGGAGGGTGCCCTGCCGTTGCCCGACGCCAGATCACCGGCAGCGCCCCGCTCACCGCGCGCTCGGCGGCTGGGTAGAAGCCGGCGATGCTCCGGCGCCCGACCGCCTACCGGTAGGGCGAAGAGCGGCGCTGAGAGCGCATCCTGGGGTGCTGCTTTAGAAGGGGGCTCGGAAGGTCCCTCGGTCATCCGCCGGGACTTGATCGGCTCGCTTCGGAGGGACTGGGCGCCTGGCTAGGCAACGCACAGGAGTGCCCGGTTCAGGACGCTTTACGGGCCCAGTGCTCCCGGAAGGGGGGGAGCACTGGTCTGGCGCTGATCGGCACCAGGGGGAGTGGAGGAAGCTTGCTGTCTGCCCCCGGGGGGCGAAGGACTCGGGCACCCCGAGGGTCAGCGGGACTCGGGCACCCCTTTCGTTCCACGTGGAACGAAAGGGCGGCAGGGGAGCGCAGAGTTGCCGCCAATACTCCTCGGCGCCGTTGGTCCGCCGTGGCTCGATGTACCGGAGAGAATCGGCCGGATCCACTCGCCAATCGGCCGGACAAGGGGCGGAGCTCTCCGTCGCCATCGAGGCGCAGCTGGGCTGCGTGGCTCCGCATGGCGAGGTGGAGTGCGGAGAGGCACGCCAGGCGCGGCGGGGCCACCACAACCGTTGTGGCCCGGCGGAGGGGCTGACAACGGGGGAGTGGTCGCGGTCCTCCGGACCGGAGACGGTGGCCCGCCGAGACCGATAGCCTTGACCACGGGTTCACCCGCAAGGAAGGATGAGCACTGTGGCAGTACGGAGGATGTGGTTGGATCGGGCCGGTTGCTGATGCGCCTGCGCCGGCGCGACCGCGACGTGCCACCGGCACCCGCAGGTCCGACGCCCGAACAGATCGAACAGCGCCGTTCCGAGATGCAGCGGCTGGCCCAGCAGGATGCCGACCAGCGTGCTCGGCAGGAGGCCGAGCAGGCGGCGGCCGCTCGGGCGGAGGCGGCCCGGGTCGCCGGGGCGCAGGCGGAAGCGAGCGCGCGAGCCGAGGCAGCGCGCGCCGCCACACCGCGGAGCTCGGCTCCGGCTGCTGTAGAGGTAGCGAGCGAAGCCTCTCCGCCGCCGGTGACCGCCGGTCAGCCCGGAGGGCCGAGCGAGCGAGGCCGATCAGGTGAGCAGGGCCAACCAACGGCGGTCGCGGCGCTCCCGCCGCCGGGGCCTCGCCGGGGTGAGGAAGGAGCCCCCGCCGGCTCGCCGCCACCCGCCATCGCGAGCAGGGTTCCCTTCGACGTCGAGGCGATGGAGGGAGGTGGGAGTGACGGGACCGCTCCACCGGAGCTCGCCGCGGTTGGTATCGGTCCGAGCGACAGTCGTCCCGCCACGGAACCCGGCACCGAAGATGCCCCGGGGAGCTCTGTCGATGCGGAGTCCCCAGAAGGGCCGGCCGACCCGCCGGTCGAGGAGCGTCCCGTCGCGACCGAGCCAGGCCCCCCGCCGGCGGGATCCGGGTTGGCGAGACCGGATCCGGGCGGTGCCCCACCGGTGGTGGGCGGCTCCGACGGGAACCAGTCCGGGTTGGGCGCACGCCCCGGGGAGGCGCTGGCGTCGTCCCTGACGGTCCCGGCTGCGGTGCCCGATCAGGTCGGCGTCGACGGCCACGGCGGGGGAGACGGTGATGACCTCGATGAGGAGGAGATGGGGAGCGGCACTGCCGGAATGGTGATCCCCGAGCTCGGGACCGAGTCGGGTGCGGTGCCCAAGCACGCCCGGACGCTGGCCACCCAGCGACCGCTGCCGCGGGTGCTGGCGGTTGCCAACCAGAAGGGTGGGGTGGGAAAGACCACGACGACCGTGAACCTCGGCGCTGCGCTCGCCGAGATGGGCTACCGGGTCCTGGTGGTGGATCTCGACCCGCAGGGCAATGCGACGACCGGGCTGGGCATCGACCCGCGCAACTTCGAGATGTCCATGTACGACGTCATCATGCGCGATGCCCCCATGGAGGACTGCATCGAACCCACCAGCGTCAAGAACCTCTTTGTGGCGCCGGCGACCATCGACCTCGCCGGGGTCGAGATCGAGCTGGTGCCGGCCTTCAGCCGCGAGATGAAGCTGAAGCGGGCCGTCGACGCGGTGATCGACGACTTCGACTTCGCGTTGATCGACTGCCCTCCCTCGCTCGGGCTGATCACCGTCAACGGGTTGGCGGCGGCGTCCGAGGTCCTGGTCCCGATCCAGTGCGAGTACTACGCGCTGGAGGGGCTGGGACAGTTGCTCCGCAATGTGCACTTGGTCGAGTCCAACTTGAACAACAAGCTCGAGGTGAGCACCATCGTGTTGACGATGTACGACGCCCGGACCCGCCTGGCCGTGGATGTGGCGGCGGAGGTCCGCGACCACTTTCCGGACAAGGTGTGCCGGAGCGTGATCCCTCGGACGGTCCGGATCTCCGAGGCGCCGTCGTTCGGACAACCCATCACCGTGTTCGACCCCACCTCGCGAGGTGCGGTCGCCTACCGCGAGCTGGCGAAGGAGGTGAGCAATGGCGCGCCGAAGCGGACTCGGTAGGGGACTCGGGGCGCTCATCCCGACCGAGGTGAGCGCCGAGCGGGGCTCCGCCTTGCGTGAAGTGCCGTTGTCGAGCATCAAGCCGAACGGGCTCCAGCCGAGGACCCATTTCGACGAGGAGGCGATGTCGTCGCTCGCCGCCTCGATCAAGGAATTGGGCGTGCTCCAGCCGATCCTGGTGCGGGATCTGACCGACGACGAGGACGCCAGCTACGAGCTGATCGCCGGCGAGCGGCGGTGGCGGGCGGCCCGCCGGGCCGGGCTCCAGACCATCCCCGTCCTCGTCCAGCCCGACACCGGTGACGCGTCGAGTCTGGAGCAGGCGCTCGTCGAGAACCTCCACCGGGAGGATCTCAACGCCCTGGAGGAAGCGGC
>DASYAI010000022.1:0-20849 GCA_036501425.1 Acidimicrobiales bacterium | reverse complement strand
GGCCGCGTACTGGGCCTCGGCCGCCTCGACCTTCTGGCGCAACTTGGACGACAACTGCTCGTGCACCAATTCCTTCGGAATGGTGACGTGCGAGTCCGCTGAGATGATGCGAACGAGATCGCTCATGGACGTTCCCCCCTCTGGGTAGTTCCTGCAGGCGTGAAGCCGACGCTACCCCCGGGTGCCCGGACCCGCAACGACCCCGACTTGGACAGCCCGACCCCGGGTGGCGCTGCGGCGAGGACGGCCGAGCCGGACCGGGGCGGGCCCGCGGGGCCGGACCGCTCAGCAACGGCCCGGAACGGCTCAGAACGGCTTGCGGGTGAAGCCGCCGTCCACCACGAAGGTCTGGCCGGTGATGAAGCTGGCCTCCTCGGAGCACAAGAACAGCACCATGTTGGCGAGGTCCTCCATCCGGCCCAACCGCTTGATGGCCTGCCCGGCGATGACCCGCTCCTGCGCTTCGGCCGACATCGACTCCATGGCCGCCTCGGAGTCCACCAGCCCCGGGGCGATCCCGTTGACCCGGATCCCTTCGGGCGCCAGCTCGCCCGCCAACGACACGGTCATCGCGTTGAGCGCCAGCTTGGACACGCCGTAGGCCCCGCCGCCCATGTACGCCGCCATCGAGGACTGGTTCACCACCGAGCCGCCGCCGCGGGCGAGCGCCTCGCGGCACGCGACGGTGCAATTGAGGGCACCGATCACGTTCACGTCCAGCACCCGGCGCCACGCACCGAGGCTCGGGCGGTCGTAGGGCAACTGCGCGTGGTGCAAGTGGATACCGGCGTTGTTGATGAGGACGTCGATACCGCCGAAGCGCTCGGTGGCCTGGCCGGCCATCCTGGCCGCCCCCTCCTCGTCGGCCACGTCGATGGTCACGGCGTGGGCGGCTCCCCCGTCGCCGGCCAGCTCCTTGACCACCCGGGCCCCGGCGTCCGGATCGGCATCGGCGATCACGATGCTCGCCCCCTCGGCCGCGAACCGCTGGGCGTACACCCGCCCGATGCCCGCGCCCCCGCCGGTGATGACCACGACCTTGCCATCGAAACGTCCAGGCATGGCGAACCTCCCCCAAGTCCGAAGCGTGCCGCACGACGACGGACGACGGCACCCTACCGTGCCCCGGGGGTGTCCGGCCGGGGCGTCCCAGTGGGGTCGCGAGGAAGCCGACACGGCCCCTCGAGCTCGCAGCGGTGGTCCGCTCCGGCATGCTCGCCGCAGAGCCAGTTGCGCGACCCACCCTGCGGGAGGGTCCCTCCCTCAGCCGAGGCCATCCCGCACCCAGCGTCGCCTACGAGGCACCATCCACCACGACCGGTCCGTCTGTCCGCCCGAACCAAAGCGGAGCCATTCCACCAGTCGTCGGGTCGGTTCGGGTCAAGTACGACGAAACGATCTTGCCCGCGAAGGGCGGTCAGTGGACACCAGGAGAATCATCGTCCAAGTATCGAGCTCCCTCACGATCCCGCGATGACCTTTCCGCAGATCGGCTTGCCGCTTCGAGGGAACGGGACGAACTTCGATCCTTCGAGTTGGGCGTAGTACTCGCACTGCGGTCCAGACAGTTTCCACCGCTTCGACAAGTTGATCCCTGAGGGATTGATACCACCGATCGTATAGTTCGTATCGCTTGCGAGGCCCTTGATCCACGAGGCACGAGTCGGGCGGGCGCCGGCGAGCTTGAGGCCCTGGATCATCTCGTCAGCTGCTGCCCAACCGGTTTGGGCTCCGAAGGTGGCAACGCCGCCGTGGTAGGCGGCATCGTACTTCTTGAGAGCAGCGTAGAAATTCCTGACTGCGGCCGTGGAAAGGTCGATACCCGGCACGTCCATGGAGAAGAGGTCTCCCTGCGCTGCCGCTACTACGGCCTTGTCGTCGAGGAACGTCTGATCGTAGCCGGTGGCGTAGATCTGCTTGATATGGAGACCTGCCTGCTGGATCGCTATCGCCAACGCGATGTCCGATGACTCGACGGCTGGAAAGTCGACGGCCTGGCAGCCGGAGTTCTTCAGTTCCAACGCCGTGGTCGTGAAGTTGACCGTACCGATCGGAAGGGAGTCCGATGCGTAACAGATCTTCAACCCACCCACATCCTGGACTCCCTTCTCCTCGACGGGGAAGCCGGTTGAGTCCTGCGGATCGCTGTAGTCGAGGAGAGCGACGTTCTTCACCCCGAGCGCCTTGAAGAGGACGCCCAATTGCGTGGTCGCCGGAGCAGGGAGCTGCCCTTGGGTTATGCCGAACTCATCGGTGTACTTGGCCTCCTCACCCGTGATCGAGCTGAATTCGGTGACCGGAATGTTTTGCTGGAGAAGGTAGTCGGCACCCCCCACCAGTACGGCATTGTCGCTGATCACCCCGAAGACACCCTTGGTCGACACAAGGTCCTCGGCCGCCAGCAGGTTGCCGCTCGGGGTGCTGGTATCGTCCGCGACGACCAGCTTGAGTTTGCGTCCGTCGACTCCACCCTCGGCGTTTTGCTGGTCGAATCGAGCCCTTGCCCCAGAGGCTGAATCACCGAACGTGGATGAGGCTGGTCCGGTTCCTGATTCGATCAAACCGATGGTGATCGTCTTCGCGGTCACGCCCGGCGCACTCGACCCACCGCTGGCCGCGCCCGCGCTGAGCGGGGCGTAGCCCACCACCACCGTCAGCGAGATACCGCAGGCGAGTGCCAGCACCGCGGGCGCGCGGCTCCCCCGAACCGTACCCATGACCATCCCCCCCTGTACACGAAGGCACAAAGCTAATGCCACTCTTAACAGGCGAACGCGACGTTGGCAATAGGGATCTTCTGCCGGTGTCGTGGGTCATGAATCCCGGGGGGAGCCACGGCGCGGTCGCGGCCGGATCCAGCGTGATCATGGCAGTACGTGCCAATCCCCGAGAGGCGCATCTCTCGCAGAATCGCCGTGGTGCCGTAGTGTCCTACGCGGTCGGTTTGATGTACCCGCCGTCGAAACGGGCGCCTCGGTGCGCGTGGACGATCGGCCGGTCCGCCGCGAGCGCTCGATCGGGATCGTCCTGGCGCGCTCGATCAGCGGGCAGTTTGCGCCCACGTGAGCCCCCTTGGGATGCGTGGTCGTCGAGCAACCACACGATCCCAAGGGAGCTCAACTCGTTGGTGGACCCATCCCCACGTCACCCGGCGGTGACGACAGAGCGAGCCGGACGACAGAGCGAGCCGCTCGTAGCGTCGACCGACGCACCGCTGCTCAGAGCCCGGACACGCCCAGGTTGGTGCCGCAGACCGCTTGGCCCTTGTCACCCACCACCCAGCTTCGACCTTGGAGCTGCATGAAGTACGAGCACGGCTTCTTCGGCAACATGGCCACCCCACCCACGTGGCGGAAGCTGACCGCCGTCGGAAGGATGCCACCCGCGTCATAGCTGTCCACCTTGCGGAGGTTCTTGATGAACGAGGCACGGGTGGGGTTCTTGCCTGCCACCTGGAGCCCCTTGATCATCAGGTCCGCCGCGAGGTATGAGCCGTAGGCGCCGAGGTCGGGGATCTCGCCCTTCTTGAAGCCGGGGTCGTACTTGACCAGCGCCGCCAGCATCGCCTGGGTGGCCGGGTTGGGCGTGGTGAAGTTCACCGACGCCAGCGCGTAGGCCCCCTGGAAGGCTGCCGCCGCGGTGGGGCTGGAGGTCACCGAGCTGTCGTAGCCGGTGAAGTACAGCTGCTTGGCCTTGATCCCGTCGTTCTTCACCGCCTCGGACAGCCCGACGTCGGACGAGTCGACGAAGGACCCGGCGATCCCGTTGCAGCCCGCCGCCTTGATCTGCAGCGCCTCGGTGGAGAAGTTCACCGTGCCGAACGGGACCGAGTAGTTGGCGTAGCACTGGGCGATGCCCAACTTCTTGGCGGCCGCGAAGAGCTCCTTGATCGAGTCCACCGAGCTGATCGACAGGCCGTAACCCAGCCCCGCCAGCTTGGTCACCCCGATGTCCTTCAAGAACTGGGCCTCCACCGTCGTGGTGTAGGTGAGCCCGTTGTAGACCGCCGGCGACCCCACCCCGGCCCAGCTGAACAGGTTGGTGTAGGGCTGCTCGGTGAAGGGCTGGCCGTCGGGGTTGGCGCTCACCACCGGCACCCCCGCCTTCAGGGTGTACGCGGCGGCAGTGGACTCGCCCAACCAGGGGGAGTCGGCCAGGATGGCGAAGGCGCCCTTGTTCGACACCAGGTCCTGGGTCGCGGTGACGACGTCGGTCTGGCTCGACTCGTCGTCGACCACCACCAGCTTGATGGGGTGGCCGTTCACTCCCCCTTGCGCGTTCTGGAGATCCACCCGGGCCTGGGCGGCCGCCGGTCCGTCGGCGAACGTCGAGGCCGAGGTGCCGGTCAGGTCCGCCACCACCCCGATGGTGATCGGGCTGCCCGAGGCGCCGGCCGGGCTCGGTGTCGCAGTCCCGATACAGAGCATCGCCATCGTCGAGAGCGCGCTCAGGACGACGCCGAACCGGAGCAACGTCGGGCTGGCCTTCCACTTGTGGGTCTTCACCTGCGGTTCTCCTCCTCTTGCCCGGGGGGGCTGGTCGCTGCAATGGGGGCTGAAGAGCCGGGCGCCGCACGGCGCTTGGCGCCCGACCATCTCGATCGAATATGTGACGGAATTACCGGTTCCGTAACAAAAGACTACCAACCGGTGGTCGGTCCCTCGACCGACGCCCGAATATCCGCCATGGATGGGCGGAGGCGGAGTCGAGGCGAACGGGACCGCCGGCGGCACCCGCCGGCGGGCCGCGGCGCTCGGGCTCAGCTCTCGATGAGGGGATTGCGGGGGAACCCCCGCGTGTAGGCCTCGGGGGCCTGGCCCCCCGGGCCGGGAAAGATCTCGTCCAGCCGGTCGAGCGTCGCTTGCTCCAGTCGCAGCTCGAGCGACGCCAGTGCGCTGGCGAGCTGGTCGGGCGTACGGGGCCCGATCATCGGGGCGGTCACGGCCGGTTGGTGGAGCAGCCATGCCACCGCCACCTCGGCCGGCGGCGTGCCGAGGCTCTCGCACAGGCTCTCCCACTGCTCGACCGCCTCGCGCACGGGCGCGAGACGCGCCGCGGTGGCCGGCGACGACCGCCGGCCCTCGCTCGGTCGGTGCAGCACGCCCCCCAGGACGCCCTGCCGCAGCGGGCTGTACGGCAGGACGGCGACCCCGGTGGCCACACAGGCGGGCAGCATCTCGAGCTCCGGCAGCCGGCTGATGAGGTTGTAGTGGGTCTGGTCCGCCACCAGCCCGAGGAGGCCCTCGCGCCTCGCCGCCTCGTTCCCGAGCACCATGTTCCACGCGGCGAAGTTCGAGCAGCCGACGTAGAGGACCTTGCCCTGGGCCACGAGGAGCTCGACCGCCTGCCACACCTCCTCCCACGGAGCGTGACGGTCCACGTGGTGGAACTGGTACAGATCGATGTGGTCGGTCTGCAGCCGTCGCAGGCTGGCCTCGCAGGCCTGACGGATGTGGCGGGCCGAGAGGCCGAACCGGTTGGGCCAGCGGTTCGACCCGCTGTACACCTTGGTGGCGAGGACGACCTTCTCTCGCCGCGCGCCCCCCTGGGCGAACCACCGTCCGATGATCGACTCGGAATGGCCGCCGGCGTAGATGTCGGCGGTGTCGAAGAAATTGATGCCGGCATCGATCGCCTGGTCCATGATGGCGAAGGCCGTCGCCTCGTCGGTGGCGTCACCGAAGTTGAAGCACCCCAGCCCCAGCCGGCTCACGCGCAGGGCACTGCGGCCGAGATAGGGATACTGCATGGCGAGCGGGTGACCGGCGATCTTGTGGGGTCGGATCGGGTTCGGCCGGGCTCAGGAGCTCGGTATTTCCTCGTAGGTGCCGCAGAGGGGCTTCCCGCCGTTGACCGCCACGAACTTGGAGCTCTTCAGCTCCACGTACCAGGCGCAGGTGCGCTTGGGCACCATGGCCGCGGTGCCGAAATGGGCGAAGCCGAACGACGAGGCGAAGAGCCCCCCGCCGTCGTAGTCGGTCACCTGGTGGAGGTTGGTGATGAACGAGGCCGGGGTCGGGTTCGACCCGGCGTGCTCGAGCCCCTCGATCATCAGATCCTCCGCCACCCAGGCCCCGTAGGCCCCCAGGTCCGGGACCCCGCCGGTGAAGGACTTGTCGTACTTCTCGAGGTTCGCCAGCATCGCCTTGGTCGCCGCGTTCGGACTGCTGAAATCGATCGCCGCCCCGAAGTAGTCGCCGTCGAGCGCAGCCCGAGCCGACGGGCTATCGAGCACGTTGTTGTCATAGCCCTCGGCGTAGATCTGCCCGGGCATGTTCAGGCCCGCCTGCTTGATCGCCTCGGCCAGGGCGACGTCGGTGCTGTCGACGTACAACGTGAACAGGCCCTGGCAGTTGGAGTTCTTCAGTCCCAGCACCAAGGTCGTCACGTTGACCGAGCCGAGCGGTATGGAGGTGTTCTCGTAGCAGTTGACCAGCCCCGAGTGGGTGAGGCCGTAGGCGTCGTTGACCGCGGACTGGACCGCGGAGGGGGTGGCGTTGGCCAGCACGGCGACCCGCTGCACCCCGAGCTTCTTGTAAAGGGCCCCTGCCCCGGTGGTGGTCCACTGGTGGCCGGCCAGGGGTCCGTCGATGGGAGGGCCCAGGGCGTCGAACATGTTGGAGTCCGTGCCCCACTCGGGCCCGTCGACGCCGGTCCCGACGACCGGGACGTGCTGCTGCTGGAGATACTTGGCGGCTCCGAAGAACAGGGCGGAGTTCTCGACGATGCCGAACACGTGGTCACTGACCAGCTCCTGGGCCGCGGTGGCGGCCCCGGTCGGGCTCGACGACGTGTCGACCACCTTGAGCTTGATCCGGCGCCCGTCGATCCCACCGGCGGCGTTGAGCACGTCGACGCGCGCCTGGGCCGCCGCTGGTCCGTCGGCGAAGGTCGACGCGGCGGGACCGGTCAGGTCCCCCATGTAGCCGATCAGGATCGGCGCCTTGTCGCTCGCCGCCCCGGCCCCCGTCGACGCCAGGCCGATCAGGCTGGTTGCACAGAGGAGCACCGCTCCCCCGAGCGCCGACGACCACCGTGGAATGTGCCTCATGATGCCCCCCCGGGCTTACAACAGGCCGGCAGCGGTCGGCCGACCAGGGCAAAAGACAAGCGGGATGTCAGGTGTCGGCATGGCGACTTACCACGTGCGACCTAGGACGGCGACGAAGCGGTGCCGGGGATGAGCGTTCCGCAGAACGCCTTCCCGTTCTTGGGGAACGGCACGTACTTCTTGTTCACGAACTGCACGTATTGGAGGCAGGTCGTCGGCGGGGCCTGCCCGAAGTGGGCAAACGAGATCGGCGACGGCGAGAGGCCCTCGTCCGTCCAGTTGGTGACCTTGCGCAGGTTGGCGATGAGCGACTGGCGGGTCGGGTTCATGCCGGCGACCTGCAATCCCTCGATCACCAGGTTGGCGGTCGGCCAGCCCTCCGACTGGCCCAGGTCGGGCAGGCCGCCCTTGAACTGGGGGTCGTACTTCTTCAACCCCGAGAGGAACGCCTTGCCGGCCGCGTTGCCATAGGTGGTGCCCTCGAAGTAGGCGCCGTTGGCCGCCGCCAGGTCCTCGGAGTTCCCGTACACCTGGGTCGTGGGACCGGCGTCGAAGATGACCTTGACCTTGGTCAGCCCGTCCTGGCGGAGGGCGGTGGAGACGGCCAGGCTGGAGGACAGCACGCACGAGCATTCCGCCGTGTCGCAGCCGGCCGACTTGAAGCTCAGCGCGTAGGTGGTGAAGTTCACCCCACCGATGGGGACGACCGTGTCGTCGCACGTGGCGAGGCCCGCCTGCTCGATCGACTTGGCGTCGGCCGCGATCGCTTCGGTGGACGACGGCGTGTTCGAAGCGATCAAGCTGACCTTCTTGGCCCCGAGCGCCTTGTAGAACTTGCCGTAGTCGGTGTACGAGGGATTGTTGGGCGACGCGCTCCCCCCGTAGGAGAACATGTTCGTGTTGGGTTGCTCGTCCCACTCCGGCCCGTCCACCGGCGATCCGATCACCGGCACCCCCGCCTGGTTCAAGTACTGCGCGCCACCGAATGTCAACGCGCTCACCGGGGCGACCAGAAAGACCCCCTGGGTCTGTACGAGCTCCTTAGCCGCGGTCTCGGCGCCGGCGGGCGAGGAGGTGGTATCGGCGACCGTCCAGATGATCTTGCGGCCGTCGATGCCGCCCGCTGCGTTGATCTGCTTGAAGCGCGCTTCGATGGCCTCGGGACTGTCGTCGAAACTGGACGCCGCGGCCCCGGTCAGATCGCTCAGTATCCCGATCTTGATGGTGGACTTGGTGATCCCCGGCGCACTGGCTGTCAGCCCCGAGGTGGCGGCCCCGGCCGCCGACGGCACCACTCCGCTCAGCATCGTCGACGTCAACGCTGCCACAGCGACGGCTATGGATGCCCGCACGAGCGCGATCCGCATGCCCCCCCTTTTCGACCCGCCCCCACACCGGTCTGGGCCCCGATCAGCAGCGCTGCCGTGGCCGTACTCGGAACCTTAATCTCATCGGAAACAAATGTCGACTGGCTCTGCCAAAGAAACCGGTCGGTGTCCGATGGTTGCTCGTCCGACGGTTCGTGCTCGACCGCTCAGGGACGCTCGGAACATGGTGGGATGCTGAGCGAGGAGGTCCTTGTCACCGAGCCGGCCGCGGTGGTGACCGCGGCGACCACCTCTTCAGCGGGGGCACCCGGGCCCAGCACGGCCGCGACCCCTGCCGACAGAAGTGTCGGGATGTCGGTCCGGGGCACCACACCACCGACCACCAGCGGCGTCTCCAATCCCGCGGCGCGCAGCGCATCGACCACGGCCGGGGCCAGGGTCAGGTGAGCCCCATTGTGCATGGATACACCGACCACGTCGACGTCCTCTTCGACCGCCAGCGCCGCGATGGTGGCGATCGACTGTCGCAACCCGGCGTAGATGACCTCGCACCCGGCGTCGCGCAAGATGCGCGCCACGATCCGCAGGCCCCGGTCGTGCCCGTCGAGCCCGACCTTGGCCAACAGGACCCGTAGGGGAGCCTGCCCGGTCATCGCTGCCTACGCCCCGTTGCGTTCGTGCCAGGTGCCGAAGACCGACTCGAGCGCCCGCATCGACTCCCCGACGGTGACCTGTGCGCCCGCCGCGTCGATCAGGGCCGGCATGAGGTTGACGGTGGGATCGGCCGCCTCGGTCTCGATGCGAGCCAACGCCCGCCGGACAGCGGCGTCGTCACGTAACCGCCTCGTCGCGGCCAGCGACGACAGCTGCCGGGTCTCGACTTCGGGATCGACCGAGAAGATGCGCAGCGGGGCGTCGTCGTCGTCCGCGTAGCGGTTGACTCCCACCTGGATCCACTCACCGTCGGCCATCTTGGAGTGGAAACGGAAGGCGGCGTCGGCGATCTCCCCGACGAACCATCCGTTCTCAATCGAGGCGATCACCCCTTCGAGCATCGAACCACGGCCGGCGTCCTCGATGTGGGTGAAGATGTCCTCGGCTCGCCGCTCCATCTCGTCGGTCAACTCCTCGACAAACCACGAGCCGCCCAGAGGGTCGGCCACGTGAGCGACGCCGGTCTCCTCGGCGATGACCTGCTGGGTGCGCAGGGCCAGGCGGACGGCGTGTTCGGTCGGCAGCGCCAGCGCCTCGTCGAAAGAGTCGGTGTGGAGGCTCTGGGTGCCACCGAGCACACCGGCCAACGCCTCGAGAGCGACCCGGACCAGGTTCACCTCGGGCTGCTGGGCGGTGAGCGACACCCCGGCCGTCTGGGTGTGGAACACCAGCCGTGCCGAGGGCCCGTCAGCTGCGCCGTAGCGATCGCGCATCCAGCGGGCCCAGATACGACGCGCCGCCCGGTACTTGGCGATCTCCTCGAAGAAATCCATGTGGGCATTGAAGAAGAACGACAGGCGAGGCCCGAACTCCTCGACGGCGATTCCCGCCGCCAGGGCCGCCTCGACGTAGGCAAAGCCGTTGGCCAGCGTGAAGGCCAGCTCCTGGGCTGCCGTGGAACCGGCTTCGCGGATGTGGTAGCCGGAGATCGAAATGGGATGCCAGCGTGGCAGGTCGGCGGCGGCGAAGCGCATGACGTCGGTGACCAACCGGACGCTCGGGCGGGGTGGGAACACGAACTCCTTTTCGGCCTGATACTCCTTCAAGATGTCGTTCTGGATCGTGCCCGCAAGGCGCGAGCGGTCCACCCCTGTTCGGTCGGCCACGCCGACGTACATGGCCATCAACATTGCCGCCGGGGAATTGACGGTCATCGACGTACTTACGGTCCCCAGATCGATCCCGGAGAAGAGGCCCTCGAGGTCGCTCAGGGTGTCGATCGCCACCCCGGCTCGTCCCACCTCGCCCTTGGCCAGAGGGTCGTCGGAGTCCTTGCCGAGCAGGGTGGGCATGTCGAACGCCACCGACAGGCCGTCGCTGCCGGTGCGCAGCAGCTCCTTGAAGCGCCAGTTGGTGTCCTCGGCTGTCCCGAATCCGGCGAACTGGCGCATAGTCCACAGGCGTGAGCGGTACATCGAGGCGTAGGGGCCACGGGTATACGGCCACTGGCCCGGCAGCTCCGCCTCGTCGGGCCCGTAAACGGGCCGTAGCGGCACCCCAGACATGGTCTCGAAGAGGGCCGAGCGCGTAGGCGAGCGATCGAACGCCTCCTGCCACGCCCCCCGGTCGGCCACGCCACCATAGTAGTTCAATGTCCAACTACATGGTCGACCTACTCGAAGTCGCCCGCCGCCTTGCGCAACCCGGCCAGGCCCACCGACAACCCCCGCAGGGTTGCCCCCTCTACCCCAAGGTCGGAGAAGACGGACTCGTTCATCAGCTCGGTTGCTCGACCGGCCAACCGACGGCCCGAGCGGGTGAGCGCGGCGAGTGTCCCGCGTCCGTCGGCGGGATTGGGCTCGCGGACGACCAGACCCTGGGCCACCAGGCGGTCCACCGCATTGGTGACGCTGGCCGCGTGCACCTGCAGGCGGGCGCTCATCTTGCCCAGGGGCAGGCGCCCCGATCGTGAGAAGAAGAGGATCATGAGGACCTCGTAGCGGGCGAAGGTGAGTCCGAGGGGTCGTAACGCGGTGTCGGCCCTGGCCAGAAAGATCTGCTGCAGGCGCATGACCGAGGTCACCAGGGCCATCGCCGGTGCCTCTGCCGCCCAGCCATGCAGCTCCCATTGACGGCGCGCCTCGTCGATGGGATCGAACGCCAGTCGTGGTCGCTCGGACACCGACGCAACCTACCAACGGGGCAATGCCGCCAGGGACGCCGTCAGGAGCCGGGACCAGGTTCCCCACCCAGCGCTCCCCGAGGTCCGGCCAATTGTCCGGTACCGTGGTCGGCCTGGGGCCGCCCGGCCGGCTTCCCAACTACAAGCACCCGGACGCTCGTCGGGCCGTGGCCGGATGGCCTCGTGGGAGTCCAGGTCAGTCAGGGCCGCTAGCTCATCGGGTAGAGCAGGGGACTTTTAATCCCAAGGTGCCGGGTTCGAGCCCCGGGCGGCCCACAGAGCTCGAACCGTTGCGCCCGGCCTCACCGCGCGGCGCGAGACGCTGGTATCGCCGAAGGATCGGCTGGCGCCCGCTCGGCGGCGGTAGAGTTGTAGCTGTGATCGAAAGCCGCGTGTTCGGTCGGACCGGGCACCTGAGCTCGCGGATCATCTTCGGGTCCGCCGGCGTCGGGGCGGTGGACCAGCAGACCGCCGACCGGCTGCTGCCGCTCCTCGACGAGTTCGGCGTCAACCACCTCGATACCGCGGCCGCCTACGGCGACGCCGAGCTGCGCCTGGCACCGTGGCTGCGCGCCCGACCCGACCATTTCTTCGTCGCCACCAAGACCGGCGAGCGCACCGCCGACGGCGCCCGCCGCAGCCTCGAGCGCTCGCTGACCCGGCTCGGCGTGGATCGGGTCGACCTCATCCAGCTGCACAACCTGGTCGAAGAGGACGAGTGGGACGTCGCCCACGGCCCGGCCGGGGCGCTCGAGGCGCTGGTCGAGGCGCGCGACGAGGGACTGGTCCGCTTCATCGGCGTCACCGGCCATGGGGTGCGCATCGCGCGGGTGCACCTCCGGAGCCTGCAGCGCTTCCCCTACGACTCGGTGCTGTTCCCCTACAACTTCCCCCTGCTGCGGGACCCCGCCTACCGCGCCGACGTGGAGGCGCTGCTCGCGCTGTGCGAGGAGGAGGGCGTGGCGGTCCAGACGATCAAGTCGATCGCCCGCCGCCGGTGGCCCGACCGGGCATCGCCCGAGGCGCGGGCCGGCCACAGCTGGTACGAGCCGCTGCGCGACCCGGAAGCCGTCGGCCGCGCCGTCCGCTACGTGCTGGGCCGGCCGGCGCTGTTCCTCGACTCGTCGTCCGAGTTCGAAGTGCTCAGGGCCGTGCTCGAAGCGGCCGACACGCCGACGCCGGCCCCCACCGACGCCGAGCTGGAGCGCGACACGGCATCGTTCGCCATGGCGCCGCTCTTCGACGGGGTCGAGCTCGAACGGATCTAGCTCCGGGCGGACAATCGGATGAACGGTCGGTCGGACCAACGGACCGACCGACCGGGGCGAGCAACCGAGGACGGACCGATCGGCCGGCCGGGTGAGGCCCGGCGAACGCCTGGCCTACGGCTCGACGATGTGGACAGCTGCCTCCTCCGCCGAGAGCCCGGCGGCGTCCTCGGTCCACTCCCCAGCGTCCAACGGATCGGCGTCGTCGGCCCCGACGGCCAGTCGACCGTCGGGGTCCTCGGGGGCCTCCTGGGGGAGATCGGGGCGCTCGCGCCGTACCCGCTCCTCGAGCGTCTCGGGCGCCGCCTGCTCGAGCGCGGTGACTCCCCACTCCTCGACCCCGAGGGGATGGTCTCGGGGTGGTGCCGTGCCTTCCTCTGCCGTCTCGTCGTCGATGCCGGGCGGCTGGTCCTCGGTCGCCTCGAGGCCCTCGCTCTCGGTGTCCGTCCAATCGGCATCACGACCGGCTCGTCCTGGTGTAGGCATGCCCAGACCCATACCCGACCCGGGCCGGACGTACCGGGGGAATCCCCCACGACCGGCGGCACCGGCGAGGTGCGTCCCGGTTCTTCGGGCGGTGAACCTCGCTCGGGGACCGGAGGCGCCTCAGCCTCGGGCCTCAGCTCAGCGACCGGCTGGGGCCTCAGACCTCGGGGACCGGCTGGGGCGCCGGCGGTCCGACGTAGCGGGAGCTGGGCCGGATGATGTGGTTGTCGGCGGCCTGCTCGAGCGCCTGGGCGCACCATCCCACCACCCGGCTGGCGGCGAAGGTGGGGGTGAACAGGTCGCGGGGCAGGCCGCACCGCTCCATCACCACCGCCGCGTACCACTCGATGTTGGCCCGCAGCTCGCGCCCCGGCTTCAGCTCGCCCAGTGTCCGCTCGACTTCAAGCTCGACGAGCTTGGCGAACTCGATCCGATCCCCGCCCAGCCGCTCGCCCACGCCCCGCAGCATGACCGAGCGCGGATCGGCGGTGCGGTAGACGGGGTGGCCGAAGCCCATGATCCGCTGGCCGCCGCCCACCGCGGCGCGCACCCAGTCCGCGGTGCGTTCGGGCGACCCGATCGCCTCCAGCGTGTCGAGGGCGCGACTCGGTGAGCCCCCGTGCAGGGGACCCGACAGCGACCCCAGCGCCGCGACCACCGCCGCACCCAGATCGGCACCGGTCGACACCACCGCCCGGGCGACGAACGTCGAGGCGTTGAAGCCGTGGTCGACGGCCAGGATGAGGTACTGCTCAAGCGCCCGCGCCCGGGGCGCGTCGGGCTCGGTGCCCTCCAGCATGAACAGGTAGTTCGCGGCGTGCCCGAGGTCGGGTCGGGGTGGGACCGGATCCCGCCCCTGGCGCACCCGGTGCACGGCGGCGATGAGGGTCGGCACCACCGCGCCGAGACGCAAGGCGTCGGCCCGCAGGCGGTCGGGACCCACGTCGATCGACGGCGGTAGTCCCTCGACGTCGGCCAGATGGGACACCAGGGTGCGCAGCGCGGTCATCGGGTTGCGGCTCCCCCGGGCGATCCCGGGGACGACGTCGAGCATCGCTGCGGGCACGGTGCGCAGCGGCGTCACCTCGGCCTCGAACGCCCGGCGCTCGGCCGGGGTGGGCAGGGCGCCGTCGACCAGCAGCCGCCACACGTCCTCGAACGTCCGCTTGGCGGCCAGCTCGGGCGCCGGGTATTGCCGGTAGTGGTAGAAGCCGGCTTCGCCTTGCACGTCGCCCAGGGCGGTCTCGGCGACGACGACCCCCTTCAGTCCGGGCGGGACCGCCAGCGGCCCGGGGGCAGCGTCGGTGGTCGCGGCAGTGGCGGTTGCGGCAGTGGTGGTGGTCGTCGGGGCGGGAGCGCTCATGGGGTTGCCTCCTGGTCGTTTCCCCCAATGGGACCGCGTGTCCCGCCACATTGTCAAGATTGATTTTATCAATGTTTATTGGATCAATATAGAGACCGTCAATGTATGATCGGGGCAATGGCGCCCGGCGACGAGTGGCTCACCTCCGAGGCGGCGGCGGCCCGCCTGGGGGTCAAGCCCGAGACGCTCTACGCCTACGTGAGCCGGGGGGCGGTGCGCAGCGAGCGGGTCCCCGGCTCACGTCGGAGCCGCTTCCTGCGAGCCGACGTGGAGCAGCTGGCCAGCCGCCAGCGAGCCGGTGGCCGGGCCGGCGGCCTGGAGGTGCTGGTGCAGACCGACCTGACCCTCCTCGATCCCACCGGGCACCTCTACTACCGGGGGTGGGACGTCGCCGACGCCGTCGCCCGGGGTGCGACCTTCGAGGAGGTCGCCCACTGGCTCTGGACCGGCGAACGGGCGCACCCCGCGTTCGAGGCGCCCCCCGAGATGCTGGCGGTGGCCGACCGGGTCGCCGGGTCGCTCGCCGACCAGCCGGTGACCGATCGGCTCCGCGCCGTGGTGGCAGCGGTCCGCCACACCGACCCGTTGCGCGACGACCGACGCCCCGCCGCGGTGGCGCTGGCCGCCCAAGGGTTGATCACCACGCTCGTGCGGACGGTGCCGGTCGCCCACGGCCAGCGCGACGCCCCGCCCGGCGCGTCGATCGCCCGGCAGCTGTGGCCCCGCCTCTCGGCCCGCCGGGCGACCGGCGAGGCGGTCCGCCTGCTCGACGCGGCCCTCGTCCTGCTGGCCGACCACGAGCTGGCCGCCTCGACGCTGGCCGCCCGGGTGGCCGCGTCGACCTGGGCCGATCCCTATCTCGTCGTGCTCGCCGGGATGGCGGCGCTCGGCGGGCCGCTCCACGGCGGCGCCAGCCGGGCGGCGCGCCAGTTGATCGGCGAAGTGACCGGCGCCGCGGGCCCGGGCTCGGCCGTCTCGCCCGCCCGAGCCATCGGCGACCGCCTGCGCGACGAGCAGGCCGTCCCCGGCTTCGGGCACCGGGTCTACCTGGGGGTCGATCCGCGCGCCGAGGTGCTCCTCGGCCTGCTCGACCCCGAGCCCCGTCCCGACGCGCCGGCGACGGCGCTGGTCGCCACCGTGCGCCAGCGTGGGCTGGCGTTCCCGAACGTCGACTTCGCGCTGGCCGCGCTGGGGGCGCGCTACGACATGATCGACGATGCGGGCGAGCTGATCTTCACCATCGCCCGGGTGGCCGGCTGGCTCGCCCACGCCACCGAGGAGTACCGGTACCGGCTGCGCTTCCGGACCCGGGCCGTCTACACCGGCCTCCCGCCGGGTTAGGAACCGGGCTCAGCGCGGACGGTCGGCCGAACGCCGGAGCCGCCCGAGCGACCATCGGCGTCGGTGGCGGCGATGGGCGCCGTGACGGACCCGGCGCGGTGGGTGGCCGGCGTTGTTCTCCCAGCTCGGATCGTCGAAGAGGTCCACCCTCGCCGTGTCGGCGAAGACCTCCGAACGGTCGGGCCACTCGGTGTGTCGGGAGGCGCCGTGCACCGCACCGAGCGTATCGGCGGCAGCCCGCCAACGGGCGGATCGGGGAACGGCGGAGCGGGCGTCAGGCACCGGGTGCCGCGAGCTCCTCGCGGTCCGCCGCCTCGATGTCGCGCCGGGCCAGGCCGAGCAGGAACAGGATGGCGTCGAGGTACGGCACGTTGAGCGACGTGTCGGCCGCGTCGCGCACCACCGGCTTGGCGTTGAAGGCGATCCCGAGACCGGCCACGGCCAGCATGTCCAGATCGTTGGCACCGTCGCCCACCGCGATGGTCTGGGCCAACGGGACGCCGGCCGTCTGGGCGAACCGCTCGAGCGCCCGGGCCTTGCCCGCCCGGTCCAGGATCGGCCCCTCGAGGCGACCGGTGAGCCGACCCGCGACGATCTCGAGCCGGTTGGCGGCCAGGTGGTCAATGCCCACCTCGGCCACCAGGCCCTCGATCACCTGCTCGAAGCCCCCGCTCACCACGGCCGTCACGTAGCCGAGCCGGCGCAGGGTGCGCACCAGCGTGCGGGCCCCGGGGGTGAGCCGCAGGTCCCGCCGGACGAGGTCGAGCAGCTCGGTCCCCACCCCGGCGAGCAGCGCCACGCGTTGGAGCAACGCCTGGGTGAAGTCGAGCTCGCCGGACATCGCGGCCGCGGTGATGCTGGCCACCTCCTCAGCGTGGCCGGTCCGGGCGGCGAGCAGGTCGATGACCTCACCCTGCAGCAGGGTCGAGTCGGCGTCGAGCACGATCAGGTGGCGGGCCCGGCGGTGCAGCCCCACCCGCTGGACGGCTACGTCGACCCCCAGCGCCGCCGCCTGAAGGCTGAGGCGGCGCCGGAGCTCATCGGGCCTGCCGCCGGACACCGTCAGCTCGTAACTGGTCACCGGGTAGTCGGCCAGGCGGACGATCCGCTCCACGTTGGCGCCGGCGCCGGCCAGGCAGCCGAACAGGGCGCCCAGCGTCCGGGCGCCGAGCCGGGTGGCCAGCACCGTCACCAACGAGCGGTCGCCGTCGGGGCCGCCCCGCCCGTCGGCATCCGGGTCGACCGGGGTGACCGGGGCCACCGAGAAGCTCAGCTCCGGCCGGCCGAGGAGCGGGGATGCCCCCAGGGCGGCGGTGACCCGGTCGACGTCCCCGGCCGAACCGCCCAGCTCGACGCACAGCAGCAGGCGGCCGTGAACCTCCACCTGCTCCACGTCGAGCACCGGCATCCCGAGCGGCTCGAGCGCCTCGAAGAGCGCAGCGGCGACCCCCGGGGAGTCCTGCCCGATCACCGTGACGAGGAGCGAGGGCGAGGGTCGCATGCGGTCCCCACCGTATTGGACGCCGGCGACGGCGCCGGACTGATTGGAAGGCCGGCGCGGCTCAGCGCGCCGAGAGGTCGCCCTCGGGCTGCCAGCCCTCCTCGGGGTCCCAGCGCCGGATCACCTTGGCGGGCACCCCGGCCACCACGCACCGATCGTCCACCGTGCCGCGGACCACCGCTCCGGCAGCCACCACCACGTGCTCGCCGACATCGGCGCCCGGGAGCACTACCGCGTGGGCACCCAGCCAGCTCCCCGAACCGATCCGCACCGCCGCCTCGACCGGCCATTGGCGACCGATCGGCTCGGTCACGTCGGCATAGGTGTGGTTCTGGTCGGTGATGTACACGTAGGGGCCGGTCTGGACGTCGTCGCCGATCTCGATGCTCCAGTGCCCGACCACGTGGGAGCCCCGGCCGATCACGCAGCGGTCGCCGATCCGCACGACCGGGTCCGAGGCCATCACCTGGCCCGGGGCCATGCCGGCGCTCAGGGAGGTCCCCGGCCCAACGATCGTGCCCGAGCCGATGTGGATGTACCGCTCGTTGTAGATGGAGCCCTGGGGGAAGACCAGGCAGCTGCCCGGCCCGAAGGACCCGAAGCGACGGCCCCGGGCGTCGTCGGGCCCGATGGCCCCGAGCTCGGCGCCCCACGCCCGGCCGCGATGGAGCACCTCGGCCCCCACGCTCCGCCACCACCGGTGCAGTGGGCGCCCACTCACCCCGGCGACGCTAGTGCCGGCGGGCGGGCTCGAAGGCGTGCCGGCGGTGCAGCCCGATCAGCGGCCGGCGCCGACTGGGCTGCAGTCGATCGGGCGTCAGTCGATCGGGCGTCAGTCGATGGAGATCGGCAGGTCGTCGGGATCGGCGACCTCTTCGGCCGCCACCACCGGAGCCAGGTGCTGGCGCACCCGCTCGTCGATCTCGGCCATCAGCTGCGGGCTCTCCCGCAGGAAGGTCTTCACGTTCTCGCGACCTTGCCCGAGCTGCTCGCCCTCGTAGGTGAACCAGGCGCCGGACTTCTTCACGAACCCGAGGTCGACCGCCACGTCGAGCAGCGAGCCCTCGCGGCTGATCCCGGTGCCGTACATGATGTCGAACTCCGCCTGCTTGAACGGCGGGGCGCACTTGTTCTTCACCACCTTGACCCGGGTCCGACTCCCGGTCATTTCGGTGCCGTCCTTGATGGTCTCGATCCGCCGGATGTCCAGACGGACCGACGAGTAGAACTTGAGCGCCCGCCCGCCCGGCGTCGTTTCGGGCGAGCCGTACATGACGCCGATCTTCTCGCGGAGCTGGTTGATGAAGATGGCGATGGTGTCGGACTTGTTCAGCGTGCCGGTCAGCTTGCGCAGCGCCTGGGACATGAGCCGGGCCTGCAGCCCTACGTGGCTGTCCCCCATCTCCCCTTCGATCTCCGCCCGGGGGGTCAGCGCCGCCACCGAGTCGATCACCAGCACGTCGAGCGCCCCGGAGCGGATCAGCATGTCGGCGATCTCGAGCGCCTGCTCGCCGGTGTCGGGCTGGGAGATCAGCAGGTCGTCGATGTCGACCCCGATGGCCTTGGCGTACACCGGGTCCATCGCGTGCTCGGCGTCGATGTAGGCGCAGATCCCCCCGTTGCGCTGGGCCTCGGCGACGCAGTGCATCGCCAGGGTGGACTTGCCCGAGGACTCGGGACCGAAGATCTCCACGACCCGGCCCCGGGGAAGCCCCCCGATCCCGAGCGCGAGGTCCAGCGCCAGGGCCCCGGTCGGGATGGACTCGATCCCCATGCTGACGTTGCTGCCCATCCGCATGATCGAGCCCTTGCCGAAGTGCTTCTCGATCTGGCCCAGCGCAACGTCGAGCGCCTTCTCCCGCTCTTCTGCCATTCCTGTCTCCCTCGTGTCCTGATCTCACGATCGCGGTCTGTCGGTGCTTCGAGCGACCTTATGAAGCGGGTGTGTCAGCCGTCCGTCTCAGGCCCGGCACGGGACCGACGGCCACCGGCGTCGGCCTCCGCTCTCCGCACATTACCGGCGAACGCCTGTTCGCACCGGGATGCTCCGAACCGGTCACGGCGCACCCACCCGGTAGGTGGCCACCACCTCGTAGCGGGGGCCGGCCCCGTCGGGCCAGGAGGCCACGAGGTGGAGCTCCTCGACCCCCCAGCGCCGCTCCGGCAGCGGGCCCAGCGGCCGCGGCAGGCCGGCCGGCAAGGGGCGCCGCCCCGGTCGGGCCCGCGGCTCGGGTTCGCCCCCGGCCTCCGGCCCACCCGGCCCGACGGGGCGGCCACCACCGGCCAGCCGGCCCAAGGTGAGATGGCCCCGGAAGCCGGGGTGCTCGTCGCGCCGCCAGGGGCCGGCCTCGCGCCGGACGGCCCGGGCCAGCGGGGCGAGCCCGTCCACCTCGAGGTGGAGCACCCGGGGCCCGAGGAGCACGATGTGCTCCCCGACCACCGCCACCGGCGGGGCGGCCAGCGACCGGACGGCCCGCCCCAGCGACGCCCTAAGGGCGCCGTGCTCGGGGTCGGGGATCTCGCCGAAGAACCCGATGGTCACGTGCCACCGCTCGGACGAGACCCAGCGGACGTCCCCCCAGGCCGACACCATCGGGTCGTCGCGGCGCGCGGCGTCGAGGGCGGCCGCCAGGCTGCTGCGCACCGCCGCCGGCGGCCAGACGGCGGCAAAGAGGCGCACGCCGCAGTGTGACGCACCCCCGGAGCCGCGAGGGCCGCGGGACGCGAATCGGGGAGTCGCGGGGACCGCGGGCGGTGGGACGGGGGCGGGGAGCGCCCGATCAGCCCGGCGCCAATGGGACGCCGAGGATCCACCCCTCCTCGTCGAGGACCGGGGCGGGGACCTCGGCGTGCCGGCCGGCGTGCCGAACCACGGCCTGGGCCGACATCCGGGCCGAGACCTGGGCCACCACCCGAGCCGGGAGTGCGGACGACCCCCCGGGGGAGACCGGGTCGAACCACGCCGCCCACCCGGCGGCGTCCTGCCGGGCACACGCGCCTAGCGCCGTCAGCACCTGGCCCTCGTCGCGCACCGACCCCCGGGGGTCGGGGGGTCCGAAGAGGCTCGGCCACAGCTCGACGAACACCACCCGGGCCGCCCCACCGGCCCGCCGTCCCGGTGGGGCCCCGGCCAGCGGGTCGGCCACGAAGCCGGTCTGGAGGGGCCACACCACCGCCCCCGGCAGCGCCGCCAGCAGGCGAGCCAACCACGGGATGCCGGTGAGCACCTGGCCGCCCACGGTCACCCCGCCGAAGAGCTGGAAGTTCGAGCAGATCCCCGGCCCCGCCGCCCGCTCGCAGCGCCGCAGGGCGGCGCAGGGGTTCGGCGCCAGCCCCGGGGGGACGACGTCGGTGGTCGGGAGCCAGCGCAGGTCGTCGTAGCGGGCCGACGCCGGGCGGCCCCAGAACAACCGGGTGCCCGATCGGCGGTTGAGCTCGTTGGCCACGGCGAACCGGTTGTTCTCGTTGTCGGGCCGGTCGTCGACGAGGTCGCCGAGCACCCTCCAGGTCCGTCGCCACGGCGGCCCGACCTGTGCCCCCGGTCCGACCGATTCCCCCGGTCCCCGCCGCGGCCGGGGATCGACGACCTCGGCGAAGCCCGCCGGGTAGCCGAACGAGAAGTCGAGACCGACCAGCGTGGCGGCGCCGGTGGCGGCCGAACGCCCCAGCAGCTCG
>DASYAI010000021.1:0-77686 GCA_036501425.1 Acidimicrobiales bacterium | reverse complement strand
CCCCCTGCGTGCAGACCGGGTGTCCCCAGTCCCGAGCAGCCTATCAGCGGAGCCCGACCGCCGGGTTCCGGGTGGCCCTACCCCCGGCCCGCCCCCGGTCCGTGGCCGCCACCCTCAGCGGTCGGCGGCGAGCAGCTCGCGGGCCCGGTCCACGTCCCGGCCCATCTGGGCCACCAGGGCGTCGACCGAGTCGAACTTGCGGTCCTCGCGCAGGCGCGCCACGAAGGACACCCGGGCCCGCTCGTCGTAGAGGTCGCCCGAGAAGTCGATCAGGTGGGCCTCCAGCAGGGGCGGGGCGTCCCGGTAGAAGGTCGGCCGGCGGCCGGTCGAGATGGCGGCCGGGTGGACGGTGCCGTCGGGGCGCTCGTAGCGCCCGGCGTAGATCCCCTCGCCGGGCAGGGCAAGGCCCGGGGACAGGGCCACGTTGGCGGTAGGGAACCCGAGGGCCGATCCGCCCCGCCCGTCACCGCGTACCACCACGCCCCGCAGCTGGAGCGGTCGACCGAGCAGGACCCGGGCCTCTTCCACATCCCCGGCCGCCACCAGGTGGCGGATCCGGGTCGAGGAGACGGCGTCCCCCGCCGCCCCCGTCAGGCGCACCCCGGTGACCGAAAAGCCGTGCTGGGCGCCGAGGTCGCGCAACACCTCGACGTTCCCCTTACGCCCGTGGCCGAAGTGGAAGTCCTCTCCCACGACGACGAGGCGGGCGCCCAGGTCGCCCACCAGGACCTCGGTGACGAAGTCCTCCGCCGTCTCGTCGGCCCGGGCGGCGTCGAACGGGACGACGACCGTCCGGTCGATCCCGCACGCCCCGAGCAGCTCGAGCTTCTGGTCTAGGTCGGTCAGCAGCAGCGGGGCCGAGTCCGGCCGGACCACCGTGGCCGGGTGGCGGTCGAAGGTGACGACGGCGGTGCTGACCCCGAGCTCGTCGGCCCGGCGCCGCAGCTCGGCCAGCAGGGCCCGGTGACCGAGGTGGATGCCGTCGTAGGCACCGATGGTGACCGCGGTGCCCCGGACCGGCGGCGTGCACTCGTCGGGACCCACCACCTCCATGTCCGGGAGGTTAGCCCCCGAGGCCGGTCGGACCGGACCCGGACCGCCCCCTGATCGTGGCCTCGATCGGCTGCAGCCTCGCACAGCGCGCCCTGCCCGACGAGCTCGCCCGGCCCCTCGTCGTCCCGCCGTCGGCCGCCGCGTCGGGCCCGCTCGGCCGAGGGCCCCCTCTAATCCGACCGGGTCGGTCAAGTCGGGTGCGGCGGGCACCAAGGGCGCTGGCAACCGGCGCACGCCCGAGCAGGGCGTTCAGCAGGGCGGCCCCGGGTGAGCCATCGTGCGACTTACACGCCGAGGACGGGGGCTTCCACCCGGCTCAGTAGGGTGCGTCCCCCCGGAGGGTGACCCGCTGGATGACCCGGTGCTGGGTGCCGTAGTCCCCGACCACCGAGTGCTGCGTCGCCCGGTTGTCCCAGAACCCGATGTCGCCGGCCCTCCAGTGGTAGCGGACCGTGTACTCGGGCTTGGTCGAATGGGCGTAGAGGAATGCCAGCAGGTTGTCGCTTTCGGGCCGCGAGAGCTCCTTGACGTGCGAGGTGAAGCCCGGGTTCACGAACAGGGAACGCTCGCCGGTCTCGGGATGCGTCCGCACCACCGGGTGCTCAACCGGACGGAGGTCACGGAACGGCTTGTCGTCCCACTCCCCCCCTTCGGGCAGTTGGGCGAGCAGCGACGCGAACTGGGGCGCCCCGTCGTGGACCGCCGTCAGCCCGTCGAGCAGGTCCCGGATCGGCGCGCTCAGGCCCTCGTACGCAGCCACCTGGTTGGTCCACATGGTGTCGCCGCCCGACTCGGGGATGACCACCGCGTTGAGGATCGATCCCAAGGGCGGGCGCTCGACGAACGTGACGTCGGTGTGCCACGAGATGCCGCCGCCCGCCGTGGCGTTCTGCCGCGCGACGTCCCCGTAGGCGACGGCCAGCTGCCTCGCGGCGGAGTAGTCGATCTCGAAGACCTCCGGGTGCCCCTCGATGCCGGGGATCACCGGATGCGCCGGTGTGAGCTCGCCGAACTGCCGGGCGAACGCCACGTGCTGGGCGGCGTCGAGATGCGCCTCGGGGAAGAAGATCACCCGGTACCTGAGCAGCGCCCGCCGGATGGCGTCGACCGCGGCCCGGGCCAGCGGCGCCTTCAGGTCCAACCCCCGGATCTGGGCCCCGATCACCCCCGACAGCGGGACGATATCCAGGTCGACGTCGGCCTCGTTCCCGACGGCCCTGTCGGCAATGGTGGTCATGTCAACCGCCTCTCAGTTGCTCGCGGACGCGAAGAGCGCGGTGCTCCGGAAGGGGACGCCCTCCACCAGCTGCGACTCCCGCCCGTCAACGCCCACCGGCACCTCGCCGATGAGGGTGATCCGGTGCAGCACCCGCTCGACGTCGAGATGGCCGATGTCCTGGGGTCCCAGGTGTGCAGTGGCCCGGTTGTCCCAGAACGCCACGCTGCCCGGCTCCCAGTGGAAGCGGACCGTGAACTCGGGGTGGGACAGGTGGGCGAACAGGTGCTCGAGGATCCACCGGCTCTCCAGCGGCTCCACGTCGAGGATGTGGTCGGTGAACACCGGGTTCACGAAGAGGGCCCGCTCGCCCGTCCGCGGGTGCACCCGGACCACGGGGTGGTTCGCCACCAGGCTGTTCTGGCCGATCCGAGCGCTGTAAGCGCCCGTCCGCCCGATGCCCGAGCTGTTGGCCCCGTAGCGGTGCTCGGCCCACAGGGTGTCGACGAACCGACGGACCGGCTCCGAAAGGCTCTCGTAGGCGGCGACCAGGTTGGTGAAGGTGGTGTCCCCGCCGAACTCGGGCACCACGTCCGCCCGGAGGATGGAGCCGGCCGGCGGGTTCACCGCCGGGGTCACGTCGGTGTGCCACCCGCTGGTGTACGAGTAGCGGCGCTGCTGCTCCTTGCGGTCGACGCCGTACTGGGTCGAGAAGCGCCGCGGGTCGACCGTGTAGATCTCCGGGTGGCCCTCCGGCGGGTGGTCGTCGTGGGGGTGGGCGTAGGTCAGCTCGCCGAACTGGCGGCCGAAGGCGATCTGGCTCCCGTGGTCCAGTCTTTGTCCCCGGAAGAAGACCACCTTCCACTCGTCCAGCGCGGCGCGGATCGCCTCGACGACGGGCTCGGGTAGCGGCCGGGCAATGTCGGTGCCGCCGATCTCCACCCCGATGCGTCCCGCCAACGGCGTGAACGTGATGCCGGCTTCCGCTGCTCGCTCTTCGATGCTCTGTGTCGCGTTGGTCACGTTCTTGATCTCCTCTTTACCCGTGGCTGGATCTGGGCCGTTCGGGTCACCACGGCGTCGACGCGCACCGGACCGGCCCTGTACGTCGAGCATAGGAACGAATGTCTATGAAGTCAATCAACTTCATTGATTTTAGGCTCCGGCGGCAGGACGTGGGCGGTGGCACGTCAGGACTGACGCACGAGGCTCCCGCACATCCGCTCCGATCCTCCCGGCGAGCGGCCGGACGTCGAGATCGGCCGGAGCCACCGCGCCCTCGTTGATGGTGCTGGTCATGATCGGTCCACCCTTCTCTCGTTTCGCCTATTCGGGGGTCGCTCACGGCGCTGCCTGGACCGCGACCACCTCGGTGTAGTTCGACGCGTCGCCCTTGATCGAGTAGCTCTGCCCACCGTCGATCCCCGACGGCAGGTCCCCGGCGACCGTCACCCGGTGCAGCCGGCGCGGCTGGTCGTCGTAGTTGTCGATGGCGTAGTGCTGGGTGATCCGGTTGTCGAACAGGACCAGCTGGTTGGGCGACCAGCGCCACCGGAGCACGTGCTCGGGCCGGGTCACGTAGGCCTGCAGGATCCGGAGGACGTCACGGGACTCGTCCCCGGACAAGCCCAGTATCCGCCGGGCAAAGCCGCCGATGAACAGCCCCCGCTCCCCGGTGAGCGGGTGCACCCGGACCACCGGGTGGACGGTCTCGTACTCGGTCGAGGTGAAGATCTTCCGGCGCTCCTCGGCCTCCTCGTCGAGGCTCTCGGGAGCCGCCGCATAGTCGTAGGCGTTGGTGTGCACCGCCCACAGGGTGTCGGCGAAGCGTCGCAGGACCTCGGGGAGCGACCGGTATGCTGCGCCGGCATCGGCGATCAGGGTCTCGCCGCCGTACGGCGGGATCACGATGCTGCGCAGGGTGCTCAGCTGCGGCGGGTTCACCACGAAGGTGACGTCGGTGTGCCAGTGGTTGGCCTTGCCTCGCTCGCTGTCGACCGGCAGGACGTTGGGCGCCCCGTCGAGGGAGGGGACCGTGGGGTGCGCCGCGGTCAGCGGCCCGAACGAGCGGGCGAAGCGCTGCTGACCGGCGTCGTCGAGGTTCACGTCGGAGAAGACGAGCGCCCGGTGCCGGTTCAGCCCGGAGCGCAGCTCGGCGATGGTCGCCTCGTCGAGCTCGCTCGAGATGTCCACCCCCGAGACCGCAGCGCCGATGTTCGACGTCACCTTGCGGAACTCGAGGTTCGCAGGCGCATTTACAGTTGTCGTCACGAGAGGATTCCTCCTTGGTTGGGATCATTCTGAACGTGCTTCGTCCGCGTGTGCCGAGTGCGCTAGGACGTCGCTGGAGCGGCCTCCGACAACGGCACGCCGTCGTCGTGCACGCCGAGCTCGGCGAGGAGTCGGTTACGCATCTCGACGAAGCCGGCGGCCCCACGGTCCCGGGGACGCTCGAGGGCGATGGCGGTGTCCAAGGTGATCCGGCCGTCCACCAGGACCACAGCTCGGTCCGCCAGCAGGATCGCCTCGTCGACGTCGTGGGTCACCAGCAGTACTGCTGGCCGGTGGCGAGCGCACAGATCCTGGAGCAGCACGTGCATCCGGATCCGGGTCAGGGCATCGAGGGCCCCGAATGGCTCGTCCAGCAACATCAGCTGGGGCTCTCGCACCAGGGCCCGGGCCAGGGCCACCCGCTGCGCCTCCCCCCCCGAAAGGGTAAGCGGCCAATCGCCTGCATGTTCAGCCAGGCCCACCTCGTTCAGGGCCGCGAGCCCCCGCTGCTTGAGCCCGTCGCGTCCGCCGGCCTCGGGAGTGAGACCCAGGACCACGTTTGCGAGCACCCGTTGCCACGGGATCAACCGGGACTCTTGGAAGACGACCGCCCGCCGTTCGGGGACGAGCACCTCACCCTGGTAGTCGGGGTCCAGACCCCCGAGGATCCGCAGCAGCGTGCTCTTTCCGGTCCCGCTCCGACCCAGCAGCGCCACGAACTCGCCCGGCGCGAGTACCAGATCCAAGTCGCGCAGCACTTGGCGTCCGTCGAATGAGCGGCCGATCCCCTCGACCACCACCGCCCGGTCCCTCGTCGAGAAAGCCCCTTCGTGTTCGAGCGCCGCGGTCACCGAAGTCATCTCAGGCCCCCGTAAAGCCACGGCGCCAGGACAGCAGGCGGCGTTCGAGCAGACGGACCAGCACCTCGGCGACGAGTCCCAATATCGCGTAGATGGCTAACCCGACGAACATGATGTCGGTGCGGTCGGTCGTCTGCGCCTGCATGATCAGGTAGCCGATCCCGCTCTGGGCGTTGATCTCCTCGGCCACGATGATGATCAGCCAACAACCCACCAGGGCGAACCGCAGACCGGTGAGGAACCCGGGCAGGGCACCGGGCAAGATCACCTTCCGGACCATGCCCCATCGATTGAGCCCGAAGGTCTGGCCAGCTTCGACCAGTTTGGCATCCACCCCCCGTATCCCGGCGTAGGTGTTCAGGTACACCGGGAACGTCGTACCGAGGGCGATCAAGAAGATCTTCGGAAGCTCGCCCACCCCGAACCAGATGATGGCCAGCGGCAGCAGGCCCAGGATGGGCACGGACCGGGCCATGTGCACCACGGGGTCGAGCAAGTCCTCGCCGATCCAGAAGAGCCCGGACAGGACGGACAGGATCACCCCGACGGAGATGCCCACGGCAAGTCCCTCGACCACCCGCTGCAGCGAGACCAACAGGTTCGACTGCAGGGATCCGGTGTCCCACAATTGGCGAGCGGCGTCGAACACCGCCACCGGCGACGCGAGCTCGGTCGAGGTGAATACCCCGGCCGAGCACACCAGCTGCCAGATGCCCACCAGGGCGATGGGCCCCACCACCCGCCGCGCGAAGCGGGGAACCCTGACCCCGACCCGGCGCCGGCGTTGCGGGATGGGCCGCGTGAGGTTGATCGGTTCCCCCGCGGTCGAGCTGGTCGACGCGGCGGCGTGCCCGTCGACCGTGCCGGCATCGGCCGGCGGGCCCCTCAGCAGATCGTGGGTGACCGCCATGACCGGTTCAGCTCCCCGATGCCGCGAACACCGGCGTGGCCACGAACGGAACCCCCTCGACCAGCTCGGACTCCCGCCCGTCGGGGCCGACGGGGACCTCCCCGATCAGGGTGACCCGGTGCAGCACCCGCTCGACGTCGAGGTGGTTGAGGTCTTGGGGGCCGAGGTGGGCGGTGGCCCGGTTGTCCCAGAACGCCACGCTGCCCGACGCCCACCGGAAACGCACCGTGTACTCGGGCCGGGTGATCTCGGCGAACAGGTGGTCGAGGATCCACCGGCTCTCCAGCGGCTCCACGTCCAAGATGTGGTCCACGAACCCCGGGTTCACGAACAGGGCCCGCTCACCGGTACGCGGGTGCACCCGCACCACCGGGTGGTAGGACACCAGCGAGTTCTTCTCGATACGCTCGTTCAGCCCGCCCGGCGTCCGACGCTGGCCGGAGTTGTTCGCCCCGTAGCGGTGCTCTGCCCGCAAGGTGTCGACGAACGCCCGCACCGGCGCCGACAGCCCCTCGTACGCGGCCACCAGGTTCGTGAAGGTGGTGTCCCCACCGAACTCGGGCACCACGTCGGCCCGGAGGATCGAGCCGGCCGGCGGGTTGTGCGCCGGCGTCACGTCGGTGTGCCATCCGCTCGTGTAGGAGTACTTCCGCCCGCCCTCGCGCTCGGTCCGGGCGATGCCGAAGCGCTGCTCGAACCGGCGGGGATCGACGGTATAGATCTCCGGGTAGCCCTCGGGCGGGTGGTCGTCGTGGGGGTGGGCATAGGTCAGCGCACCGAACTGGCGACCGAACGCGATCTGCGAGGCGTGGTCCAGCTGCTGGTCGCGGAAGAAGACGACCTTCCACATGTCCAGCGCGTTCTGGATCGTGGCGAGGTCCCGCGGGTCCAGCGGGCGGGAGATGTCGACGCCCGCGATCTCGGCGCCGATGCGACCGGCGATCGGGACGACGGTCGCGCTGCCCGGGCTGGCCGAGCTCCTGTGGGACTCAGTGGTGGTGGTCACTTCTGTGGAACCTCCTTGAGGATGGCGTTGTACCGGTTGGCTTGGGCCTGGTCGAAGAGGGAGGCGACGCTGTAGTACTTGGGCACTGCGCCAGCTCCGGCGAGCAGCTTGACCATCTCCTGCAAGGCGGACTGGACGACCGAGGAGATGGGGACGTAGTTCTCGGTGCCGCCTGCGGCCAGGATGAGCTTCGCCGCCGCCGGCGTCTGGTGCTCCACCGTCACGTAGTAGTCGTTGATGAACTGGCTCTTGTGGGTTTTCTGCCAGTTGCTGGCCTCGATCAGGTATTTGGTGAAGTCGTTGATGGCTGCCAGCTTGACCGGGTTGTTCAGGGCCGTCGTGGTGGCCAAGGTGTAGCCGTAGCTGGGCGGCTTGGTGGTGTTCACCGTGGCGAGGACCTTGGCCGTCGGCGCTTGCTCCTGGTAGTCCACCTTCTGCTCGACGCTCACTACCGAAGCGTCGGCCGATCCGGACTCGAGCGCCGTCCCCAGCTGCTGCAGGCTCACGTTCACCTGCTTGACGTCCTTCTGGGTCAGGCCGGCCGTCGCCAGGGCTCGCAACGCGAAGGCCTGCTCGGCCGTCCCGGTGGTGTAGGCCACCGGCCGGCCCTTCAGCTGGGAGATCTTGGTGATCCCGGGCTTCGCCAGCAGGTACTCCGACGACCCGATCGCCTCGGTGATCGCGATGGCCTTGACCGGCAGGCCGGACTGCACCGCCAGGGAGGCGGGGAGGTCGCCCATAAAACCGACGTCGAGCTGCTTGGCGGCGAAGCCGGCGTCGACCAGCGGGCCGCTGTCGAATTCGATGAAGTTCAGCTTGAACGGAGCGTTCTTCGCCACGCCCGAGGAGTCGATCAGCGTCTCGAGATCCTGACCCTGGTCCCCGATGTTGAGCACGGTACCCGCGGGGATCTTCGTCGCGGCGGTCGTCGCCGACGCCGTACCGCCGCCCACCGCGACCAACGAGAGCGAGAGGGGCACGGTCAGCGGGACCAGCCGGGACGCGAAACGAAAGACGCGTCGCCTACCGGAGACGGAGGTACGTGCAGGGTGGGCGGGCATTGATTCGGAACACTCCTCGGAATGGGTCATGACACCGGCCGAAACGGGCGGAAGGACCGTCGGCGAGGTGTCGGCTGAGCTCGCGGTGGTGGCTTACGACCCTGTGACGATATCCGACCTTTCCCATAAAGTCTAGGGTTTTGATCGGGAATTCCGCGCAACTTCGAGAGCGGTCCGACGAGCTGGTGCCCGAGGCAGACGCGGCGGGAGCGGGCACCTGCCAACAAAGCGCGAGCCGCGGGGACGCCGGCCGGCGATGGAGCTCTGGGTCAGCTCGAGGCGAGCACGACCGCCGGGCGGATGCGGTCGGTGTCGGTCGCCTCGTACACCGCCACCAGCACGCCCTCCTCGTCCAGCAGCGCCCAGGGACCCGGGCCGCGGGCGCCGAGGGGGACCCGGTCGAGCGGCAGGCCGCGCGCCACCAACGCCGAGGCCGGCCCGTCCACCACCACCGCGTCGAGGTGGCGCACCGCCTCGGCCGCGCTGAGCACCACGTCGCGGTCGAGCGAGTCGACCGATCGAGCATCGTCGTCGGTGAAGGGTCCGATGGCGGTCCGGCGCAGATTCCGCAGGTGGGCTCCCCCGCCCAGCGAGGCGCCCAGGTCGGCGGCCAGCACCCGCACGTAGGTGCCCGACGAGCACTCCACCTTGGCCCGCAGGACGCCGGCCTCGGGGCCGGGTTCCAGGTCGAAGCGGTAGACCTCGACCGTGCGCGCCGCCCGGTCGACTTCCAGTCCCTGGCGAGCGAGCTCGTGCAGGCGTCGACCGCCTACTTTCACGGCCGACACCATCGGCGGCACCTGCTCGATGCGACCGGTGAGGGCGGTGGCGGCCTGCCGAGCCTCGTCGAGCGTGACCGACGTCATGTCCCAACGCCCCGATACCTCGCCCGACGCGTCGAGCGTGGACGTGGCCACCCCGAGCACGATCTCGGCCCGGTAGGTCTTGGGCAACGGGTTGAGGAACCGTAGGAGGCGGGTAGCCCGGCCGAGGCCCACCAGCAGCACCCCGGTGGCGTCGGGGTCGAGGGTGCCGGCGTGACCCACCCGCCGCTGACCGTAGATGCGCCGGCACCGGGCCACGACGTCGTGGGACGTCCACCCGGCCTCCTTGTCCACCACGACGAGCCCGATCCGCTCGTCGGCGACGACGCTCACCGCCTCGCCGGGCTCGCGATCACGCCGGCCCAGCCGGACCGTGGGAACCGATGCGCCGCAGCACCTCTTCGACCCGGGCCCCGGCCGAGACGGCGGGGTCCTCGGCGAACTGCAGCCGCGGCGTGCGCTTGAGGCGAACCTGGCGCCCGAGGTGGCGCTGGATCTGCGGGAGCCGCTCGGCCAGCGCCTCACTCGCCTCGATTCCCAGGGTGCTCACGAACACCTTGGCGCTGCGAAGGTCGCTCGACGTGTCGACAGCGGTGATCGTGAGTAGCCGGAGCCGCTCGTCGGCGTCCGCCAGCCGCTCGAGCTCCTCGGCCAGCACCTGGCGGATCACCTCGTTGACCCGGAGCGACCGGGGATAGGGGGCCGGCGTGGCAGCGGCACGCGACCCCTTGTGTCGACCGGTCGACATGATCGACCTCAGGTCCTCGGGATCTCCTGCTCGGTGAACGTCTCGATGACGTCGCCGGAACGCAGGTCCTGGTAGTCCGACAGGCCCACGCCGCACTCGAAGCCGGACTGGACCTCGCGGGCGTCGTCCTTGAACCGGCGCAGCGAGGTGATGGTCCCCTTCCAGATGATGACGCCGTCGCGCAGGAAGCGGACCTTGGACCCGCGGGTGATGGTGCCGTGCCGCACCATGCAGCCGGCGACCGCGCCGACCCTCGGGATCCGGAAGACCTGCCGCACCTCGGCCTCGCCGGTCACGACCTCCTCGAACTCCGGGGCGAGCATGCCGAGCATGGCCGCCTCGATGTCCTCCAGCAGCTTGTAGATGATCTCGTAGGCCCGGATCTCGACGTCGGCCACTTCGGCCATCTCGCGCGCCCGGCGGTCGGGCCGCACGTTGAAGCCGATGATGGTGGCGTTGGACGCCTGAGCCAGCTGCACGTCGTTCTCGGTGATGCCGCCGACGCCCCGGCGCACGAAGCTGAGCTTCACGTCCTCGCGCTCGAGCTTGCGCAGGCTCTCGGTCACCGCCTCCAGCGATCCCTGCATGTCCGCCTTCAGCACCAGGTTGAGCGTGGCGGTCTCGCCCCGCTGGATCTGCTCGAAGAGGTCCTCGAGCTTGGCGCCCGTCGCCGCCGACGCCACCGGCAGGTGGCCCGACAGCCGGAACCGTTGCTCGCGGGCCTCGCCCAGCGTCCTGGCGGTCGCGAGGTCCTTGGCGCCGCGCAGCTCGTCGCCCGCCTGGGGTGGCTCGGAGAACCCGAGCACCTGCACCGGCATCGACGGGAGCGCCTCCTTCACGTGGTCGCCCCGGTCGTCGATCAGCGCCTTCACCTTGCCCCAGGCCGCGCCGGCGACGACCGGGTCGCCGACTCGCAGTGTGCCGTGCTGGACGATGACCGTAGCAACCGGACCCCGACCGGCCTCGAGGTTGGCCTCGAGCACCGCGCCCCGGGCCCTGCCCTCGGGACTGGCCCGCAGCTCCTCGACCTCGGCCACCAGGGTGATCTGGTCGAGCAGGTCGTCGACCCCGGCCCCGGTCAGCGCCGAGATCTGCACCGTGATGGTGTCCCCGCCCCACGCCTCGGGCACGAGCCCCCGCTCGGAGAGCTGTTGGAGGACCCGGTCCGGGTTGGCGTCCGGGCGGTCCATCTTGTTCACCGCGACGATGATCGGCACGTCGGCCGCGTTGGCGTGGTCGATGGCCTCCACCGTCTGGGGCATGACGCCGTCGTCGGCCGCGACGACCAGCACGACGATGTCGGTCACCCGGGCCCCCCGGGCCCGCATGGCGGTGAACGCCTCGTGGCCGGGGGTGTCGATGAAGGTGATCAGGCCGTCGTTGTAGGTCACCTGGTAGGCGCCGATGTGCTGGGTGATGCCACCGGCCTCGCCGGCCACCACGTCGGTGGAGCGGATCCGGTCGAGCAGCAGCGTCTTGCCGTGGTCGACGTGGCCCATGACGGTCACCACCGGCGGCCGAGGCCGCAGGTCGTCCTCGTCCTCTTCCTCGTCGTCCTCGTCCTCGAAGAACCGGGCCAGGAGCTCGGCCTCCTTCTCCTCGCCCGGGTCGACCAGCCGGACGTTCGCGCCCAGCTCCGCCGCGAAGAGCTCGACCATGTCGTCGCTCAGGGACTGGGTGGCCGTGACCATCTCGCCCTGCAGCAGCAGGAAACGGATCACGTCGCCGGCCGAGCGGTTGAGCTTGGGACCGAGGTCGCGCGCTGTCGACCCCCGCTCGACGATGATCTCGCCCACCGGCACCGGCGCGGTGGACGGCATGTACGTCGTCATCTGCGTCGGCTCGAGCTCTTCGAGGTTGCGACGGCGACGGCGGGCCCGGCGCTGAGGCGGGCGTCGACCGGGGACGCCGCCCCGACCGGGCGCGCCCGCGCCGGCGGGTGGTCCTCCCCCGGGGCGGCCGCCGAAGCCACCTCCGGCCGGACGGCCGCCGAAGCCACCTCCGGCCGGGCGGCCGGCACCGGCGCCTCCCGAGGGGGCGGGCCGGCCACCGGTGCGCTGGGGGTAGCCCCCACCCGGGCGACCAGGGGGAGGCGACGGTCGGCGGCCTCCCATTCCGGGCGGCGGGGGGATGGGTCGCCCGCTGGGTCCTACCGGCGGGCGGACGGGGGGCGGAGGCACCGGCCTCCCGCTCGGGCTCAACGGCGGCCGCGGCGGGCCCGGGGTCGGGCCCGGTCGTGGCGCCGCAGCGGCGGGGCGCGCCGCCCCCGCATCCTGGCGCGCCGGTGGCGCGCCCGAGGGGCGGGCCGGCGCCGGGGCCGCGGGGCCCGGCGCGGCGGCGGCCGGGCGATCGGCGGTCGGGGGGCGCGGGGCGGGGGCCGCGGGAGCGCCCGTGGGCGCCGGGGACGGAGGGGCGACCGGGGAAGGGCCCGGGGGCCGCGAAGGTGCGTCGGCCGACGGGGGGCGCGGCGGGCCGCTCGGCCCACCGGTCGTCCCGCTGGCGGGGGGAGCCGGCCGGGGGGGCGCTGCACCGGCCGCGGCCGGCGCGTGCCCGGGCGGGCTAGGCGGCGGGGCCGAAGGGGTGGGAGCGCCGGTGCGGGGCGGGGCCGGAACCGGTGGACGGGTGCTGCTGACCAGCCGGCGCGGCGCGCCGTCCCCGAGGTCGGGCGCCGGACGGTCCGACAGTCCCGTCGGGCCGCTCCGGCCGTCGGATCGGGCCGGGACACCGGACGACGTGCTGGTGGGAGCGGTCGGGGACCCTGGTCCCCCAGTCCGAGCGGCGGCCGGGGCCGGCGCGTCCTCATCGGGCTGGGTGGGCCGACGGAGCCCGTCTGCGTCCGCCTTCCGGCGAACCCGGTCGGCCTGCGCGTCCTCGATCGACGACGAATGGCTCTTCACTCCGATGCCCAGGGAGAGGCAGAGATCGAGCCCTTCCTTGTTGGTGAGGCCAAGCTCGCGGGCCAGCTCGTAGACACGGATCTTCTTGGGCAAGACTTCCTCGATCGTTCGTTTCGTCCCGGTCCGGTCAGAGCCGTCCGGGAGCCTCCATCCTCGCACATCGGGCGGTACGATTCGCCACCGCGTGCCCTGCACCGGGGTCGCCCGGGGCAGCCGGGGCCGCTAGCCGGTGAGCCCCCTCGTCGACCGGAGCCGCTCGAAGAGGGCCCCGGTTCGTGAGGAGCCCCACGGCGCCGGGGGCCGCAGGGCCCGCTCGAGCCGCCCCTGCTCGACTGCCCGCACGAGGCAGCGCTCCGAACCGGCGCACAGCCACGCGCCCCGCCCCCGCGACGAGGGGCTGGCCACCGGAAGGCCCTCGTCGTCGAGGACCAGGCGCACCAGCTCGCCCGCCGGCGCCCGCCGGCGGCAGCCGACACAGGTCCGGGTGGGCGCTATGCGTCGACCTCGCCTCGGGCGACGTCGGCCGTGCCGACCGGCTCCGGAGCGTGGGCTTGGGCCCCGGCGTCGGCAACCGGATCCCCGGCGCCTGACGCCGCGACGGCCTGGTCCGCGTCGGTCGACGGGGCGTCGGTCGCCTGGTCCGCGTCGGTCGCCGGGCTATCGGTCGCCGGGCTATCGGTCGATTGCTCCTCGGCCGCGTGCGTCCACTGTTCCGCCGAGATCGCCTCGCCCCCTTCGGCCGGCTTCCAGACCATCTCGCCCGCGTCGTCCTCCACCCACTCGCCCTCGGCCCACTCCTGGCCGCCGTAGCCGGCGGCCTCCTCGGCCAGCTGGGTCTCGCTCTTGATGTCGATCCGCCAGCCGGTCAACCGGGCGGCCAGGCGGGCGTTCTGCCCCTCCTTGCCGATGGCCAGCGAGAGCTGGTAGTCGCTCACCACCACCGTCGCGGTGCCGGTGGTCTCGTCGAGGCTCACCTCGCGCACCCGCGCCGGCGCCAGCGCGTTCTGGATGAGCTCGACCGGGTCGTCGGAGAACGGCACCACGTCGACCCGCTCGCCGCGCAGCTCATTGGTGACCATCCGCACCCGCGAGCCGCGGGCGCCCACGCAGGCACCCACCGGGTCGACGTTGGGATCGTTGGACCACACCGCGATCTTCGTCCGGTGCCCCGGCTCGCGGGCCGCTGCCTTGATCTCGACCGTCCCCGAGGAGATCTCGGGCACCTCCAGCTCGAACAGCCGCTTGATCAGCCCCGGATGGGTGCGACTCACGACGATCTGGGGCCCCTTGGTGGTCTTGCGGACCTCGACGATGTAGGCCTTCAGGCGCGCCCCGTGCTCGTAGCGCTCGTAGGAGACCTGCTCGGCCTGGGGCAGCAGGGCCTCTACCTTCCCGAGGTCGAGCAGCGTGTAGCGGTTGTCGGTCTGCTGGACGATGCCGGTCACGATGTCGCCTTCTCGCCCGGCGTACTCCTCGTACTTCATGTCCCGCTCGACCTCGCGGATCCGCTGGAGGATCACCTGCTTGGCCGTCTGGGCGGCAATGCGACCGAAGTCGTCGGGGGTGTCGTCCCACTCGCGGACCACGTTGCCGTCCTCGTCCAGCTCCTGGCCGTAGACCCTGATCTCGCCCGAGTCGGGATCGATGGTGACCACCGCCTCCTCGGCGGCGTCGGGACGCCGCTTGTAGGCCGCCACCAGGGCATTGGCCAGGGCGTCGAGGAGGGTCTCCACGGAGATGCCCTTGTCGCGGGCGATCTGTCCCAGCGCGTCGAGGAACTCGAAGTTCGTCTTGCTCATGGCGTCGTGATCCTTCTCTTCGTCTGGGCGGCGGAATTGGGTTCGCGACCGGCCCGCGCCGGCGTCCCGCGCCCTGCGGCCGGTCCGGGCTTGGAGGAGCCGGGGCGCGGACCACCGCTCGGGCCCCACTCGAACACCGTGCGGGCCCGCTCGACCTGGTCGTAGGCCACCACCAGCCGGCCCCCGGGCACGTCGGGACCGCTCAGGACGATCCCCGCCTCGTCGGCCGATTGCAGGTGGCCGCGCACCCGCCGGGACTCGGCGGCACCGGGCCGCAACCGCACCGAGACCGTCTCTCCGACGGCGCGGGCGAAGTGCTCGGGGGTGCGCAGATGGCGCTCCAGCCCGGGGCTGGACACCTCGAGCGTGTAGCGGCCCGCCACCGGGTCCAGCCGGTCCAGCACTCCCGAGACGATCCGGCTCGCCTGGCTGAGGGCCTCGAGGTCGACGCCGCCCGGGCGGTCCACGGTGACGGTGAGCACGCCGGCTCCGAGCTGCACGTCGAACAGCTCGAGCCCCGCGCTCGCGAGCGCGGGCGCCAACTCGTCGAGCCACTCCTCGGCCATCACCGTCACCTCCCTCCTACGTCCTGCTCACGACCTCCTATCGGGCGGCCCCGACCCATCCGTCGGCAGGCCGCCGACCCACCCGGCCCCTGGTCAGGGCCCCCGAAATACGAAAGCGTGGGCGCCAGCCCACGCTTCGACGAGGTCCCGCACTCAGACCGGACAGCAGTGGGAGTATACCAACCTCGACCGCAGGCCGCCCCGGACGGGCTCAGTACGAGCGACCGACCACCGCCACCAGCTCAGACTCGTCGTCGCCGGGCTCGGCCAGCGAACCGTCGGGCCGCTGGAGGCATCGGACCGACACCGCCCCGGCGCCCAGCGCGTCCTCTCCCCCCGCCGCCAGGGCCCGCCACGGGATGGTGGCGAAGCCGGCTCCGCTGGCCTCGAGCGCCTCGTCGACCGAGGACACCTCGGTCGTCCGGCTCGCCCGGGCGCTGGTCGCCGCGCCGAGCAGCTCGACCGCGACCTGGTCCAGCACCTCGCGCACCCGGTCCACCGCCCCGCGCAGCGGCACCACCTGCTTCTCCAACCGATGCCGCACCACCAGGGTCACGTTCCCCGCCTGCAGGTCGCGCGGACCGACCTCGAGGCGCACCGGCACCCCTTTGATCTCCCAGTCGATGGACCGGCGGCCGAAACCGACGTCGGTGCGATCGTCGAGCCGCACCCGACGGCCGGTCGCGACCAGGTCGTCGCGCAGGGCCCGGGCGGCCGTTCGCACCCCTTCGTCGTCTCGCACCACGACGATGACCACCTCGACCGGGGCCAGGGCGGGCGGCAACCGGAGGCCGGCGTCGTCGCCATGGGTCATCACCAGCGCCCCGAGGAGCCGGGTGGAGACACCCCACGACGTCTGCCACGCGAATTGCAGGTCGCCCGACTCGTCGGCGAAACGGATCCCGAAAGCCCTCGAGAAGTTCTGGCCGAGCTCGTGGCTGGTCCCCATCTGGAGGGCCTTGCCGTCGCCCATCATCCCCTCGCAGGTCCAGGTCCGGGTGGCGCCGGCGAACCGCTCGCGGATCGTCTTGTGGCCGAGCAGCACCGGGACCGCGGCGACGCCCACCATGGTGTCCTCGTAGACGTCGTGGAGCACCTGCAACGCGAACCGGCGGGCCTCGTCCTCGGTGGCGTGGGCGGTGTGTCCCTCCTGCCAGAGGAACTCGGTCGTCCGCAGCAGGATGCGGGGCCGCAGCTCCCAGCGCACCACGTTGGCCCACTGGTTGATCAGCAGCGGCAGGTCGCGGTGGCTCCGGACCCACTTGGCGAACGAGCTGTTGATCACCGTCTCGCTGGTCGGGCGGATGACCGCCGGCTCCTCCAGCTTCTTGCCCCCTCCGTGGGTCACCACCGCCAGCTCGGGGCTGAAGCCCTCCACGTGCTCGGCCTCCAGGCGGAGGTAGGACTCGGGGATGAGCAGGGGGAAGTAGGCGTTCTCGACCCCGGCCGCCTTGATGCGGGCGTCGAGCGCCGACTGGAGGTGCTCCCAGATGGCGTAGCCCCAGGGCCGCACCACCATGGTGCCGCGCACCGGGCCGTTCTCGGCCAGCTCGGCCTGGGCCACCACGTCCTGGTACCAGCGGGGGAAGTCCACTGCCCGGGGGGTGAGCGAGGAGGCAGGGGGGCTCATGGGGGCGCAGGCTATCGGGTGCGCCCGGGGCCGTAGCCGGTTGCTTCGGCACCGCTTCAGCGAAGAAATCATCGTGCCATCACACGGACTTCGCGCAACCTCCCAACAGCCCGTTCAAACTCCTTACTGCCATGGCATTCTCCGACAGGACCCCCCCGGGTCGAGGGCGCCGGGCGCTCCATCTGGGTGGGGCGGGCCTGCTCGGCGCCCTCTCCGTGACCGCCGCCTCCGTCGCCGGCGCCACCTTTCCGGCGGCCGAGGCCGGGGCCATCTCGCCCCCCATCGACTGCGGCACGCTCCTGATACCGGGCACCGGGACCTACAGCACCACCAACTTCCAGTTCACCGAATTCGCCACCGGGAGCGCCACCCGTGACAGCGGCACGGTCAACGGCAGCTCGGACGGGGCGGTGGCGTACGGCGGCGCGCTCTCGACGTACCCTTCCACCCCCTACTTCACGGTCGCGTCGGCCATCTCACCGCCGCCGAGCGAGCCGACGGCGGTGATCGGCGGGAGCGAGGCGTACGACCTGGTCGTGGCTCACGGCAGCGCGGCGATCGCCGGATCCAACGAGGGGGTCGACTTCGTTGGCGGCGGCACCATGCTGCCGGGACCGCTGCCGTTCAGCTTCCCGGGTATCCAGGGCGCGCTCGGGACCTGCTCGACCACCTACGTCACCCACACCGTGGCCAACGGCACGGTGGCGGCGGCCGGCGCCACCCTCGAGCTGACCGGGACCGCGGCCACCAGCAACGTGTTCCGCGTCCCCGAGTCGGAGCTCACGGGCATCACGACGATCGAGTTCGACGTCCCCGCGGGGTCCACCACGTTGGTCAAGTGACGGCCCCGGGCGGCAAGCAGGCGCTGAGCCTGACCGGGGTGACCACCTTCGAGTACGGCAGGGTGTTCGTCTCCACGCTCACCGGCGCCGGCAACACCAAGTACTGCCCGTTGGGCGGGACCATGCCGTTGACGGCGCAGCCCGTCCCCCAGACCCCCGAGGGCCTACCGATCCTCATGGGAGGGCTGGGCCTCACCGCGGTGACCGGGGCGGTGGTCCGACGCCGACCCTCAGGCGGAGCGCTTGCGGATCTGGGCGATCTTGACCTCCACCGCGTTCGGGTCGCTCGTCTCGCCCAGCAGCGCCTCCCGGTCGGCCGCCGCCTCGGCCTCGGCGTTGGCGTCCGCCGCGGCCAGGCGTGCGTCGACGCCCTCGGCCACCAACCGCTCGGCTTCGGCGACCAGGGCCTCGACCATCTCGGTCTCGGGCACCACCCGGACGATCTTGCCCCGGATGAACAGGTGGCCCTTGTGCTTGCCGGCCGCGATGCCGATGTCGGCGCTGCGGGCCTCGCCCGGCCCGTTGACCACGCAGCCCATCACGGCCACCTGAATGGGGAGGTTCCGGTGCTCGAGCGCCTCCTGCGCCGCCTGGGCCACCGCGATCACGTCGACCTGGGCCCGCCCGCACGACGGGCAGGCGATGAGGTCGAGGCCCTTGCGCTCGCGCAGCCCCAGGGCCTCGAGCAGCTGCCGGCCGGCGCGCGCCTCTTCGACCGGGTCCGCGGTGAGCGAGTACCGGATGGTGTCGCCGATCCCTTCGGCCAGCAACGTCGCGATGCCCGCGGTGCCCTTCAGGAGCCCCGCCGGGGGCGGACCGGCCTCGGTGACGCCGAGGTGCAGCGGGTGGTCGAAGGATTCGGCAGCCAACCGGTAGGCCGCCACCATCAAGGCGACCGAGGAGGCCTTGACCGATACCTTCACGTCGTGGAAGTCGACCTCCTCGAAGTACGCCAGCTCGTTACGGGCGGACTCGACCAGCGCCTCGGGGGTCGCGCCCCCGTACTTCTCGTAGAGGTCGGGGTGCAGCGAGCCGGCGTTGACCCCGATCCGGATGGGCACGCCGCGGTCGCGGGCCTCGCTGGCCACCAGCTTGATCTCGGACTCCTTGCGCAGGTTGCCCGGGTTGAGCCGCAACCCCTGCACCCCGGCCTCAAGGGCGGCGAGCGCCATCTCGTGGTGGAAGTGGATGTCGGCGATGATCGGCACCGGCGAGCGGGGGACGATCTGCGCCAATCCCTCGGCGGCCGCCTGCTCGTTGCACGTGCACCGGACGATGTCCGCCCCGGCCGCCGCCAACGCGTAGACCTGGGCCAAGGTGGCCTCGACGTCGGCGGTCTTGGTCGTGGTCATGGACTGCACGGTGACGGGAGCCCCGCCCCCGACCGGCACGTCGCCCACGTGGATCTGCCGGGTGGCCCGGCGCGGCGAAAGCAGCTGGCCCGAAACGTCCATCAGACCTCCATCAGTGGCGTCGTTGGCGTGCGCGGAATCGGCAGGATCGGCATCAGTGGAACGGGTTGGCGACGGGGTGGGTGATGTCGAGGAACACCGCCGAGCCCACGACCATCAGCAGGACGATCATGAACGCGTACACCACCGGCATCAACTTGGCCGCGTCGGCCTGGTAGAAGGGGCGCCCCCGCCGGGTCCGGACCCGCTCGTAGAGGGCGATGACCACGTGGCCGCCGTCGAGCGGCAGCATCGGCAGCATGTTGAGCAGGGCGAAGGCGATGTTGACGGCGATCAGCACCTCGATGAGCGACAGCATCCCGTTGTGCTCCGCCTGCACGGCCACCCGCCCGATGCCCACCAGCGACTCGGGCCGCTCCGAGGCCGGGTTCTTGGCCGCCTGGGTCGCGGTCTTGGGGTTGGTGACCTGGTCGAAGAGGGAGCTGATCCCGTGGGGCGAGAACACGTGGCCGAGCCCGGTGACGGTGGCCGAGGTCACCCGGCCGATGGTGACGCCGGCGGTGCCGACCGCCCGCAGCGGTCCCTCCGAGCTGTAGGTCGACGCCTGCTCGATCCCGATGATCCCGTGCCCACCGCCGGTGCCCGGGCCGGCGGCCTCCGAGCCGTTGGCGGTGCTGTGGCCGACGACCGGCTCGACGTGGAGCACCATCGACCGGCCCCCCCGCTCGACGTCGAGCGCCACCGAGCGGCCCGCCGACCGGCGGATCGCCGTGGTGAGGTCGTCGGGGCTCGACAGGGTGCGGCCGTTGACCCCTTCGATGACGTCGCCGACCCGCAGGCCGGCCAGCTGGGCCGGGGTGGGCGCGTGGTCGGCGAACGGAACGAAGGCCGACACCGTCACCGCCGAGGACGGGTTCCCGAAGACGAGCACGGCCGACCACGCCAGGATGAACGCGATGACGAAGTGCATGATCGAGCCGGCGGACGCCACCAGCACCCGCTTGCGGAACGGCTGGCGCCGGTAGGTCCGCTGCTCGTCCGCCGGGTCGATCTCCTCGATGTTGGTCATCCCGGGGATCTTCACGTAGCCCCCGGCGGGAATGGCCTTGACGCCGTACTCGGTCTCGCCCCGGCGCACCGACCACAGCCGGGGCCCGAAGCCCACGAAGTACTCGGTGACCTTCATGCCGCTCCACTTGGCCGTGGCGAAGTGGCCGAGCTCGTGGAGCATGACGATGGCGACGATGGCGACGACGAACACGAGCAGGTCGCCGAGCCCGGTGGCCAGAAAGACGGCCACGAACACCGCCACGGCGACTGCGAGGCGGACCAACGCCCGCCGATCGGTCGGCGGGACCGGTCGGGGCGACTCCGGCCGATCGGCGGGCGATGCGCCCGGGCCTCCCGCTGCCCCGAGCCATCCTGCAGCTGCGTCCTCGGGCGCGAGCGGGGGGACCGGCGCGCCCGCGGCGACCGGTCCTCCGGGCCTCATGCTGCCCGCTGACGGCGCTCGATCATGCGCCGGGCGTAGGAACGCGCCCGAGCGTCGGCGTCGAGCACCGCCTCGGCCGAGTCCATCGCGTCGTGGTCACAGGCGTCGAGGGTGTCCTCGACCACCGCGGCGATGCCGAGCCATCCGAGCTGTCCGGCGAGGAACGACTCGACCGCGACCTCGTTGGCGGCGCTCAGCCACGCCGGTGCCGGGCCGCCCTGGCGGCCGGCCCGGTAGGCGAGCTCGAGGCACGTGAACACCGCCCGGTCGGGCTGCTCGAACGTCAGGGTCAGCGGTGCGGACCAGTCGATGGCCCCGAAGGCCACGGGCAGCCGGTCCGGCCAGCCCATGGCGTAGCCGATCGGGAGGCGCATGTCGGGCAGGGACAGCTGGGCCATGGTCGTCCCGTCGACCAGCTCGACCATCGAGTGCACGATCGACTGCGGATGCACCACCACGTCGATCCGGTCGTAGGGCAGGCCGAACAGCTCGTGGGCCTCGATGACCTCGAGACCCTTGTTCATTAGGGTCGACGAGTCGATGGTGATCTTGGGGCCCATCTGCCAGGTCGGGTGGGCGAGGGCGTCGTCGACGACCACCGACTCGAGCTGGGACCGGGTGCGGCCCCGGAACGGGCCGCCCGACGCCGTGACTAGCAGCCGGGCGACGGCCGCCAGGTCCGCCGATCCGTCGGGCGAGCGCCGAGGGCCCGCGACGCCGGCCAGGCACTGGTGGATGGCGCAGTGCTCGGAGTCCACCGGCACGATCTGGGCACCCGGCGTGGCCCGGGCCCGCTGGACCACGGGCGCTCCGGCGATCAGGGACTCCTTGTTCGCCAGGCCCAACCGCCGGCCGGCCTCCAGCGCCGCCAGCGTCACCGGCAGGCCGGCGAACCCGACCACCCCGTTGACCACCACCTCGGCCACCCGGGCCGCCTCCGCCATGGCGTCGGGTCCGGCGAGCAACTCGACCCCACCGGGCAGCAGTGCCGCCAGCTCGGGCGCCCGCGAGGCGTCGCCGAGCGCCACCACCTCGGGCCGGAGCCGGTTGGCCTGCTCGGCGAGCACGCCAACCGAGCGTTGTGCCCCCAGGGCCGCCACCCTGAACCGGTCCGGGTTCGCCTCGACCACCTCGACCGCCTGCGTGCCGATCGAACCGGTGGAGCCGAGCAGCCCCACTGTGGTCACGCCCATCGAGTACCTCGCCGTCGGGTCGAGCTGGCCCTGACGGCCAGGTCCTTGCCGCACAGCTTCTCACCGGCGACGCTCGGGAGGCCCGTCACCCGAGGTGGAACGCCTTCACCAGGTAGTACGTGGCGGGGAGCACGAACAGCAGGCCGTCGATCCGATCGAGCAGGCCGCCGTGGCCGGGCAGCATGCGCCCCATGTCCTTCAGCCCCAGGTGACGCTTGATCAGCGACTCGGAGAGATCGCCCAGAGGCGCCACCACCGCGACGACCACGCCCAGCACGACCGCCTTGCTGAGCGTCCACGGGTGGACGAAATGGACGATCACCGCCCCGGCCAGGATCGAGCACACGGCGCCGCCGACGAAGCCCTCCCATGTCTTGTTCGGGCTGACCGTCGGAGCCATCGGATGCCGACCCCACCAACGTCCGACCACCAGGGACCCGACGTCGCACGCCACCCCGGTGACCACCCCTCCCAGCAAGAAGGCGATCCCGTGGCGCTCGGGAAACAGGGCCGGGTTCAGCAACAGGGCGGCGAACGAGCTGAGGACCCCGATCCAACAGAACACGAACACGGTGGTCACCGTGCCGAGGACCGGATCGGCATGGGGCTGGACGCCGGCCATGAACCAGATAAGGGTGAAGGCGACCAGCAGGGCCACCACCAGCGGGAGGGCGACCTGCCCCTTGGCATACGTGGCCCACATGAGCGAAACCGACGCCAGCAGCCCGAGCAGGGTCGCCGGGCCGTAGCCGGCTCGCCGGAACGCGGCAAACGCTTCCGCGGTGGCGAGAAAGGCGACGATGCCCATCACCACGACGGTGGGCACGGTGCCGAAGTGGAACACCAGCAGGACCACCAGCAACATGACCGCCCCGGTCGCCACGGCGGCGGTCATGTTGCGACCGCCCGCCGCTCGGCGCTCGGCGGCCGACGACGCCACCGACGGCGGTTGGAGGGGCCGGGTGCGGCGCAGCCCCGGGTCGAGCGGGGCCTCGCGGGGCACCGGTCGGCGTTGGGCCTCGGACCGCGGGGCGCTCCCGGCGGCCTCGGCGAGCTGCTCCGATCCTTCGACGACGTCCCGTGGGGCGCCACCCGGTCCTCGCACGGCTCGCTCTCCTCGTATCGAACGGGCGACCCGACGCCCCCGGGGCTGGGGGGGCGGCGGCTCGATCCCCGTCGCACCGGCCACCGCCGGATCGTCGGCCGCCAGCACGGGCCGATCGTCGTCGAGGTCGCCCAGGGGCTCGGGCTCGGGCTCGCGCCCCCGCCCGGAGCTGGGCGCATGGGCGCCACCGAAGGCCGCCGAAGTCGACGCCTCGCCGGCGTCCCATCCTTCGGGCCCCTCGGACGCTGGGCCCTGCGAGGTGCTGGAGCCGGCGGCCGGGCGGGACCCGTTGGCGCGCCGGCGACGGATCGTCACCGTCGGCTCCGCCTCCTCGACCGCCGGGGCGGTCTCGGGTGCCGTCGGGCGAATCCGGGCCGACACACGCCCGATCCGACCGCCCATGCGGCCCCGAGCGGACCGGGGGCGCCCGGCCGGGTCGGGCACCTCGGGCTCCGGCGCCGGCTCGGACCCCAGGAGGTCGAGGGGAGCGACCAGGGTCTCCTCGTCGTGCGGGGACCCGGCGCCCCGGCCGCGGTCGGCAGGCTCGGCATAGGCGGGCTCGGCATGGGGGGGCTCGGCCCCCGGCAGGTCGAAGCTCCAGGGCTGACGCTCGGCCTCCTCGGATTGCTGGCGCGGCGCGATCCCGGCTCCACCCCCCGACAGCATCGACGGCTCGAAGCTCTGGCCTTCGACCGCCCAGTCGGCCTCTCCTTCCCGCCAGGTGGGTGCAGGCAGCGACGCCCAGGGGTCGTCGTCGGTCGCCGACCTGCCCCGGTCTCGTGCCAAGACGGCCGGGACCTCGCCCGTCGGCGCCTCGGTCCAGTGGGGCAGCTCGGGCTCGTCGTTGCCGGACGATTCGGGCCAGGCTCCCTCGCCGGGGCCGGGTTCGGCCGGCCCGGTGGCGTCGTCGGCGAGCGGCACGACCGACGTAGGGTCGGCCGGCTGGGCACCGATGATGCGCACCCGGCCCGAGCGGAACGCCGGGTGCGGCTCCTCGTCGGTCACAGGCGTCTTGGGGTCGTGGTCCATGGGCACTCCCCTCAGACCTCGAGGAGTTCCTGTTCCTTGTGGGCCAGGAGCTGATCGACCGCCACCACCTGCTCGTGGGTCAGCTTCTCGAGGTCCTTTTCGGTTCGCTCGAGGTCGTCGGAGGACAAGCTGCCGTCCTTCTCCAGCCCCTCCAGCTCGTGCCGGCTGGCACGCCGCACGTTGCGGATGGCCACCCGGCCCTCCTCGGACTTGTGCCGGACCACCTTGACGAGGTCCCGCCGACGCTCCTCGGTCAGGGGCGGAAACGCCAGCCGGATCACGGCGCCGTCGTTCGTCGGGTTGATGCCCAGATCCGAGGACTGGATCGCCTTCTCGATGGCACCGAGCGAGCCCTTGTCGTAGGGCGACACCACCAGCAGCATGGCGTCGGGCACGCTGAAACCGGCCAGCTGGCGCAGGGGGGTGGGAGTGCCGTAGTAATCGACCACCAGCGTCTCGACCAGCGCGGGGGTCGCCCGGCCGGTCCGGACGGCCGAGAATTCGGCTCGGACGTGGTCGACGGCCTTCACCATCTTCTCGCGGGCATCGTCCAGCACGAGGGCCGCGAGGTCGTCGTCCATCACCGAACCAGCGTACCGATCTGCTCGCCGGCGAGCGCACGATGCAGGTTCCCCGGCGCCATGAGGTCGAACACCAAGATGGGCAGGCCGTTGTCCTTGCAGAAGGTGATCGCGGTGAGGTCCATGACCCGCAGGTCCTTGGCGATCACGTCCATGAACGCGATCTCCTCGAACCGGGTGGCCGAGGGGTCGAGCTTGGGATCGGCGCTGTACACCCCGTCCACTCCCCCGTGGGTGCCCTTCAGCAGGAGCTGGGCCTCGATCTCCGCCGCCCGCAACGCGGCCGAGCTGTCGGTGGTGAAGTACGGGTTCCCCATCCCGGCCGCGAACACCACCACCCGGTCCTTCTCGAGATGACGGATGGCCCGGCGGCGGATGTAGGGCTCGGCCACCTCGGCCATGTGGATGGCCGTCAGCACCCGGGTCGCCTGACCGTGGTGCTCGAGCGCGTCCTGCAGCGCCAGGGCGTTGATGACCGTGCCGAGCATGCCCATGGCGTCGGAGGTGGCCCGGTCCATCCCGGCCCCGGCCCCCGTCGTGCCGCGCCAGATGTTGCCGCCGCCGACCATCACGGCCAGCTGGAGGTCCAGGTCCTCGCGGGCTTGGGCGATCTCGCCCGCCAGCCGCTCCACCGTGCCGGCGTCGATCGTCTCGTCGGACGCCGAGGAGGCCAGCGCCTCGCCGGACATCTTGAGCACCACGCGCCTCGGCTCACCCACGGGCGATCCCCCTCCTTGTCACCGTCGACGAGGGGACGGTGCTCAGGAGCCTACGACAACCTGGGCGAAGCGAACGACCTCCGCCGACCCGAGCAGGGCGCCGAGGGTTTGCTTCTCGTCGCGGGCGTAGGGCTGCTCGAGCAGGACCCGCTCGCGGAACCAGCCGTTCATCCGGCCCTCGACGATCTTGGGCAGCGCCGCCTCGGGCTTCCCCTCGTTGCGGCTGATGGCCTCCACCGTGGCGCGCTCTTCGGCGACCTCGGCCTCGGGGACGTCCTCGCGCCGAAGGTACGACGGGCGGGCGAAGGCCACGTGGACCGCCACGTCGTGGGCCAGCGCGGCGGTGCCCCCCTTCACCACCACGGCCACCGCGTTGACCCCGCGCCCGGCCTGCTGGTGGAGGTAGGTGTCGACCACCTCGCCGTCGCCGGCGCTCAGGCGCACCACCCGGCCGAGGGAGACGTTCTCCTTCAAGGTGACCCCCAGCCGGGCGATCTCGTCGCCCAGCTCGGTGACCGCTCCCTCGCCCTTGGCCGCCACCAGGGCGGCCAACTCGTCGGCGAGCGAGACGAACTCCGCCGCCTTGGCCACGAAGTCGGTCTCGCACCGGAGCTCGACGATCGCCGCCACGCCCTCCTCGCGCACCGCGGCCACCGCGCCCTGGCTGGCCTCGCGGTCGGCCCGCTTGCCCTTGTCGGCGAGGCCCTTCTCCCGCAGCCAGCGGGTGGCTGCCTCGGGGTCGCCCCCGTTCTCCTCGAGCGCCCGCTTGGCGTCGAGCATGCCGACCCCGGTCGTCTGCCGGAGCCCCTGGACGTCCTTGGCGGTGAATCCCGGCATCCTCAGGCCTCCGCCGCCACCGCGGCCACTTCGGCCGACGCGTCGTGGGAAGGGGTGGTCGCGTCGTCGGGGGGCGTCGCCCGATCGGTCGCCGGCGCGTCGTCGGGCACCGGGACGGATGCCTCGGGCACCGGAACGGACGCCTCGGGCACCGTCGACTCGGGGATCCCGTCGTCAGGATCCGGCCGGGGGGCCGGAGGCGACGGGCGGCCGCGCGGGGGTGTCGCCGCCGGCGGCGCCGGGGTCGCCGGAGCCGGGCGATGCTGGGCCATCCAGCGCCCCTCGGCCACTGCGTCGGCCATGACCCGGCACAGCAGGGCACCGCTGCGGATGGCGTCGTCGTTGCCCGGGATGACGAAACTGATGACGTCGGGGTCACAATTGGTGTCGACCACCGCCACCACCGGCAGGCCGAGCTTGCGGGCCTCGGTCACCGCGATGTGCTCCTTCTTCGTGTCGATCACGAAGATGGCGTCGGGCAGGCGGTCGAGGCGGCTGATCCCGCCCAGGTTGCGTGCCAGCTTGTCGAGCTCGCGCACGTGGCGCAGGGCTTCCTTTTTGGGCATGGCGTCGAAGTCGCCGGCCGCCTGCATGGTCCGAAGCTCCTGCATCCGCTTGACCCGCCCGGACACGGTGGCGAAGTTCGTCAACATCCCGCCCAGCCAGCGCTGGTTCACGTAGGGCATGCCGCATGCCTCGGCGAACTCGGCGATCGGCCCCTGGGTCTGCTTTTTGGTGCCCACGAAGAGCAGGTTGCCCCCGCCGTTGACCAGGTCCCGCACGTAGGAGTACGCAGCCTCGATACCGGTCAGGGTCTTGTTCAGGTCGATCAGGTAGATCCCGTTGCGCTCGCCGAGGATGTAGCGGCGCATCTTGGGGTTCCACCGCCGGGTCTGGTGTCCGAAATGGACTCCGGCGTCGAGCAACTGCCGCATCGAGACAACGGCCATACGTTGAGTTCCTTCCGATCGGTTCGAGAGCCCCGCACGCCGCGCCCGTTCCGGGCGACCGTCGTGTGTGCGCGCGAGGTATCCGCGTTGAGTGCCCTGCCGGGTCGCAGGACAACTACCAGGATACCCGCTGGGCGACGGGCCGACCACCGGCCGCCCGGCGGCTCAGGCCCGGGGGTGGGTGCTCCCGTAGACCTTGACCAGCCGGTCCTTGCTCACGTGGGTGTAGATCTGGGTCGTCTGCAGGCTGGCGTGGCCGAGGAGCTCCTGGACGACGCGCAGGTCGGCGCCGCCGTCGAGCAGGTGGGTGGCGAACGTGTGGCGCAGCGCGTGGGGGTGGGTGGGCACCGACGACCGGGCGTCGAGGATCCGCCGGACGTCGCGGGCGCCCAGCCGGTTCCCCCGCTGGTTGAGGAACACCGCTGCGGCCGGGCTGTGGGGCTCGGCCAGGACCGGCCGGCCGGCGTCCAGCCACCTGCCCACCACCTCGGCGCACCGGGCATGCATCGGCAGCCGGCGCTCCTTGTCCCCCTTTCCGGTGACCGTCACGGTGCGCCCGGCGAGGTCCAACCCCCCCTGGTCCACCGCGCAGAGCTCGGCCACCCGCAGGCCGGCCGCGTAGAGGAGCTCGAGCACGGCGTCGTCGCGCAGTTCGAGGGCCCGCCGGCGAGCCGGGTCGCCACCGGTCCGCCGGGGAGCCGGGTCGCCGGCGGTGGCGGGGGTGGCGGGGGTGGCGGTGGCGAATCCCCCGTCGCCCGACCGGTCGAGCAGCCCCTCGACCTCGGCCGGGGACAGGACCCGCGGTAGCCGGCCGGCGGCAGACGGGGCCGAAAGCCGGCGCGACGGGTCCTCGGCGAGCGTGCCCCGCCGGCGGCACCATCCGAAGTACGCCCGGAGCGCCGCCGCCTTCCGGGCGATGGTTGCCCGGGCGTAGCGGCGCGTGGCCAGGTAGGCCAGGTACCGGCGCAGGGTGACGCGGTCCACGTCGCCCGGTCCCGTGGCGCCGCTGCGCCCGGCCCATCCGGCGAACGCTGCCACGTCAGCGCGGTAGGCGGTCATCGTGGCCGACGAACGTCCGGACAGCCAGCTCGAGAACGCCGGGAGGTCCCAGGCATCGGGGACGTCGGCAGTCCCGCCGGCGACGTCGGCGGCGTTGGGCACCTGGGCCATCGGGCCCAGAGGCTAACCCCGCTATGGCATGATCAGGGGCATCGCTCGCAGGAAGTGCCGCGCATGCACGGAGAACCGGCACTGGGGGATGAAACGGGGGGGCCGGCCCAGGGGGGCGCATCGGTCGGCGCCGACGCAACGAAGTCCGGACGTGAGGCACGAGGTCCGGGCATGAGGACGGTCCCATGAGCAGTCGCATCCTGATCGTCGAGGACGACGAGCGAATCCGATCGTCGATGGCCCTGGCGCTCGAGGGCGAGGGCTATGAGGTCGACGAGGCGCCCAGTGGCGAGGACGCGCTCGACAAGTTCGCCGCCGAACCGGCGCACGTCGTCCTGATCGACTTGATGCTGCCCGGCATGGACGGTTTCGAGTGCTGCCGGGCGCTACGCCGCCACAGCGCCGTGCCGATCATCATGGTCACGGCCCGGACGGACACCCACGACGTGGTCGCGGGGCTGGAGGCCGGCGCCGACGACTACGTCACCAAGCCCTTCGTGGCCAAGGAGCTCGGGGCGCGCATCCGGGCGCTGCTCCGCCGGGCCCGGCCGTCGGACGACGAGCCCAAGGTGCTGGTCTTCGGCAACCTCGAGCTCGTGCCCGAGCAGGGCGTCCTGCGCACCCGCGACGGTAACGAGGTCCACTGCACCCGCACCGAGTTCCGCCTGCTCTGCGAGCTGGCCGCCAACCAGAACAAGGTGCTGAGCCGCGAGCAGCTGCTCGACCGGGTGTGGGGCTACGACTACTTCGGGGACGGCCGGCTGGTCGACGTCCACATCCGCCGCCTGAGGACCAAGGTCGAGCCGGACCCGGCGCTGCCCCGGCACATCCTGACCGTCCGGGGAATGGGCTACAAGCTGGTCCCCTGAGGTGGCCGAGCCCGAGGGCAGCGGCCAGCGCACCACCCGCCGCCTCGGAGGTCGCGAGCGGCTGTGGGCCCGCCTGGGGCTGCGTGGCCGGATCACGTTCCTGTTCGGCTCCGGCGCGCTGCTGCTCTCCTTGATCATGGGAAGCATCTCGTACCTGACGGCGAGCCACTTTTTGGTGACCGAGCGCCAGTCGGCCACCCTGACCAAGGCGCTCACCGACGCCGCCACCGTGCAGACCGGCCTCGACCCGGCCCTCGACAACAGTGCCGCGGCGGTGATCGACCAGCTCGACCTGGCGAGCGGCACCGGCGCCCTGCTCCTCCAGCACGGGGGCACCTACCCCTCCGCCCTGGGCCTGGGCGTCGGATCCGTCCCCGCCGCCATGGTCCGGATGGTCCGCTCGGGCACGCCGGCGGTCCAGACCTACGTGCTCGGCGGGGCGCCCCACCTCGCCGTGGGGATCCCCATCCCCGCTGTCCATGCGGTGTTCTTCGAGATCGTCGACGTGAGCGACCTCCAGCACACCCTCCGGGTGCTGCTGTTGGCGCTGACGGTCGCCGGCCTGATCACCACCGTCCTCGGGGCGGTGGTGGGCCGGACCGCCAGCGAACGCTCGCTCCGCCCGCTCAACGCGGTGTCGCGCGCCGCCCGGGCCATCGCCGGCGGGCAACTCGCGACCCGCCTCACCGCCGCGGCGGCCGACCCGGACCTCGCCGGGCTCACGAGCTCCTTCAACCTGATGGTCGACCAGCTCGAAGAGCGCATCCAGCGCGAGGCCCGGTTCAACTCCGACGTCAGCCACGAGCTCCGCTCCCCGCTCACCACGCTCGGCGCCACGCTCGAAGTGCTCGAGGCCCACCAGGAGCAGCTCTCGCCCCGGGCGCGCCAGGCGCTCCTCCTGCTCGGCGCCGACCTCCGACGGTTCGAGCGCATGGTCGCCGACCTGCTCGAGATCTCCCGCTCGGACGCCGGGTCCTCGGACGTCGTACTGGAGGAGGTGAGCGCCGGCGAGCTGGTGCGACGGGCCGTGGTGGCCAGCTCCCGCACCCTGCCCAGGTTCGAGCCGCCGCCCGTCCACATCGCCGGCGAAGCCGAGAGGATCCACTTGCTCGTCGACAAGCGACGGTTCGAGCGGGTGATGGCCAACCTGCTCGAGAACGCCGCCCTCTACGGGGGCGGGGCGACGAAGGTGATCACCCGAATCGGGCCGAGGTCGGCGGGCGGCGAGGAGACCATCGAGGTCGTGGTGGAGGACGCCGGGCCCGGGGTCCCCGAGACCGAGCGGTCCAAGATCTTCGAGCGCTTCTACCGGGGCCAGGCGGCCGGTCGGCGCGGCACCGGGACCGGCACCGGGCTGGGCCTGTCGCTGGTGGCCGAGCACGTGCGGCTCCACGGCGGGCGCGTCTGGGCCGAGGAGGTGAGCGGAGGGGGGGCACGCTTTGTGGTCCAGCTCCCCATCGACGCCTCGGGGCCCGACGACCCGGCCGACGAGCCCCCCGACACGGCCGACGAGCCCGACGGGCACGACGGCACCGCCAACGGGTCCGACGGGGCCCGAGCGCACGAACGCCTCGACGCTGCCGGCCGCGAGGACGGCCCGGGGTCGGAGCCCCGATGAACCGGCGCCGTGCCGGAGCCCCGATGAACCGGCGCCGTGCCGGAGCCCCGGTGAACCGGCGCCGTACCGGCCTCGTGCTCGCGGCGTTCTGCCTCGGCTGCCTGCTGGTGGGGTGCGGGGTGCCGACCGGACCCCCCAAGGCGGTGCCCTCGGGCCAGATCCCGACCGGGCTCCTCTCCCCCAGCCTGCCGCCGACCAACACCACGCTTCCCGCCGGCGGGGTGCCGTTCTACGTCTACCTCGTCGACGCCCAGGGACAGCTGGCGCCCTACCAGCGCGAGGTGGCGTTGCACTCCGGGCTGTCGGCGATCCTCGACTACCTCTTCGCCGGGCCGTCGCTCCAGGACCTGGAGGCCGGCGTGACGACCGCCATCCCCAGCGGTTCCCAGGTGCTGTCGGTGGGACCCCCGTCGGACAACGTGGTCGCGGTCAACTTCAGCGCCGACTTCGGCGCCCCGGTCAGCCAGCACGCCCAGATCCTGGCGGTGGCCCAGGTCGTCTACACGATCGCCAACGCCCCTTCGATCGCGTCGACGATCGGCGTCATCTTCGAGATCGACGGCACGCCGATCGCCGTGCCCACGGGGAGCGGTGCCGAGACGACCCAACCGGTCACCGTGGCCAACTACCCGGGCCTGCTCGCGCCGACGACCACGACCACCACCACACCGCCGCACTGAACCGGTCAGCCGATGGCGGCGGCCCGCTCCTCCCACTCCACCCGGGGGGCTCCGGACCAGAGATGCTCGAGGTCGTAGAAGTCGCGGGTCTCGGGCAGGAAGACATGGACGATGAAATCGCCGTAGTCCATCAACACCCACGACGGGTCCCGCAGCCCCTCGACGGCGATCGGGCTCCGGCCGGTGCCCTCCCTGACCCGCCGTTCGACTTCGTCGACCACCGTGCGCAGGTGGCGAACGTTGCGGCCGCTCGTGACGACGAAGGCGTCGACCACCCCGAAGAGCTCGCCCATCGCCAGCACGACGGTGCCGTCGGCGAGCCGTTCCGCCGCTGCGACGGCGGCGACGATCGCCCCCCGGGGCACGTCGCGCTCGGCCCCGGCGTCACTCAATGCAGCACGTCCAACACCACCACGGCGGCGACGAAGACCAGGGCCACGAAGCCCAGGCCGGCGGCCGCCCACAGGGTGCGCTCCCGCCGGGCCCGCTGGCGCTGGGCCCGACGCTCCCGCCGATCCGGGGCCGCCCCGCCGACCGTGCGGGCCGGAAGGACGTCGAGCGTGGCCCACTCCGCCTCGGGCGAGGGCGACAGCAGCTCGACGGCCTCGGCGCTCTGAGCGGTCATCCGCCCACAGCGTACAGACCTCGGCGCAGAATGCAACGGAGAACTGCGGGCGGCACGAGATCGTCGACCGGCTCGCCCCGGCCCAGCCGTTCGCGGACCTCGGAGCTCGAGGCGTCGACGGGCCGGCCCTGCACCGTGCGGTAGCGCCAACCCGCCGGGCGCGCGCCGCTCGCGGCGTGTGGCCGCGCGACGACCGCCAGGGTGACCGAGCGGCGGAGGTCGTCCACCCGGTGCCAGGTCGGGAGGCTGGCGACCAGGTCGTCACCGACGATGACGAACAGCTCGGGGTCGGCCTGCCCGGCGGCGGCCGCCAGCCCCCGGACCTCCTCGACCGTCTCGACGGTGTAGCTGGGCCCGCCGCGGTCGATCTCGAGCCGGCTGGCCACGACCCGCTCGATCGGCTCGGCGGCTGCCCTCACCAGGGCGAAGCGGTCCTCGGCCGGGCTGATCACCCGGGCGGGCACCTTCTGCCACGGGTGGTTGGCCACCACGAGGAGCACCTCGTCGAGGGCCAGGGAGTCCCGGGCCGCCTGGGCGGCCGCCAGGTGGCCCAGGTGCGGCGGATCGAAGGTCCCGCCGAGCAGACCGATGCGCGGGCTCCTCGAGCCGCCCCCCCCGACGGGCATCTCGGCGCTGGACATGGCCTGGCAGCCTAGATGCGACCCCGCACCGGACCGGAGCTTCGGTGGTGCTCCGGGCCACGTACGCTTGGAGGATGCCGTCGACGTCCCAGGCCTGGCAACCCGGGTCCTGGCGCGCTCGGCCGGCGGCCCAGCAACCCGTCTGGCCCGACGCCGAGGCGCTCAAGTCCGCCGAGGCACGCCTCGCCGCCCTCCCGCCGATGGTCTTCGCCGGTGAGGTTCGCCGCCTCACCAGCACCCTGGGCCACGTGGCCCGGGGTGACGCCTTCCTCCTTCAGGCCGGCGACTGCGCCGAGTCGTTCGCCGAGTTCTCGGCGGACAACATCCGGGACAAGCTCCGGGTGATCCTCCAGATGGCGGTCGCCCTGACGTACGCCTCGGGCGTGCCGGTGACCAAGGTCGGGCGCATCGCCGGGCAGTTCGCCAAGCCGCGCTCGTCGCCGACCGAGCGGGTGGGGGACGTCGAGCTCGACTCGTTCCGGGGCCACATGGTGAACGACGAGGCCTTCGAGCCCGCCGCCCGCCGCCCCGATCCCGCGCGCCTGGTCGGCGCCTACCAGCAGTCGGTGGCCACCTTGAACCTCCTCCGGGCGTTCACCAAGGGCGGCTTCGCCGACCTCAGCCAGGTCCACCAGTGGAACCAGCAGTTCGTCGCCTCCTCCGCCGAGGGTCGGCGCTACGAGCGCATCGCGGGCGAGATCGACCGGGCCCTGCGGTTCATGCGCGCCTGCGGCATCGACCTCGAGGCCGAAGAGGGGCTCCATCAGGTGGACTTCTGGACGAGCCACGAGGCGCTCATCCTCCCCTACGAAGAAGCGCTCACCCGCCGGGACTCGCTGACCGGTGCCTGGGTCGACACCTCGGCGCACATGCTGTGGGTGGGCGATCGGACCCGCCAGGTCGACGGCGCCCACGTCGAGTTCCTTTCCGGCGTGCTCAACCCCGTGGGCGCCAAGGTGGGGCCGTCCGCCGAGCCCGACGAGATCGTCGAGCTGTGCGACCGCCTCGACCCCGACCGGAGCCCGGGCCGGCTCACCTTGATCACCCGCATGGGGGCGGGGCGGATCACCGAGGCCCTGCCGCCGCTCCTGCGGGCGGTCCACGACGCCGGCCACCGGCCCGTGTGGGCGTGCGACCCCATGCACGGGAACACCTTCACCAGCGGCCACGGCCACAAGACCCGTCGCTTCGACGACATCGTGAGCGAGCTCCGGGGCTTCTTCGCCGTCCATCACGAGGAGGGAACGTGGCCCGGCGGGGTGCACGTCGAGCTGACCGGTGACGACGTCACCGAGTGCCTGGGGGGGGCCGAGGAGATCCTCGAGGGCGACCTCCACCTGCGGTACACGACGACGTGCGACCCGCGGCTCAACGCCCGCCAGTCCTTGGACCTCGCCTTCCGGGTCGCCGAGATGCTCCGCGACGGGCCGGCGCGGCACTGACCTCGGGCGATCGCACCGGTGCCGCCGCCCCTTGGTCCGGGCGGCTCGATCGGTAGACTGCCGGCGGCGTGGTCCTCCGGTTTCGTTCCTCCTTCTCGTTTCGCGCCGCGGCGCGGGACAGCTCGGCTCGCCGACCCGGCCGCCGGCGCGCCGGCTGGTCGGTCCCGGCGCTGGCCGTGTGGTTGGCGCTGAGTGGCGTCGTCGGCACCGTCGGCACGCTCGTCACCTTCGGCCTCGGTGGGTCCGCCCCCGGCGCGGCCGGCGCCACCGGGCCGAGCACGGTGCCCGCCTACTGGCTGGTGGCGAGCGACGGGGGGATCTTCGCTTTCGGCGGGGCACCGTTCGACGGCTCGATGGGCGGCCAGCACCTCAACCGACCGGTGGTCGGGATGGCGGCGAGCGCCACCGGGGGCTACTGGGAGGTCGCCAGCGACGGGGGGATCTTCGCCTTCGGCGCCCCCTTCGAGGGCTCCATGGGCGGGCGGCCGCTCAACCGACCGGTGGTCGGGATGGCCCAGGACAGCGCCACCGGGGGCTACTGGGAGGTCGCCAGCGACGGGGGGATCTTCGCCTTCGGCGCCCCCTTCGAGGGCTCCATGGGCGGGCGGCCGCTCAACCAGCCGATCGTGGGCATGGCGGCCACCCCGGACGGGGGTGGCTACTGGCTGGTGGCGAGCGATGGGGGGATCTTCGCCTTCGGCGACGCCCAGTACGAGGGGTCGATGGGGGGGCGGCCGCTCAACCAGCCGATCGTGGGCATGGCGCCCTCCGCCGACGGCCAGGGGTACTGGGAGGTGGCCCGAGACGGCGGGATCTTCGCCTTCGGAGACGCCCCCTACAAGGGATCGCTCGGCGGGGTGCCCCAGAGCCGGCCCGTGGTCGCCATCGCCGGCGTGCCCGCCGCGACCGCGGCGGCCGGGGGCTACTGGTTCTCCAACAGCAACGGCGCCGTCAGCGCCTTCGGGTCGGCGACCTACTGGGGCTCGGCCCCCCAGGTCCTGAACCAGCCGGTGGTGGCCATGGCCGAGGGCGCCGGCAGCGGCTCGTTCACCGGCGGGCCGTTCGCCTCGGGCTCGTTCGGCTACGACATCTCCAACTTCCAGTGCGCCGGCCAGCCACCGGCCCCCCACACCGTCGGGGTCGTCGAGGTCGAGGGCGCTTCGTTCGGCAGCACCAACCCGTGCCTGGCCACCGAGGCGAACTGGGCCGGGGCCGGCCTCAACCTCTACCTCTACTTGACCTACGGCACCACCCCGCCCTCCCCGCCCAGCGTGACCGACCCGGCCTGCGCCGGTGCCGAGACCCCGGCGGCCTGCAGCTTCGGGTTCGCCGACGCCCTCGATGCCTTCGCCAAGGCCCAGCGGGCCGGGGTCGACACCGCTGTGGCGTGGTGGCTCGACGTGGAGAGCGACCCCTCGTGGAGCCCCGACCCCGCCGCCAACGCCTCGCTCGTGCAGGGCGCCCTCGACGGGCTGCACTACGAAGGGCTCAACAACGTGGGCATCTACGCCAGCCCGGGCTCGTGGAACGGGATCGTGGGCACCTACCAGCCCGCCGTCCCCTACTGGGTGGCGTCGTGGGGGGTCGCCCCCACCACCACCTGCGCGCAGGTGCGGACCCTGTTCCCCCGGGCGCAGCTGCCCAGCGGCCCGGTCCAGATGGTGCAGTACAGCTCCCCCTCCGCCCCGATCGCCGAGGGCGGGATGAGCACCAGCTTCGACGACGACTACGCCTGCTGACGGGCGAGCGGCCGCTCGGCTACCCGAACGGGGTCGGCTCCGGTCCGACCGGCGTGGCGTCGTTGTAGCGCTCGAGGCGCCAGGCCCCGTCCTCGATCGACCACTCGGTGAGCGAGGCGTGCCGGGTCCGCAGCCCGAGACGGTGCCGGCCGCCCACCGGCAGCCGGTGGAGCAGGCTCGCCTCGATCACCCCGGCGTGGCACACCGCCACCACGGTGCGGGCGCTCGATCCGCGGGCATCGGCCGCCGGCGCCGTCGCCAGCCGGACCAGGGCCTCGCCGGCGCGCGCCACGAAGCCGGTCCAGCTCTCGGCCTCGGGAGCGAGCGGCGTACCCGGATCGGCGTCCCAGTCCGGCTCGGGGTACCGCTCGGCGAACTCCGCCCAGGTCAATCCGTCGGCGAGCCCGGGCCGCAGCTCGTCGAGCCCGGGGTCGTAGGCCACCTCGAGCGCCGGGCGGTCGGCAGCGCCGAGCCCCGGGGCCACGATGCGCGCCGTCTCGCGGGCCCGGGCCAGGCTGGAGGCCACCAGCAGGTCCACCGGTCCGAGCTCCCCGGTCCGGCGCAGCCGGTCCCGCAGGGCCTCGGCCTGGGCGACGCCGCGCTCGGTGAGCCCGGTGCACCCCCGCCGGCCGCCCACCACCCCGCCCACGTTGCAGACGGCCTCGCCGTGGCGCACCAGCACCAGGCGCACCGCGGGGCCGCGGTCCGACGCCACGGTCGCCACGCCCGGGGGAACCGTCGCCGGCTCGGGCACCGGCCCCGTGGTCAGGCCAGCTCCCCCACGAACTCCTCGAGCTGGCGAAGGGTCCGGCACTCCACCACGGCGTCGCAGTACACCGCGTACTCGTCGACGATCGAGTCCCCCGACCCCCAGTAGTCCCGGGGCTCGGGGTTGAGCCAGTAGAGATGGCGGGCCTTGCGGCGCAGGTCCTCGAGCACCCACGACTCCGAGGCGTGGTAGTTGTTGCGGGCGTCACCGAGCAACAGCACGCTGGTGCGGGCGGTGATCTGGTCGGACCACCGGGCGTGGAAGGTCGAGAAGGCGTGGCCGTAGTCGGAGTGCCCGTCCACCCACACCACATCGGCCTCGGTGTTGATCCGATGGACGGCGGTCGACGGGTCGTCGACCCCCTCGAAGAACCGGGTGACCTCGTCGATGCCGTCGACGAAGACGAAGCTGCGGACCTTGGAGAACTGCGAGCTGATGGCGTACACCAGATGCAGGGTGAAGCGGGCGAACGAGGCCACCGAGCCCGACACGTCGGCCACCACGAAGATCTCGGGCTTGGCCGGGCGGGGGTGGCGGAAGCGGGGCTCGACCGGTACGCCACCGAAGGACAGCGACCGGCGCATCGTGGAGCGGAAGTCCAGCCGGCCCTGACGGCCGTGGCGCCGCTTGCGGGTCAGGCGCACCGCCAGCTTGCGCGACAGCGGGTGCAGGGCCCGGTGGAGGTTGTCGAGCTCCTGCCGGGTGGCGTGCATGACGTCGAGGTCCTCGGGCAGCGGCTTGCGGACCGACTTGGCCAGCGCCTCGGCCCCCCGGTCCTCGACCAACCGGCGCCGGATCTCCTGCTCGATCGCCTGGCGGAGCCGCTCGATGCGGGCCCGGTACTCGTCGCGCAGCAGCCGGTCCTCCAGCGGCGTGAACTGGGCCCGGTTGGGCGCCGACTGGCGGCCGTCGGCGACCAGGCGGTCGAAGACCCCGTCGAGGTCGAGGTTCCGCAGGGTCCGATAGAGGTAGTAGGTCCCCCCCACCGGCCGGCCGGGCTCCATCGCGGCGTAGCGGCTCACCGCGTGGCGGGCCACGACGGGCAGCATGGGATCGTCACCGGCGGCCAGGGCGCGGTACAGCATCGCCGCCAGCTCCTCGGCGCTGAGCGCCTCGCCGCCGCCTCCACCCGTGCCCCGGGCTCCGGGGGTGGTGCCGTCCCCGGCGTCGCCTTCGGTCTCGCCCTCGGCCTCGCCGCCCGTCCCGTCGCCGGCCCCCAGCCCGGTCCGGGTGGCGAAGTAGATCTCGAACGCCGTCTCGAACGTCCGCCAGTGCGAGGCCGACTTCACCAGCGTGGCGGCCAGGGCGTACTTGAGCGCCTCGCGGTCCTCCAGCGGGACGTGGTGTACCGCCTCGGCCGCGTCGAGGTGCTCGGTGAGCGACACCGGCAGCCCAGAGCGCCGGAGCTCGGCGACGAAGCCGGACAGGAGGTCGAGCATCGGGGTGGGCCCGGGCTCAGGCTTCGGCGGACAGCAGTTCCTTGGCCGCCCGCTCGATGTCGGTCTGGTACTTGAGCAAGATGTGCAGCGTGTCGCGTGCCTGGGCGGCGTCGACCGACTCGACCCCCAGCACCACCAGGGTCCGGGCCCAGTCGAGGGTCTCGGACACCGAGGGCGCCTTGCGCAGCTCGAGGGTCCGCAGCGACCGCACGATCCGGGCCACCTGGTCGGCCAGCTCCTCGCTGATCCCCGGCACCCGGGTGCGGACGATCTCGCGCTCGCGGTCGAGGTCGGGGTAGTCGACGTGGAGGTACAGGCAGCGCCGCTTGAGGGCCTCGGACAACTCGCGGGTGTTGTTGGAGGTGAGGAAGACCAGCGGCAGCCGGGTGGCGCGCACCGTACCGAGCTCGGGGATCGACACCTGGTACTCGGAGAGGATCTCGAGCATCAGGGCCTCGGTCTCCAGCTCCACCCGGTCGACCTCGTCGATGAGCAGCACCACCGACTCCTCGGACCGGATGGCCTCGAGCAGGGGTCGGGGCAGCAGGAACTCCTCGGAGAAGATGTCCTCCTCCAGCTCGCCCCAGGTGGGCCGACCCCCGCCCGGCTCGTCGGGCACGTCGCCCGAGGTCGCCGCCAGGTTGCCCGCCTGGATGCGCAGGAGCTGCTTGCGGTAGTTCCACTCGTAGAGCGCCTTGGACTCGTCGAGGCCCTCGTAGCACTGGAGCCGGATCAGACGGCTGCCGGTCAGCTCGGCGACCGATTTGGCCAGCTGGGTCTTGCCGGTACCGGCCGGACCCTCCACCAGCACCGGCTTGCCGAGCCGGTCGGCCAGGTGGACCACGCCGGCGATCCCCTCGTCGGCCAGGTATTTGACGTCGGCCAGCCCCTGGCGGACCTCGGCCACCGACGCGAAGCGCGCCGGACCCACGTCGGGCAGGCCGAGCGCCTCGGCTCCCCCGCCGGGCCCCGGGCCGCCGTCCGGCGGGCCCTTCGAATCGGATGCTGTGCTCACCTGGCTCACCTGCGAACCTGCCCCTCTCCTCGTACGATCCACTTCACACTGGTCAGCTCCCGCAGCCCCATGGGCCCCCGGGCGTGCAGTTTCTGGGTCGAGATGCCCACCTCGGCCCCCAGGCCGAGCTCGTACCCGTCGACGAAGCGGGTCGAGGCGTTGACGAGCACGGCGGCCGCGTCGACTTCGCGCACGAACCGCTCGGCGGCGGCAAGGTCGCCGGTGACGATGGCTTCCGAGTGGCCCGAGCCGAACCGGGCGATGTGCTCGATCGCCTGGTCGAGGCCGTCGACCACCGCCACGCTCAGCTTCATCCCCAAGAACTCGGCGGCGAAGTCGTCGTCGCTCGCCGCGCCCATGGTCGGGACGAGCTTCCGGGCGGCCTCGTCACCGACCAGGTCCACCCCTTCGAGCAGCGAGGAGACGGCGGGCAGGAACCGATCGGCCACGTCCCGGTGGACCAGCAGCGACTCGGCCGCGTTGCAGACGCCGGGTCGCTGCGTCTTGGCGTTCAGCACGATCTCCCCCGCCATGGCCAGGTCGGCCGCCCGGTCCACGTAGACGTGGCAGTTGCCGGCGCCGTCCAGCACGTAGGGCACCGTCGCCTGCTCGACCATGGTGGCCACGAGCCCCGGGCCCCCCCGGGGGATCAGGCAGTCCACCAGGCCCCGCAACCGCATGAAGGCCACCGCCACCTCGTGGCCGGGCGCCTCCACCAGCGCCACCACGTCGGGCGGCAGGCCGGCCTTGGTCACCGCTTCGCGCAGGACCCCCACCAACGCCAGGTTGGAGCGCAGGGCCGACGCCGAGCCGCGCAGGAAGGCGGCGTTGCCCGCCTTCAGGCACAGGGCGGCGGCGTCGGTGGTGACGTTCGGCCGGTTCTCGTAGATGACCCCGACCACGCCCAGCGGCACCCGCACCCGCTGGACCCGCAGCCCGTTGGGCCGCACCCCGCCGGCGACCACCTCGCCCAGCGGGTCGTCGAGCGCGGCGACCGCCCGGAGGGCGTCGGCCATGGCGGTGATGCGCCCCTCGTCGAGGGCCAGGCGGTCCAGGCTGGTCGGATCGGCGCCGGCGCGGCGCGCCTCGTCGAGATCGGCGGCATTGGCATCGAGCACCGTCCGCCCGGCGCCCGTCAACAGGTCGGCCGCCGTCCGCAGGGCCTCGTCCCGCACCGCCGAGGACGCGCCGGCGATCTGGCGCGACGCGACGCGCACGCGCCGCGCCAGGTCCCCGAGGTCGGACGGTTGCACGGCCGAGAGCCTACCGCGGGCGCCGGCAGAGCAGCCCGTGGGCAGCCCGTTCGGCCTGCTCAAGCGAGGACGACGAGATCGTCCCGGTGGACCACCTCGGAGGGCAGGTCGCTCGGCAGCGCCTCGGAGCGCCGGCCCACCCACTCCTCGGCCCGGGCCGAGGGCACCCGGACCAGGCCCTTGGCGAACACCTGCCCGTCGAGGCCCACGATCTCCACCGCGTCGTCGGCGACAAAGGAGCCGCCCACCGTGCGGACTCCGGCGGCCAGCAGCGAGCGGCCGTCGTCGACCACCGCCCGCCGGGCCCCGGCGTCGACCACCAGCGCACCGGCCGAGCTGGTGGCGAAGGCGATCCACAGCTTGCGCGCCGGCAGCCGGCGCGCCCGGGGCCGGAAGACGGTGCCCACGCCCGGCTCCCCGGCGATCCCCGACGCCAGGACGTCTCGCCTCGAGGCGTCGGCGATCACCGCCCGGACCCCCGACCAGGTGGCGATCTTGGCCGCGGCCAGCTTGGACGCCATGCCCCCGCTGCCGACGCTCGAGCCGGCCCCCCCGGCCACGGCGAAGTGCCGGTGGTCGATCTCGACCACCTCCTCGATCAGCGAGGCGCCGGCGGCTACCCGCGGATCGGCGGTGAGCAGCCCCGGGGCATCGGTGAGCAGGATCAGCAGCTCGGCCCGCACCAGGTGGGCCACCAGCGCGGCGAGCCGGTCGTTGTCCCCGAACCGGATCTCCTCGTCCGCCACCGCGTCGTTCTCGTTCACCACCGGCACCACGCCCAGCTCGAGCAGGTGGGACAGCGTCTGGCGGGCGTGGAGGTACTGGCGCCGGTGCCCGAGGTCGAGCGGGTCGAGGAGCACCTGGCCGGCGAGGAGGCCGTGGGGCGCCAGGCCGTCCTGCCAGGCCTTCATGAGCCGGTGCTGGCCCACCGCCGACACCGCCTGGAGGACCGCCGGGTCCGACGGGCGGGGACCCGGGCGCCCGAGCGCCGACCACCCGGCGGCGATCGCCCCCGAGCTCACCACCACGACCGGCCGGCCGGTCGCCCCGATGGCGGCGATCTGGGCACACAGCTGGCCGATCAGCTCGGCCGCGACGTGGCCGTCGGGGGTGGTGACCGAGGACGACCCGACCTTGACCACGATCGGCGGCCCGGCCGCGGACCCCTCGACGGTCCCGAGGCCGAGGGCCGGCCCGGGGAGGCGGCCGCCGCTCATCGTCCCGAGCCCGGCGCCGGGCGATCGGCCCGCCGGCGGGTGCGGCGGGGGGTCCAGCCGGTCTCGACGCTGGTGGGCGCCGGGTCCAGGCCCATCGCCGTCGCGTCCCGGTACCAGTTGAAGCTGACCCCCCCCACCCTCACCTCATCGCCGTCGTGGGCTCCGGCTCTCGACAGGGTGCGGTCGACCCCCAGGCGGCGCAGGCGGCGCATCGCCTCGGCCAGTGCCCCGTCGTCGCCGAGGTCCGAAAAGCTCACCGCCCGGGCGGCCGCCCGGCCGGTGAGCTCCCAGATGCCCGGGGCCACCCGCTCCACCCCGATCCCCTCGGGCTGCGGGCGGTGCACCGTCAGCCCGCCGCCCGCCCCGGCCGCCGCCTCGCGGGCTCGCGCCGCGCCGACCACCTCGGCCAGCCGAGCCAGCAGCTCGGGCAGCCCGGCGCCGGTCACGGCGGACATCGTGGCCAGCGGAGCGGATCCACCGGTGACGGCGGTGAGGCCGGCGGCGGTGGCGGTGAGGCCGGCGACGGCGGCGGTCCGCTCGGCGCGCCCGGGCTCGACGAGGTCGGCCCGCGACCCCACCACCAGCCGAGGCCGATCGAGCAGGTCCGGCTGGTACCGCTCGAGCTCGCGCAGGAGCACGTCGAGCTGCTCCGCCGCCGGCCGCTCGGCCACCGGCGCCAGGTCCAACAGGACCAGCAGCACCCGCGCCCGCTCCACGTGGCGGAGGAAGCGGTGGCCCAGCCCCCGACCCTCGGCAGCCCCTTCCACCAGACCGGGGACGTCGGCCACCACCATCTCCACCCCGTCGTCGCCGGAGCGGGTGCCGACCCGGACGACGCCGAGATGCGGCTGGAGGGTGGTGAAGGGGTAGTCGGCGATCTTGGGCTTGGCCGCCGAGATCCTCGAGATCAAGGTGGACTTCCCCACGTTCGGGAACCCCACCAGCGCCACGTCGGCCATCAACTTCAACTCGAGGTTGAGCCATCGCTCCTCGCCCGTCTCGCCCTGCTCGGCGAACGCCGGGGCCCGGCGCCGGTTGCTGAGGAACCGGGCGTTGCCCTGACCGCCGCGGCCCCCCTCCGCCGCCAGCCACCGGTCGCCGACCCGGGTCAGGTCGCACAGCAGCGACCCTTCGGCGTCGCGCACCACCGTGCCCACGGGCACGCCCACCGTCAGGTCCGGGCCCCGCGAGCCGTGGCGGCGCTTGCCCGAGCCGTGACCCCCGTCGACCGCTCGCCGGTGGGGATGGTCCTTGAAGCCGAGCAGCGAGGCCTGCCGGAGCGTCGCCTCCAGCCACACGTCCCCGCCCCGGCCCCCGTCCCCACCGTCGGGGCCACCCCGGTCCACGTGGGCCTCGCGGCGGAACGACACCGCGCCGGCGCCCCCGTCGCCCGCCTTGGCGTGGAGCTGGGCCTCGTCGACGAAACCGGCCATCGCGGGCGGGTCAGGCCCCGCGCCGGGCCGTCTCGAAGAGCCGGTGGGCCCGACGGGTCACCTCGTCGCGGGCACGACCCGCGTCGACGCTGGTGCAACGACTGCCGGCGACCACCTGCCGACCGGCCACCCACACGTCGGTCACGTGGCGGCTCGAGGCTCCCCACACCAGGTGCGCGACCAGCTCCTCCGTGCTGAGCGCGGGGGTGAAGGCGGCATCGGCCAGCTCGAGGCGGATCACGTCGGCGTGGCGCCCCACCTCGAGGCTGCCGGCGGCCAGGCCCAGTGCATCGGCCCCGCCGCGCGTGGCCAACCGGAGGGCCTGCCACGCCGTCATCGCGCCCGGATCGGCGGCCACCCCGCGGGCCAGCAGCGGCGCCAGGCGGAGCTCCTCCCACAGGTCGAGGTTGTCGTTGGACGCCGGGCCATCGGTGCCCAGCCCGACCCTGATGCCCCGCCCGAGCATCTCGCCCACCCGAGCCACGCCGCTGCCCAGCTTGCCGTTGCTCTGCGGGCAGTGGGCCACCGCCACGTCGTGCTCGGCCAGCAGGTCGAGGTCCCGGGGGGCGAGCCACACCGAGTGGGCGGCCAGCACCGGACCGTCGAGGACCCCGAGCCGGGCCAGCAGCTCGGGCGAGCTGCACCCGTGGCGCGCCCCCACCCGGCGCTCCTCCTCGATCGTCTCGGCCACATGGACGTGCACCAGGGCGCCGAGCTGCTGCGCGAGCTTGGCCGTCGCGACCAAGCCGTCCGCCGGGACGGCGTAGGCCGAGTGCGGGCCGAAGCCCACCTCCACCAGCCCTCCGTCGACGTGCAGGTCGTCGTGCAACGCGGCGGCGGACTCGAGCAGGCACTGCCACTCGGCCTCCGGGCCCGCCCCGGGGAGGTCGAAGATCCCCGGCGTCAGCACCGCCCGCAACCCGGCGTCGAACACCGCGGCGGCGAGGGCCCGGTTGTGCAGGTACATCTCGCAGGACGTGGTGACGCCACAGCGCAACAGCTCCTCGGCTCCGAGGAGCATCCCCCAGTAGACGTCCTCGTCGGTGAGCGCCGCCTCGCGGGGCCAGATCGACTCCTCCAGCCAGCGCCGGAGGGGAAGCCCGTCACCGGGGCCCCGGAGCAGGGTCATGGGGGTGTGCCCGTGGGTGTTCACCAGGCCCGGCATGAGCAAGCCGCCCACGACCAGCTCGGGGACGCCCGACGGGGGGGCGTCGGCGCGCGGTCCGACCCAGGTGATCCGACCGTCGGCCAGGTCGACCACGCCGGGACGATGGACGCGCTGCTCGTCGTCCACCGTGAGCACCACGTCGGCGGTCAGCCGCAGCGTGGACTGGTCCACCGAGCTCACGGGGCCTCGACGACCGAGCGCTTCAGACCACAGACACGTGCAGGCGGCTGGCCAGGCTCGGGCCGAAGGCCACCGACGTGCCGGCCAGCGCGAGCAGCAGCGTGCCGTCGGGGGCCCGGCTCGAGACCTCGGCGGCGGCCCCGGGCACGAAGCCGTGATGGCTCAGGTAGGTGAGCATCGAGGTGTCCAGCTCCACGTCCTCGCTGATCCGCTCGAGACGGACGGTCTGACCGGGCTCGGCTCGGGCGAGGGGCACCGACACCCGGGGGGGCACCGGCGAGCGTGAGCCGGGGATCGGGTTGCCGTGCGGGCAGGTGGCCGGATCGCCGAGCAGGACGACCAGCCGCTTCTCGACGTCGTCGGAGATCACGTGCTCCCAGCGGCCGGCCTCCAGATGGGCCTTGTCCCATTCCAGCCCGATCACGTCGACCAGAAGGCGCTCGGCCAGGCGGTGCCGGCGCACCACCTTGCGGGCGACCGCGGAGCCGGTGTCGGTCAGCTGCACGACCCGCCCGTCGCGCCGGACGTACCCCTCACCCTCCAGGCGGTCGAGCATCTCGGACACCGACGGGGCGGAGCGGCCCAGGCGCTCGGCGATCCGCGCCTGGATGACGGGCGTCCCTTCCTCGGTCAACGAATGCACCGTCTCGAGGTACTCCTCCAACGGGGGATGGAAGCCGTCCTCGTCCACGCCGCGATCCTACCGGTCGATCCCGCGGGCGTCGGCAAGCGGGGGTGCGTCCGGCGGGCGGGACCACCAGCGCCGGGGGCCCGGAGCGGGTCGGGACCACCCCAGTAGCATGACGCCATGCCGCGCGGCGAGCCCCGTCCGCCGAGCTCCGATCCCTTCGAGCACTCGCACCTCGCGGCACGCGAACTGGCCCGACGGACCGGCTCGGACCACCACGACGTCGTGGTGGTGCTCGGCTCGGGACTCTCGGGGGCCGCCCGGCTGCTCGGGGCCGACGGGCCGACGCTCGACCTCTCGACGCTACCGGGGTTCCCCCGCTTCACCGGGCTCGGCCATCGCGCCGCGGCGTGGTCGTTGCCCATCGGGCCCCGTCGGGTCCTGGTCACCGCCGGACGGGCCCACCTCTACGAGGGCGTCACCGAGCACCAGAGCGCCCACGCCCTGCGCACCGCCATCGCCGGGGGCTGCCACACGGTGGTGCTCACCTGCGCCGCCGGGGCGATCCGACCCGACCTCGCCCTCGGCTCGATCGTGGCGATCAGCGACCACCTCAACCTGACCGGCCGCTCGCCCCTGACCGGCGTCCATCCCGGCGAGCGGGCCGGCACGCCCTTCGTCGACCTGGTCGATGCCTGGTCGCCCCGGCTCCGGGCGCTGGCGGGCGCCGCGGCCGCCCGGCCGGGCGCCGGGGGTCGACCCGAGGGCCAGGCGCCCTTGCCCGAGGGGGTGTACGCCCAGCTGCCCGGTCCCCACTTCGAGACCCCGGCCGAGATCCGCATGCTGCGCACCCTCGGCGCCGATCTGGTCGGCATGTCGGCGGCGACCGAAGCCATCGCCGCGCGGCACCTCGGCGCCGAGGTGCTCGGGCTAGCCGTGGTCACCAATGCGGCAGCCGGCGTCGGCCCGGGGCACGTGTCGAGCGACCAGATCGTCGACGTGGCGGCGGAGTCCGCTCCGACCCTCGCCGCCCTCGTGCGCGCCTTGCTCGAGTCGCTCGGGGACTGACGTCCATCGAGCCCCTCGCCGGCGGGACGGGTCGCGTCCGGCCGGCGGCGGTGCTCAGGCCTGCGCCGCCTCCTCGGGGGCGCCGGTCACGATGTCCACCAGCTTGCGGCCGCGCCGGCGGCCGAACTTCACCCGACCGGGGGCCAGCGCGAAGAGGGTGTCGTCACCGCCGCGGCCCACATTCGCGCCGGGGTGGAAGTGGGTTCCCCGCTGCCGGACGATGATCGATCCGGCCGACACCGCCGTGCCGTCGAACACCTTCACGCCGAGGCGCTGCGCGTTGGAGTCCCGCCCGTTACGGGTCGAGCCTCCACCCTTGGTCTTGGACATGACGATCTGCTCCTTGTGGTCGCGGGCTGCCCGCCTCGGGGCGCCCCGTCCGCGGCCCGCTCGGCGCGCCGGGCGTCAGGGGGCGGCGGTGATGGAGGTGATCTCGACCGTGGCGTAGTGCTGGCGATGTCCCCACCGCCGGCGCTGGTTGGTCTTCGACTTGTAGGTCGCCGCCCGGATCTTCGGTCCGAGCTCCTCGCCGACCACCCGGGCAACCACCTTGGACCCGGCGAGCGCCGAGGGGGTGGCCTGCACGTTCTCCCCGTCGACCACCAGGACCGGCGAGAAGCTCACCTCGGCCCCGATCGGCTCGCCGAGCAGCTCGACGCGCAACCGCTGGCCCTCGGCCACTCGCTCCTGCTTGCCCCCGGTCTTGATCACTGCGTACATGAGGCTGGCAGCCTATCGCGAAGTCGGGCCCTCCCCCGGCGGTGGCGCCCGGCGGACCTGCGCGCCGCCCGGTCAGCGCACCGCGTGGTCGAGGACGGCGTGGTCGAGGACGATCCCGCGGCCGTTGCAGACCTCGCACACCGTGGACAGGGACTCGATCAGCCCCTCGGAGACCCGCTTGCGGGTCATCTCGACCAGGCCCAGCTCGGAGATGTCGAACACCTGGGTGCGCGTCTTGTCGCGGGCCAGTGCCGCCCGGAGCGCCGCGCCGACCTTCTCGCGGTTCTCGCGGACCTCCATGTCGATGAAGTCGATCACGATGATGCCGCCGATGTCCCGCAGCCGAAGCTGCCGGGCCACCTCCTCGGCCGCCTCGAGGTTGTTGCGGAAGACCGTCTCCTCGAGGCTGCTCTTGCCGACGTTCTTGCCCGTGTTGACGTCGATCACCGTCAGTGCCTCGGTACGCTCGATGATCAGCGAGCCCCCCGAGGGCAGCCACACCTTGCGGTCCAGCGCCTTGTGGAGCTGCTCGTGGACGTGGTAGCGCTCGAAGATCGGCAGTGGCTCGACGGCCGGGTCGAAGAACTCCACCCGATCGACCAGGTCCGGGCTCACCTCGGCCACGTAGTCCCGCACCTGCTGGAACAGCACCGGGTCGTCGATGACCACGCCCCGGTAATCGCTGTTGAGCTCCTCGCGCAAGATGCGCACGGCCAGGTCCGGCTCGCGGTAGAGCAGCCCCGGGGCGCTGGAACGCTCCGCCTGCTCGGCGATGGTGCTCCAGCGACCGAGCAGATTGGCCACGTCGCGTCGCAGATCCTCGGCGCTGGCCCCCTCGGCCGCGGTGCGCACGATCAGCCCGTGCCCCTCGGGCCGCACGTCGTCGACGATCTTGCGGAGCCGCCGGCGCTCGTTGTCCCCGAGCCGCTTGGAGATACCGAAGGCGGAGCTGTTGGGCACCAGGACCGCGAAGCGGCCCGGCAAGGAGACCTCCTGGGTCAGGCGCGCCCCCTTGGCCCCGATCGGGTTCTTCGTGACCTGGCACAAGATGGACTGGCCGCTGCGCAGGACGTCCTCGATCCGGGGCTGGCTGCCCCGACCGCCGCCCTCCACGTCCTCGAGGTCGTAGCGAACGTCGCCCCGGTAGAGCACCCCGTTCTTCGGGATGCCGATGTCGATGAACGCCGCCTCCATGCCGGGCAGCACGTTCTGCACCCGGCCCCGGTAGATGTTGCCGTCGATCTGGGTGGTCTCGTCCGCCGCCCGCGACACGTAGTGCTCGACCAGGGACCGACCTTCGAGCACCGCGATCTGGGTCACGTGCGGCTGGACGTGCACGCAGACCAGGTAGCGCCCCAGCATCTTGCTCCGCCGTTCCCGACCGCCCCGACGCCGCCCCCGACCGGCCTTGCGGGCGGCCTCGGCGGCTCCATCGGGCCCGGCGCCCACCACCGGCGCTGCCTCGCCGCCGAGCACCAGCCCGGCGACCCCGTCGACCCGCGGCTCGACCTCGGGGACCGGGACCGTTCCGGGCGCGACCGCGCTTCTAGCCGACCCTCCCGCCGGCGCGGCAGACGGTGCCGGGCGGGCCGCCGGGGCGGTGGGGACCCCTCGGGGGTCCGGCGGCGGGCTCCCGTTGACCCCGGAGGTCCCCGGTGGCTGGAGCGCGTGACGGGGAGGCCGGCCGTTGCTGTCGAGCGGGCCACCCGGTGGCTCGGGCGAGACCGGAGCGGCGTGCGCCGGCACGCGGGGGGCGGGCCGGGTGTCGCCGATCCGTGGGCGTGCCCCGCCGCCGGGCGGCGGAGGGGCGGCGTGGCGGGCGGATCCGTTCGACCCCCCTGCGTCGGGCCGGGGCTCAGCCGCTCGCTGCGGGGCCGCCGCCCGTCGGGCCGCGCCCTGGGTCGGGGTCGGGTCGGTGTCGATCTCGCCCGGCGTGGGCGTGCCGATCTCGGGCTCGGACATGAGGGGAGTCCCTCCTCGTACGGTTCATGAGGCACGCTCCGCGGCGTGCGGCACGACGGCGCCCGGGGGCTCGCCCTCCAAGGGGAGCGGCTCACTGCGGCCGCCGTCGCTCTCGATCCATTGCGTGGTCCTGCGGGCCCGGACCAAGGTCACCTCAGGTCCAAGCACCGTCAGCAGCTCCATGGGGCGGACGCCCCGGGGTCGGGTCGCCAGCTCGGCGCCGATCCCCAACGTCGGGGCTGGCCCGCCCGCTTCATCCGCTCGAGGCTCGACGGGGCCCGCGAGGGGGCCTGTCGCGCTGAGGGACAGCACGAGCGGGCGCAGGTCGTCCTCGAGCAGGCGACCCTTTCGCTCCCGCCGGACCGGAAGGCTGGGGGCGTCGAGAGCTCGCTCGATCCGCCCCTTCAGCTCCCGGTGGGTCACCCCGTGTACCTCCAGTTCCCAGGTGCACGATGATACCTCTTGCTGGAGCGAGGAGCCGCCATCAGGCAGGACCGCGGTCCGGGTCACCTCCAGACCGTCGGGGAGCAGCGCGCCCAGGGCGGCGGGGTCGAGAGCCCCCGGCCGGGGGGCATGGTCGAGGCGAACGTCGAGGTACTCGGCCGTCGACTCGCAGCCGGTGGGAAGGGCCAGGCCGAAGCTGAGCAGGGGTCGGGGCGAGAACCCGGCCGACCAGGCCACCTCGAGCGCGCTCCGCCGCAGCGCCCGTTCCCACATCCGGGCCACGTCCCGCTGGCTGGTGAAGCGGATCCGGCCCAGCTTGGTGAAGCGGATCCGGCACCCGGCGGCACCGTCGGGCACGGCGCTCAGGAGACCAGGCCGCTGAAGCGCACCGGCACCTTGGCCCCGGCCGCCAGGTCCTGGCCCGTCCCCTGACTCCCCCCCGCCGGGGGGACCGGCGAGGCGACCACGTGCTCGAGCCCGAGACCGGTGCAGGCGCCGCAGTCGTAGCACGGGGTCCACCGGCAGTCCTCGAGGCCGGCCTCGCCCAGCGCGTCCTGCCAGTCCTGCCACAAGAAGTCCCGGTGCAGCCCGGCCGAGATGTGATCCCACGGCAGGGCCTCACCGGCCCCGCGGTGGCGATGCACCGTCTCGTCGAGGTCCAGCCCCTCGGCCCCCATGGCCGCCTGCCACAGGCCGAGGTCGAAGTGCTCGGACCACTCCTGAAAGGTCCCCCCGGCCCGCCAGACCCGCTCGATCACCGCGCCGATCCGGCGGTCGCCCCGGCTGGCGATCCCCTCGGCCACCGAGGCCTCCGGATCGTGCCATCGCACGGTGAGGCCCTTGGTCGACGAGACGGCCGAGCGCAACAGGGCCACCTTGCGCTGCTGCTCCTCCACCCGGTCCTGGCCGAACCACTGGAAGGGCGTGTGGGGCTTGGGCACGAAGCCACCGACCGACAGCGTCACCGTCACCGAGCGCTGGTGGCGCCGGCCGATCTCGACGCACCGCCGCCCCAGCTCGGCGATCCCGAGGACGTCCTCGTCACGTTCGGTGGGCAGGCCCACCAGAAAGTAGAGCTTCACCCGCCGCCAACCCTGGCTGAACGCGGCGTCCACCGCGCCGTAGAGGTCCTCCTCGCTGATCAGCTTGTTGATGACCTGACGCATCCGCCACGTCCCCCCCTCGGGGGCGAAGGTGAGGCCGGTCCGGCGGACCCGCTGGATCTGGGCCGCCGTCCCGACGGTGAAGGCGTCGACCCGGAGGCTGGGCAGGCTGACCGACACCCGGCCCTCGTTGCGCGGATCGTCGATCACCGCCCGCACCGTCTCCTCGATGCCCGAAAAATCGGCGGTCGACAGGGAGGTGAGCGCCACCTCGTCGTAGCCGGTCCGCTCGACGCCGTCGCGCACCATCCGGGCCACCTGCTCCGCCGGGCGCTCACGCACCGGGCGGGTGATCATCCCCGCCTGGCAGAACCGGCACCCCCGGGTGCAGCCCCGGAAGACCTCGACGTTCAGTCGGTCGTGGACGACCTCGGTGAGCGGGACCAGCTGGCGGCGCGGGTACGGCCACCGCTCGAGGTCGCCGATGGTCCGCTTGGTGACCACCGGTGGGACGCTCGGGCTCACCGGATCGGTTCCCGCCAACCGCCCGTCGCGGTAGCGCGGCGCGTACAGGCTCGGGACGTAGACCCCGTCGACCGTGGCCAGCCGGTCGAGCACCGATCGGCGGCCCGCCGGGTCGCCCGACCGGCGGTCCCACGAGGCCAGCACCTCGGTGATCTCGCCGACCAGTTCCTCCCCGTCGCCCAGGGCGAAGGCGTCGACGAAGTCCGCCAGGGGCTCCGGGTTGAACGCGCAATGCCCTCCGGCGATCACCAGGGGCTCGGACCCCGTCCGGTCGGCCGACCGCACCGCCATCCCGGCCAGGTCGACCATGTTGAGCACGTTGGTGTAGACGAGCTCGGTCGCCAGGTTGAACGCCAGCACGTCGAAGTCGTCGGCCGGTCGATGGCTCTCGAGCGCGAACAGCGGGATGCCCGACGATCGCATCGCCGCCTCCATGTCGGTCCATGGGGCGTACGTCCGCTCGGCGAGGGCGTCGGCGCGCTCGTTCAGGATCTCGTAGAGGATCTGGAGGCCCTGGTTGGGCAGCCCGATCTCGTAGGTGTCGGGATAGGCCAGCAACCACGCCACTCGGCCCGCGCCGTGCTCGGGGGACTGGGCACCCTGCTCCCCCCCGATGTACCGGGCCGGCTTCTCCACCGACCACAGCAGCGGTTCGATGCGCGACCAGAGCGACGCCATGGGTCGGCCAGCTTAGGGCGCTCCCCCGCCCGTGGCGGTCGAGGTGGTGGTCCCCGTGGTCCCGGTGGTCCCCGTGCCCGCGGCCGCCCCGGGGGCCCTGGTGGTTGCCGTCGGGGTCGAGCGGGACGGCGGGACGGTGGTCGAGGTGGTGGTGGTGGTGACGCCGGCCGGCGGGACGGTGGTCGCCGGGACGGTGCTCGGTGTGGTGTGGGGGGCGGGGACGGTGGGCGTCGGCGAGACCGGGTTGGTCTGGAGGTACTGGTAGATCGCCTTGACCGCCGGGGCGGCGGCGTCCGCCCCGTACCCGCCCTGGTCGACGACCACCAGGACCACGTACTGGGGATTGGGCTCCGGACCGAAGGCGACGAACCAGGCGGTGGGCTCGGTGTGGCCGGTGACCGTGGCGGTCCCCGTCTTGCCGGCCAGCGGGAACGCCCCGAGGTCGAACCGGGGCGCCGTGCCCTCGAAGGTCGGGTAGGCCGTGCCCAACGGGCTGCCCACCGCCCCCTCGAGCCCCTGGAGGATCGGGCCGCTCACCGAGGGCGGCAGGTCGACCGAGCCGGTCTTCTTCGGCGCGATGCGCTCGACCACGTGGCCGTCGGGCGCCACCACCGCGTTGGCCACCTCGGGCGCCCAGCGGGTCCCGCCGTTGGCGAAGGTGGCGTAGGCCACGGCCATCTGCATCGGGGTCAGCTCGGCGTTCTGGCCGAACGCCATCTCGATGTTGTCGCCGACCGTCCAGAGATTGCCGTTGGGGAAGCCCTTGGGGTCCTGCTGGTAGAGCTTCTTCTGGACGGCCGGGCTGTTGATGTAGCCCACGTTCTCGAACGGGAGGTCGATGCCCGTGTAACTGTCGAGGCCGTACTGCTCGCCCACGTCCTGGATGGCCTGGTCGCCGTAGGTGGCCCGGTCCTGCCAGAACATGTCGCCCAGCTGGTAGAAGTAGTAGTCGTCCGACTCGGTCAGGGCGAGGGGCAGGTTGACCAGCCCGTTGGCCACCCCCTGGTCGTCGTGGAAGGCGCACCCCTCGGTGCAGTTCTTCACCGTGTAGGTCCCGGTGTCCCGCACGTACTGCCCGGCGCTGATGATGCCCTTGTCCAGCGCCGCGGTGGCGGTGACGAGCTTGAAGGTCGAGCCGGGCGCGTAGAGGCCCTGGATGGCGTTGTCGTTCTCCGCCCCCTGGGCGTCGATCGCGTCGAGGTTGGCCTGGCTGATCCCGCCGACGAACTCGTTGAGGTCGTAGGTCGGGTACGAGGCCATGGCCAGCACCTGGCCGTTGGTCACGTTCAGGACGATGGCGGCCCCGCTGGTGGCCGGCGGGTGGATGCCGCCACTCTGGGCGTCGGTGCTCCGCCGGTCGGCGGCGATGTCGGCGGCGAGCGCGTTCTGCACCTGGGCCTGCAGGTTGGCGTCGATGTTGGTGACCAGGGTGTCGCCCTGCACGAAGTCGGTCGACTTGAGGGTTCCCACGACGTCGCCCCGCACGTTGACCTCGAGGACCTGGCGCCCGGCCACGCCGCGCAGGTACTGCTCGTACTGGGCCTCGAGGCCCGACTTCCCGATCTGGCTCGACCCCGAGTAGCCCTGGTGGGGGTGGGCGGCCAGCTCCGTGCCGGTGATGTCGCCGACGTAGCCGAGTACGTGGGTGGCGAGGGTGCCCCCCTGGGGGTAGTCGCGCTCGGTCACCTGCTGGACGCTCACGCCCGGAAACTCGCCGGCATGGGTCTGGAGGTACTGCACGGTGGAGGCCGGGGCGTCGGTCATGAGGGGCACCGGCTGGTACACGCTGTACTGCACGCTGGCCAACTGGGCCTGCACGTAGGACGGGCTCTTGCCGATCAGGGCGGCGACCGCGCCCACCACCTCGGGGTGCTCGGAGGCGGCGGCGCGCGACAGCACGATCTCGGACTGGACCTGGTTGCCCACCAGGACCACGTCGTCGCGGTCGACGATGTCGCCGCGCGGGGCGGGCACCGACACCACTCGGAGCCCATTCGCGCTCACCGCGGCGGTGTAGTTCTTGTGGTCGATGATCTGCAACGTCCACAGTCGCAGGACCATCACGCCGAAGAGCACCAGCCCGATGACCGCGATGACGTTCAACCGGAGGAACGGACGGGAGGGCTGGTCCTCGGGCGACGCGACCAGCGAGGCCACGTGGACGCTCTTGCGGGGACGCATGCGGGGCTGTCGGACCTTGGGGCCCCGCACGGCGCGCGACCGCTCCTTGGCGGGCCTCGGATAGCGGTGGTCGCCGCGGATCGGGTGGCGGAGCGACCGCCTCGTCACCACCGCCCCCCGGGGGCGGCCGACCGGCGCCGCCGGGGGGCCGCGCGACCGAGCGCCCACCGCAGCGCCCGGTTGGCCGGCAGGGCGACGACGGCGTTGGTCACCCCGACCACCCCGACCACTGCCCCGAGGTCCACCCGCAGCATCTGGTCCTGGCCGAGCACCGCCCCGAGCACGGCGTACAGCATGGCCGCCACGGCGCTGCCCGCGGCCGCGGCCAGCGGCACGACCGCCGGGCCCGGATCGCTCAGGGTGGTCGCCAGCCGCCCGGCGGCGAAGCCGAGCAGGCAGGCGACCAGGGCGCTCAGGCCGAAGGGGGTCGGCACCAACAGGTCGGTCGCCAGGCCGGTGACGAACCCCACGACGGCCCCGGCCTCGGGACCCGCCACCAGGCCGGCGCAGATCGGGAGGACCCAGCCCACCTCGGGGTGTGCGCCCGCTATCCGCAGCTCCAGCCCCAGGGTGCCCTGCAGCACCACCACCGCACCGATCAGCACCGCCACCCGCACCACGCTGCCGGGGGTCACGGCGTCGGCTCCCACTGGAGCACCTCGAGGTAGCGCAGCTGGCCCAGGTTGGCCGCCGGGGTGACCGACACGTTCAGCTGGGTCCCGCCCGCCACCGTGCGCCAGGACGCCACCCGCCCCACCGGGATGCCGCCGGGGAAGGCGGCGCCCTCGAGGCCGTCGGTGTAGACGAGCCGGCCCTTGCGCAGGCCCGCCGATCCGGCGACGAAGACGGCGAGGAGGGGCGACCGTTGGCCCTGGCCCTGCGCCACCGCCGTCGGGCTCGCCGCCGCCGGGACGCCGAGGGTGACCCCGATCTTGGACTGGCCGTCGACGATCAGCTGGACGATGGAGCTGCGGTGATCGGCCTCGACGACCTGGCCGACGAGTCCCCCGGCACCGACCACCGGCATCCCGTAGGCGACGCCGTCGTCCCGCCCCTTGTCGATGGTGACGTCGGCGTCGAAGTTCGACACGTCGACCGCGGTCGTCTGGGCGCCGACCGTCGGGACGTCCCCGACGAACGGCAGGTTCTGCAGCGCCAGCAGCTCACGCAGCTGCTCCTCGTCGAAGGGCTGCTCGTCCTGGCGCTGTCGGAGCTGCCCGATCTCTGCTTGGAGCTTCTGGTTCTCGGTCTGCAGCGCCCCGTAGTGCACCGCCCCGGCGAAGAGGTCGCCCACCGGGTGCAGCACGTCGTCGACCGCCGAGCGCAGGGGCGACAGCACGTCGTCGGCGACCGACTTCGCGCCCGCCGTCAGGTGGTGGGTCTGGCTGGTCTGGTCGACCGTGACGATGGTGAGGGAGACCAGCACCAGGACCACGACCGTCGTCCACGTGCGGCGCGACCGCCGTGCCTTCGCCACCGCGCCCGGGCTGCCCCGTCAGCGAGAGGACGAGGTGATCAACACCCGCTTGAGCGCCTCGAACTCCTCGAGGCACTGCCCGCTCCCTATGGCCACGCAGTTGAGGGGGTCGCGGGCCACGACGATCGGCATCCCGGTCTCGTGCTGCAGCCGGGCGTCGAGGCCGTGCAGCAGGGCGCCGCCCCCGGTCAGGACGATCCCCTGCTCCATGATGTCGGCCGCCAGCTCGGGTGGCGTCCGGTCCAAGGTCACCTTGACGGCGTCGACGATCGCCGAGACCGGCTCGTCGATGGCGTGCCGGATCTCCTCGGTCGACACGACGACGGTCTTGGGCAACCCGGTCACGAGGTCACGGCCGCGGATCTCGGCGTGCAGCTCCTCTTCGAGCGGGTAGGCCGACCCCAGAGCGATCTTGATCTCCTCGGCGGTGCGCTCACCCAGCGCCAGGCTGAACTCCTTCTTCACGAACGAGACGATCGCCTCGTCGAGCTCGTCGCCGCCGATGCGCACGGATTGGCTGCAGACGATGCCCCCGAGCGAGATGACCGCCACCTCGGTGGTGCCACCGCCGATGTCCACCACCATGTTGCCGGTCGGCTCGTGGACCGGCAGCCCGGCCCCGATCGCCGCGGCCATCGGCTCCTCGATGATGTACGCCTTGCGGGCGCCGGCGTACTCGGCCGCCTCCATGACCGCACGCTGCTCGACGCCCGTGATGCCCGAGGGCACGCAGATCACCATGCGGGGCTTGGCGAACCGTCGCTGATGCACCCGGTGGATGAAGTACCGCAGCATCTTCTCGCAGATCTCGAAGTCGGCGATCACCCCGTCCTTCAGGGGCCGGATGGCCTGGATGTTGCTCGGGGTGCGCCCGATCATGCGCTTCGCCTCGGCGCCGACCGCCAGGGGGCGCCCGTCCTTCACGTCGACCGCGACGACAGAGGGCTCGTTCAGCACGATGCCACGCCCGCGCACGTAGACGAGGGTGTTGGCTGTGCCGAGGTCGACCGCCATGTCCCGTCCCAGCAGGTTCAGTCGGTTGTCGGCCATCGAAGGCAGGGTTCCTTCCGCGTCGGCCTGCCGGCGACCGGGCCAGTCGGCGGCGAGGCGCCCAGGCTAGGTGACGACCAGCACGGGCACAAGCGGCCCGCCCGGCACCGGAGCGCTCAGAGGAGGCCGGGGAAGAAGAGGGCGATCTCGCGCCCGGCGGCCTCGATCGAGTCCGACCCGTGCACCAGGTTCTCCGTGGCGCCGAGCGCCAGGTCGCCGCGGATTGTGCCCGGCGCGGCCTCCTTGGGGTTGGTAGCACCCATCATCGTCCGCACCACCCGGTGGGTGCCCTCCGGCCCCTCCACCACCACCAGCAGCGAGGGCGAGCGGGTGATGAACGCCACCAGCTGGTCGAAGAACGGCTTCTCGCGGTGCTCGGCGTAGTGCTCGACCGCCTGCTCGGGGGTGATCCGGCGCAGCTCGGCCGCCACCAGGCGCAGTCCCCGACGCTCGAGCCGACCCACGATCTCGCCGGTCAGGGCGCGCTCCACACCGTCGGGCTTCACGATGACCAGGGTCCGTTCCACGAGTCGGGGACAGTAGCAGCCGCCGTCGAGCTGCCCGAATCGAGGGGGGCGGTCGACAGCCCCGGGCCCTCAGGGTCGCGAGGCGCCCTCCAGCAGCACCCGGCGGGCGTCGGTGACCACGTAGAGCGATCCGGCAACCAGCAACAGCCCGTCGTCACCGACGAGGGACCGGGCCCGCTCGACCGCCTCCTCCACCGACCCGGCCACGGTCACCGACATGTCGAGCGCCCGGGCCGCCTCCGCCACGACCTCCGCCCCGAGCGCCCGGGGCGAGACCGGTGCGCAAGCCACCACGGTGCGGACACCGGCGGGGAGGAGGGCCCCCAACATGGCCGACGGATCGCGGCCCCGCAGCATGCCGACGACGGCGACGATCTCGGTCCCGGTCGGGAACTCATCCGCCAGGGCGGCGGCCAGCGCCTCCATGCCGGCCACGTTGTGGGCGCCGTCGAGCACGGTCAGCGGCCGGCGTCCCACCACCTCGAGGCGCCCGGGCACCGACACCCCGGCGAAGGCGGCCTCGACCACCTCGGCCGCCAACGGGCCGCCGAAGAAGGCCTCGGCCGCGGCGAGGGCGCACGCGGCGTTCTCGCCCTGGTGCGGGCCCCGCATGGAGACCAGCACTTCGGGATAGGTCCCACCGGGTGTCCGCAGGTCCACCAGGCGCCCCCCGACCGCGAGGCGGTTGGCGGTGCAGGCGAACGCCTCGCCGCGCACCCACAAGTCGCCGGCGCCGGCCGACCGGGCGACCGCACCGATCACCTCGACCAGATGGGGGTCGGTCTCGCCTACCACCACCCGGCTCGACGGCTTGACGATCCCGGCCTTGTCGCGCGCGATGTCCTCCAGCGTCGGGCCGAGGACTTCGGTGTGGTCGAAGCTGATGTTGGTGATCACCGCCACGTCGCCGTGCACCACGTTGGTCGAGTCCCAGGTCCCGCCCATGCCCACCTCGACCACCATCGCGTCGACGGCCTCGTCGGCGAACCAGGCCAGCCCGGCCGCGGTCAATAGCTCGAAGCGCGACGGGCGATCGGTCAGCATGGGCTCGAGCAAGGCGAGCGACGAGAGCAGCTCGGTGAACCGCTCGTCGTCGATGGGCACCCCGTCCCGGGCGATCCGCTCGTTGACCCGGGCCAGGTTGGGGCTGGTGTAGGTGCCCACGCTCAGGCCCGCCGCGCCGAGCAGCGCGGTGACCATGGCGGCCGTCGAACCCTTGCCGTTGGTGCCGGTCACGTGCACTGTCGGGATACCCTGCTCAGGGTCGCCCAGCACGGTGGCGAGCTCACGCATGCGGTCGAGCGTGGGCAGGGCGCGGCGGTCGGGCTCGCTCGACTCGAGATCGATGTGCGAGTCCAGCCACGAGAGCGCCTCGGGGAGCGAGGCGAACGGCGGCCGGGGCACGTGCGCTAGGAGGCGGCGCGGCGGTTGCGGGTGGTCTTGGCCGGCGGGTCGCCCAGCGGCACCAGGGTGGGGTTCACCCGGTCGAGGACGACGGCCCGGTCCACGACGCACCGGCCGACGTCGTTGCGGCTCGGGATGTCGTACATCACGTCGAGGAGCACTTCCTCGAGGATGGCCCGCAGCCCGCGGGCGCCGGTGCCCCGCAACAGCGCCTGCTCGGCCACGGCTTCGAGGGCATCCTCGCTGAACTCGAGCTTCACCCCGTCGAGATCGAAGGTGCGCTCGTACTGGCGGGTCAAGGCGTTCTTCGGCTCCACGAGGATGCGGATGAGGGCGTCCTTGTAGAGCTGGCTCACCGCGCTCACCACCGGCAGCCGGCCGATGAACTCGGGGATCAGCCCGAACTTGATCAGGTCTTCGGGCAGGACGTGCCGCAGCACCTCGGCATCGTCGCGCTCGGCCCGTTGCACCTCGGCCCGGAAGCCGATCCCCTTCCGCCCGATCCGACCCTCGATGAGCTTGTCGAGGCCGGCGAACGCACCGCCGCAGATGAACAGGATGTTCGTGGTGTCGATCTGGATGAATTCCTGATGGGGGTGCTTGCGACCGCCCTGGGGCGGCACCGACGCCGTCGTCCCCTCGAGGATCTTGAGAAGGGCCTGCTGCACCCCTTCGCCCGACACGTCACGGGTGATCGACGGGTTCTCGCTCTTGCGGGCGATCTTGTCGATCTCGTCGATGTAGATGATCCCGGTCTCCGCCCGCTTCACGTCGTAGTCGGCCGCCTGAATGAGCTTCAGCAGGATGTTCTCGACGTCCTCGCCCACGTACCCGGCCTCGGTCAGCGCGGTGGCATCGGCGATGGCGAACGGCACGTTGAGCATCCGGGCCAGCGTCTGGGCAAGCAGCGTCTTGCCACAGCCGGTCGGACCGAGCAGCAGGATGTTGGACTTGGTGAGCTCGACGCCGTCCTCGGGCGGCGGTCCGGCCTGGACCCGCTTGTAGTGGTTGTAGACGGCGACCGAAAGGATCTTCTTCGCGTACTCCTGGCCGACGACGTAGTCGTTCAGGAACTCGAAGATCTCCCGCGGCTTGGGCAGCTCTTCGAAGTTGAGCTCCGTCGACTCCGTGAGCTCCTCGGCGATGATGTCGTTGCACAGGTCGATGCACTCGTCGCAGATGTAGACACCGGGCCCGGCGATCAATTTCTTCACCTGCTTCTGCGATTTGCCGCAGAAGCTGCACTTGACCAGATCCCCCCCCTCACCGAACTTCGCCACCTGTTCTGTCTCCCGTCCTCGTGTCAACCCTGGTCCGTGCCGCCCAGACGACGCCTACGCGGCGCCGATGGCCTCGAGCGTCGCCGTCTCACGAGCGGTGATGACCTCGTCGATCACCCCGTAGGCGACCGCTTCCTCCGCCGTCATCACGAAGTCCCGCTCGGTGTCCTTGGCGATCTTCTCGACCAGCTGCCCGGTGTCACCGGCGAGCATCCGGTTCAACAGGTCGCGCATGCGCAGGATCTCGCGCGCCTGCAGCTCGATGTCGCTGGCTTGCCCCTCCACCCCGCCGAAGGGCTGGTGCAGGAGGATGCGGGCGTGCGGCAGGGCGAAGCGCTTGCCGTGGGCCCCGGCCGAGAGCAGGACCGCAGCGGCCGAAGCGGCCTGGCCGAAGCAGAAGGTCGACACGTCGGGCTTCAAGAACTTCATCGTGTCGTAGATCGCGAACAGCGCCGTGATGTCCCCGCCGGGCGAGTTGATGTAGAGGTGGATGTCCTTGTCGGGCTCCTCGGACTCGAGGAACAGCAGCTGCGCGCAGACCAGGTTGGCCACCGTGTCGTCGATCGGCGTGCCGAGGAAGATGATCCGCTCCTTCAGCAGCCTCGAGTAGAGGTCGTAGGCCCGCTCGCCCCGGTTGGAGGACTCGACCACGGTCGGGACCAGGTAGTTGCGGGCACGGAAGTGGTCGCCGTACGGGCTCGTCATGGTTCGGTCGTCTCCTCGTTCGTTGCCCCGACGGCTGCCTGAGCGCCCACGTCGATCCCAGCGGGTCCGGCGGGGCCCTCTGCCCCTGGCGGAACGTCCTCGTCCTCCGTGCCCTCGATGTCCTCGGCGCCGGCTCTCGCCCCGGCGCTGACCTCTGGCTCGGCACCGCCCTCGCCGTCGGCCCCGTCGCCCTCATCGTCGATGGCCTCGTCGTCGACGCCCTGATCGATCCTGAGCGCCTCGCGGTCGACGGGGTTCCCTTCGTCGTCGACCAGGTCCACGTGCTCGATCAGCCAAGCCAGCGCTTTGGCCTTCCTCTGCTCGGAGCGTACCGCGGCGGTCCTCCCGGCGCGCTCGAGCTCGGCGCGCAACACGGCGGGCGTCGAGCCCATCCGCTCGGCCATCGCCTCGATCTCGTGGCCGAGCTCATCGTCGTCGACCGCGATGCCCTGCGCCTCGGCCACCGCCCGCAGCGCCAGGTCCGTCTTGACCGCCCGGTGGGCCTCGCCCCGCAGCTCGTCGAGCAAGCTCTCCTGGGTGCGCCCGGTAGCGGCCAGGAGCTGGTCCAGGGAGATCCGCTGCTCCTCCAGCCGATGGCCGAGGTCGTGGAGCCGCTGATTCAGCTCCTCGTCGACCATCGGATCGGGCACCTCGCCGTCGTCGACCAGCTCCACCAGCGCCGCCACCGCGTTCTCGCGCAGGCTGAGCTGGGCCTGCACCACCCGCATCCGGGCGAGCCGCTGTCGCAGGTCGTCGCGCAGCTCGGCCAGCGTGTCGAACTCGGACGCCTCGGCGGCCCACTCGTCGGTCGGCACGGGCAGCTTCTTCTGCTTGACCTCTTTCACCAGCACCCGGAAGGCGATCTCCTCCTCGCCCTGCTCCGGCGTCGCCGTGAAGGCCAGGATGCCCCCGGCGCCGGTGCCCCGGAGCTGCTCGTCGAGCTCGGGCACGATGGTCCCGCTGCCGACCGAGTAGAGATAGTCGGTGACCGCGAGCACCTCCTCACCGCCCGGGCCGGTGCCGGTCACGTCGATGGTCACCTGGTCGTCATCGATCGCCGGGCGCGAGACGTCGATCAGCTCGCCGTCGTTCTCGCGCAGCCGGTCCACCTGGGCGTCGACCTCTTCGTCGGACACCGTCAGGCCGGGCACGGTGACCACCAGCCCCTCGTGGCCCGGCACCGCCACCAGCGGGCGGACCTGGACCACGGCGTCGAAGGCGACCGCACCGCTCTCCTCTCCCGAGGTGATGTCGATGTCCGGCGGCGCGATGGGGTCCACGTCGGCGTCCGACACGGCTCGGGCGTAGAACTCGGGCAGCGACTCGCGCAGGGCCTCGGCCCGCAAGGCAGTGGCGCCGCCCATCCGAGCCTCCAACACCCGGCGGGGCACCTTGCCCGGGCGGAATCCGGGGACACGGACCTGGCGCGACAGCGTCCGCACCATGTCGTTCAGTGCCCGGTCCACTTCCGGCTCGTCCACCTCGACCGACAGGCGGACACGGTTCCCTTCGATGGGCTCAGCAGTCGCACGCATAAGTGAAGGGCACACTCTACCGGGCGCCGATCGGCCGGCTGGCCACCGCTCGGGCCGGCGCCCGGTAGCGGGCCCGGCGTCGCACGGAGCGCGGCCCGGTGTGGCGCCCCGAGGAGTCTGACCGCTTTGCGGACCTGGCCAGGTATCATGCCCGCACCGCGACAGGGCGCCGTGCGGTGCTGGGACAGGCGCCAGGAGGGAGCTCCATGGCCATCGGCGGGTCGGCGCATGAGGGCGAGGCGGGACACGACGTCTCGGGCGTCGTCACCGGGGTGATCGTGCGGGCCGTGCGGGCCGTGTCGGGGGAGGCGGGGGTCCACCAGGTCCTGGCGATCGCCGGGGAACGTCGTTCGGCGCAGGAGCTGGAGGAAGCGAGCACCTGGACGAGCCACGAAGGCACCGTCTCCCTGCTCACGGCGGCGGCGGCGGTCACCGGCGATACCGACGTCGCCCGTCACGTGGGCCAGGCGGTGATCTCCCAGCACCAAGGCACCGAGATGGGCCACCGCCTGCGGGCGCTCGGCTCGCCGGCCGAGCTGGTCCGCAGCCTGGCCCTGGCGGCCGACTCGTTCACCACCGTGTCGTCGTTCGAGCCGACCGAGGTGGGACGCGACTACGCGATCGTCCGCTCGGCTGCCCCGCCCGGCCATCCCCGCCACCCCTACCTGTGCGAGCTGACCAAGGGCATGCTGTCCCAGGTGCCGGTCCTCTTCGGGCTCGCTCCGGCCCCCGTCGCCGAGACCGAGTGCCAAGCCCGAGGAGGCCGGTTCTGCGACTACCACCTCGGCTGGAGCGACGTACCGAGGGTGCCACCGCCGCCCCGGGGGCCGGCGGTGGCACCCTCGGCCTTCGCTGCCCCGGGGTCGGCCTCCGCTCCCCAGTCCCGGGTGGCCCCGGCAGCCCCCGGGGGCCGGTTCCGGCCCGACGGTGACGACCGGGCCGGGGACGAAGGACTCGAGAACGAAAGAGTCGGGAACGAGCGGGCCGGGAACGAGCGGGCCGGGGACGAGCGGGCCGGGGACGAACGGCTGCTCGAGGCCTACCAGACCGTCGACGACGTGGTCGGTGAGCTCGACCTGGCCGACGCGCTGGGGCATATCGCCCGGCGGGCGGCCCGAGCGCTCGACGCCCGCGCCGCGCTGTTCGTGATCAAGCTGGGTCCCGGCGAGCCGCTCCGGTACCTCCACCACGGCCTCGACGACCTGGAGGTGAGGCGTCTGGGCGCCGCCCTCCTCGAGATGCCCGACGTCCCCGATGGCGGCGTGGGCGTCGGCCCCGGTTGCCTGGTCGTCGACGTGGCCTCGGCTCGTCAGGTCTTCGGCCGCCTCGGGGTGTTCACCACGCCCGGGTCGTCCGACCCGGCACCCGCGGCGGCCGGTCACGACCGGACGCTGGCCTTCTACGCCGCCAGCGCCGCTCTGACGATGGAGCTGAGCGCCGTGCGGACCGAGGCCCAGGACCACGAGGCCACCGTCGAGTCGGTCCTGGGGTTCGCCCGCCAGCTCGCCGATCTGGCCACGGTGCGCCAGGTGGCCCAGGCCCTTGCGACACGGGTCCCGGCGGTTGTCGGCGCCGACGACGCGTCGGTCCTGCTGTGGGACAGCTTCGAGCAGCGCCTGGCGGTCGAGGCCCGGGCCTCGGTCGGGCCGGACGCCCAACCGGGCCGCGGCCAGACGACACCGGATGCCGGTGGCTTCCCGGCCGGCGACGGCCCGGCTCCTGTCGACGGCCCGGGGCACCTCGTGCTCAGCGTCCGTGACGCCTCCGGCGGAGCGGGTCCGGACGAGCCCCAGGTCGGTGCCGACGCTCTGGACCGGTCGCCGGTGATCGGGGCGCTCATGGGCTCGCGCGGGCTGGCGGTGGTGGACCGCACGACCCAGGACGCCTTCGTCGGCGACCTGCTCGAACGCCATGGGGCCGACGTGGCCCTGCTGGCGCCACTGTGCTCGGGGGACGAGTTCCTCGGGCTGGTGAGCGCCGAGTTCGCTGGCGTGCCCCCGGTGGACCTGCGGAGCGACGGCCACCTCCGCGATCGCCTGACCGCGCTGGCCGACCAGGCGGTGGTGGCCTTCCAGAACGCCTCGCTGGTCGAGCAGATCGGGGACCAGGCTCTGCACGACGCCCTGACCGGGCTGCCCAACCGGCGACTGCTGATCGACCGGACCGAGCAGGAGCTGGCCCGGACCACCCGGGCCGGCGAGGCGTCGAGCCTCCTGCACCTCGACCTCGACCGGCTCTCGCGGGTCAACGAGGCCCTCGGCCATCAGGCCGGCGACGAGCTGCTCCGGCAGGTCGCTCAACGCCTTCGCTCCACCGTGCGCGACCAGGACACCGTGGCCCGCCTGGGCGGCGACGAGCTGACCGTGCTGCTGGTCGGTCAGTCGGACCGCATTGCCGTGCTCGACATGGCCGAGCGCCTGCTCGAGGCCCTCCGCCAGCCGTTCCGGCTCGCCGGAGCGGAGGTCTTCACGTCGGCCAGCATTGGGATCGCCATCGCCCCCCAGCACGGGACCACCTATGACGAGCTGGCCTCCCACGCCGCCGACGCCGTCCGGCGCTCCAAGGAGAACGGACGCAACACCTACACGATGTACAGCGATGCCGGGGACAATCTGTCGGCCTACGACGCCCAGCTCCGCACCGACCTGCGCCACGCCCTCGAGCGCGAGGAGCTCTTCGTCCTTTACCAGCCCTACATCGACCTCCAGACCACTCAGGTCGTCGGGGTCGAGGCGCTGGTGCGGTGGCTGCACCCCACCCGCGGCGTCCTCGAGCCGGCAGCGTTCATCCTGCAGGCGGAGGAGACCGACCTCATTGTGGGCATCGACCTCTTCGTCATGCGCGAGGCGTGCCGCCAGATGCGCCGGTGGGCCGACGAGGGGGTGACACCCCTGCGCATGTCGGTGAACATCTCGGCGCGTGACCTGCTGCACCCGGGGTTCGTCAACTCGGTCACCTCCGCGCTGCGCGACCATGGCGTGCCGCCCGAGTGGCTGGAGCTGGAGATCACCGAGCGGGTGACCACCGACGGCGACGGGGTGATGCACCGCACCGCCGAGCAGCTGCGCCAACTCGGAGTCAGGTTCTCGCTGGACGACTTCGGAACCGGGTCGTCCTCGCTCCAGCAGATGGCCGCCTTTCCGGTCAGCACGCTGAAGATCGACCGGTCGTTCGTCCAGCTGGTGGGACCGCCCGACGAGCTGAGCTCCCTCGCCTTGGCCATCATCGGGCTGGCCGAGCGCCTCGGCCTCGACTGCGTCGCCGAGGGGGTCGAGACCTCACGTCAGAGCCGGGTCCTGCTCCAACGGGGGTGCAACACCGCCCAGGGCTACTTCTTCAGCCCACCTCTTCTCCCCAACGACGTCAAGCGGATGCTACAGAGCCCGATGCGACCATCGGCCCGCGCGACCACCCCGGGCAGCCCCCCCTTCGACGGGAACGGTCGGCTCGAGGGCCGACACGAGCAACCGGGCGGCGAATCCGCACCTTGAGCTGCGCTGCGCGCCGGGGAGTGGGCGGCGCGCCCCCCGGCCGCGTGGTGACGGCAGACCGATGTCTCCGTGCCCGGACGCCCGGCACCGCGCCCCCGGCTCCTACCTCGACCTCAGGTTGACGATGAGCCACGTCCCCGGGTCACGCCGGAGGACGCCACCGCGACCTCAGGCCCGGAGCGGACTGACCGCGGCGACCTCGTAGCGCAGCAGCTCGGCGGCCACGACCCCCGGGGCGGGAGCCGCCCCCGCCGCCGGCCTCGGCGCCGGCAGAGCGAGATGACGGTCGAGGTCCTCGGCGCTCTCCCAGACCTCGAACACGCGCACCCGCCCCGGATCGACCAGATCAGCGCTGAAGGCGTACTCCCGACAACCGGGCTCGTCGAGCGTGGCGGCCACCGCTGCCCGGCGGCCCTGAAGGAACGCGTCCCGATCGGCCGCATCGACGTCGATGGTTCCAGCCACGACCAGCATCAGCACTCCCCTCGCACGGGCGGAATCGACACCCTTCTACGCCAAATGGGGTGATGTCAACGCGGGCGCCTGCGCCAGGATCGGACCGTGCCGCGGGCGGAAAGTCGCCCGCGCGTCCCCGCCCCCACCCCCCTCCATCGCCTCCACCGGCGCCGCCGCGCCGACCGACGGCCGGCCCGGCCGCGCCCCAGGGCCCGCCGGGTCGTCCCGCCCCGAGGCCGGGTAGGTGGCCGCGAGGCGCGTAGAGTCAGAACGGGCGAAGGCCGGCCGGTTGCCTCTGCGGTGGCCGGCCGGCTCTCAAACCCGTCACGTAATCCACGAGACCGATAGACCAGTGCACCGAAGGAAATCTCCGGGGAGTGGCGCAGCTCGGTAGCGCGCCTGCTTTGGGGGCAGGAGGCCGGGGGTTCGAATCCCCCCTCCCCGACCAGAAGGGTGATCCCGCGCCATGCGACTGTGCCTGATGATCGAGGGCCAAGAGGGCGTCACCTGGGACGAGTGGGTGGCCCTGGCCCGGGCGGTCGAGAACGCCGGGCTCGACGGCCTCTTCCGGTCCGACCACTACACGTCGTTCCACGGTGCCCCGGGCCCGGCGCTCGACGCGTGGTCGACCCTGAGCGCGCTCGCCCCACTGACCGAGCGCATCCGGCTGGGCACCCTGGTCTCCCCGGCCACCTTCCGCCATCCGAGCGAGCTGGCCCGGGTGGCCGTGACGGCCGACCACGCGTCGGGCGGGCGGATAGAAGTAGGCGTCGGCGCCGGTTGGTTCGAGGGGGAGCACCGGCAGAACGGCTTCGACTTCCCCGACGTCGGTACGCGCTACGACCGGTTCAGCGAGTACGTCGAGGTGCTGGTGCGCAGCTGGGGCAGCGAGCGCTTCGACTTCGATGGATCCCACTTCACGCTCGTGAACCAGCTCGCCCTACCGGCGCCGCTCCAGGTGCCACACCCGCCGTTGATCCTGGGCGGCCGGGGCATGCGGCGTTCGCTCGGACTCGCCGCCCGGTTCGCCCAGGAGTACAACACCGCTTTTGCGCCCCCCGACGAGTGCCGCGCCCTGCGGTCGCGTCTGGACGCCGCCTGCGAAGCGGCCGACCGCGACCCGGCGACGCTCCGGCTGTCGTTGATGGCGTTGGTGGTGCCCGGTACCGACGCCGCCGACGCCGAGGCCCGGCTGGCCAACGCGTTGGAGCGGTTCCGCGGCCCGCGCGAGCGCTGCCATGCGGGCACGCTCGACCAGGTCCTCGACGTCTTGGGCCAGTACCGGGCCGCCGGCGTGGAGCGGGTCTTCCTCCAGCACCCGGATCGGCGGGACTTCGAGGGCATCGACCTGTTGGGCGAGCTCGTCCGTCGGCTGGCCTGACCCCCGGCACGGCCCGGTCGGGCCGGACCGGTGCACCGGCACGGCCCGGCGCACCGGCTACTGGGGCGGGCCGCTCGCCAGCTGGACGGTGGCAGAGTGCTGCTGGCCGCTCGCGTCGACCCACTGGACACTCACCTGGTCCCCCGGATGGTGCGTCACCAGGTTGGTGGTCAAGCTCTGGGCCGAGGTCACCGCCTTGCCCCCGAGCGAGGTGATCACGTCGCCCGATTCGAGCCCGGCGGTCGCAGCCGGCGTCCCCGGTTCGGTTCCCACCACCGCCGCCCCCGTGGTCGTGCTGGAGGAGCCCCCTGCGCTCGAGACCTTGACGCCCAGAAAGGCCGTCGCCCCGATGTGCACCGAGGCCGAGCCCTGGCCGTTCTCGATCTGCTTGGCGGTGCTCAGGGCGGCGTTGATCGGAATGGCGAACCCGGCTGTGGCGCTGGACTGGAACGAGAACCCGCTCGACGCGGCCGTGTCGATGCCGACCACCTTGCCCGACGTGTCGACCAGAGGGCCGCCCGAGTCCCCGGGCTGGATCGGCGCATTGGTCTGGATGAGGCCGGACAGCTGCTCGGAGCCGCCGCCGAAGTCGTCGCTCGCCGTGATCGACTGGTTGAGCGCGGTGACCGTGCCCTGGGCCACGCTCGGCGTCCCGCCGACACCGCCGGCGTTGCCGATGCCGAAGACCGTGTCGTTCACCGACACCGACGACGAGTCACCCAGCGGCACCGTCTTGAGCCCGGAGGCATTCTTCAGCTGGATCACTGCCACGTCGACGGAGGAGTCGTACCCGACGACCGACGCGCTGTAGGTGCTGCCGTTGCCGATGTCGGTCACCTCGATCGCGGTCGCACCCTCGATCACATGGTTGTTGGTGAGCACCAATCCGTCCGAGCTCACCACCTGACCGGTGCCAGCGGCCTGTCCCCCGCTGTAGCCGAGGGTGGTGTTCACGTCGACCAGCCCCGGGTCGACCTTGGCTGCGGCGGCGCTCGCCGCCGGGCTGGTCGCGCCGCTGCTCCCGTTCCCCTGGCCCTGCCCTTGACCGAAGTTGCCGGGTCCGAGGTTCCCCGAGCCGCCCCCGAACCCGGAGCCCGGCTGGCTGGGCACCGAGAAGGACGGTGGCGTCGAATGCCCGCCACCCGACGACGAGGCCGGGGTCGTGCCCGGCTGCCAGACCGCGTAACCGATCCCCACCCCGGCCAGGACGGCCAGTGCCACTCCCCCCGCACCCAGTGCGCCGCGCAGGCCCCGCCGATGGGGGCGGGACGCCGGAGGCGCCCACACCCCCGTTCCGAAGGGCCCCGACGGACCCCACGTCGGCGGTCCGGCCGACCCGTACGGTCCCCCTCCGCCCTCGCCGGGGGGGCGCCACGAGCCCCCCGCGCCACCCGCCTGGCCCGGCTCGGGCGCCGAGAAGGTGGGACCGGTCGGCTCGGTGGGGTCCGCCGGGGCATCGGCTGCCGCACCCGGCGGTTGGGAGATGTCAGTCATGTCCGTCCTCGAGTCCACATCGGGGCAACCGAGCCCCGGCTACCGCTCGTTCTCACCACCAGTAGACCGCATCCGCCTAAGGATTTCGTCAATTCCCGCTACGAGGCGGCTAATAGTCGGCGCCCCGTAGCCGCCTGCGGCGCGGCCGGACGGCCTGCGGGGCGTGGCCGGACAGCCTGCACCGGGCCGGGTCAGCCGGCTCGACCGAAGATCGATACCCACTTGGCCAGGAGCAGAACAATCCCCTGGTCAGGATGGCAATCCCCTGGTCAGGAGAGGAGACGTAGGTCGGTCGCGCCCGACGGGCACCGATCGATCAGCCCGGCTCGATGCACGTCGCACGCTCCGGCCCGCCAACGCTGGCCGTGCACGGTCTGGACGAGGCCGTGCCAGACGACGGTACCGGCGCACGGCTGGCGCCGGCCGTGGGTCGTGACCGTGGCGAAGCACGCGGACGGGGGCAGCCGGAGCGCCCCCGTCTGGTGAACTCGCAGCTCAGAGGCCATGGTGATCGGCCGGCATGCGGTCCGCTCCGAGCAGCGGGACACCCGGTGGCCGCACCGGTCGCCGTCCGCGGTCAACTGGGCGCGCCGATGTCCCAGAAGCGGGACGAGCCGGGCACAACAACACCGAACCTCGTTGGTTCGGTGTTGTTCCGTTCCCGTTCTCCGGACCCCCCTGGCCGGAAAACCCCCTCGCGGGAACGGACCCGCGTCGACAAGTTAATCCTTTCGTCACGCGATTACTAGTCCCCTGTTGGGTAAAGCCGCCGACCTCAGCCGACCATCCGGCGCAACCGGATCCGCTGACGCTCGCTCGTGCCGCCCCAGCAACCGCGCAACCCGGGGTGGGCCATCGCGTGGTCGAGGCACTCACGGCGGACCGGACACGGGCGGCAGAAGGACAGCGCCTCCTCGGACACCCCCTCGTTGCGGGGGAAGAACAAGTGCGACGGCTCACCACGGCAAGCGGCTGAGTCCATCCAAGCGGGGCGCTGCACGAAGTCGGCCAACGTCGGCAGCTCGGGGGCGTCCGGCATCATGAGCCATCGGCTGAGGACCGACGGGTCCTCCGCCGTTTGCGTGCTCTCCAACGTCTCCATCAGCTCCACTCCTCACCTCGACCTCGACTGAGGGCGTTTGACAACCGGGTCTTCCGCCGAAACCCTTCGAACGGCGCTCAAATTCGCCTTGGATCTCGAACGGCGCTGGTGATGGTAAGAGCCGAGTGGTCAGAGCCGGTTGCCCGCCGGTTGCAGAATCGGTGAAGCCGGCGCGCCGGTCAGGCACGCGGCGCGAGGAGGGGGTGAGCCTTCAGATAGCCGGCGACCGGCGGGCCGTCTCCCCCGCCGGGAATCCTGCCCGAGGGAGTCTCAGGAAACCTCGCGCAGGCGCGCCGCGGCGGGCCGCTTGGCTGCCTTTTTGGCCTTGGGAGCATCCCGCGACCCGGCGGCCGGAGCCGCCTTGGCGGCCTGCCGGGTTCGGCGGGCCGACGATCTCCCCTTGGCCTCGTCGGCGCCGTCGGCCCCGTCGCCCTGCGAGGCCTCGGCCGGTTGGCCCCGTGTGGCGCCACCACCCCGTCGTACCGGGGCGGGCGCCTGCGCGCGACGTGCGGTGCCGGCCGAGGCCGCCTTGACCGGCCGCCGCGCCGGCGCCGGCTCGGCCTCCGGCGCCGAGCTCCGGCCCGCCGCGGCCGCCACGCTCGCTTGGAGCGCCTCCATCAGGTCCACGACCCGGCCGGCGGCCGCGGGGGCGGGCTCGTGGACGATCTCTCGGCCCTGGCGCTTCTCCTCGACCAGCTCGTCCACCCGCTCGCGGTGGGTGTCGTGGTAGCGCTCAGGCTCCCACTCGCCCTTCATCGCGTCGACCAGCACGGAGGCCAGCTCCACCTCGCGCTCCGACGGCTCGGCCACCCCCGACAGGTAGGGCAGCTCCCGCTCGGCGGACCGCACCTCGTCGGCGAAGAACATCGTCTCGAGGGTCAGCGCCGCGCCCTGGGGCCGGATGGCCACCAGGTACTCCTTGTTGCGCATCACCAACGTGGCGATGGCCACCCGGCCCGCCTTCTGCATCGCCCGCTGCAACAGGGCGTATGGCTTGGCGGCAGCCTCGTCGTGGGGGGCCAGGTAATAGGTGGTCCGGAAGTACACCGGGTCGATGTCCTCCAGCTCGACGAAGTCGGTGATCTCGACCGTGCGCGACCGTTTCGGCTCGGCCTCCGCCAGCTCCTCGTCGCTCAGCACGACGTACTCCCCGCCGCCGAGGTCGACCCCCCGCACGATCCGGGCGCTCTCCACCTCCTGGCCGGTCCGCTCGTTGACCTTCTTGTAGCGGATCCGGTCCGAGGTCCCTTCCTCGAACTGGTTGAAATGGATCGCCTTGTCCGTCGTGGCCGGATAGAGACCGACCGGGATGGTGACCAATCCGAAGGTCAGCGAGCCCGTCCAGATGGTGCGTGGCATGACCCCATCTTTACCCAGGTCAAGGCCGATCCACCAGAGTGTTACACCCCCTCGTCAAACTGGCCCGCGTGCACAGCGGTTCGACTCGTTCCACCACCACCGGGCGCTGGGTCCCTGCCGACCGGTCCACCGACCCCGGCCGGCTCGTGGACCGGTCGTTCGAATTCTCCTGGTTGGCGGCACGTGGGCTGGTCCGGCTCCCACTCGACGATGTCGGCGGCGACGCGCTCAGCCTTCCGTTGTGCCTCAGCCTCTGGTTGCGCCGGAGCGGGGCCGACCTGGCCGGAGCGCTCCACGGCCTCCTGGGGCTCCGGTCGACCCTGCTGGAGGTCTCGGGCCTCGACGCGGCTTCCGAGCCGGTTCCGCTGACCGGGGGCGATGAGCGCCGGTCACTGCTCAACCTCAGCATCTACCTCCACCATCTCATCGGCCGGGCCGCCGCCGCGGCGGGCATCGACCCGGTGGACCTGGTCGACAGCGCCGTGGGCCGACCCGACCGGCTTAGCCTGGCTCGTCTCTGACCCCGCCGGGTCACTCCCCGCCGCGGCGGGTCCTCTGCTCTGGGCGCCAGGTTGCCCGGGGCCTCGTGGCCGAGCTCGGTTCACGGACCGACACCCGGTGAGAGACTGGTCGCTCCTCGGACGAGACCCGAACGGAGACGGCGCCGTGCCCGGACACGACCACCACGAGATCGAACGGCTGCTGGCCACCGAGCGGGCCGCCGAGCTCGCCGGCGACACGGCCGCGCAGTGGTGGCAGGAGATCGCCGCTTCGGCCGCGATGGCACGGTCGGAGGGGGCGCTGAACGCGCTGTTCCGGCGGGCGCTGATGACGTTGAAGGACATGCTGGGCGCCGATGCCTTGGCCGTGCTCGTCGCAAACGACTCGGGCGACGAACTGCTCGCCCGGGCGGCCACCGGGCTCAGCGAGGAGATGTCCCTCGGGCTCGGCATCCGTGCCGGGCAGGGAATGGCCGGTACGGTGATCGCCACCCGGGCGCCGCTCATCGTCGACGACCTGTCGCAGATCGAGGTAGCCACCGACGCCCTCCGCAACAGCGGGCTGAGCTCGGTGGTCGCCGTGCCGCTGCTCTTCGAAGACCATCTGCTCGGCGTGCTCTACGCCGGCAGCCGCGAGCGGGCCCACTTCACCGGCGTCGACGCCGACCTCCTTCAGGTCATCGCCAGCCGGCTGTCCACCGCCATCGAGCGGGTGCGGGCCTTCGAAGCCGAGCACGCGGCCCGCCTGCGCGCCCAGCGCGATGCCGATCGGCTGGAGCGCCTGCAGGACTTCACGGCCAAGCTCGTTCGCGAGTCCGATCCCGAGCGCATCGCCGCGGTGCTCGGCACCTCTTTGGCCGTCGACTCGGCCGGGCGCGACGTGGCGTCCACTGCGGTCTGGTTGGTCGACGGGGCCGATCTCCAGCTCACCTCCTCGACACCCGGCACGCTCGACATCCTCCCCGTCCGCCTGCCCGTGGTCGGCGACTCGGCGCTCTCGCGGGTGGCCGTCGAGTGTCGGGCTCAGTTCGGAGCCGGAGTCGACCGGAACCCTTTCGGGAGGACCCCGTCGCCCGAAGGCTCCAGTTGGGCGCTGCTGCCCCTGGTGGTCGACGCCGACTCGGTGGGTGTCGTGGCGGTCGCCTACCCGGGGCCCCAGGACATCGCCCCCGAGGAACAGGAATTCCTCGCCTCGATGGTCGAGCAGGCCGCGCAGGCGATGCACCGTTCGCAGCTACGGGCGCAGGAGGTGGCGCTGGGCGAGCTGGCGACGTTCTTGGCCCAGGCCGCCAAGGTGATCGCCGAGGCATCCGACTTCGCCGGCACCCTCGACCGGCTGGCCGAGCTGGCGCTCGGGGCGATCGGGGACATCTGCCTGATCGACTTCCTTCAGGAGGACGGCGCCCTCCGGCGAATGGTCGCCCGGCACCGGGACCGGTCCAAGCAGCACCTGGTCGATCGGCTGGGCTCGGACTACCCGCCCGACGCCACGGGGGCGCACCCCGCAGTGGAGGTCATCCGGACCGGTGCCACCCGGTGGTCGAGGACGATGAGCGACGACTTCTTGCGGGCCACCACCCGGGACGAGACGCACCTCGCCCTGGTGCACGAGCTGGAGTTCCACTCGTACCTGAGCGTGCCACTGGTCGGCTCGCGGATGCTCGGATCGCTCACCTTGGTCTCGGGCAGCAGATCGTTCGACGCCGACGACGTGCGCTTCGCCGAACGGCTGGCCGAGCAGGTGGCGGCCGTGGTCGACAACGCCCAGCGCTACGAGTCGACCCTTCGGACCTCCCAGGTGCTCCAGCAGAGCCTCCTCCCCCAGCGCCTGGTCTCGGTGCCCGGGCTCGAGGTGGCCACCCGCTACCTGCCGGCCACCCGGGGGCTCGAGGTGGGCGGCGACTTCTACGACCTGATCCTCCTTGACGACGCGGCGGCGGTCTTCATGGTCGGCGACGTCGAGGGCCACGACCGCGACGCGGCAGCACTGATGGGACACTTACGCAGCGCCGCCCGAGCGCTGGCCGGCCACGTGAAGGCACCGGGCCAGCTCATCGAGGCGCTGCAGCAGAGCTGGAGCCATCTGGACTTCGACCGCATCGCCACCGCGTTGTTCGGGTGGTTCACGGTGCGCACGGGAGAGCTGGTGCTCGCCTCGGCCGGCCACTATCCCCCACTGCTGCTCGGGGCCGGGGGCGCCGAGTTCCTGGCGGTGCAACCGGGCCCTCCGCTCGGCGTGGGCGCGACCGCCGGCGGGCCCGACTGGTTCGGGGCGCTGGATCCCGGCGACGCGTTGCTGGTGTACACCGACGGCGCCATCGACGAGCGGGTGCTCGGGGCGGAAGCGAGCATGGAGCTGCTGGCGGCCGGGCTCACCACCCCCGAACGGCTGGACGCCGAGGCGGTGTGCGACCGGGTGATCGGGCTCCTGCCGGCAGACCGGCCCGACGACGTCGCGCTGCTGGCCCTCCGACGTCGTAGCTGACGTCGCAGCCGGCGATGGAGGGACCAGGATTGGCCCCGTGATCGAGCTGGTGGGCGTCGGGCTCGTGGCCGGGTTGGTGGCGGGGATCTCGCCGTGCATCCTGCCGGTGTTGCCGATCGTCCTGGCAACCGGCGCCGCCGCGCCGGGTTCCCGACGGGACCGGTGGTCGAAGCGGTCCCGGCCCGTGGCGGTGGTCGGCGGGTTGATCGTGAGCTTCAGCCTCCTGATCCTTTTCGGCTCCGAGGTGCTCTCCGCCCTCCACCTACCCCAGGACCTCTTGCGCGACGCGGGGATCGCGCTGCTGGTGGCCGTCGGCCTGAGCCTGCTGATCCCCCCGCTCGCCACCGTGCTCGATCGACCCTTCGCCCGGCTCCGGTTGCGCCAACCCACCGGGCGCGCCAGCGGGTTCGTCATGGGGCTGGCCCTGGGCCCGCTGTTCGTGCCGTGCGCCGGGCCGGTCCTCGCGGCGATCACGGTGGTGGGGGCAACCCACCGGGTCGGCTGGAGCGCCGTGTTCGTCACCCTCGCCTTCGCCGTCGGGGTCTCGATCCCCCTGCTGATCGTGGCCCTCGCCGGCACGTCGTTGATCCCGAAGGTGCGAGCTCTGCGCCAGCACGGCCCGGCGCTCCGGGCACTGAGCGGCGTCGTGCTGGTCGCCATGGCGCTGGCCATCGGCCTCAACGCGTTCGACGGCCTGCAGCGGGCCGTTCCGGGCTACACCGACGCGCTGCAGAACCGCGTCGAGGGATCGGCGACCGTCCGCCAGGAGCTGGGCTCCCTGACCGGCACCGACCATGGCTCACTCGCCCACTGCAGCCCTTCGACCCCCGGCTTGGTGGACTGCGGCGCCGCGCCCGGCTTCGCCGACATCACCACCTGGCTGAACACGCCCGGTGGGCGACCGCTGTCGCTCGCTTCCCTGCGCGGCAAGGTGGTGCTGGTCGACTTCTGGACCTACTCGTGCATCAACTGCCAACGCACCCTCCCCCACGTCGAGGCTTGGTCCAAGGCCTACGCCGCCGACGGCCTGGTAGTCGTCGGGGTGCACACGCCGGAGTTCGCGTTCGAGCACGTGGTGACCAACGTGCGGGCCGAATCGGCGCAACTCGGGGTGACCTACCCGGTCGCCGTGGACAACCGCGACGGGACCTGGGACGCGTACGACAACGAGTACTGGCCGGCCGACTATCTCATCGACGCCCGGGGCGAGGTGCGCCACGTCACGTTCGGGGAGGGCGACTACGCGACGACCGAGACCCTGATCCGCCAGCTGCTGGTCGACGCCCACCCCGGCGCGGTGCTCCCACCCCCGACCGAGGTCGCCAACAAGACGCCGACCAACCCGACCAACCCCGAGACCTACGTCGGCTACCAGCAGCTCCAGTACCTCGTGCCCAGCCAGCAGATCCGGCAGAACCAGGCGACCCTCTACCAGCTCCCCGCCTCGCTTCCCCTCGGCGCGTTGGCCTTCGGGGGGACGTGGACCGAGCACGCCCAGGAAGCCACCGCCGGGGCCGACGCCCAACTGGAGCTGGGGTACCAGGCCGACGACGTTTACCTGGTGCTGGGAGGCACCGGAACGCTGCGCGTGACGGTGAACGGGGCGCACACCCAGACCATCGACGTCAGCGGACCCCCTCGGCTCTACGCGATGGTGCAGTCGGACCGGCTCGGGACCGGCACGCTGGTGCTCGATGCCGAGCCCGGGATCGAGGCCTACGACTTCACCTTCGGCTGAACCCCGGGGTCCGGCGTCGCCGCAGGTTGCCTGCCCGACCCTATTGGGCGACCGGCGGCTGCGAGCGTGAATCCCACACGCCACGATGTGCCTGGGGACTGCGCTCGCTCGCCATGGCCTGATCGACGCCCCGTACGTTCGACCTGGGCCGCGAAGAGCTGGAAGTCGCGCCCGCCGGCCGATCGGATTGTACTCGGCAGAACGGTCTCTGGTCGACGTCGTCCGCCTTCGCCACCTCGAAGGAAGCGAGGTCGCCTGGGAGGGCCTGCGGCGCTGGGTCGGCCGCCCGGGTCGCAGCCCAGCCCAGCTGATCGAGCTGGCTCAGACATTCCCCCGCACCGAGCCGGCACTGCGCCGAGCTTTGGAAGTCTTGCTGTGACTGCTCCTTCCCGAGCCACCTCGGCGGGTCGGGCCTACCTCGACCTTCTGGCCAAGGCTCGCAGCGACCGCCGCCCGGTCGACGAGCTGTTGCAGCTCGGCGTGTAGTCGTCGGTCCCGGATGATCGCTGATCTGTACGAGAGGGAGGCTGAAGCGGTGGCAGGAGAGTCACGACAAGTCACATCGTCATCCCTTGTGGCAAGGTGGCGGATCGTAGCGATGGACCTCTGGGCCCACGAGGACGTCGACCTCGTCGCTCCTGGGTTCATCGAGTTCGAACCGGACCGGATGGGCAGTCTCGGGTTCATTGCGGTCCAAGGTCGGATCGCCTGGCGCGACGCGCCTCGTGACGGACGCCCCGGTGGGGAGTTCTCGTGGGAGGGCTTCGACGAGGGTGACCACACCACCGGCTGGGGGTGGGTGGCCGTCGAAGATGACGGCACGCTTCGAGGCCACCTCTTCTTCCACCTTGGCGATGATTCGGGCTTCCGGGCCGAGCGCACGGGTGAAACGCCGTGACTGTCGACACGCCTCGAAGAGCATCGGTCTTCGGACGACAACCATGGTCGGAATCCTCCGCACAGTTTCGTACGGAGGACTGGTCGGTGCGCCCCCGGCCTCCCAGAATGCCAACCTCGAGGCGTTGGTCGAGGGGGCGGCGATCAGCCTGGCCGCCCGGCACGCCAAGGTCCGTCGCGAGGGCTACCTCGATTGATGGCGCGCCCTGGGTTCGTCCTCGCTCATGCCACCCGGACCTTCGTCGAGCCCATCGCCGACGGAGGGGGAACAGGCTCGCCATGCTCGCGCAACGACTGGATATGCAGAGGGATCGCTTCGGCGATGAGCTCCTCGACCTCGTCGCGGGAACGGCCAGCCGCCACGCAGCCAGGAAGGTCGGGTACGTACGCCCCCCCCCGGCCTCCCCTTTCTGCTCGATCACGACGACGTACTCAGTCACGATTCTGCCTTTCCGGCCGGCCACCCTGCCGCCAGATCGATCCCAAGCGGACCCTTCGGCAGCTCATCACTCAGCTTGCCGGCCACCGTCGCCGTTCCAGGCCGGTCCGGATAGCGAAACTGGCGATGAGAGCCGACCTGCGGGCGATGAACTCCGCCGGCGTGAGGCCCGCTTGTCACAGGACCGAGCGGAGCGTGCCGATAGCAAGCTCTCGATGCATCGGCACGATGACCGTTCGACCAGCGCTCCGGAGTTCCACATGACTGCCGCGCTGGCTGACCTGCACGAGCCGGCCTTGGCCAGAGCGGCGATGACCTTGGCGCCGCCGACGACCGGCAGCGCCGGGCTCACGCCGAGAGTTGGACAGTGGCGAGGACCGGAAGCTCGATGGCCTCGGGCAACGCCTCGTCCTCGAAGTACAGCTCAAGTCCTTCTCGAAGATTGGCGAGAGCCTCGTCGACCGTGCGTCCCTGGCTGGTCACTTCGACCTCCAGTGTGCGCGCGATGTGCCACTCCTCTTCGTGCGAGACCGCTGCCGTGAACTGCACGATCATCACACTAGAAGTCGAAGTTCGCGCCCTGGAACGCGCCGCCCGCCGAAGCGGCTGTCCAGGCCATCGGCGCCCCCGGCAGGATTCGAACCTGCGTGGAACGGATTAGAAGTCCGTCGCCTAATCCACTCGGCCACGGGGGCTAAATACGCTTGACGTGCACTTTTGTCGCGATGCTACATCGCCACACGACGCCATTCGCGACTCTCACCGCAGCTTCAAATGGCGTCTCGTAGCGTCGTGTCC
>DASYAI010000020.1:0-11973 GCA_036501425.1 Acidimicrobiales bacterium | reverse complement strand
GACGCTGGCGACCTACTGCGGTGCGTTCGACAAGATCCGCCGCGTGTTCGCGGGTTCGGCGCTGGCTCGACGGCGAAGGTGGAAGCCGGGCCACTTCTCCTTCAACACCCGTGAGGGGCAGTGCCCGACCTGCTTCGGGCTCGGCGCCATCGACCTCGACGTCCAGTACCTGCCGGACGTACCGATCACGTGCCCGACCTGTGGCGGAGCGCGCTTCAACGAAGCCACCCTCGAGGTCCAGGTGGGGGGGATGACGATCGCCGACGTCCTGGCCTTGAGTATCGACGAGGCGCTGACGCACTTCGCCGATCAGCCTCGAGTCCTCGGCCCGTTGCGGCCGGTGGCAGAGGTCGGGCTCGGCTACCTCCACCTCGGCGAGTCGACCCCGTCGCTGTCCGGCGGTGAGTCCCAGCGGTTGCGGATCGCCTCCCGACTGCGCAGGAGCCAGCGCGACACGCTCTACGTCTTCGACGAGCCGACCACTGGACTGCACCCGCGCGACGTCGGGACGTTTATCCGAGTCCTCGACCGGCTGATCGACGCCGGCGCGACGATCGTGGTCATCGACCACGATCTCGACCTCCTTGCGGCGTGCGACTACCTCATCGACGTCGGACCGGGAGCGGGACCCGAGGGCGGAAGGATCGTCGCGACGGGGAGCCCCCCCGAGGTCGCCATCGCGCCGGACAGCGTGACTGGCCCGTGGCTGGCCCAACATCTCGGGCTGACGCGCCGTCGTTGACGTGCGGGCGACGGCCCCGCCCGCGGTGACGATTGCGACCGTTGCGCCCCTGTGCTTATCATCGCATCGGGGTTCCAATCCGACGAAGCATTTGTCGATCAAGCAGTTGGCAGATGCTGTCATAGCGGTGGTTGTGGCAGGCCCGGCCGGACGCCGGCCTGCCCGATCAGGGGGGCTGTATGCGCGCACTGGGGCGTGTCCGGAGGGCGAGGGCGTCCGCCCTGGCCTGCGCCCTGCCACTGGTCGTGGGGTGTCTTGTCGTCGGCTACGGGTCGGTGCCGGCCGGCGCCGCGTCCACGAGCGGCGCGCCCGGCGTCACCGCCAACTCGATCACCATCGGGTTCGTCACGTCGGAGACGGGCCCGGCCGCGCCCACGTTCTCCGACAGCGGAGGGGGAGCGCTCGCCCGATTCGCCGTCCAGAACGCGCAAGGCGGCGTCGACGGCCGCAAGCTCAAGCTGGTCGTGAAGGACGATCAATCCACCCCCACCACGGCGGCCACGGTCGCCTCCGAGTTGGGAGGATCCAACGTGTTCGGGGTGATCGAGGACTCGGCGATCGACGACGACTACGAGTCCGGCGACCACGTGCTGGCAGGCCTGCATGTCCCGGTGACGACCTGGGGGACGAACACCGTGGACTCCAACGTGTTCGACGCGTTCGAGGCGAATGTCCCTGGGAACGGAGCGCCGCTGGATGGCGTCTACCCGGTGTACGACTACGTCAGCCCCTTCATGAAGTCCTTGGGCGTCACCAAGCTGGCCGGCATCACCTACAGCTCTATCGCCCAGGAGATGAACGAGATCCTGACCGCGTCGAAGAAGAACGGCGTCTCGGCCTGCTACCGAGACGTCCAGGTACCGATCGGCGGCGTCAACTTCACCACCGACGCCTTGGCGATCGATCACGCCGGCTGCAACGGCGTGGTGATCTCGGCCGTCGACAGCACCGACGTGGGGGTGGCCAACGCGCTCAAGAACGAGGGCAGTGACGCCAAGCAGCTCTACTTTACCGGCTACGACCAGCAGGTACTGTCCCAGCCGTTGTCGACCAGCGCGCTGGACGGGGCCTACTTCTCGACCGAGTTCAACATGGTGACGCCCAACCCGGCCACCAAGGCCATGCTCGCCGCGCTGAAGAAGTACGACACCAGTTACAAGGGCGGCATACCGGACCTGGGAACCCTCTTCGCCTATGTATCGGCCGACCTGATGATCAAGGGGCTCCAGTTGGCCGGCCCGAATCCCACCCAGCCGTCCTTCATCACCAACTTGAGGCAGTTGACCAGCTACAACGCCGGCGGCCTGCTGCCCGACACGCTCACCTACGCCAACTTCGGCACCCTGGCCGGGCTGGCCAAGACCGAGTGCTTCTATTACGTGCAGTTGCGATCGGGCAAGTACTACGACACCCACAAGGGAAGACCGGTCTGCGCGCCGCTCGAGAAGCTTCCGGCGTCGTGACGGCTGCCCCGGCGCCGCCGAGCACCGGCCAACGGCCGGGCGTTCTCGGGGCGGTGCCGTCCGTCGTCGCAGCACGCTCGAGGCCCAGACCCCGAGAAGAGCCGACGACCCCGAGGAGAGGAGTGAGCTGACCATGGACATCCTCGAAGGCATTCGAGTGGTCGACCTGACGATGTGGGCGTTCGTCCCCTCGGCCGGCGGCGTGCTGGCGCACTGGGGAGCCGACGTCATCAAGGTCGAGGGGCCCCACTCGCCCGATCCGGTGCGCTTCTTGAAGGGCACCGAGATGCCCGACGGCGAGACCTGGATGTACCGCCATTATGGCCGGGGGAAGCGTGCCATCGCCATCGACCTGAAGGCCGATCGAGGGCGGGAGCTGCTCTATCGATTGGTCCGGGACGCCGACGTCTTCCTGACCAGCTACCTGCCCCGGACCCGCAAGAGCCTGGGGTTCGACGTCGCCGACATCCAGGCCCTCAACCCGAACATCATCTATGCCCGGGGCTCGGGTCAGGGTCCGAAGGGCCCCGACGCCCAGCGCAGCGGCTACGACGGGATCACCTGGTGGGGGAGGGGAACCCTGGCCTCGTCGGCCATGGGGGTCGCCGGCATCGACTTCCCCCCGGGCATGGTCGGCCACGGCGACGGGATTTCGGGCATGACGCTGGCCGGTGGGATCTGCGCTGCCCTGCTCAAGCGGGAGCGGACCGGCAAGGGCTCGGTCGTCGACGGATCCCTGCTCGGGACCGCCATCTGGTTCAACGGACCCTCGATCATCTCCTCGGGGCTCGGGTCGGACTTCATGGCCGCGGGGGCCCGGGCTCGCCACGACCAGCGGCATCCGACGACGAACACCTACCGCAGCGGGGACGGGCGGTTCGTGCTGCTGTCCTTCCTCGGTGACCACCAGGACGAGTGGGTCGATTTTTGCGAGCACATCGGCCGCCCCGAGCTGGCGAGCGATCCACGGTTTGCGACGTCGGCGGCGCGCAACGAGAACGTCGCCGCCGGGGTGGCCATCCTCGACGAGGTGTTCTCCCAGCACACGTTGGAGGAATGGCGCAACACGCTGGCCACCGCCAAGGGGGCCTGGTCGAGCGTGCAGACGCCCGCCGAGGTGTTCGACGACCCCCAGACGGTGGCCAACGGGTTCCTGCGGCCGGTCGAGTACCCCGGGGGGACCCTCCGGCTACCGGTCCCTCCGATTCTCTTCGACGAAGAGGCGGGAGACCCACCGCCCGCCCCCAGCTTCGGCCAGCACACCGACGACATCCTGGCCGAGATGGGCCTGTCGGCGGCCGAGGTCGAGGAGCTTCGCTCGTCGGGCGTCGTCGCCTGAGGGGGATCGGCCGCCGTCAGGCGATCGTCAGTGGTGCTCGGCCCGGTGGCGCATCGGAGCGAGGCCGGTGGTGCGGGCAAGGGTGGCCAGACGGGACGGCACGTACGTCACCAGGACCCACGCCACGCAGACCAGAATGGCGCCGGCTGCGGCGTCGAAGAAGAAGTGGTTGCCGGTCGTGACGACGACGAGGGTCGTGAGGGCCGGGTAGGCGACCAGCAGCACCCGGAGGACCCGATGGCGGACGACCGGGTAGAGGGCAACGGTGCTCCACAGCGCCCACGCCACGTGGAGGCTGGGCATCGCCGCGTACACGTCTCCCGCGCTGTTGATCAGGACGGTCGTGAAGTGACCCGATTTGCCCAGGGTGACGAGCGTGTCGATGATGCCGAACCGGGCTGGCAGCAGCCGTGGCGGTGCCACGGGGAAGAGCCAGAAGCAGATGAACCCGATCCCGGTGACGGTCGCCAGCAGGTTCCGGGCTCGCGGGTAGCGGTCCGGATGGCGCAGCGCGAGCCAGACCAACGCGGCGACGGGCACCACGAAGTGGGTCGCGCCGTAGTAGAGATTGAACGACCGGACGAGATCGGGCACCCGCAGGAATGCAGCTTGGATGCTCTCTTCGTGGAAGAGGTTGATCCCCGTCTCGAGGCGGACGATGTCCAGCGCGTGCCGCCCCGCTTCGGCGCCGTCTTGCACCATGTCGGTGCGGAGGAGCTCGTAGACGGCGCAGAAGGCTCCGACGATGAGCAGCTCGCGGGACAGGCGCCACCAGCTTGCCGACCGCCACCAGGCTGCCGACCGCGCCCCGGTCCGCTCGGCGGAGGCGGACTCGGTGACGGCCGGCGCCGTGACGGGCGCTGCCTCGGTCGAGTAACTGACCGCCTCGGGGGCCCTGGCTGCGGTTTCGAGGCCAGACCCGATGGTCGGCGAGGCCGCCTGCGGTCGTGAGTCGACTAGGGGGTAGCGCATCGCAACCTCGGGGAGCGGTCCGGTCCAGTAGCGTCAATTGTAACAACGCGGGATGCAAACCAAACGCGTCGATCCGACGGGGAGGCCGCCTGCATCGCCCGCTCCGATCGCTCGCATCACCATCTGGGATCAAGCAGCGCGGTCGGCCGCGAAGCGAGCATTCGGGCGACGACATTGTCTCCTCCGAGCCCGAGGATCGGTCTCCGAGCCCGAGGATCGCCGCGTCGGTCCTCGCCGGGGGCCGGTTCCGGCGAGCCGGTCCTCGCCGGGGTTCGGGGCTCACACCCGCGTCACCGGCGGCGGCGGAGCGGCCGTGGTCGAGTGCTTGTCGTGACTTTAGACCCTGGTGGTCACGTCTGGCTCCGAGCACCATGGACGCGTCGAGATGCGGGCCCGTGGCACCGGTACGAGATCACGGCCGCGCCAGCGAGATGGACGACCAGACGACGAGAGGCGACACGATGGGAGAGATCTTTGGGGCGGAGGCGAGCGACCTTGCTCGACGAATCGTCGAGCGACGCCAGGCGCTGGGACTCAGTGCGGCAGAAGTCGCCCGCCGGGCGGGTCTGGAGACGGGCTACCTCGCCTACGTGGAGCAGAACCCCGGTGCCGTCGTCGGCGTCAATACCCTTTCGCGGCTGGCCGAGGCGCTCGATACGAACCGATGGGCGCTCGTCGGAGGGGATGCGCGACGGCCGCCTGGGTGGGGGCGTGCCGGCCCGAACCCGATACTCGAAGAGCTGGGCCGGGCGCAGTGCGAGGCGCTCTTGCGAAAAGGGGGCGTTGGTCGGGTGATTTTCGTGAGCGGGCGCGGCCCGGTGGCTCAACCGGTGAACTTCGGGTTCGTCGACAGCGCGGTCGTGTTCCGAACCTCGAGCAATGCCTCGATCACCGGGGTGTTCGGGGCGAAGGTGAGCTTCGAGGTCGACCAGATCGACGAGGCCACGAGCGAAGGATGGAGCGTGCTCGTGACGGGACCGGCCGAGCAGGTCGAAGCGAGAGACCGTCCCATGCTGATCAACCTGGGCATCGAACCCTGGGCGGGTGGCTACCGGGACGTCTTCGTGCGGATCCGCGCAGAGCAGGTGTCCGGTCGATCGATTCGCCAGGACCGATGACCGCAAGGACGGGTTCGTCCATCGTCGGCCGGCGCCATTGCGGTCGGCTCGACGATGTCGACGGTCGCCGCCCGTTGGTGCCGTGGCGTGCTCGCTGCGAGCCGAGAGGCGTCCGCCCCCATGCCAAGTTTCCTGCCGAGCGCGACAATCGAGGGGTCATGTCGATCTACACCCAGCTCCTCCGGCTCGGGCTCGAGGGCACCGTGGCCAGCGAGCGTTCCAGCGCCGGTGGGGCACTGGTCGAGTTGCTGCATGCGTCACAGCGGTTGGGATCCCTCGACGAGTCCCGGGCGAGGGTTGGCTGGGCCCCGGTTGCCGTGGCCGACCAGGTGGCGTACGACGTCGCCCTCATCAGGCTCAGCCGCGAGGTTGGCATCGAGTGCGATCCCGCGGCGTTCGACCCACCCGAGCAGGAGCGGGCGCGACTCCGGCGGGTCCTCGCATCGTGTGGCGTCCAGCTGAGCGAGCTCGAGGATTCAGACGCTTCGACGAGAGACACCTGACCGCGCCTGTCGGGCCGGTCCCGCCCGGTGCCACGGCCCCAAATCGTCGCGACCGGTCGGCCGTCAGGTGCCGGTGGCGTCGCGGCGCGTCGCCTCAGCGGATCGCTCTTCTAGCCGGGCGGCGAAGGTCGCGGCCTGGGTGCGGCGCTCCATGCCCAGCTTGGCGAGCAAGTTCGATACGTAGTTCTTCACCGTCTTTTCGGCAAGGTAGAGCTGGCCGGCGATCTGGCGGTTCGTCTGGCCGGCGGCGATGAGATCGAGGATCCGCCGCTCCTGTGGCGTGAGGGCGGCCAAGCGCGGGTCCTCTTTCGGTCCGTCACGGAGTCGCTGGAGGACCCGCTCGCCGAGGACCGGGTCGAGCAGCGATGCGCCGGACCCGGCTCGCCGGATATCGCCGACGAGGTCCGTTCCGACGACTTGTTTCAGGACGTAGCCGGCTGCGCCGGCCATGATGGCGGCGAAGAGCGCCTCGTCGTCCGCGTACGAGGTGAGCATGACGCATGCGATCGTCGGAAACCGGGAGCGAATGTCCCGGCAGACCTCGATCCCGTTGCCGTCGGGGAGCCGGACGTCGAGAACCGCCACATCGGGTCGGGCCGACGGGATCCGGGCCATGGCCTCGGCGACCGTCCCCGCTTCGCCGACCACGGTGAGATCCCCGGCGCCCTCGATCAGCGATCGCAAGCCAGCGCGGACCACTTCGTGATCGTCGAGGAGGAACACGCCCAGGCTCACCCCGGTCATCCTTTCAATGCCTGTGGCCTGGGGCAACCGGCGGACCCGGGCGTCCACCGAATACCCTGGTCATAATGCCGTTGCCGGCACCCGAAGCCGTGGACGACCCTCATCCTCGTCGCTACGCTACGCGACCGTGGGACCGAGGCTCATGGGACCGAAGCGGCCGTAGTGCCCTACCGATCCATCGACGATCCGGTCAAGCTCCGCCGCATCCTCGAAGCAGCGATGCTCATCCAGGCCGATCTCGACCTGCCCGACCTGCTCCGCCACGTGATCGAGGAGGCGTGCTCGATGACCAGTGCCCGCTACGGGGCGCTCGGGGTCTTGAACGCCAAGGGGGACGGGCTCTCCCAGTTCGTGACGGTCGGGCTCAGCACCGAAGAGGAGGCCACGATCGGTTCCCGTCCCGCCGGGCGAGGCGTCCTCGGGTTGCTCATCACCCAACCTCGTCCGCTGAGACTGGCCACCCTCGGATCCCACCCCGACAGTTACGGCTTTCCGCCGGGGCACCCGCCGATGAACTCGTTCCTCGGCGTGCCGATCACGGTGCGAGACGAGGTCTACGGCAACCTGTACCTCACCGACAAGCAGGGCTGGTCGGAGTTCACCAAGGACGACGAGGCGCTGGTCGGCGCCCTGGCCCTGAGCGCGGGCATCGCCGTCGAGAACTCGCGGTTGCACCAGCAGGTGGCGCAGGTCGCCGTCTACGAGGATCGGGACCGCCTGGCCCGTGACCTCCACGACACGGTGATCCAGCGCCTGTTCGCCATCGGGCTCGCTCTGCAATCCATCGCCGGGGCCCCGCAAGGTCCCGGCGCCGGCGACCGTCTCCACGGAGCGATCAACGACATCGACGAGACGATCCGCCAGGTGCGAGCCAGCATCTACGCCCTTGGGGGCCCGGGCGCAGAGCAAGGCGTCCGCTCCCGGGTTCTCTCGCTCGTTCGTGATCTCGACCCCGTCGTCGGATTCGAGGTCAGCGTCTCGTTCACCGGCCCGGTCGATTCGGCGGTGTCTGACCAGATCGCCGACCAGCTACTGGTCACGATTCGCGAGGCGCTCACCAACGTCGGCCGCCACGCCCGAGCCACCAGCGCGCGTGTGGTCGTCTCGGTCGACGGCTCTCGGTGCCGCCTCGAAGTCATCGACGATGGCCAGGGCTTTGGCGGCGTCACCAGCCGCGATGGCGGCCGCGGCTTGGGGAACCTGCGCCGCCGGGCAGAGCAACTGAACGGTCAGCTGCTCATCGAGAGTCCGCCCCAGGGGGGAAGCGCGGTGATCTGGCAGGTGCCGCTCGGGGTGTAGGGCCCGGCGTGCGCCGAACCGACGCCTCGCCGGCGCCGCCGGTGAAGACGCCGGGCGCTCGACGTCCTCACAGCTCGGCGGTGGCGGGAACTCGCCGCAGGTGGAAGAAGCCGAGCACCACCAGGACGAGCATCACCGCAGCCAGAACGAACGAGGCGACGCCGGCCCAGAACGCGATGGTCCCGAACTCGGAGAAGGCATAGGCCTCGAGCAACAGGCCACGCAGGGTCGTGCCGCGGAAGGACGTCTCCTCGAGGGCCTGCAGACTGGCGTCGCCGGGGTGGGCCAGGGCTGCGGCGCTGACCTTGGAGTAGACACCGCCGTAGGGCATCTCGGAGAGGTGCACGGCGATGAAATCGTTGGCATACGCTTCGGCCTGCGCCCCGGTGAGCAATTGCTGGCCGGCGTACTGCGACACCGAGGGGATCATGCTCGGCGTGACCTCGGTACCGGGCTTGGCGTGAGCGAAAGCCGCCTTGGGTGGGAAGTAGATCTCTTGCTGCGCGAGTTGATCGTGCACGTTGGAGCTGGTGAAGCTGTAGCCCCACATGAGCAGGGCACCGGCCACGACGAGGACCACTACGAGCACGGCACCGCCGGCAGTAAGGAGGGCGTCGAACGTTTTGGGTCGCATGGGATCGTTCCTTCGGTGTGGCCCGAGCAGGTGCTCCGGGCTCTCGTCACCGCCATGCTCTCGGTTCTCGGCGCCCGCGACTAGGGCCGGAGGTCCTGATTCACCGCCCGGACGCCGGCCGACAACCGTGACAAGCTCGACGCGTCGCGGGACCCGGGTGTCGCGGTGACGTCCGGTCCCGACCACGGGATCATGCCTGTCCGCTTCCCCATCGACCACGACGACCGGTACCGGGCTGCTCGTCCGGCCCGGCACGGCGACGTCGCGCTCCCCGCCCCGGGGTCCTGGCGCCGTCCACCTCCGGGCGAGTCGTGCTGATCCTGAGCTCCGAGGGCGCCGTCGAGCACGAGAAGGCCGGCCATCCCGAGCGGCCCAGCAGGGTCACGGCCGCCATGGCTGGCGTCGAGGACCTGAAGCTGGGCAGCGAGCTCGTCGTGGTGGCTCCTCGGTTGGCCGACCCGTCCGAGCTGTCTCGGGTCCATGCGACGAGCTACCTCGACGAGCTGGCCCTGTTCTGCCAGTCCGGAGGAGGGCAATTCGATCCGGACACCTACGCCACGGTCGGATCGTGGTCGGCGGCGCGGCGAGCTGCCGGGGCCGGGTTGGCGGCCGTCGAGGCGCTGCGGCGTCATGGCGACGGGGTCGCCTTCGTGGCCACCCGCCCGCCGGGCCACCACGCCCTGGCCGATCGCCCGATGGGCTTCTGCCTCCTCAACAACGTCGCCGTGACCGCAGCGTCGCTGGCCGCGGCCGGCGAGCGCGTCCTGATCGTCGATTGGGACGTCCACCACGGCAACGGCACGCAGTCCATCTTCTGGGACGATCCGAGCGTGCTCTACGTGTCTACGCACCAATGGCCGCTGTACCCCGGAAGCGGGAGGGCGACCGACATCGGCGGCCCGGCCGCTCTCGACCGGACGGTCAACGTTCCCCTTCCCCCCGGGGCGACCGGCGACGTCGTCCGGCGGGCCATCGAGGAGGTGGCCGCACCGGTGGTCGAAGCGTTCGGTCCGACCTGGGTCCTCGTCTCAGCCGGGTTCGACGGCCATCGGGCGGACCCGCTGGCCGATTTCGCGCTGACCAGCGGCGATTTTGCCGCGTTGGCCACGCTGGTGAGGGGATTCGCCCCGCGGGCCGGACGGCTCGCCCTCTTTCTGGAGGGCGGCTACGACCTGGGCGCGCTGCGGAGCTCGGTGGCGGCGTGCCTGGGAGCGCTGCTCGGCGACCGCCCCTCGTCCGAGGCGCTCAGCAGCGGGGGTCCGGGAGCCGAAGACGTCCAGGCCGCCCTGACCGGCCGATCGGTGGCCCTCGACCAGGCGCGGCGACGGGCAGGGGAAGGTCCGCCATGACGTCGCCCAGGCGGAGCAGACCGGAGTCCAGGGTCCCGGTCCCGAGTGCCGGGCGGCCGCGGTCCCAGCGACGCCGGGCGGTGGGGGTGTTCCCCAGCCTCAGGATCCGGCGTTGAGCCCTGCTTCCGACGACGCCTCCTGCGCCGCCCCGGCACCGGCGACGTCGCCGGTCCGGCTGGGGGCCAGGGTCATCCCACCGCTGGTGGTCGGCTCGGACCGACCGGCCAGGGCGTACACCTCGGACCCGTCCACCGTCTCCTTGGCGATCAGCAGGTCCACCAGGCGCTGGTGCACCTCGTGGTGCTCACGGAGCAGCCCGACCGCTCGTTGCTCCGCCTCGCGCAAGAGCCGGGCCACCTCGGCGTCGATGGCCGCCTGGGTCTCCTCGGCGAACGGGCGGCTCGAGAAGCCCCCGCCGCCGTTGCCCAGGAAGACCGATCCGCCCTGGGGGTACCCGACCGGACCCACCGCCGCCGACAGGCCGAACTCGCGGACCATCTTGGTGGCCAGGTCGGTGGCCCGGGCGAGGTCGTTCGCCGCGCCGGTGGAGCCCTGGCCGAGCATCACCAGTTCGCCGGCCCGGCCGCCGAGGGAGATGGCCAGCGTGTCGTTGAGGTAGTCCTCGCCGAACAGGTGTCGTTCCACCAGAGGGAGCTGCTCGGTCACGCCGAGCGCCTGCCCGGCAGGGAGGATCGTGACCTTGGCGATCGGGTCGCCCTTCTGCGAGTACGCCGCCACCAGGGCGTGGCCGGCCTCGTGGACGGCCACCGCGTGCTTCTCCTCGGGCAGGAGCACGTTGGACCCCTCGCGGCGGCCCAGGATGATTCGGTCGCGGGCTTCGTCGAAGTCGAGCGCGCTCAGCACCTCGCGGTCGGCTCGCACGGCGTTGATCGCCGCCTCGTTGACCAGGTTGGCCAGATCGGCGCCAGAGAACCCGGGGGTCCCACGGGCCACCACGCCCAGATCCACTGTCGGATCGAGCCGCTTCCCCCGACTGTGCACCTTCAGGATCGCCTCGCGCTCGGCGAGTGTGGGGAGCGGGATGGTCACCTGGCGGTCGAAGCGTCCTGGTCGGAGGAGGGCCGGATCGAGGACCTCGGGCCGGTTGGTGGCGGCGAGCACCACGACGCCGGTGCTCTGGTCGAACCCGTCCATCTCCGCCAGCAGCTGGTTGAGGGTCTGCTCGCGCTCGTCGTTGGCGACGATCGAGTTCGAACCGGCCCGGCGCTGACCGATCGCGTCGACCTCGTCGACGAAGATGATGGCCGGCGCCCGCTTGCGGGCCTCGGCGAAGAGATCGCGAACCCGCGCCGCCCCCACGCCGACGAACATCTCGACGAAGCTCGAACCGGTCACCGAAAAGAAGGGCACCGCGGCCTCGCCGGCCACCGCTCGGGCGAGCAAGGTCTTGCCGGTCCCCGGGGGGCCGATCATCAGGATGCCCCGTGGGGGCATCGCCCCCGCCTGGGCGTACCGGCCCGCGTTCGCCAGGAAATCCACAACCTCGCGGATCTCCACCTTCGCCCCCTCGTACCCGGCCACGTCGGCGAACCGGGTCTTCGGCCGCTCCTCGTCGAACACCTTGGCTTTGGACCTTCCGACGCCCATCGCACCCTGCATGCGGCCGGTGGCCCCTCTGGACAGCCGCCACCAGAAGTAGCCGATGACCAGGAACGGCAGCAGCAAGATGACCCAGGACAGGACCTCGGAGCCGAAGGAGGTCGACGAGGTGCTGGACGTGATCTGCACGCCCGACTTCTGGAGCTGGTCGAGGAGCTGCTGGCCCGCTTGGGGCGGGATCGCGGTCGTG
>DASYAI010000019.1:0-19941 GCA_036501425.1 Acidimicrobiales bacterium | reverse complement strand
CCTCGAACCCGTTGCGCGAGACTCGCTTGAGGTACTCCGCGGGGATGATCTGGTCGGTGTCGACGTTGCTGCGGCGCAGCGGGACGCCGTGTCCGGTGTGCGTGGTGAATGGCTCCACTTGTCGACTCCCTACAGATCTGCGGGCGCAGTGAGTCGCCCGGTAATGGCCGTGGCAGCAGCCACCGGAGGTGACACCAGGTGGGTGCGAGCGCCAGGACCTTGCCTGCCTTCAAAATTTCGATTCGACGTCGATGCGCTGCGTTTGCCGGGCGCAACCTTGTCGGGATTCATGGCCAGGCACATCGAACATCCGGCACCACGCCACTGTGCGCCGGCCGCCGTGAAGACCTCATCAAGGCCTTCGGCCTCGGCCTTGGCCTTCACCTCAGCCGATCCCGGGACCACCAGAACCTCGACACCGTTCGCGACCTTTCGACCGCGCAGCACGGCGGCTGCGGCCCGCAGATCCTCGAGCCGACCGTTGGTGCACGAGCCGATGAACACGGTGTCGACGGCCACGTCCCGCAGCCGGGTGCCGGGAGCGAGACCCATGTAGGTCAAGGCTCTTTCGGCTGCCGCATCGACCGGAGCCGGGACGGCCCCACCCAGCGCGGCACCCTGGCCCGGATTGGTGCCCCAGGTCACCCAGGGCGACAACGCGGTCGCGTCCACGTGAACGGTGGCGTCGAACCTTGCGTCGTCGTCGGTCGCGAGTGAGCGCCAGTAACTGACTGCGACATCCCAGTCGGCGCCCTTCGGAGCACGCTCCCGGTCACGGAGATAGTCGAACGTGGTTTCGTCAGGTGCGACCATTCCGGCGCGCGCGCCGGCCTCGATCGACATGTTGCAGACCGTCATCCGGCCCTCCATCGACAGCGCACGGATCGCCTCGCCGCGGTACTCGATGACGTAGCCCTGGCCACCGCCGGTTCCGATCTGGCTGATGATGCCAAGCACCAGGTCCTTGGCCGTGACGCCGTCCGGAAGGGCTCCGTCAACCTCGATCGCCATGGTGCGCGGCCGCTGCTGCGGCAGCGTCTGGGTGGCGAGGACGTGCTCCACCTCGCTGGTGCCGATGCCGAACGCCAGGGCGCCCATGGCGCCGTGGGTGGAGGTGTGGCTGTCCCCGCACACGATGGTCATGCCGGGCTGGCTGAGGCCCTGCTCGGGCCCGATGACGTGGACGATGCCCTGGTCGGGGTCCCCCATGGGGAAGCACCGGATGCCGAACTCGGTGCAGTTCGCGTTCAGGACCTCCAGCTGGCGGGCCGAGATCGGGTCGGCCACCGGGCGGTCGATGTGCTCGGTGGGCACGTTGTGGTCGGCGGTCGCGATCGTCAGGTCCGGGCGCCGCACGCCGCGCCCGGCGAGGCGCAGGCCGTCGAACGCCTGGGGGGAGGTGACCTCGTGCACCAGGTGGAGGTCCACGAAGAGCAGGTCGGGCTCGCCCTCGGCAGCGTGCACGACGTGGGCGTCCCAGATCTTGTCGACCAGGGTGCGCGGGGCCGGCGACGTCGGGGTCATCGGAGGCTGCCCACCTTCACGATCTCCACCCGGAGCACCCCGCCGGGCGCCTTGTACTCGACCTTGGCGCCGGCGCGCTTGCCGAGCAGCGCCTGGCCGAGCGGCGCGCTGGGGGAGACCACCGGCAGCGCCCCCTGGCGCTCCTCGATCGATCCGACGAAGAACTCCTGCACGTCCTCGTCGTCGTCCCCCTCGTAGCGGATGGTCACCGTGGTCCCCGTGGCCACCGTCCCGTCGGCCGCCGGGCCGACCTCGTCGTCGTCCATGACCTGGGCGTCCTTCAGCAAGGCCTGCAGCTGGCGGATCCGGGACTCCATCTTGCCCTGCGAGTCCTTGGCCGCGTGGTAGTCGCCGTTCTCCGACAGGTCGCCGAGAGCGCGGGCGGCCTCGATCTGCTGGGCGATCTCCACCCGTCCGCGGGTGGTCAGGTCGGTCAGCTCGTCGGTCAGCCGGTCGTAGGTCGCCCGGGTGAGGCGGGTGGGCTCGGCGCCGCCGAGCGGTCCGTCGGTCGTCACTGCTTCCTCCGTCGATGCGCGTCGCCGCCGCGGCGGTGGCTCTCCCGGAGAGGCTACCGGGTCCGTCGCGGCAGTGGAGACTGCGGGGACCCGGGGTTCGCGTGCCGGACGCCCCGACCTGCCGGGCCGCCGGGCCTGGTTGACGGATCCGCCGCAGGTGAGGGAGACTGTCGGGCGATGACCCGCGCTTGGCGCACGGTATTCATTCGCTAGGCACGCACCCCTGCCGGTGCGTGCCTGTTCGACCGTCCACCCGGGGGTGGGCGGTTTTTCAATTGCGGGTCGGGAACTGCGGAGCCGGGCAGCCGGGACGGCCGCGGCGTGACGAGGGATGGGACGACATGATCAGGGAGGTTCGGTGACGGCGCACCGGGTGGCGGTGATCGGTGGCGACGGGATCGGGCCCGAGGTGTGCGACGAGGCGTTGAAGGTGGTGGCGGCGACCGGGGTCGAGTTGCAGACCACGCCGTTCGACCTCGGCGCCCAGCGGTTCGTCCGCACCGGCGACGTGCTGCCCGACGGGACGCTCGAGGAGCTGCGGGGGTTCGACGCCATCCTCCTGGGCGCCGTCGGGCCGCCGATCGGGGACACGACCGTGCCGTCGGGCACGCTCGAGCGGGGGCTCCTGCTGCGCCTGCGCTTCGAGCTCGACCTGTACGTGAACCTTCGGCCGTTCCGCGGCGTGCCCGGTTCGATCGCCCAGGGCGCCGACTTCGTGGTCATCCGCGAGAACACCGAGGGCACCTACGCGGGCGAGGGCGGGTTCCTGCGCCGGGGCACGCCCCACGAGGTGGCCACCCAGGGATCCGTCAACACCCGTATGGGCGTCGAGCGGTGCGTGCGCTTCGCGTTCGAACTGGCCCAGCGACGTGAGCGCCGCCGGCTCACCTTGGTGCACAAGACCAACGTGCTCACCTTCGCCGGCGACCTGTGGCAGCGCACCGTCCACGAGGTCTCCCGCGAGTTCGCCGACGTCACCTACGACTACCACCACGTCGACGCCGCCTGCATCTACCTGGTCGAGCAGCCCGACCGCTACGACGTGATCGTCACCGACAACCTCTTCGGGGACATCCTCACCGACCTCGCCGGCGCGGTGAGCGGCGGCATCGGCTTCGCCGCGTCGGCCAACTTGAACCCGGCGCGCACCGGCCCCTCGCTGTTCGAGCCGGTGCACGGCGCCGCCCACGACATCGCCGGCCGCGGCGTGGCCAACCCCCTGGCGGCGATCCACTCGGCCGCCCTGATGCTCGAGCACCTGGGGGAGCAGGGCGCGGCGACCCGCGTCCTGAAGGCGGTGCACGACGTGGCTACCACCGGCGCTGCCGGGACCGACGACTCGCGGGGCGGCGCTCGCCTCGCCACGAGTGCCATCGGCGACGCCGTCGCAGAAAGGGTCTGACCGTGCCCATCACCCCAACCGAAAAGATCTGGATGGACGGCGAGCTCGTCGACTGGGCGGACGCCACGGTCCACGTCCTCACCCACACCATGCACTACGGGTCCGGGGTGTTCGAGGGCATCCGGGCGTACCCCACGCCCACCGGTGTCGCCATCTTCCGGCTCGCCGACCACATCCACCGCCTGTTCACCTCGGCCAAGGTCTTCCTCATCGACATCCCCTTCACCGAGGACGAGCTCGTGCGCGCGACCCGCGAGGTGGTGGCGGTGAACGGCTCGACCGGCGGCTGCTACATCCGCCCCCTGGTGTACCTGGGGTACGGCGAGATGGGCCTCAACCCGCTGCCCTCGCCGGTGCAGGTGGCCGTCGCCTCGTGGCCGTGGGGGAGCTACCTCGGCGACGAAGGGGTCGCCAACGGCGTCTCGGTCAAGATCAGCTCGTGGCAGCGCCACGACCCCAACGCCGTGCCGACGGCGGCCAAGGGCACCGGCATGTACGTGAACTCCTCGCTGGCCAAGGTGGAGGCGCTGAAGGCCGGCTACGACGAGGCGGTCCTGCTCGCCCCCGACGGCCGGGTGAGCGAGTGCACGGGCGAGAACCTGTTCATCGTGCGCGACGGCCTGCTCGTGACCCCGCCCACGGCGGACGCCGGGGCGCTCGCCGGCATCACCCAGGATTCGGTGGAGACGATCGCCGCCGACCTCGGCGTCGAGGTCCGGCACGAGCCGCTCATCCGCACCGACCTGTACCTGGCCGACGAGGCGTTCCTCACCGGCACCGCGGCCGAGGTCGTGCCCATCCGCGCCGTCGACGACCGGGTGGTCGGCGACGGCCGGCCAGGCCCGATCACCAAGGAGATCCAGCAGACCTACTTCGCCGCCGTGCGCGGCGAGCTGGACCGCTACAAGGACTGGCTCGACCATGTCGAGTGACCCGAGCAACCCCACCACGCCGAGCGACCGTGGCGCGGCGCACCGCCACCGCAGCGCGTCCCACGCCTACGAACTCCCGAGCATGCCGGCCGCGGTCGACATCTTCGACACCACGCTGCGCGACGGGAGCCAGCAGGAGGGGCTCTCGCTGACCGTCGACGACAAGCTGCGGGTGGCCGAGCAGCTCGACCATCTCGGGGTTGCGTACATCGAGGGCGGGTGGCCAGGGGCCAACCCCAAGGACGACGAGTTCTTCGCCCGCGCGCCCAAGGAGCTGAGCCTGGCCACCGCCACGCTGGTGGCGTTCGGCTCGACCCGGCGGGCCGGGGTGCGCGCCGAGGCGGACGACGTCCTGCGCAACCTGGTGGAGGCCCAGACGCCGGTGGTGTGCATCGTGGCCAAGTCGTGGGACCGCCACGTGACCGACGCCCTGCGCACGTCGCTCGACGAGGCGGTGGCGATGGTCAGCGACTCGGTGGCCTACCTGCGCGACTGCGGCAAGCGGGTGTTCCTCGACGCCGAGCACTTCTTCGACGGCTACCGGCACAACCCGGAGTTCGCCCTGTCGGTGCTGCGGGCGGCCGAGGCGGCGGGGGCGGAGTCGCTGGTGCTCTGCGACACCAACGGCGGCGCCCTGCCCGACGCGGTCGAACGGGTCGTGGCCGACGTGATGGGGGCGGTCGGCGTGCAGGTGGGGATCCACTGCCACAACGACAGCGGATGTGCCGTCGCCAACTCGCTCGCCGCGGTGCGCTCGGGCGCCTCGCAGGTCCAGGGGTGCGTCAACGGCTACGGCGAGCGGTCGGGCAACGCCGACCTCTCGACGGCGATCCCCGACCTGTCGCTCAAGCTCAACGTCCGCACCATCCCGCCCGACCGGCTCGTGCGGCTGACGCCGGTGTCGCATCACATCGCCGAGTTGGTGAACATCGCCCCCGATCCCCAGCAGCCCTACGTCGGTGCCTCGGTCTTCGCCCACAAGGGCGGGCTCCACGCCAGCGCGGTGGCCCGGCGGCACGACCTCTACGAGCACGTCTCGCCCGAGCTGGTGGGCAACGGGGCACGGGTGGTCGTGTCGGAGATGGCGGGCCGCTCCACCCTGAGCCTGAAGGCGGCCGAGCTCGGCCTGTCGCTCGACGGCGAGGTGCTCGGCCGGGTCCTCGACGAGCTCAAGCGGCTCGAGCACGAGGGCTACCACTTCGAGGTGGCCGACGGATCGCTCGAGCTGTTGCTGCGGCGGGCGGCCGGATGGCGGCCCGGGTTCTTCGACGTCGAGTCCTACCGGGTCATCACCGATCACACCACCGCCCGGCAGGGAGACGGCGGGCGGCCGGGCGAGGCGATGCTCGGGGACCCCGGGCCCCCGGGGGTTCCGGTGACCACGGAGGCCACGGTGAAGGTGCACGTGGGCGAGCACCGGATGGTGGCCACGGCCGAGGGCAACGGGCCGGTCAACGCGCTCGACGCCGCCCTCCGGCAGGCGATCGGTCCGCACTTCCCGGTGCTGGCCACCGTGCACCTCACCGACTACCGGGTCCGGGTCCTCGACACCGGCCGGGGGACCGGCGCCGTCACCCGGGTGCTCGTGGACACCACCGACGGCGAGCGAACGTGGACGACGATCGGGGTGTCGGAGAACATCATCGAGGCGAGCTGGCAGGCGCTCTACGACTCCATGGTCCATGCCCTGTTGCACGCGCAGTAGCCTCAGCGGGCGATGACCCAGCCCTCGTTCGTCCCGATCCCCGAATCCGACCAGGTCCGAGGGGCGCGCCAGCTGGAGGTGCCGGGCCGGTGGCTCCCGTCGCGCCCCGGGGACCAGAAGGGGCCGCGGCGCCAGGGCGGGGCGGGGTTCGGCACGCCGGGGCCCGACCAGGGGTACGCGCTGCTGGTGGCCGGGCGGTTCGAGGACCGCTTGCGCCTGGCCGCCGGCGAGTCGGCCCACGACGTGATCGTCGGCTGTGCCCAGCTGGCGTCGCGCCGGGCCGGGCTCTTCGGGCGGGCGCCGACCATCTACGACGTCGAGATGGCCTTGAGGCTGTTCGGGTTCCTCGACGAGGCGCCGCCGGCAACCGTGGTCGCCGACCGGTCCCGTCGGTTCGCCGGCGTGGCCCACAGCTACGGCCGCCGCCAAGCGCTCGTCGCATCGGTGCCCGAAGCCCTCCTGCGCCAGCCGGTCGAGCAGACCGGCGCGGGGGCCGCGCTCGTCCCGGCGCCCGACGGGACCGCGTCGGCCGGGGCCGCGTTGGGCGGGGCCGCCCTGGCCGAGTAGCCGGACCTCCTGTGGCCGACCCCGGGCGGGAGGTCAGGTCCTCGAACGGATCGGGGTCCTCGGCGGGTGGCGGTCGCCGGGCGGTCGGCGGTCGTTGACCGACGTGGAGCGCCTCCAGATCGACGCGAACGGGATGACCTTCACCGCCCGCGCCGCCGGCCCGGCGACCGGGCGCCCGGTCCTCTTGCTGCACGGGTTCCCCCAGACGTCGTGGTCGTGGCACGTCGTGCTCGAGGCGTTGGGTGCCGAGGGGTACCGGGCGGTGGCGCCCGACCAGCGGGGGTACGCCCCGGGGGCCCGACCCGACGAGGTCGACCAGTACGCCATGCCCCACCTGGTGGCCGACGTGCTGGCGATCGCCGACACCATGGACATGGCCACCTTCGACCTGGTGGGGCACGACTGGGGCGGCCGGGTGGCCTGGGCCGTCGCCGCCCGCCACGCCGAGCGGGTCCGGAGCCTCAGCGTGGTGTCGACCCCGCATCCCGACGCCCTGCGCCTGGCCGCCTCGGGAGCCGATCCCGACGCCGAGCGGTCGCACTACATCGACCTGTTCCGGCGGCCCGAGGAGCCCGAGCGGCTGCTGCTCGGTCCCGACGGGCAGGGGTCGGGCATCCGGGCCCTGTTCCGGCCGGCCGACCTGGCGACGTCGGTGGCCGACGAGTACGTGGCCACCCTCACCGCGCCCGGCGCCCTGCGGGCGGCGATCAACTGGTACCGGGCCGACGGGGTCGAGATCGACGGCCTGCCGCCGATCGTGGTCCCGACCCTCTACGTGTGGTCGACCGGTGACTCGGCCCTCGGGCGGGCGGCGGCGGAGGGCACGTCGGAGTTCGTGGCCGGCCGCTACGTCTTCGCGGTGATGGAGGGCATCAGCCACTGGGTGCCCGAGCAGGCGCCCGAGGAGCTGGCCCGGCTCATCCTCGAGCACCTGGCGACGGTCTGAGCACCACCGCCTCGGGGTCGGCGACTGCTGGAGGGCCGGGCGGGACCGGGTCGAGCGGCGGGGTCTGAACCCCCGCCGGCGCCCCCGGGCGCCCGGCGGGTGCCCCGGCGTCGAGCCACCGGGTCCATCGCCGCCTGGTCACCACCAGCAGGGACAGGCCGCCGATCACCAGGCCGATGCCCGCCAGCTGCACCAGCAGCGAGCCCAGGTGGCCGTCCTCCCCGAGCCAGAGGTGCTCGTCGACGGTGCGCTCGATCCCCCAGAGCACCATGGCGGTGCCCAGCACGGCGCCGCTCGGGGCGCCGGTCCGCACCGCGCCGTCCCGCCGGCGGCCCAGCCGGCGCTCGAGGAGGAGCAGGAGGCAGAAGACCCCGAGATCCTCCACCGCCTGGATGATCGGCACCGGGATCCGCTTGCCCACCTGGCCGGCGTAGTACATCCCGAACCACTGGTTGGTGCGGTGGCCCCCGCCGGCCACCATCAGCTGGGGACCGAGCAGCCGCCCCAGGGCCCAGGCGGCGAGCAGCACCGGGGCCACCAGGTCGAGGGCCCGCCGCAGCGGCAGCTCCGGGCACCTCCGGCGGGCGATGAGCACGCCCGTCGGGACCGCCACCAGCAGCCCGCCGAACGAGGAGAGCCCACCGTGCCAGACCGCCAGCACGTCGGCCGGGTGGGCCGAGTAGTAGCCGAGGTTCGACAGCACGTGGAGGGCCCGGGCCCCGACGACCGCGCCCAGCACCACCCAGGCGAACATCGGACCCACCCAGTCGGTGCGGTAGCCCCGCTGCTCCAGCCGCCGCTCGAAGTAGCGGTACCCGAACCAGAAGGCGACGGCCAGGCCGATGCCGTAGGTGTGGACGTCGAGCGGGCCGATGTGGAAGGCGACGGGGATCGGTCTCATGGCGAGCGGGTGCGCCGCTCAGCTCCACGGCGAGCGGGTGCTCCGCTCAGTATGGCCCACCGTCGCCCGGCCTCAGGGCCGGCCCGCTCCCACGAACCCTCCGCTCAGCCGCAGGCCGGTGATGTGCACGGTGGCCCCGGTGTAGGGCGCCTCGATCATCTCGCCGCCGCCGATGTACATGGCCACGTGCTCGCTCCCGCCGGGGCCGTAGAAGAGCAGGTCGCCCGGCTCGAGGTCGGCGACCGGGACCGGGGTGCTGTCGGACATCTGGCCGCCCGAGTAGTGGGGGAGCGAGACGCCGGCGGCGCCCCAGGCGAGCATGGTCAGGCCCGAGCAGTCCACCCCGCTCCGGCTGGCCCCGCCCCAGACGTAGGGCACGCCCAGGTAGGTTTCGGCCGCTGCCACGGCAGCGCCTCCGGCGCCGCCCGAGGAGGGCGGCGGTGGGAGGTTGCGCGACGAGCCGGCTGGGGCGGAGGCGGATGCGAGCACGTTGTGCTGGGCGGCGATCTTGGCCAGGGCCGCCTGGCGGGCCGCCGCTGCCTGGGCGGCCTGCTGCTGGGCCACCAGCGTCTGGATCTGGCCCTTCACCTGCGCCAGCGCCGCCTGCTGCTGGTGGGCCTGGGCGTTGGCCGCCGCCTGGGCGTTGCTGGCGGCGGTGAGGGCCCCCTGGGCCTGCTGGTGCTCGGCGTCGAGCGTGGCGACCTGGCTGCCCAGCTTGGCCTGGTCGGTGTGCAGGTCGTCCACGGCGACCGTGACGTCCCCCTCGGCCTGGGCGGAGTACTCCTGCTGCTGGGCCAGGCTCCGCTGGTTCCCGGCGAAGATCGGGTTCTGGCTCTCGGCCTCCCCGTCGTTCACGAAGGCGTTGAGGGCCGCCTTGGCCAGGGTCGCCCGGTCCTTGTCCACCCGCTGCTGGTCGCTGGCGATCTCGGTCCGGGTGGTGGTGATCTGCGCCTGCAGGGTGGTGACCTGGGCCTCGGCCTTGTCGTACTGCTGGCCCAGGGCCGAGATCCGCTGCCCGGTGGCTTCGATCTGCGCCTCGAGCGCCGAGGCCTGGGCCTGCGCGGTGGCGAGGGTCACCGCGCCGGCCGGCGCGGCGCTGGTCCAGGCCGCCCCGAGCGCCGCCGACGAGGACGCCACGATCACCGCCAGCACCGGCGCCACGGCGGCGCGGCGGCGCCGGGCGCGCGTCACGAGCCGCGGCGTCGAGTGGCTTTCCAGCCCCTCTCCGTCAGTCACAATGCCGGACATCTTTACCCGCCCCGTCCGGGCAGGGCAACCATTTCGCCCGCCACCCGCCGACCCCGGGTCGTACCGGACGTAGCAACGCCCAGGCCGCGCCCCTTTGTTGCAGTGCCGAGAAGTTTTGGCCGCACCCACCCGGGTAGCATCGGCCCGTGTCCGCACGCACGCGCGACCTCCCCCGGCGATCGTGCATCTCGACCCCGGCGTCCAACGACCGGTTCGTGTCCAAGGCCCCGTCGGTCGGCGCCGACATGACGTTCTTCGACCTCGAGGACTCCGTGGCCCCGGGGGAGAAGCTGGCGGCCCGGGCCAAGGTGGTCGACGCGGTGCGGGAGCTGCCCTGGGACGACCGGGTGCTCTGTGTCCGGGTCAACGCCTGGGACTCGCCGTGGACCTACGGGGACGTGATCGAGGTCGTGGGGCACGCCGGGCCCCGGCTCGACGAGGTGATGCTCCCCAAGGTCCAGAGCGCGGCCGAGGTCGTGGCGCTCGATCTCCTGCTGACCCAGGTGGAGCGCAACTGCGACCTGCCGGTCGGCCACCTGGGCATCGAGGCGCAGATCGAGACGGCCAAGGGTCTGAACGCGGTCGAGGAGATCTGCGCCGCCTCGCCCCGGCTCGAGGCGATCGTCTTCGGTCCAGCGGATTTCGCCGCCTCGCTGGAGATGCCGGTGCTGACCGGTGGGGTGCACGTGCCGGGGTACCCGGGGGACCACTTCCACTACGTGTTCGCCAAGCTCCTGCTGGCGGGCCGGGCGGCGGGTGTCCAGGTGGTCGACGGGCCGTTCCTCTACGTGCGGGACGAGGCGGGCCTGCGCGACTACGCCCAGCGCAGCCGGCTGCTCGGGTTCGACGGCAAGTGGGCCCTGACCCCGGACCAGGTGGGGGTGCTGAACGAGATCTACTCGCCCACCCAGGAGCAATTCGACCGGGCGTGGCAGATCGTCGACGCGTACCGGTCGGCCACCGAGGACGCCGGCAAGGGCGCGGTGATGTTCGGCGACGAGATGATCGACGAGGCCAGCCGCAAGATGGCGCTCAAGCTGGTGGCCCGGGGGGAGCGGGCCGGCCTGGGGCGGTCGGCCCCGTCCTGAGCGGGCGCCGGACCGCCCGCCGGCGGGTGCGGGTCGGGCCGCGTCAGTGGGCGACGGGGCGCTGGCCGACGACGGTGACCAGGGGGGGCAGCACGACCGGGTCGTCGTCGGGATCGACGCCGGTGAGCGATGCCAGGTAGTCGGTCACCGGACCCGGTCCGACGCCGGCGGGCGCCTCGGCCCAGGCGTCGATCAGCTCGAGACCGGCGTCTCGGACCAGAGCCGGCAGGAGGGCGCCCACGTCGGGGTGCGGGGCATCGGGCATGGACAGGGCCACCCCGCCGACCCGCCCCGCCGTGGTGATCGGCTCTTGGGCCACCACCCAGCCCCCCGGGCGCACCGCCGCCGCCATCTTGCGCAGGACCAGCGCCGGATCGGCCACATGGAGGAGGAGGAACCGGCAGAACGCCACGTCGACCGGCTCGGGCAGCGCCAGGTCCTCGCCCGCCTGGGTGAGCGCCACCACCTGGCTGTGCTCGGCTGCGGCGCGCGCCACCTCGTCGCGCGCCAACGGGTCGGCGTCGACGGCGTAGACCCGCCCGGCCTGGCCGACGATCTCGGCCAGCGCCACCGACACGTCGCCCCCGCCCGCCCCCACGTCCACGCACCGCCACCCGGCGGTCAGGCCGAGACGATCGAGCGCGGTGGCCAGCGGGCGCCGGTAGACGTCGTCGCGCAGCCCCCGCAGCGCGCTCACCGGTCGCCGCCGGTCGGTTCAGCCATCGCGCAGCACTCTATGACCGTGGCGCGGAACGCCGGGCGCCGGGCGCTGGGTGCCCGGCGCGGGTGCGGCGCCGGGTGGGAAGGACCCCTCGGGAATTCCCCCCCGGGTAACCTCATTGGGTGAACGTGACGATGCTGCTCTGTGACGCCGCGCAAGTTGCCGACGGCAAGCTCTACGTGCTCGGCGGCGGCTGGAGCATGACCGGCCCGGACCCGGTGCCGTCGGCCGTCGCGTTGAAGATCGACGTCGACTGGAACGAGGCGGGCGCAGCGCATCACTGGGAGCTCTTTTTGGAGGACGCGGACGGCCGGCCGGTGATGGTCGAGACGCCCGAGGGCCTCCAGCCGGTAGAGGTGCGGGGCGAGTTCACCGTGGCCCAACCGGTCGGGATCCCCGAGGGCTCGCCCATCGACGTCGCGCTGGCGGTCAATCTGGGTCCGATCCCCCTCGCCCCGGGCACCCGGTTCGTCTGGCGGCTGGTCATCGACGGCGAGTCGCTCCCCGGGGCCTCCCTCGGGTTCACCACCCGCCCGCGGGTCGAGCTCTGACGTTCGGTGGCGCCCGGGTCCGACGCGCCGCCCTCCGACGCGCCGCCCTCTGCAGCGAGTCGGGCCGGCTTCGCCCGCGCCGTCCTCGATTGGGGTGAGGTCAACCGGCGCATGCTGCCGTGGCGCCGGTCTCGTGATCCGTGGCAGGTGCTCGTCAGCGAGGTGATGCTCCAGCAGACCCAGGCGTCCCGGGTGATCGAGCCGTTCCACCGGTTCGTCGACCGGTTCCCCACCCCGAGCGCGTGTGCGAGTGCCGGGCCGGGCGAGGTGGTGCGCCAGTGGGCCGGGCTCGGGTACAACCGCCGGGCGCTGAACCTCCACCGCAGCGCGGTGAGGGTCGTCGAGCGCAACGGCGGCAGGATCCCGGCGGATCTCGCCGGCTTGCTCGAGCTGCCCGGTGTCGGTCCCTACACCGCCCGCGCCGTGCTCAGCTTCGCCTTCGAGATCGACGTCGGGGTGGTGGACACCAACGTCGGCCGGCTGCTGGCACGCGCCGTGGTGGGCCGGTCGTTGTCGGCCGCCGAGGCGCAGGCGCTCGCCGACGACCTCGTCCCGGTCGGCCAAGGGTGGGCCTACAACCAGACCCTGTTCGACCTCGGGGCCCGCTATTGCACCGCCCGGGCGCCCGAGTGCGCCGCCTGCCCCCTGGGTCGCCGTTGCCGGTGGCGGGCGGCGGGCTCGCCCCTCCCCGACCCCGCCCGCTCGAGCGCCGGGACGGCTCGTCGGCAGGCCCCGTTCGCCGGCTCGGACCGCCAGGGTCGCGGGCGGATCGTGGCCGCCCTGCGGTCCGGTCCGGTCGCGCTGGGGGACGTGGCGGGGGTGGCCGGTTGGCCCGAGCAGCCCGAACGGGCTCGACGGGTCGCCGGGGAGCTGGTGGAAGAAGGGCTGGCCTGCCGGGTGGGGAACGAACGGCTGGCCCTGGCCGGGGCCTGAGGGCTCGTAGATGCGGCGCGTCCGTTGCCGCCGGTAACCTCCCCCCGTGGACGTCACGTTCTTCGGGACCCGCGGCTCGTGTCCGTGTGCCGGCGAACGGTACGGCGTCTACGGCGGCAACACGTCGTGCGGGTTGGTCCAGACCGCGGACGGGACCCCGCTGATCCTCGACCTCGGGACCGGCCTGCGGATGCTCGGCCAGTCGCTGGTCAAGTCGGCCCACGCCGAGGGGAGCCCGTTACGGGCCACCGTGCTGCTCAGCCACCTGCACTTCGACCACATCTTCGGCCTGCCGTTCTTCGGGCCCCTCCTCATGCGCGGTGCCGTGCTCGACGTCTACGGGCCCCGGCAAGCCGGTGGCTCCCTGGCCGACGCGGTGAGCGGGCTGTTCGGCCCTCCGTACTTTCCGGTCAGCCTGCCCGAGCTCGGTGGCCGGGTCACGTTCCACGACGTGACCGAGGACGAGTTCATGGTGGGTGACGCTCGGGTGATCGCCCGGGCGGTGCCACACCTCGGCGAGACGCTGGGCTTCCGGGTCGAGGGCGACGGCCAGTCCATCGCCTACGTGCCCGACCATCAGGCGCCGCGCGACCAGCAGGGCGTCCCCACCGGCGTGCTCGAGCTGTGCGACGGGGCGGACCTGGTCGTCCACGACTCGCAGTACACCACCCAGGAGTTCCAGACCAAGTCCCACTGGGGGCACTCGACCCCGGACTTCGCCGCCCACGTCGCCCGTGAAGCGGGCGCGCACCGCCTGCTCCTGTTCCACCACGATCCGAGCCGCGACGACCAGGGGGTCGAGACGCTCGAGCGGCAGGCCCAGCTGACCCACCGCCATGGTCCGCTTACCGAGGTGACCGCAGCGCGCGAGGGAGCGACGATCGACCTCGGCGCGCCGTGAAGGGGGGCGGCGACGCCATCGACCAGTCCGAGTTCCGGCGGGTGCTGGGCCACTTCGCCTCCGGCGTGACGATCGTCACCGCGATGGAGGACGAGGGCCCGGTCGGGTTCACGTGCCAGGCGTTCACCGCCTTGTCGCTCGAACCGCCGCTGGTGGCGCTGGCCCCGGCCAAAAGCTCGACCAGCTGGCCGAAGATCGCCAAAGCCGGGACCTTCTGCGTGAACGTCCTCGACTACGCGCAGCAAGAGGTGTGCCTGGCCTTCGCGGTCTCGGGGGGCGACAAGTTCGCCTCGGTGCCGTGGCACCCCGGAGTGACCGGGTCACCGATCCTCGAGGGGTCGTTGGCCCACATCGAGTGCCGGCTCGGCCTGATCCACGACGCCGGCGACCACGAACTGGTCACCGGGACCGTCGTCCACCTCGAGGTGGGGGAGGGGCGCCCGCTCGTCTTCTACCAGGGGGCGTTTCGCACGGTGGGGGAGTGACCGCCCCGCCGGGTCGGCCGGGCGCCCCGGCCCCGGGCCGAGCTCAGGCGAGGTTGAGGGCGTCGAGGACGAACGCGTAGACGAACGCCTCGTCGCGCCAGGCGTCGTACCGGCTGGAGGGGCCGCCGTGGCCCGCCCCGAGCTCGGTCCGCAGGAGCACGCGGTTGGCCGGGTTCGCCGCCCGGATCTTGGCGACCCATTTGGCCGGCTCCCAGTAGCCGACGCGGCTGTCGTTGAGCCCGGCGGTCGCCAGTATCGACGGGTACCGGACCGGCGTGCCGTCGGGGGCCCGGGACCGGACGTTGTCGTAGGGCGAGTACGAGCGGATGGCGGCATAGGCGGCCGGATCCGCCTTCGGGTTGCCCCACTCCTCCCATTCCCCCACCGTCAGCGGAAGGCTCGCGTCGAGCATGGTGGTGAGGCAGTCGACGAAGGGCACTTCGGCCACCAGGGCGGCGAACAGTTCCGGGGCGGCGTTGGCCACCGCCCCGATCAGCAGGCCGCCGGCCGAGGCGCCCCGAGCGGCCAGCAGATCCGGGGTGGTGAACCCGAGGTCGACCAACCGGCGGGCGCAGGCGATGAAATCGGTGAAGGTCCGGCGCTTGTGCAGCAGCTTGCCCTCCTCGTACCAGTGGCGCCCCAGCTCGCCGCCCCCGCGCACGTGGGCCACGGCGAAGACGAACCCGCGGTCGAGCAGCGAGAGCCGGAGCGACGAGAACACCGGGTCGATCGAGTGCTCGTAGGCCCCGTAGCCGTAGAGGAGGCACGGCGCGGGAGCGGCCGGCGCAGTGCCCGACGGGGCGTCGCGATCTGCCAGGAGGTCCGCCCGGTGCACCACCGACACCGGCACCGTCACCCCGTCGTCGACCGGCACGTCGAGCCGCAACGTCCGGTAGGCCGCCGGGTCGTAGCCACCGAGCACCGGCTGGCGCTTCCGGAGCACGGGGGCGCCTCCGGCCACCGGGACGTCGAAGACGGCACGCGGCGAGACCAGCGACGACTGCTCGAAGCGCAGGGTCGGCGACGCCGGCTCGGGGTTGGGACCGGCCCAGGTGGTCGACGGGTGGTCGGCGGAAGGCACCAGCCAGCTCGCCCCGAGCAGCTCGGGTCCCGGGCCGAGGTCGTCGGGCAACGGCACCACCCGGAGGCAGGCCTCACCGCCGATCCGCTCGCCGAGCACCAGGTGGTGGTCGAAGACCTCCACGTCGTCGAGCCGCACCCCCGAGCGGTGGGGAACCAGCTCCTCCCAGCCGGTGCCCGGTCCGCCGGGCGCGGGGCGGCCGAGCAGACGAAAGTCCTCTGCGTCGTCGTTGGTCAACGCCAGCAGCCAGCCGGGGCCACCTCCGGGGTGCGCCCAGTGGGTCAGGTGGCACTCGACGCCCGATCGCCGAGGCCACACCTGCTCGAGAGGAGCGAGGGGCGCGTCCGCGGCGATCGACCAGGCCTCGCTGGTCGTGGTGCTGTGCAGCTCGACCATGATCAGGGCACCGTCGTTGGTGCGGAACGGTTGGAGCACGAACCGCTCGTCGCGCTCCTCGAGGACCAGCACGTCGTCGTCGGGTTGGTGGCCCAGCCGATGGCGCCACAGCTGGTACGGCCGCATGGCGTCGTCCATCCGGGTGTAGAAGACGGTCCGGTTGTCGTCGGCCCACGCCAGTCCGTACGAGGTGTCCGCCACGACCTCGGGCGCCGGGGCCTCTTGCTCCTGGTCGAGCCGGTCCGGGTCGAGCATCCGGAAGCGGAGCTGGTAGCGCTCCGAGCCCGTCGTGTCGACGGCGTAGGCCAGCCACCGGTGGTCCGGGCTCACGACCAGGTTGGTGACGGCGAGATAGCCGTCGACCTCCGCCAGTTGGTTCTCGTCGAGGAGCACCTGTTCGTCGGCGTCCGACGGATCGAGGGGCGGGTCCTGGTCCGCCCGAGCCGGCCGCCGGCAGTGGATGGGGTAGCCCGCCCCCTCGGCCGTCCGCTGGTAGTACCACCACGGACCCCGACGCACCGGCACCGCCAGGTCGCTCTGGGCGATCCGGGCCACCATCTCCTCGAAGAGCTGGCGTCGGAGGGGGTCGAGGGGGGCGGTGACCGCCTCGGCGTAGGCGTTCTCGGCCCTCAGGTGGGCCATCACCGCTGGGTCGTCCCGCTCCGCCAGCCAGTACCAATCGTCCACCCGGTCCTCGCCGTGGTCGCTGAGGACCGTCGGCCGGCGCTCGGGATCGGGTGCGGGGGGCGGGGTGGGGCGGTCGTCGGCCATGGGACCAGCCTCTCATCGGCGGGCGCCGCCAGAACCCCACCATGGCCCTGAGCTGGGGCGTTGGGGACGTCCGGGCTCGGCCGGTCCCCGGTAGCTCGGGGCGACCTCACCGCGGCCCGGAGTTGTTACTATCTCGATAGGGGAAATCCCCTGCGCCGGGCGGCAGCCGGTGCGACGACCGGCCCGGTCGACAGTCCGTTGCCGAGGAGCCTCATGACCACTGATCTCGATCTCGGGCGCTACCAGCTCGGCTGGAGCGACAAGGAGGACTACGTCTTCAAGCCCAAAAAGGGGCTGAGCGAGTCCATCGTCCGCGAGATGTCCGAGATGAAGGGCGAGCCCGACTGGATGCGGGACTTCCGCCTACGGGCCCTGACCCGCTTCGAGCGCAAGCCGATGGCCGAGTGGTTCGCCGTCAACATGCCGTCGCTGGACTTCGACGACATCTACTACTACATCAAGCCCACCTCCCAGCAGGCCAACGAGTGGGCGGACCTGCCCGACGCGATCAAGAACACCTACGAGAAGCTCGGGATCCCCGAGGCGGAGCGCAAGTACCTGGCGGGGGTCACCGCCCAGTACGAGAGCGAAGTGGTCTTCCACCGCAATCGTGAGGACCTCGAGGCGCAGGGCGTGCTGTTCACCGACATGGACACCGCGGTGCGCGAGCACCCCGAGCTGGTCCAGAAGTGGTTCGGGACGATCATCCCGCCCAACGACAACAAGTTCGCCGCCCTCAACTCGGCCGTGTGGTCCGGGGGCTCGTTCATCTACGTGCCCCCGGGGGTCAAGGTGGACATGCCCCTGCAGGCGTACTTCCGGATCAACGCCGAGAACATGGGCCAGTTCGAGCGTACCCTGATCATCGCCGACGAGGGTGCCCAGGTCCACTACGTCGAGGGCTGCTCGGCCCCCGTGTACACCTCGGACTCCCTCCACTCGGCCGTGGTCGAGCTGGTCGCCCTGCCGGGCAGCCGGATCACCTACACCACCATCCAGAACTGGTCGACGAACGTCTACAACCTGGTGACCAAGCGGGCTCGGGCCGAGGCCGAGGCCCACGTCGAGTGGATCGACGGCAACATCGGTTCCCGCCTGACCATGAAGTACCCCTCGGTGTACCTGATGGGGCCGAAGGCCTCGGGCGAGGTCCTGTCGGTCGCCTACGCCGGGCCGGGCCAGCACCAGGACGCCGGAGCGAAGATGGTCCACGCCGCCCCCGAGACCACCTCGACCATCGTGTCCAAGTCCATCTCGAAGGGTGGCGGTCGGACGACCTACCGGGGCCTCGTCCACGTCGACGAGGGCGCCACCTCGGCCAAGGCGTTCGTGCGCTGCGACGCCCTCCTGCTCGACGACGACGCCATCTCAGAGACGAAGCCCTACATGGAGGTGGGGGAGCGCGACGCCCGGATCGGCCACGAGGCCACCGTGTCGAAGATCGGCGACGACCAGCTCTTCTACCTCATGAGCCGGGGCCTGTCCGAGGGCCAGGCGATGGGGATGATCGTGAACGGCTTCATCGAGCCGATCACCCGGACCCTGCCCATGGAGTACGCGGTCGAGTGGAGCCGGCTGATCGAGCTGCAGATGGAAGGCTCCGTCGGCTAGCGGGCTGCTCATCCGCCCGGCGAGTGGCACCATAGGACCATGCCGATGCGGGAGGAGTGCAAGCACTTCCAGAGCCGGACCTACGCGTCCGGCGAGGTGGCCCGCTTCTGCGTGCTCGACCTGGCTCCGGAGGCACCATGGCGCTGCCCGGCCAACTGCCCCTCCTTCGAGCGCCGGTTGGCCGATGCCGGATGGGTGCACGGGAGCCTGGTCGAGCCCCCGATCGAGGACGAGCCCGGCTCGCCCGGGGCCGACGTGGCCGGGATCCTGGCCGATGCCGAAAAGGTCGTGAACTCCATTGCCAACGACGTGCTGGCCGAGGTCCGCGAGGACGACGCCAAGCGGGACCGGAGCCTCGGCCGCAAGTGGTGGAGGCGCCGCCGGCGCTGAACAGGGGCGAGGGTGACCGACCGGTAGCCTTAGGTAGAGGGCACCGAACAGCCGCACTGGGAGAACGTCGGATTCAGGTTGGTCGCTGACGACGCCAGGCCCCATGCGGGCGTGCCCGGCGTCAAGTAGTACGGGGGCGTCACGTACTCGAGCCGGCTGTCCCAGTCGTAGTCCTTGTCGAAGCCGGAGGTGTCGCCGGTGATGCCGATCGGCCCTCGCCAATCCTGGTCGATCGACCCGTACACGACCAGGTTCCCCTCGAAGTTCCCGATTCCATAGCTGTTGCCACTTGAGTCGATCAGGCCCTCGCTGTTGACGAGGAAGGAGTGGTTGAGGGCCAGGATGGCGGCGTCGATGGTCAAGCTGCCGCTGCCGCGACTGCCGGTGAGCGGGTCGCAGAGGGCGGCAGACGACGTGCCAAGGGTTCCCAGCGAGCTGGGGCTGCTGCACAGGGGTTCCAGGGAGTTGGACGTCGCAGAGGTCGGCGCGGTGCACGTCGTGCCCGCCTTGTTGCAATTTGGCGTGATCGGGTGGTTGACCTCGACGTATTGGTTCGCGATCAATCCCAAGGAGTCGTTGATGGCGCCCGTGTTGTATTGGCATGCGTCAGCCGGCGTCCTCCCGGCGTTGGCGGGACTGAAACTGCCCCCGCAGTCTGCATACTGCAAATCCCCGGTGATGACGATGTCGTTGGAGGCGGCGACGGTCAGCTGCCCGTAGATGCCACCACCGCTGGGGTTGTCCGACACGAAGGCGTCGCCCTCGCAGTCGGGGGCCGAGGTGGCGCCAGAATAGTCGTAGTACGTACCGTTGTACCCCCACTGCGCGTTGGACCCGTTCTTCTTCGTCGACGCGTTCCAGTTGTCGAAGGGGTTGGCTCCTTGGGCCGTCGTTTCCGAGCACGTCTTGCCGTTGGGCAATGTCGTCGCATCGGCGACGTAGATAACCCCATTGCCGTTGGCGCCGTTTGGGACATTGACCGTGCCACCCTGGGACGGCAAACAGGTCGACGGCGTGGGCGTATCGGGGCTCCAAACCGTCATGGTCCCGCCTGTGGTGGAGCTGCCGGAGTCGAACGTGATGGTCGTGGGGCCGTGGTAGACGCAGCCCTTCAGCTGAGCGAGCGCTTCCAGCGAACTGTCGGTCGTCGGGAGGGGTTCGACGGTTTGGCCATAGGCGTTGGCGGCCTGCCCCGCGTTCGAGGGTGTCACGATCGTGGTGCCGCCGACCTTGGCGGCCGTCTCGCATCCCAGCGAGTAGTCCACGAACTGGC
>DASYAI010000018.1:0-2294 GCA_036501425.1 Acidimicrobiales bacterium | reverse complement strand
ATGGCGGAGGCGGCTTCGGGCGGGAGGTGGCGGGGGCCGATTGCCTGGCCTGTTATGTTCACCGATTCTCCGGGTCGTACGGTGACGGGGTCGTTTTCGGTCATGGTCGTGACTCCTTTCCTGGGGCGCGGCGCCTAGGGGGACGCGCGCCGGTCTTGCCCTGTCACCCGGGCCTGGTGCCCGGGTGACGCATTCGGGGACGGCGCCGGCGGGTGAGGGCTACGCCCCCCGGCGCAGTTGCATGCCCTAGTACCTCCGCTGGGTGTTGTGCGGGCGCTGGATGGTGATGCACTCGGGGTTGCACCGGCGGGTGATGTCGGCAATGCGGCGCATCGTGCCGGGCAGCCAGCGGTCGTGGAATTCAAGGGCCCGGTTGAGGTCGGGGTTCTTCCGGTCGTAGGTGCGGTGCCATTCAGCGGCCAGGGTGGACAGTTCCCAGATGGCGTGCGGGTGGGCGGCCCAGCAGGCGGGCAGCGGGTAGCCGCCGTACTCACGGCGCAAGATCGTGTCGGCCCACTGGCGGAGCTCGGCGAGCCGGGCGGCGTGGTCGTCGGGGCTGAGGCCGATCCAGCAGGGCGCGGCGGGCCCGTTCGGCCGGGTGTCGAGGGTTTCGGTGACGGCCTCGGCGAGGGCCTGGAGCTCGGCGGCGAGGTTGCGGTCACCGGACAGGCCGGCGCGGTCGAGGCGGGCGAAGATCGCGCGGACCTGACCGCGCACGGATGCGACCTGCGCGGCCAGCGCCGCGGCGGCGGCCGGCGTGTCCGGGAGCGGCTCAGGATGGCTGGTCATGGTCAGAACGGGAGCTCGGGCTCGGCGTCGGGATCGGGCCCGGCCTGGGGCCGGGGTGGCGGCGGGGGCTCTTCGGCCATCGCCCGGTATTCCGCCGGGCTCGGCTCTTCCCACTCCACCATGGCGGCATATCCGGGGTCGTATTCCGGGCTGCTGGGGTCCATGCGGGGGTCTTGGTAGATCTCGATCGGCTGGGTCCAGCAGCCTGGGTCACCGGTCAGCCCTGCGTCGTAGGCACCAAGCTGGCTCATGCCCCCATGGCTGGGGTCTTCGGTGCCGGGCTGCGGCTGCCACTCCGGCCAGGTTTCCGGGCGGTTCACGGCTCGGCCTCCGCCTCGGCCTCGGACTCGGCGGTGCGGCCTCGGGCCCACCAGTCCGCCAGCCAGGCGGGCGCCTGCGGCTCCCGGCCGGGCTCGTGCTCGACTCCCTGGTCGAGTTCGCGCATCCCCTCGCTGTGGCAGTCGTCGAGGTAGGCCTCCCAGTCGGCCTGTTCCTCGGCGGTGAGGGCGCGGCTCGGAACGGGGGTGAGGGGGCCCATGTGCCATACCGGGTCGGGGTCGTGCTCTGGCTGGTTCACGGTGCTGCCTCCTTCGCGGTCGTCACGAGACCTCGGGCTCGGCCTCGCGGCCCGGGTCCTGGTCCGGTTCCGGTTCCGGTTCCCGGGCGGCCCGGGTTGCCTCTTGCCGGGCGTAGGCGTCCATCCGGCGGAACACCTCGGCTTCCACGGTTCCTTCGGCTGGCTCGATGAGGCCGTGGTTGTAGGCGACGGCCAGGTCGCGCCAGTCCTCGGCGCTGAGCCCCAGGTCGCCGGGTTCTTGCTCGGCCTGCGGTTCCGCGCTGGGGTTGTTGCTCATAGCTCCTCCGTTTCTGCGTCGTTCTGGCTTGTGCCGGTGCTGGTTACGCGGACTCGCCGTGGCCTTCGTGGCCGCTTGGAGCGGGCCAGGCGGGGCGGCGGCTGTCGAGTTCGGTGATGACTGCCTCGTCGGCGATCGGCTCGGCGTAGGCGCGGTAGATGGGCAGCGGCCGGGGGGCCAGGCCGAGGCGGGCCTCGATGCGCCGCCAGGACGGGCGGAACTTGATCACGACCGGGGAGCGGTTGACGGAGATGACCAGGGCGTGCCAGTCGGGGAGCCGGGCGAGCAGCTCGGGCGGCATGACCCGCTCGGCCCGCTCGCCGTGGCCGAGGGTGCCGCACAGCCGGGAGACGTCTTCGAGGGTGTCGGTGTCGTGGATGCCGGGCAGGAAGATCTTCGTTCCCGCGGTGGACCACACAGTGGCGGCGCCGTGCTCGCCGTACTTGTCGCGCAGCTGCCCGGTGGAGTGCACGACGGCGACGACCTGGATGCCCTTGCCGGCGGAGTCGGCGAGCCAGGCGGGCAGGTCGACGGGGCACAGGTGGAGCTCGTCGAGGGCGAACAGCAGCCCGGGGTCGAGCTTGCGGTGCGGCTGGGCGAGGCCGTGGTGGCGGGCGGCGCGGTGCACGTAGGAGGCGAAGCAGCGGAACA
>DASYAI010000017.1:0-3154 GCA_036501425.1 Acidimicrobiales bacterium | reverse complement strand
CGCGCGAGGGCCCACGTCGTCTGCCCCGCCGGCACCTCGGCTTGGGCACTGCTGGATCGGACATGGTCGTCCCTCCGGCAGAGAGGCCTCATTGCACGTGGCTGTCTACGTGCTGGGGCCGACCCTATGGTGCCGGCGCCGCCCCGGCAACCGACAGTGAGCGCCCACCTCACACCGGCATTGCCGATCTCGATGCGGTCAGTGGGTGGCCATCGTCGGGTCGATCCGCAGGGCGGCGGTCACCGTCCAGCGTCCACTGTCGTCGGGGCCCGCCACCAGTGATCCCCGGTGCAGGGCGGCCCGCTCGCGCATGCCCCCGATCCCGTGCCCGGCGACCCCATCGGCCGCCGCCGGCCGGGCAGCCACCGGGGGGGTACCGGCCACCGAACCCGCGACGCATTCCGGTTCACCGACCGGCGGACCAGGGGGGTCGTCGCGCACCTGCACCCGCAGCACCGGCTGGCGGTAACGGAGCGTGACGTGGGCTCCGGCGGTCGCGCCGTGCTTGAGCGTGTTGGTGAGCGACTCCTGGACGATCCGGTAGACGCTCAGCTCGGCGGCGGCCCCGAGCGGGAACGGCCGGCCCTCGACCTCGAGCCGCACGTCGAGCCCGGTAGCCCGGACCCCACCGAGCAGGGCGTCGAGCTGCCCCAGCCCGGGCTGGGGCAGCAGATCGGGCGCATCGGTGTCGGTGCGGAGCACCCCGATCATGGTCCGCATGTCGCCGAGCGCCCGGCGGCCGACGTCCGACGCGTGGCCCAGCGCGTCCTCGGCCCGGTCGGGGTCGGTCCGGTTCACGACGACCGCGGCGTCGACCAGGGTGATCAGGACCGACAGGCTGTGGGCCACGATGTCGTGCATCTCGCGAGCGATGCGGGCCCGCTCCCCCGCCGCGGCGATGGAGGCCTGCTGGTCCCGTTCGACCTCGAGCCGCCGGCTCCGTTCGGCCAGCCACGCCAGGTACTCGCTCCCCGAGCGGACCGTCAGCCCGGCACAGAGCGCGGCCACCACCGTCGCCGTCAGGAAGGCCACCGACCGCAGCAGCGTGTCGGCCGGGTGCCACCGGGCCGAGGCCAAAAACGCGCCCAGCTCCGAGGTGGCCGCGGCGGCCAACGCCCGGACCCGGGGCTCGTGGACGGCCACCGAGTAGAGGGCGACGAGCACCGCACCGTTGGCGATGAGCGGGGAGCCGAAGATCCACTCGAGCAAGCCCATGGCGGCGATGCCCACGAACACCGCGGTCGGCCGCGAGCGACGCCAGGCCAGGGGCACCACCAGGGCGACCTGCACGAGGGCCGCGCCCGGGTTCGCGTAGGGGGACCCCACCAGCCAGATGGTCGAGGCGGCCAGCAACCCGGCCGCCAGTAGGCCGTCGGTCAGCCGCGGGCGATCGTTGACCAAGCGGCGGGCGGCGCCGAAGAACCCCCCGCTCGGGTCGGCCGGCAGGTGGAGCCAGGCCGGCTTCGGATCGCTGAGATGGCTGGCCACGCGCACGAGAGCTTCCCGACTGCTCGATTCCGGACCGAGCGTAGCCCCGGCGTCAAGGGGCGTCGCAAGCGGCGGCCGGCGGCCACGAAGCGCCCGGACCCTGGTGAGGACCTCGCCGGCGCTCGGCGCTCCACCTGAAGGACGAGCCCGGCCGGACCCAAGTTCATCCTTCAGACGGTCGCCGCCGGGCCGAGCGGTCGGTACCGTGACCCGGGTGCCTCCGTCATCCGCCGGCCCTTCCGGTCGCGTCGGCGCACCGGCGGTCCCCATCCTCATCCGGCTCGCCCGCCTGGGCGGCCCCCGGGATCACCGCCTGCCGTCGGCGCTCCGGGTGCTGGTCGCCACCGTGGCCTCGCTCGCCGGATCGCTGCTCGCCGACGTCGTGGTGGTCGCCCTGGCCGAGGCGGTCGCCCCATCCACCAAGGGCTACGCCCACTTCGCCTTCGCCGACTACGCCAAGCTGACGGTGATCGGGGTGGTCATCGCCTGTGCCGCCTGGCCGGTCGTCACGAGGCTCAGCTGGGCGCCCCGCTGGCTGTTCTTCCGCCTGGCGGTGGTGGTCACCCTCTTCCTGTGGCTCCCCGACCTCTACATCCTCCACCAGGGTCAACCGACCAAGGCGGTGGCTGCCCTGATGGTGATGCACCTGGCCATCGCCGTGGTGACCTATAACCTGCTGGTGCGGATGGCACCAGTGCGGGCAGCCAACGGTCCGAGCGACCACGTGGCCGGGACGACCAGCGGCCCCCGGCCCCGGCGCGCGAGCTAGCCCGGTGCAGTCGTTCCTCGTCCACTGGGGCTACCTGGCGCTGTTCCTGATCACCGCCCTGTCGGCGTTCGGCGTGCCGGTCGGCTCGGAGCTGGTGATGGCCTACGGCGGGGCCCTCGCCAGCGGGCAGGTGCTGCGAGGGTCCCACGACCACTTCGCCCTCGGTACCGTGATCGTCGTGGCGGTGCTGGGCGAGCTGGTGGGCGGCCTGTTGGGGTACGCCCTGGGCCGGCTCGGGGCCCGTCCCCTGGTCGACCGAGTCGGCCGGTACCTGCTGCTCAGCCACCGAGACCTCGACCGGGCCGAGGGGTTCCTCGCCCGCCGGGGCGAGCCCTTCGTGCTGGTCGGCCGGCTGATCCCCCTGCTGCGCTCGTTCGTCTCGATCGTGGCCGGTCTGGCCGACATGGCGCTCTGGCGCTTTTTGGCCTTCTCGATCGTCGCCGACGCCATCTTCAGCGCCGCCCTCTGCGGCCTCGGCTACTCCCTCGGCGCCAGCTGGCACAGCGCGGTCAAGGCGTTCTCCGACATCGGCTACGTGGCGGCCGCGCTGGCCGTGCTGGTCATCGTGGCCGGGATCGTGCACCGCGTCCGGGTCCTGCGCGAGGAGCGGGCCACCTCGCGCTGAGCTCTCGTGCCGAGTCGGCGGCCCGTGTGGCCACCGGCCCGCCGCTGTCATGCCGCGGCCGAGCCACGCGGCCGCCCCGACGCCGTGACGGCCGCCTCCACCGGGCCCGCGCCCCAAGGCTACGGGGGAGGCGGCTCGAACGGGCCGGCGCAACGCCGCCCGACCGCCGACCCCGGCCGGATCCGATCCCGGGTGGCCGATGGGCTCCGTGGGTCGTCGGCCCGCACCCGGGCCGACGACGCCCGCTCCCACTCCCCCCCATAGGGAGGCCG